>NZ_QZWH01000005.1 GCF_003601925.1 Buttiauxella izardii
CATAACAGTATCTACAAAACCAAAAATAATCGATTGTTTCGTAGGTCGGAAAGCGCCAGCGTCATCCGACAAAACACCTTATAATTTGTGGCTTAGATAATCACTAAAGCGCGACCACGCGCTGCCCTTTTTAACATCGGCCAGCGTCACCAGCGGCCAGTGCGCAATGAGCTTGTCGCGGTCAAACAGTTCGATTTCACCCACATGCTGATTAGCCGCGATTGGCGCTTCCAGTTCAGGCTTATCGAGAACGTATTTCGCTTTAATGTTAGGCACTTCCGATTTTGGCAGCGCCAGATACACATCCTGATTGGTACCGACTTCTACGTTCTTTTGGTTGCCGTACCAGATGGTTTCAGTGCCAATTTTTTTGCCTTTATGCAGCACCTGGACGGTATCGAAATTATCCTGGCCCCAGTGCAGCAGTTTACGCGCCTGATCTTCACGGCCTTTGGAGCTTTCAGCGCCCATCACCACCGCAATTAAGCGGCGCTCTCCCTCAACACTCGAAGCGATAAGGTTGAAGCCAGCGCTGGCTGTGTGACCGGTTTTCAGGCCATCGACATTCAGCCCTTTGTCCCATAGCAGGCCGTTGCGGTTCTGCTGGGTGATGCCATTCCAGGTCAGGCTGCGCTCGCTATACATATGATAAAAATCAGGCTCGCCATGAATGATGGCGCGAGAAAGTACGGCAAGATCATAGGCGGAGCTGTGTTGGCCCGGCGCATCAAGGCCATGCACCGTTTCAAAATGGGTATCGCGCAGGCGCAGCTGCTGCACATATTTGTTCATCAGCGCTACAAATTGTGGTTCCCCGCCAGCAACGTAATCAGCAAGGGCAACGCAGGCGTCGTTGCCGGAGTCGATAATCAGCCCGCGACTCAGGTCATGAACGGTGAGTCTGTCGCCCGCTTTCAAAAACATCAGTGAAGAACCGTCAAACACCGGATTGCCTTTGGCCCAGGCATCTTTACCGACCATCACAATATCGTCTGGCTTGATACGCCCGCTATCAATGGCGCGATCTACCACGTAACCGGTCATCAGTTTGGTCAGACTCGCCGGGTTGCGTCGCACATGTTCATTTTGCGCAGTCAGTATTTGCCCGGTGGTGTAATCCATCAACACCCATGACCCCGCCTGGATTTGTGGCGGGGGTGGCGCGTTAACAAAGGTATCGTCGGCAAAAGCGGAGTGAGCAACAAAAGAAAGCAATGAACAAGCAGCAAACAGACGGATCTTCAACGATATACCCTCAGTAACAATAAATTCAGCCGCCTCTTTTACTGGAGTTTGCGAGATTTTTCGCAATTAAATTGCAAAAATATATGAATAGAGAGAATTGCATGCTCACCCTGTATGCTTCCCGCAGTGGTGCAGGCAGCGGCTTTATGGTTTACCATGCACGATTGCAGTGACCGACAAACCAGCTTGCATCATGGAGAGAGTTTTAGTGGGATTTCAGTTTAATTACAGCATGTTAAACAACACTCAAGGGCGGGAGTAAACCGTGGAAAATTCAACGCAGCAACCGACCTTCCTCTTTCATGATTATGAAACTTTCGGCAAAAGCCCATCACTCGACCGCCCGGCGCAATTCGCAGCAATTCGGACAGATGACCAATTTAATGTGATTGGCGAGCCGGAAGTGTTTTATTGCAAACCGGCTGATGATTATTTGCCTCAGCCAGAAGCGGTGATGATTACCGGCATTACCCCGCAGCACGCGCTGGCGAACGGCGTTAACGAAGCCGATTTTGCTAAACGTATTCATAGCATTTTTACGCAGCCGAAAACCTGCGTGGTGGGCTACAACAATGTGCGTTTCGATGACGAAGTGACGCGCAATATTTTCTACCGTAACTTTTATGATCCGTATGGCTGGAGCTGGCAGAACGATAATTCGCGCTGGGATTTGCTCGACGTGATGCGCGCCTGTTATGCCCTGCGCCCGGAAGGGATTGTCTGGCCGGAGAACGACGACGGGCTGCCGAGTTTCCGCCTTGAGCATTTGACCAAAGCCAACGGTATTGAACATGCGAACGCCCATGATGCGATGTCGGATGTTTACGCCACCATTGCGATGGCGCAACTGGTCAAAAACCGCCAGCCACGCCTGTTCGAATATCTATACAGCCACCGCTCAAAACATAAACTCACCACGCTGATTGATATCCCACAGATGAAACCACTGGTGCATGTTTCGGGGATGTTCGGCGCGGCTCGCGGAAATACCAGTTGGATTGCACCGCTGGCGTGGCATCCGGATAACCGTAATGCAGTGATTGTGGTGGATTTGGCGGGAGATATCTCCCCACTGCTGGAACTGGATGCCGATGCGCTGCGCGAGCGTTTGTATACGCCGAAGGCCGCGCTTGGCAATGTGGCTGCGGTGCCAATTAAACTGGTGCATCTAAATAAATGCCCGGTGCTGGCGGTGGCGAATACCCTGCGCCCGGAAGATGCCGAACGTTTAGGCATCGACCGTAAGCGCTGTCTGGATAACCTGAAGCTGCTGCGCGAACACCCGGCGATACGGGAAAAAGCGGTGGCGATTTTTGCCGAAGCCGAGCCTTTTGTGCCATCTGATAACGTTGATGCGCAGCTCTATAATGGTTTCTTTAGCGATGCTGATCGCGCGGCAATGCGCATTGTGTTGCAAACCGAGCCGCAAAATTTACCGGCGTTGGATATTACTTTTGCCGATAAACGTATTGAGAAATTGCTGTTTAACTATCGCGCCCGCAACTTCCCCGGCACGCTGGATGAAACTGAGCAGCAGCGCTGGTTAGAGCATCGTCGTGAAGTGTTGTCGCAGGAAGCGTTGCAGGCTTACGCTCAAGAACTGGAAGCGCTGTATAACTTGCATGAAAGCGATAAAGAAAAGACGGCGTTGCTGAAAGCGTTGTTTGAGTATGCGCAGTTTTTGGTGGGATAAAAATCTTTGTCGGATGACGCTAACGCTTATCCGACCTACAATTTATGCAAAAAAAACCCTCAAATGAGGGTTTTTTCATATTCAGCTTTTACGCTAAATCTTCGTTGAATTGCGGAACCGGGTTACGGAAGCGACGAGTCACGAAGGCCAGATAAGTGAGGCCAATCGCCGCCCAAATCAGACCCAGAATCATCGAGCTTTCTTCCAGGTTAATCCACAGTGCACCCACCGTCAGCGCGCCGCAGATTGGCAGCACCAGGTAGTTGAAATGATCTTTGATGGACTTGTTACGCCCTTCACGGATCCAGAACTGGGAAATCACGGACAGGTTGACGAAGGTAAACGCCACCAGCGCACCGAAGTTAATCAGCGCCGTTGCTGTCACCAGGTCAAATTTCACTGCGAACAGCGCGATGATACCGACCAGCACTACGTTCAGAGCCGGGGTGCGCCATTTCGGATGAATGTAACCGAAGAAACGCTCCGGGAACACGCCGTCACGACCCATCACGTACATCAGACGAGAAACGCCTGCGTGTGCCGCCATACCTGATGCCAGAACGGTAACACAGGAGAAAATCAGGATGCCGAACTGGAAGGCTTTGCCCGCCACGAAGAGCATGATTTCTGGCTGTGATGCGTCCGGATCGTGGAAGCGAGAGATGTCCGGGAAGTACAGTTGCAGGAAGTAAGACACCACCACGAAGATCACGCCGCCAATCAGGGCAGTCAGGAAAATCGCTTTCGGGATGACGCGGCCTGCATCTTTGGTTTCTTCGGAGAGCGAGCTGATGCCGTCAAATCCGAGGAACGAGAAGCATAATATGGTTGCACCGGTGATCATCGGCACCACGTTGGCGTGTTCCGACCAGAACGGACGCGTGCTGGTTAAGGTGCCTGCACCTTCGCCGTTTGCCACGCCGTAAATCACCAGGCCGGTAATCACTACCATCACGATCATCTGCAGCACAACAATCAGACTATTGAAGTTGGCTACGGTTTTGATGCCGCGCAGGTTTGAGATGGTCATAAAGCCCACCAGCAGCACGACGAATATCCATGACGGAATCGACGGCACCAGGGCTTCAAAATAGATTTTTGCCAGCAGGATATTGATCATCGGCATAAACAGATAATCAAGCAGCGCCGACCAACCCACCATAAAGCCAACCACCGGGTGGATTGCTTTTTGAGCGTAGGTATAAGCGGAACCCGCTGATGGGAAGCGGCGTACTAGCTTTCCATAACTTAACGCGGTGAACAAAATTGCCACAAGGGCAAACGCGTAAGCCGTAGCGACATGTCCGTCGGTAAGGCCAGATACAATCCCAAATGTATCGAACAAGGTCATAGGCTGCATATAAGCAAGGCCCATCATAACAACCGGAATGAGCGTCAGGCTCTTACGGAGTTCAACACGAGATTTTGCACCTGCGGTGACGTTAAGCGACATGGTCATTCCCCCAAACGGCGAATACATGCGCAAAAGCAAAAAGCTGCCCCATCTAAATTTCCTCGGCGACACGACTGTCGTTTTTTAAAAGCTAGTATCTATCCGGTACGAAGCCCGGCCTCTTGGTTTTTTTGGCGGATGCCTGTTTGACTGCTAGAACTTAATGCAAAAAAATAACCGACGCGTTTAACGTCGGTTTTTTGTTCTCATTTAGTGAGGCGCGTATTTTGCACCAATTCGAGGCAGGATGACAAGACGTTGAGACCTTCATTAACAATTTCTTTTTCAGCCGTTAACGGAACGAGAAAACGAATCACATTTGCTCGTACTCCGCACGACAGCAATACCAGCCCTTTTTTACCGGCTTCTTGCACAAGTGCCTGTGTTAATTCTTTATTCGGCCGATGGCTGTCACGCTCCTCGACCAGCTCCATCGCAATCATTGCGCCGTAACCGCGCACATCGCCAATGCAGTCAAATTTCTCAGCCATCTCCTGTAAACGATGCGTGATTTGCTCACCAATTTCTTGAGCGCGCTGATTGAGATTTTCTTGCTCAATGATGTCGGTGACGGCAAGTGCTGCGGCAATCGCCACGGGTGAACCGGCATAGGTGCCGCCAAGCCCGCCCGGCATTGCTTTATCAAACAGCGATTTCTTGCCAACCAATGCCGAAAGTGGGAATCCACCCGCGAGGCTTTTTGCCATGGTGACGAGATCGGGTTCGACTTCACTGTGTTCAATCGCAAAGGTTTTTCCGGTGCGGCAGAACCCACTCTGGATTTCATCGGCAATCAATACGATGCCGTGTTTATCGCACAGCGCACGCAGTTGCTTCATAAAGGAAGGCGATGCGGCGTAGAAGCCCCCTTCCCCCTGCACTGGCTCAATAATAATGGCGGCGACTTCCTCCGGTGAAACATCGGCGGCAAAAATTCCCGCCAACGAGGCCAGCGCCTGGGTGTCGCTGACACCGAGATACGCCGCCGGATATGGCGCATGATAGATACCCGCCGGGAACGGACCGTAACCTTTTTTGTACGGCTGAACCTTACCGGTTAATGCCATGCCCAAGAGCGTTCGCCCGTGGAATGCACCACGAAATGCGATAATCGCCGAGCGCCCGGTGGCAATACGCGCCACTTTAATTGCATTTTCAACCGCTTCCGCACCGGTAGTGAGGAACAGTGTCTGGCATGGCTCACTGATGGGCACCAGTTCATTCAAGCGTTCGGCAAGCTCGATATAGTTGCCGTAAGGCGTGACCTGGAAACAAGGATGGGTAAATTTTTCAAGCTGTTGCCGCACCGCGTCAATAACGGCCGGATGGTTATGCCCGGTATTGAGCACCGCAATACCCGAAGCAAAATCAATATAACGTTTGCCTTCAACATCCCAAATTTCGGCATTTCTCGCTTTTTCGATGTAGACCGGCAGCGCATTGCCAACGCCATGAGGAACCGCCTGCTCACGCCGGGACTGCCATTGCTGATTTGTTTGCTTCATACAGACTCCTTGCGCACAAAAAACTCCGCAAAATAAAGCAGAGGAGAAAAATAAACGCGAAGACACTTTCGAAGAAATAACGATCCACTTTAAACAATAGCTGCGGTGAATATGTCCTGCCACTCACCCGTTTGTATTATTTTTCGTGATGCCATAGACCCCGGCAATTTCCGGGCTGTTGACGATCTGCTCACGCCACCATTCACTGGCAAGTCCGGCAGTTTGCTCGTTCCAGCCAATCCACACCGGCACGAACGGCACATGGGAAACCACCTGTTTTTCCACCAATACGCCACTTTCGATAAAACGCTGCGCCATGTAACGCGGAACGTAACCGCAGCCGATGCCGCTGATTTGCAGCTCGAGTTTGGTTTTGAAATCAAAAACGGTGATGGCGTCCTGATCTTCGAGCAAATGCATCGAACGTGAGGGTTCAAGGCGCGAAGTGTCGCCAACGATGACCGCGCGACTCCTTTTTACCAGGCGGCGCGTTAGGGGTTCTTCAACTTCGGCAAGTGGATGGTGAGGGGCGACAACAAACACAATTTCCAGTTGGCCTAGCAGCGTAAAACCAAAACCACTCAGCGATGGCGGGTCGCTCATCGCACCGACGATAATATCGGCTCGCCCCTCGGTGAGCGCTTCCCAGGAACCGCCCAATACGCCATTGATAAATTTCAGGCGCGTCACGCTGTAACTTTTGTAGAAAGCTTCAATCAGCGGCGTCAGCAGCGAAAACGGAAAGGAATCGTCGACGCCAATCACCAGTTCGTTTTCCCAGCCCTGATGCAACTTGATAGCCTGCTGTTCCAGTTCGCGCACGGTATGCAGCACTTCGCGGCCTTTTTCCAGCAGAAGCTGACCCGTTCGCGTAAAACGCGCGCGATGCCCGGAGCGGTCGAGAATTTGAATATTGAGGTCGTTTTCGAGTTTTTGAACGGTGTAACTGAGCGCAGAGGGAGTTTTAAAGAGCTTTGTTGCTGCCGCAGCAAAGCTCCCTTCTTTATCGAGGGTATCGAGAATTATCAACACATCCAGCAGTGGTTTCATACTCGTTCCCATCGGTCACGAGCAATGCCCCACAGCGGTTACTGCATGGGCATTACCAGTGGGTTTGGATACTGATATTCAAACCCAAGTTCATTGCAAATACGGCTGCCATCCACCAGCTTACCGTGGCCATTTTGCCCTTCCGTTCTGAACACTGGCGCATCAAGGTTCATCTGACGTGCCATTAGAGTGTAGAACTCAGCACGCGATGGGTGATCTGGCGCACATAAATTATAGATGTGTCCGCCCTTTGGAGCCTGTAACAACAGCGTAATTGCTGAAATAACATCTTCGAGATGCACCAGGTTGACGCCATGCATGCCGTTTTGCACATCCACTTTTCCCGCCAGGAAGCGCCCGGGATGGCGTTCCGGCCCGACTAAACCCGCCAGGCGTAAAATATCCACCGACGTTCCCGGTAAATCATGCAGCCAGGTTTCCAGTTCTTTGAGCACGCGCCCGCTGGCGGTGACGGGTTCAAGCGGCGAGGTTTCTTTTACGGTGCTTTCCGTTTCACCATAAACCGACGTTGAACTGGTAAAAATGATGCGCGGGATATCATGCGCTAACGCGCTATCGACAATTTCCTGCACCGCTTGCAGATAAAAATCGTCGCCATCGCCAGTGCGGCGAGCAGGCAAGGTGATCACCAACGCATCGGCATCCAGCAACGCATCGAGGTCGTCACTTTCACAAACCAGTTCGGGCGTGAGTTGCAGTTGATAACTGTCAATCCCACACATTCTTGCGGCTTCGACGCCATCAAGGGTGGTTTTACTTCCTGTCACTTGCCAACCACGCGCTGATAATGACAGCGCCAACGGCATTCCCAGCCAGCCTAACCCGACAATCGCAACCTTTTTCATGCCTTATCTCCTGGAATGCAGCATATTTCTCTGCGGTACTTTTTGACCCTGCTTTAAGGCTACGCCACGTTAGCGGAACTGACAATTACTGCGGCTAAACAGAATATTAATCTCTGGTGAAAAAAGCCCTTGCGCTCAACGGCGAATCTGGTTTACGTTATTTGCACATCATGAATAAACATTCATACGAGAATTTTATGACACGCGTTCAAAATACTAACCACCATCATCACCATCATCCTGACTAGTCTTTCAGGCGATGTGTGCTGGGAGACGAAAAGATCTTCCAGTGGTGCATGAACGAGTCAATAAGCCCCCGGAAGATTTCTTCCGGGGGCTTTTTTTTGGACGTCAGACAAGAATTTATCAGGAGAGATTGCACATGTTAGACAACAACCGTTTACGCATAGCTATTCAGAAATCAGGCCGTTTAAGCGATGATTCACGCGAATTGCTCGCGCGCTGTGGCATAAAAATCAACCTGCACACCCAGCGCCTGATCGCGTTAGCGGAAAACATGCCAATCGATATTCTGCGTGTGCGTGATGACGATATCCCAGGCCTGGTGATGGACGGTGTTGTCGACCTCGGCATTATTGGCGAAAACGTGCTGGAAGAAGAGTTGCTGACCCGCCGCGCTCAGGGCGAAGACCCGCGTTATTACACGCTGCGTCGTTTAGATTTCGGCGGTTGCCGTTTCTCGCTGGCGATTTCCGTTGATGAACCGTGGGACGGCCCGGCAAGCCTGAATAACAAGCGTATCGCTACCTCTTATCCGCACCTGTTAAAGCGCTACCTTGATGGCAAAGGCGTGCAGTTCAAATCCTGTTTGCTGAACGGTTCTGTAGAAGTGGCACCACGCGCAGGCCTGGCAGATGCGATTTGTGACCTCGTTTCCACTGGCGCAACCCTTGAAGCCAACGGCTTGCGTGAAGTGGAAGTGATTTACCGCTCCAAAGCGTGCCTGATTCAGCGCGACGGCGAAATGCCAGAAGCCAAACAGCAACTGATCGACAAACTGATGACCCGTATTCAGGGCGTGATTCAGGCGCGTGAGTCGAAATACATCATGTTGCATGCACCAAGCGAGCGTCTGGATGAAATTGTTGCCCTGCTGCCAGGTGCTGAACGCCCAACCATTCTGCCGCTGGCAGGCGACCAGCAGCGCGTTGCAATGCATATGGTGAGCAGCGAAACGCTGTTCTGGGAAACCATGGAAAAACTGAAAGCGCTGGGTGCCAGTTCGATTCTGGTGTTACCAATTGAGAAGATGATGGAGTAACACCATGGCAAACTTCAATACGTTGATTAACTGGAATGAATGCGATGCGGCGGCGCAACAGGCGCTGCTGACTCGCCCGGCGATTTCCGCGTCGGAAAGCATCACCCTCACCGTTGCAGAGATTCTGAATAATGTGAAAGCTAACGGTGATGTGGCGTTGCGTGAATACAGCGCGAAGTTCGACAAAACCGAAGTTCAGCAGCTGAAAGTCAGCGAGCAGGAAATTTCCGCTGCCGTCGCTCGCCTGGGTTCAGAAATTAAAGACGCGATGGCCGTGGCCGTGGCGAATATCG
Organism: Buttiauxella izardii; assembly: GCF_003601925.1. GTDB lineage: Bacteria > Pseudomonadota > Gammaproteobacteria > Enterobacterales > Enterobacteriaceae > Buttiauxella > Buttiauxella izardii. The sequence continues at coordinate 9,388 of NZ_QZWH01000005.1, forward strand.
AGAAATTCCACGTCGCGCAAACTCTGGCGACTGTGGATATCGAAACTATGCCCGGCGTGCGTTGCCAGCAAGTGACTCGCCCGGTGGCCTCCGTTGGCTTATATATTCCTGGTGGTTCTGCACCGCTGTTTTCAACCGTATTGATGCTTGCCACGCCTGCGCGTATCGCTGGCTGCAAAAAAGTGGTGCTGTGTTCCCCGCCGCCGATTGCCGATGAAATTCTGTATGCCGCGCAACTTTGTGGCGTGCAGGAAGTGTTCCAGGTTGGCGGCGCGCAGGCCATTGCCGCATTAGCACTCGGCACCGAAAGCATCCCAAAAGTGGATAAAATCTTCGGGCCGGGTAACGCGTTTGTCACCGAAGCGAAACGCCAGGTCAGCCAGCGCCTTGATGGCGCGGCAATCGACATGCCTGCTGGCCCGTCGGAAGTTTTGGTGATTGCCGATAGCGGCGCGACGCCGGATTTCGTGGCTTCTGATTTGCTTTCGCAAGCTGAACATGGCCCGGATTCACAGGTCATTTTACTGACGCCAAACGCACAGATGGCGCAAGCCGTTGCCGAAGCGGTGGAGCGCCAGTTAGCCGCATTACATCGTGCTGAAACCGCGCGTAAAGCGCTGGAAAGCAGCCGCCTGATTGTTGCCCGCGATTTAGAGCAGTGTATTGAAATTTCCAACCAGTACGGCCCGGAGCACCTGATTATTCAGACACGCAACGCCCGTGATTTGGTTGACAGCATTACCAGCGCCGGTTCGGTGTTCCTCGGTGACTGGTCACCGGAATCGGCTGGCGATTACGCTTCTGGCACCAACCACGTGCTGCCGACGTACGGTTATACCTCGACCTGTTCAAGCCTGGGCCTGGCGGATTTCCAGAAGCGCATGACGGTTCAGGAACTCTCGCCGCAGGGCTTCGCAAGCCTGGCCAAAACCATTGAAACTCTGGCTGCCGCCGAGCTGCTGGATGCCCACAAAAACGCCGTTACCCTGCGCGTTGCTGCGCTGAAGGAGATGCAATGAGCATTGAAGAGTTAGCCCGTGAGAACGTTCGCGCCCTGACCCCTTACCAGTCGGCGCGCCGCCTGGGCGGTAATGGCGATGTATGGTTAAACGCCAATGAATACCCGACCGCCGTTGAATTTGAATTAACGCAGCAGACGCTAAACCGTTACCCGGAATGCCAGCCAAAACTGGTGATTGAGCGTTACGCCGAGTATGCGGGCGTAAAACCGGAACAAGTTCTGGTCAGCCGTGGCGCAGATGAAGGTATCGAACTGCTGATTCGCGCCTTCTGCGAGCCGGGTAAAGATGCGGTGCTTTACTGCCCGCCAACTTACGGCATGTACAGCGTCAGCAGCGAAGCCTTCAACGTTGAGTGCCGTACCGTGCCAACGCTTGCGGACTGGCAGCTCGATTTACCGGGAATCGCTGAGAACATCGAAGGCGTTAAAGTCATTTACGTATGCAGCCCGAACAACCCAACTGGCCAGTTAATCAACCCGCAGGATTTCCGTGTGCTGCTGGAAATGGCGCGCGGTAAAGCGCTGGTTATCGCAGATGAAGCCTATATTGAATTTTGCCCGCAGGCGACGCTGGCTGGCTGGCTGAATGAATATCCGCATCTTGTGGTTCTGCGCACGCTTTCTAAAGCCTTTGCGCTGGCGGGCCTGCGTTGTGGCTTCACACTGGCAAACGAAGAAGTGATTAATTTGCTGATGAAAGTGATTGCGCCTTACCCACTTTCAACACCGGTTGCAGATATTGCCGCGCAGGCACTCAGCCCGCAGGGCATCAATGCGATGCGTGAGCGCGTGGCGGAAGTGCTGGTGAATCGTCAGTACTTAATCACGGCTTTAAAGGACGTTGACTGCGTTGAGCAAGTTTTCGACTCCGAAACCAACTATGTGCTGGTGCGCATAACCGCTTCCAGTGCGGTATTTAAATCGCTGTGGGATCAGGGCATTATCCTACGTGACCAAAACAAACAACCATCGTTAAGCGGCTGCCTGCGGATTACCGTCGGCACCCGTACCGAGTGCGAGCGCACCATTGCTGCGCTGCGTGAACAACCCGGCCTGACGGCCACGGAGGGCGTGTGAGCCAGAAAATTCTTTTTATCGACCGTGACGGCACTTTAATTTCCGAGCCACCTTCAGACTTCCAGGTGGATCGCATGGACAAACTGGCGTTTGAGCCAGCGGTGATTCCCGCCCTGCTGCAACTGCAAAAAGCCGGATACAAGCTGGTGATGATCACCAATCAAGATGGCCTGGGAACGGACAGCTTCCCGCAGGTCGACTTCGACGGCCCACATAACCTGATGATGCAGGTGTTTACTTCTCAGGGCGTGAACTTTGATGACGTGCTGATTTGCCCGCATCTGCCCGCCGACAACTGCGATTGCCGTAAACCTAAACTGGCGATGGTGAAAGGCTACCTGGAAGAAGGCTTGCTGGATAAACCTAACAGCTATGTGATTGGAGACCGCGCGACGGACATCGAACTGGCTGAGAATATGGGCATTCAAGGGCTGCGTTACCACGGCGAAACGCTGAACTGGCCGATGATTAGCGAGCAATTGACCAAACGTGACCGCTACGCCCACGTCGAACGCGCCACCAAAGAGACACAAATCGACGTGCAAGTTTGGCTGGACCGCGAAGGCGGCAGCAAAATTAATACCGGCGTGGGTTTCTTCGACCACATGCTGGATCAGATTGCCACCCACGGCGGTTTCCGTATGGATATCAGCGTGAAAGGCGACCTGTATATCGACGATCACCACACCGTTGAAGACACTGGTCTGGCATTAGGCGAAGCCTTGAAAATCGCGCTGGGCGATAAACGCGGCATTACTCGCTTTGGCTTTACGCTGCCGATGGACGAATGCCTGGCACGCTGTGCGCTGGATATTTCTGGCCGTCCGCACCTTGAGTACAAAGCTGAATATAACTTCCAGCGCGTGGGGGATTTAAGCACCGAAATGGTTGAGCACTTCTTCCGCTCGCTTTCTTACACCATGGGCGTGACGCTGCACCTGAAAACCAAAGGCAAAAACGACCATCACCGCGTCGAAAGCCTGTTTAAAGTCTTTGGCCGCACGCTGCGCCAGGCAATTAAGGTTGAAGGCGACACGCTGCCCTCCTCAAAAGGAGTGTTGTAATGAACGTGGTGATTCTGGACACAGGATGCGCCAACCTGCATTCGGTGAAAGCGGCGATTCAGCGCCATGGCTACGAGCCGTTGGTGAGTCGCGACCCGGATGTAGTACTGCGCGCCGATAAACTGTTTTTACCCGGCGTGGGAACCGCACAGGCGGCGATGGATCAAATTCGCGAACGCGATTTGGTGGAGCTGATTAAAGCGTGTACTCAACCGGTGCTCGGTATTTGCCTCGGGATGCAGCTTTTGGCGTCCCGCAGCGATGAAAGCAACGGCATCGACATGCTCGGCATTATCGACGAACCGGTGTTGAAAATGACCGACCACGGTTTGCCTTTGCCGCATATGGGCTGGAATCGTGTTTATCCAAAAGCGGGCGACCGCCTGTTCCGTGGCATCGACGACGGCGATTATTTTTACTTTGTGCATAGCTACGCGATGCCGGTTTGTGCGAACACTATCGCGCAGGCCAGCTATGGCGAAGCCTTCACGGCGGCGGTGCAAAAAGATAATTTCTTCGGCGTGCAGTTCCACCCGGAGCGCTCCGGTGCCGCAGGCGCGAAATTACTGAAAAACTTCCTGGAGATGTAAGCACCATGATTATTCCAGCTCTCGATTTAATTGACGGCACAGTGGTGCGCCTCCATCAGGGGGATTACGGCCAGCAGCGTGATTACGGTAACGACCCGCTCCCACGCCTGCAAGATTATGAAGCGCAGGGTGCGCAAGTGCTGCACCTTGTAGATTTGACCGGTGCGAAAGACCCGGCAAAACGCCAGATTCCTTTGATTAAAACGCTGGTTGCAGGCGTGAAAGTGCCGGTGCAAGTTGGCGGCGGCGTGCGTACGGAAGACGATGTTGCGGCACTGCTTGAAGCGGGCGTAGCGCGAGTTGTTGTCGGCTCTACAGCGGTGAAATCGCCAGAGATTGTGAAAGGCTGGTTTACCCGTTTTGGTGCCGATGCGCTGGTGCTTGCGCTCGATGTGCGCATCGACGAACTGGGCAATAAACAGGTTGCAGTAAGCGGCTGGCAAGAGAACTCGGGCGTCTCACTGGAAGAACTGGTGGAGATGTATTTGCCGGTTGGCCTGAAACACGTGCTGTGCACGGATATTTCACGCGACGGCACGATGGCGGGCTCGAACGTCTCATTATATGAAGAAGTTTGTGCGCGTTATCCGCAAGTGGCATTCCAGTCTTCTGGCGGCATTGGCGGGCTTGATGATATCGCTGCGCTGCGCGGAACCGGCGTGCAGGGCGTGATTGTCGGGCGGGCATTGCTGGAAGGGAAATTTAACGTAACGGAGGCGATTTCATGCTGGCAAAACGGATAATTCCTTGCCTGGACGTACGCGACGGGCAAGTCGTAAAAGGTGTGCAGTTCCGCAACCATGAAATCATCGGCGACATCGTGCCACTGGCGCAACGTTACGCTGCCGAAGGTGCCGACGAACTGGTGTTTTACGATATCACCGCCTCCAGCGATGGCCGCGTGGTGGATAAAAGCTGGGTGTCACGCGTGGCGGAAGTTATCGACATTCCTTTCTGCGTGGCAGGCGGCATTAAGTCGATTGAAGATGCGGCGCAGATTTTGTCATATGGTGCGGATAAAATCTCTATCAACTCCCCCGCTCTCGCTGACCCGGAGCTGATCACGCGTCTGGCAGATCGCTTTGGCGTGCAGTGTATTGTGGTCGGAATCGATACCTGGTTTGACAGCGAAACCGGGAAATATCACGTCAATCAATATACCGGCGATGAAAGCCGCACGCGCGTGACCACGTGGGAAACCGCAGACTGGGTGCAGGAAGTGCAAAAACGCGGTGCCGGGGAAATCGTGCTCAATATGATGAACCAGGACGGCGTGCGTAACGGCTACGACCTGGAGCAATTAAAGAAAGTGCGTGAAGTTTGCCGCGTACCGCTGATTGCATCTGGCGGCGCGGGAACCATGGAACACTTCCTCGAAGCCTTCCGTGATGCCGATGTTGATGGCGCACTGGCGGCATCCGTGTTCCATAAACAGATTATTAATATTGGCGAGCTGAAACTGTATCTGGCTCAACAAGGCGTGGAGATAAGAGTGTGTTAACACAAGAACAGCAAGACCAACTGGACTGGGCAAAAACCGACGGACTGATGCCGGTAATTGTTCAACACGCGAAATCTGGCGAAGTGCTGATGCTGGGATACATGAACCCGCAGGCGCTGGCGCAGACGATTGAAAGCGGCAAGGTCACGTTCTTCTCACGCACCAAACAGCGTTTGTGGACCAAAGGCGAAACCTCGGGCAACTTCCTTAACGTGGTGAACATTGCTTCCGATTGCGACAACGACACGCTGCTGATTCTGGCAAATCCCATCGGCCCAACCTGCCACCTCGGCACTTCAAGCTGCTTTGGCGAAACGAATCACGACTGGCATTTCTTGTATCAGCTGGAAGAGTTGCTGGCATCGCGTAAGAGTGCCGACCCGGAGAGTTCTTACACTGCGAAGTTGTATGCCAGTGGCACTAAACGTATTGCTCAGAAAGTCGGTGAAGAAGGCGTTGAGACTGCGCTGGCTGCGACCGTGAATGACCGCTTTGAGCTGAAGAATGAAGCATCGGATTTGGTTTATCACTTGCTGGTGCTATTGCAGGATCAGGAGCTGGATTTGAGCGCGGTGATTGAGAATTTGCGGGAAAGGCATAAGTAGGTTTTTTAGATATAAAAAAGGCCGCGATTGCGGCCTTTTTCATTACTACAGGACTTAGACTACAGGTTTATAGTTACGCAGTGCGTTACGACCAAGTACCACACCAGAGCCGATGATCAATCCAATCAGCGCGCCCAGAACCAAAGTTAGACCCTTTTTAGGGCTATCACGACGGATAGGTAAAGAAGGTTTCATAACATAGCGGAATGCGTAAGTGGTATCAGGCTTAGATTTCAACGCACTAATCGCTAACAATGATTGACGTGCATCAAAATAGCTATCATCCAACGGCAGAGGACGAGTCGCTTCATTCTTAATGGTAGCTGAAAGCGCATCGCTACCCAGAACGAACAACGTATCTTCAGACAACGTTTCTGCCTGCTGAACCAGGGTATTTTTGATGTTGGATTGCTCCGCAACGATCAATGCCTGATTTAGAATTTCCAGACGCTTGTCTTTCTTCTCTTGAGCAATTTTTTCTTTAGTCGCCAAATCTACATTCAGATCCTCAACTTTAGAATTGATGCTTGTTTTCAAATCATCGTCCAGTTCATTGACAACTCGTTTGTTGATTTGCTGGATGTAAGTTGTGAGCGTTTTTTGCGCTTCTGCCGGGCTCGTAGAGACATAGCTCACTTTCAAAGGAACAGGCTGACCTTTAACTGACTCTTCGATTGTCAGTTTTTCGGGTTTGTCCTGGTTATCTAATAGTTCCGATAAGGCTGAAATGGCAGAGTTGAAACGCCCGAAAAAGCGTTCCTGTACTTCGACGTTCGATGGTGCACTACCACCATATAGGACACCCATCGCATTATTGTAATTCGCTACCTGCCCAGAATCAGGCAAGGTGATGATCGCTTCAGAGGTCCATTTCTCTTTGGCAACGAACAGATAGATAACTGCAAGAATGATAGTTAGAACAGCAAAAGCTATGATGGTGACTTTGCCTTTCCACAATTGAATAATTAAATCAATTAAATCAATAGATTCCTGATTGCTATCCGTGTGGTAATTCGCCATGTTATTGTTATCTGGATTCATGTTTACCCTAAGAGAATTTGTTCACTAAATGCGAGATGCTACAGTCGATTAGTATAATCGGATCAACGAAAAAATACGTAATAGCAAATGAAAAATTTTTGTCAGATTGAGCTGAAAATAGCGTCTAAAATTAAAGTTATATGATCTATTAAATTTATGAAAGTGGATAATAAACGAACAAATTTCATGCAACCCCTAAATTTAGGACCTGCATGAGGCTACGCTCTTTATCGCTAATCTCTTAATTGAATTAATCTGGCGAAGACAAATTAATCTACTGGAAGGCCCTCAATTAAATGTCAGCGCCAACCAATTGGATCAAATATTGACCATATAAGGTTTTATCCATGGATTTTGCATTATCAAGAACCTGCTCCGGAGTTAGCCACCCTTTACGATAAGCAATTTCTTCAAGACATGCAACTTTAAAACCCTGCCTTTTTTCTATGGTATGGACGAACTGCGATGCTTCAATCAGGCTATCGTGCGTACCCGTATCAAGCCAGGCAAACCCACGCCCCAGCAACTCAACAGTTAATGCCCCCATCTCCAGATACATCTGGTTAATGCTGGTGATTTCCAGCTCATTTCTTTCAGACGGCTTAACTTGCTTCGCCAGATCGACAACTTTGTTATCGTAAAAATAGAGTCCAGTTACTGCCCAATTGGATTTAGGGTGTTGAGGTTTTTCTTCAATGGACAATGCACGATACTGCTCGTCAAACTCGACAACACCGAAGCGATTGGGAGACATAACCTGATAACCAAAAACTGTCGCTCCGCTCTCCCGTTGAGCAACCATTTCCAGTTTGCTGCCAAAACCCTGGCCAAAGAAAATGTTATCACCGAGCACTAGCGAACAACTTTCTCCATTAATGAATTCCTCCCCGATGATGAAAGCTTGCGCAAGACCATCCGGCCGAGCCTGGATTTCATAGCTCAGATTAATACCTAAATGAGAGCCATCGCCCAGTAAACGCTGGAATGAGGGAAGATCCTCAAGCGTTGTGATCAGTAAAATATCCCGAATCCCAGCCAACATAAGTACCGAGAGCGGATAGTAAATCATGGGCTTATCATAAATAGGCAACAGTTGTTTCGAGACACCACGGGTGATTGGATACAACCTAGTACCCGAACCACCTGCCAGAACAATCCCCTTCATATTAAATCCTTATATTCTTGATTAGCTGTTAAGGCCCAAACGTTCTCTTGAATACGAACCATCTTTAACACGTTGCCACCACGATTCATTAGCCAGATACCATTCAACCGTTTTCCTGATACCACTCTCAAAGGTTTCAGCCGGTGTCCAGCCAAGTTCCCGTTCGATTTTAGAAGCGTCGATAGCATAGCGCAAATCATGGCCAGGACGATCTGTTACATAGGTAATGAGCTCTTCAAATCGATCTATTTGCATTGGTTTATCGGAAATTATCTCATCAAGCAAACGGCAGATAGTTTTAACGACATCAATATTTTTACGCTCGTTATGCCCGCCAATGTTGTAGGTTTCACCCGGTTCACCTTCGGTAACAACGGTATAAAGTGCTCTGGCATGATCTTCAACATATAACCAATCTCGAATTTGGCACCCATTTCCATACACTGGCAGAGGCTTGCCCTCAAGTGCATTGAGAATAACCAATGGGATTAGTTTTTCCGGAAAATGGTAAGGGCCATAATTATTAGAGCAATTGGTCACGATCGTGGGCAGCCCAAAGGTTCGCATCCAGGCACGCACAAGATGGTCGCTTGATGCTTTTGATGCGGAATAAGGACTGCTCGGCGCATATGGAGTTGTTTCAGTAAATAACGATTCAGTGCCATGCAAATCACCAAATACTTCATCGGTTGATATGTGGTGGAAACGGAAGCTCTCTTTTGCCGATGATGTTAGCTGGCTCCAGTAGTCTCGCGTAGCTTCTAACAATACATAAGTTCCGACTATATTCGTTTCAATAAAGGCAGCGGGTCCGACGATGGAACGGTCAACATGGCTCTCGGCGGCCAAATGCATCACTGCATCCGGTTGGAAGTCTTGAAAAACAGTCGCTAAGGCGGTGGGGGCACAAATATCAATCTGGCGAAATGAGTAACGCTCATTGCTTGAGACTGAGGCAAGAGACTCAAGATTCCCTGCGTAAGTCAACTTGTCGATGACCAAAACCTCATCATGAGTGGCTTCGATAATGTGGCGAACAACCGCAGAACCAATAAACCCTGCACCGCCTGTGACTATAATTTTCATAAGGCCTCAAATAATCTGATTTCAGTTAAGCCTGCCTTTAAAAACATCGGCAGCAATAACCCAAAAGCAAATTTTACACACTTCTAAAAAAGAAAAAACCAATGGAGAGCATTCTCCACTGGTTTTAAATTAAAGCATAACTTACTGACAGTTAATTACTTTTCCATCCACTCGGTGTGGAACACACCTTCTTTATCGGTACGCTTGTAGGTATGCGCACCAAAGTAGTCGCGCTGCGCCTGAATCAGGTTGGCAGGCAGAACCGCTGAGCGATAGCTATCGTAGTAAGAGATGGCGGCCGAGAAGGTAGGTGTTGGAATACCATTCTGTACTGCGTAAGAAACAACGTCACGCAGTGCCTGTTGATATTCGTCAGCAATTTGCTTGAAGTAAGGAGCTAACAGCAGATTTGCAATCGCTGGGTTCTCTGCATACGCATCGGTGATTTTCTGAAGGAACTGAGCACGGATAATGCAACCTGCGCGGAAAATCTTAGCAATCTCACCGTAGTTGAGATCCCAGTTATTCTCTTCAGAAGCGGCACGCAGTTGTGAGAAGCCCTGTGCATAAGAGACAATTTTACCCAAATACAATGCACGACGTACTTTCTCAGAGAACTCTGCTTTATCACCAGCAAACGGTTTAGCCTGCGGGCCACTCAGCACTTTAGAAGCCTCGACACGTTGCTCTTTGAGCGAGGAGATGTAACGCGCGAACACAGATTCAGTGATAAGCGACAATGGTTCACCGAGATCCAGCGAACTTTGGCTAGTCCATTTTCCAGTACCTTTGTTCGCGGCTTCATCAAGAATCACATCAACCAGATAGTTACCTTCTTCATCTTTTTTAGTGAAGATGTCTTTGGTGATGTCAATCAGGTAGCTGCTTAGTTCGCCTTTGTTCCAGTCAGTAAAGGTTGTTGCCAACTCTTCATTAGACAGATTCAGACCATTTTTAAGCAGTGAATAGGCTTCGGCGATAAGCTGCATGTCGCCGTATTCAATGCCGTTATGAACCATTTTCACATAGTGACCAGCACCATCAGCACCGATATAAGCAACACATGGTTCGCCATCCTCTGCCACAGCAGCAATTTGCTTAAGAATTGGTGCAACCAGTTCGTAAGCTTCTTTTTGACCTCCAGGCATGATAGATGGGCCTTTCAGGGCGCCTTCTTCACCACCAGAAACACCGGTACCAATGAAGTTAAAACCTTCAGCAGACAGTTCACGGTTACGGCGGATAGTGTCGTGATAGAAGGTATTGCCACCATCGATAAGAATGTCACCCTTATCAAGATAAGGCTTCAAAGAATCAATGGTTTTGTCCGTGGCTTCGCCTGCCTTAACCATTAATAAAATACGACGAGGAGTTTCCAGAGATTCAACAAACTCTTTCACTGTGTAATAAGGAACCAGCTTCTTGCCCGGGTTCTCGGCGATCACTTCTTCCGTTTTGTCACCGGAACGGTTGAACACGGAAACAGTATAGCCACGGCTTTCAATGTTCAGCGCAAGGTTGCGCCCCATTACTGCCATACCTACGACGCCGATCTGTTGTTTGGACATTACATACTCCTGTCAGGGTTGGTCACCACGGCAAACGCGCGGCTTGAAATGTAGCTTGGATGTTAACCCAATTTATCCTTCTGGGGAAAGATTCGTAGGAGGCAACAACAAGTCTCAGCAAGACCGAAGCACCTACGATGAAACAAGATAAATTGATGTAAAAATCCACTGTCTGTTAGCATTTAATTTTGAGCGCGTTTGAGTCTGTAGAATGTCGGGCCTGCCAAACTAAGTCGCAAATTCCATCTGTTGGCTGGAAACCAGTAGGAACTTTTAATAAGATCGCACGTATCTCGTCGTGCTCAAATTTATTACAAGCATCATCAAGCTGGTCAATATACTCACTCAAAACCTCCCAACTAAGCATTTCTTCATGCGCAGTCATAATTCGTGGATGAGTTGTGCCATGTACTTGCTCACCGATTAAAAGCTCTTCGTATAGTTTCTCTCCAGGCCTTAATCCCGTAATTTTAATTTCAATATCACCATCAGGGTGAGTTTCATTTTTTATGGTTAACCCACTTAATTTAATCATTCTTGTAGCAAGATCATAAATTTTTACAGGGTCCCCCATATCAAGAACAAAAACATCACCACCTTTAGCCATTGCACCTGCCTGAATGACTAACTGAGAGGCTTCTGGAATGGTCATAAAATAACGAATAATATCTTTATGTGTAAGTGTAATTGGCCCTCCATGTTCAATCTGTTTCTCAAATAAAGGAACTACAGAGCCAGATGAACCCAACACATTACCAAAGCGAACCATACTGAAACAAGTTTGGCCACTTTCTTGAGACAAAGCCTGAAGAACTAATTCTGACATGCGCTTTGTCGCCCCCATGGTATTAGTAGGACGAACAGCTTTATCCGTGGACACAAGGATGAAAGTATCAACCCCGGTAGCTATAGCGGCTTGTGCACAATAAAGAGTTCCAAATATATTATTTCTGACACCTTCAACGACGTTATACTCTACTAAAGGAACATGTTTATATGCTGCAGCATGATAAACAGTTTCAACACCAAAAGTGCGCATTATTGTTTCTAGCCGGTTTATTTTTTGCACTGTCCCTAATAATGGAATTATTCTTACACCATAATTTTCATTTCTTGCAATACCAGAAAGCTCTTTCTCAATTGAATATAACCCGAACTCAGAAACTTCAAATAGAATCAATACTGTTGGTGATTGCTTTAGTATTTGCCGACATAATTCGGAACCGATTGAACCACCGGCACCAGTCACCATAACAACTTTTTTATGAATATTTTTCGCCAATAATACAGAATCAGGTTTTACTGACTCTCGCCCTAATAAATCATCAATAGAAACTTTTTTCAAAGAAATGATTTGCGCATTCCCCTCAACCAAATCGACCATGCCGGGTATAGATAGCACCTCACATGGCAAGTTTTCCAGCGATGAAATAACCTCTTTGCGCTTATCCATTGTGATGCTTGGCATAGCTAATAATATTTTATTAATATCATAACGTTGAACCAATAAAGGTAAACTTGCTCGGTTATATACTGCAACACCATGTATGACTACTTTGTGCAAGGCTGAATTATCATCAACAAAAGCCACTGGGAAATATTTATCACCTTGTATGAGGGCTGTTAATAACTGACGGCCGGATGCTCCTGCACCATATATTATAACCGACTCCCTGTCACCCACTGCAGAACTCAACAGTCTGCGTATAAATAAACGGAAGCCACAAACAAACAACATCAAAAATGAAAAGTAAATAACGGGCACAGTTCGAGGTAAAAATACATTAAAAAAGTAAGATAGTGATATTAATAATATTGTTGACCCAACGACACCGAAGAAGGCCACGCCAAATATCTTCGCTGTCACATATCGCAATACCGTACGATACAGTCCGACATATAGAAATAATAGAATCGTAGATACTGCAATGACTAAAAAAAGTTGCCAGTGGGCAGAACTTGTATAAGGAGCCGTACTATCCATACGAACCCAAAATGCTCCCCAAAATGCTAATAGTATTAAAGTCGAATCTATCGCCAGCATAATAATGCGTTTGGCACTACGAGGCAAACTCAATAATTGCGTTAACATTTTGCACCAATTTGCACCAATTATTTCAAGATGAAGGGGTAAGTAATCCACTCACCCCAGAAGACTATTTTTTAAATACTATAATGATTCAGCATTATTATATATTAGATGCTGAAATCAAAATCTCTCTTGCCACTGAACAAGTCTCAACAATTTCAGAATTTGTCAGAGTAGGATGAACCAGGAACATTATACTTGTATCCCCAAGTTCTACAGCGTTTAAAAGTGGTTTAGCAGGACGCCACGATGTATTGTCAAAGGCTTTCTCAAGATAAACTTCAGAACAACTACCTTGATAACAAGGTACCCCCCTGGCACTTATTTCATTAATAATACGTTCGCGGCTCCATCCTTCCTTAAGGAACTCAGCATTAATAAAAATATAGTGCTTATAAGCTGCATGTTCAATATAACTTGGGACCTTTACGGTTCTAACTATTTTTAGGTCACCAACAGCCTCATCAATGGCTTTTGCATTTCTCTGACGTAAAAGTGTCCATTCAGGCATTTTTTTAAGTTGAATCCGGCCTATAACAGCTTGCATCTCAAGCATTCGCCAGTTGGTACCAAATGTCTCATGCAACCATCTAAAACCTGGTTGATGCTCTTGGTTGTATACTGCATCATAGCTTTTACCGTGATCTTTATAGCTCCACATCCGAGACCATAATGCTTCGTCATTAGTAGTGACCATCCCCCCTTCACCACCAGTGGTCATAATTTTGTCCTGGCAAAATGACCATGCACCAATATGACCAATACTACCGACACTTTTACCTTTATATTTTGCACCATGTGCTTGGGCGCAATCTTCAATAACATAGAGATTATGCTGCGTTGCTAAATTCATTAATTCATCCATCTCTGCTGGCATACCAGCGAGATGTACAACGATTATTGCCTTTGTTTTAGGGCTCAATACTCTTTTTACAGAATCCGCTGTAATACATTGGCTATTTAAATCAACATCAGCAAAAACTGGACTACCACCAGCAGTAACAACACACGATACTGATGCTAAAAAAGTACGTGAAGTAACAATAACCTCATCACCAACACCAATATCTAATGCTTTTAAGGCCACATCTAATGCAAGAGTACCATTGCTTACCGCAACAGCATATTTAGTGCCAACCCAATCAGCAAATTCTGCTTCAAACTTACGACATTCATCGCCAGTCCAGTAATTAACTTTATTTGAGAGCAGAACTTTCGAAACCGCATCAACTTCTTCTTGAGTAAAGGATGGCCACGGAGAAAACTTTGTATTTAACATAAAATAAACCCTTAAAATTATTTTTAACTAAAGTCACTCGATGTTACGAAGAGGATATCCTACTAAAATCAAACACCATCGGATATTTTCATATTATATAAGGAGAGTACGGCAATTTTAATTTGCCCAGGCATACATACATTCATCGTCGAATATCACCCCAAAGTTAAATAAGTATTAATCGGTGTTTTTATTGGAGTTACCTTTGAATATAGGCATTGTCGCTTCACCAGTGGAAGATATACCTTCTTTAATCATCACTTTTTTAACCGTGAGGAACAATATTTTCAAATCCAGCCAGAAATTATGATTATCAACATACCATATATCGTATATAAATTTTTCTTCCCAGCTTATTGCATTCCGCCCATTTATTTGTGCCCAACCCGTAATACCTGGTTTGACTTCATGGCGACGCATTTGCTCATCATCATATAATTCGAGATAGCTCATCAACAAAGGTCGGGGGCCCACTAGACTCATGTCACCTTTTAATACATTCCAAAGTTCCGGCAGCTCGTCTATGCTCAACGCGCGCAGTTTCTTACCAAAAGGTGTGAGTCTTTCTTCATCAGTAGTAGAAATACTATCGGCATCTTTCATACTTCTGAATTTTATCATCATAAAAGGCTTCCCTGACTTTCCAGGTCGTTGCTGCTTAAAAAGAACTGGGGAACCCAGTTTTGTATGAACTAAAACTGCAACAATGGCCATTGGCAGTGCCAGAATTAATAGCATAACTGCTGAAACGATTATATCGAACAAACGCTTTATCATTTTGAACCTGTGACCTCATTAAAAATTGTGATGAACCGTCTTACACCTTCATTCAGGCTGAGCTTCGATTCATAAAAATTTTTACCATTGTTTCCTAGTCTTTCCAGCTCAATGCTTGTTAATTGGCATAAGTGCTCAATACCGTCAGCCATTGAGACGGGATCATTAGAAAAACAAATGATGCCTGCTTCTGCTTGTTTAATAAGGTCAGTAGCATCTCCACCTACGGCCATAACAATCGGCTTCCCACAGGCCATATATGCTTGAGTTCTAGAAGGTATAGTGATCTTAAATAATTCATCGTCGATTAAATGAACAAGTAATGCATCGGCTTGATTCAGTAAATCACCTACCTGGCTTACCGGTACTCGTGGGATAAAATAAATATTATCAAGTTCAAGATCTTCCGCTTTTTGTTCTGCTTCTATTTTAGCAATACCAGAACCAATAATGACAATATTTGCTTTTATCTTTCGTTCAATCAGCAGTTTTGCTGTATCAACTATAGCAGGCAACCCCTGAGCCAGCCCCAGATTACCTGCAAAAACCACATTGAACCCATTATTAGGCAATAAATGTTCACTTTTTTCAAAGTTACGAATTTTTTCTTCATCACACCAGTTATAAATAATCTCAATTTTGTCGTCAGGCACACCGCGCTCTATTAAAGTTTTCTTAAACCCCGGAGAGAGTACGATAATTTTAGAAGCCCTTTTATAGATAAAATGACATACAATATCTACAACTTTTAGTATTTTAGTATTATTCAGCATACCGGTAGCCGCTAAGGTATCGGGCCAAAGATCCTGAACATCAATAACAAAAGGAGTTCTTCTGATAAGTGAAATTAATGATGCAGATAAAGCTGTTGTCAGCGGAGGGTGGTAAGCATAAATAACATCGACTTTTTTCCTACGAAAAATACCGTATAGTGAACTACTAAAGAAAAATGAAAGGTAGTTAAATATTCTTTTTATCGCTGATTTCCCATGGTCCGGATAAATTGGCACGCGATTAATATCTACATTATCTATTATTTCTTTTTGGTATGCTTTAATAGCATATCCATCATAAACCTTTCCTCCGGGATAGTTCGGAAATCCAGTAATGACGTCAACATCAATGCCTTGTCTTTTTAATTCTTTAGCAAAGGCAAGCCCTTTAAACGTAGGTTCAGGATCGAACCACTGTGTCAATAATAAAACCTTCAACGTCATTCCACCTGATCGTCAAAATAGCCCTAA
This sequence comes from Buttiauxella izardii, assembly GCF_003601925.1. Classification (GTDB taxonomy): domain Bacteria; phylum Pseudomonadota; class Gammaproteobacteria; order Enterobacterales; family Enterobacteriaceae; genus Buttiauxella; species Buttiauxella izardii. Next base: position 25,495 of record NZ_QZWH01000005.1, read on the forward strand.
ATAATTTAGGGCATGAATGCTTAATAATTACGCCACACGACTCTTTTAACATAGTCAGTGTATGAAAGAATAATTCGGATAACTTTATCAGAAACATTCGGCATTGAATAATCGTTTACCTGAAGGAGCAGTCGTTCATCGTTACGTGGTTGATGTTCTAATATTGCAAGTGCCTGCAAAATTCTCTCGGGCTCAACCCCTGTCATCATTACGGCCGCCTCTTCCATACCTTCCGGACGCTCGTGAGCCTCACGAATATTTACAGCAGGAAAGTTTAGAATAGACGACTCTTCATTAATTGTGCCACTATCAGAGAGTACGGCATGTGCGTCTTTCTGCAATTTTACGTAGTCTTTGAAACCCAATGGCTTGAGAAGCTGAATTAAAGGATGGAAAACGATACCTTTAGCATCAATGCGTTTTTGCGTACGCGGGTGCGTAGAAATAATAACCGGCTGTTGGTATGTTTCCGCAACCAGGTTTAATGCATCCACTAATTTGAGCAAGTTTTTATCAGAGTCGATATTTTCTTCACGGTGAGCACTGACAACAAAATATTTTCCTTTTTCAAGGTTCAATCTAGTTATCACATCCGACCCTTCAATTCCTGCTGCATAGTGATTTAAAACCTCAAACATCGGGCTACCGGTTTTGATAATTCGGTCAGCCGGGAGTCCTTCTGCTAGAAGGTATTCACGTGCAATATCACTGTAAGTTAAATTGATATCAGCAGTGTGATCCACTATGCGGCGATTGGTTTCTTCCGGAACCCGCATATCAAAGCAACGATTACCGGCTTCCATATGAAAAATGGGGATTTTACGACGTTTAGCAGGGATTGCAGACAGGCAACTGTTGGTATCACCTAACACCAGAATAGCATCAGGTTTAACTGTTTCTAAAACTTCATCTACTTTAATAATGATCTGACCAATTGTCTCGGCGGCATTTTTACCGGCAGCATTCAGAAAATAATCAGGTTTGCGTACAGATAAATCATCAAAGAAAATCTGATTCAGTTCGTAGTCATAATTCTGACCAGTATGAACAAGAGTGTGTTCACAGTATTCGTCTAATTTTGCAAGTACTCGTGATAAACGGATAATTTCCGGTCGAGTACCGACAATACTCATAACATGTAATTTTTTCATTTTTAACTCTTAAGAAATTTTATATGTCACGGTATCGGGCTGTGATGGGTCGAATATTTCGTTCGCCCACAACATTACAATCATTTCATCATTCCCGATGTTTGTAATGTCATGAGACCAGCCAGGAACAGTTTCAACAACTTTAGATTCTTCTGCATCCACAAAAAGCTCATAATACTCATTGGTAACAATATGGCGGAAGCAGAATTTTGCTTTTCCTTTAATAACAAGGAATTTCTCATTTTTTGTATGATGATAGTGGCCACCTCGAGTTATCCCAGGATGTGCCGTGAAGAATGAGAATTGGCCGGAATCTTGCGTTTTCAGCATCTCAACGAAACTGCCACGCGGATCACTGTGGCGTTTAACCGAGTAAGAGAACTGAGCCGGTTCATAGTAGCTAATAAACGTTGAATATAAAGCACGCGTTAGCCCTACACCAACCTTATCAATGAGTAATTGATTCTGATTTGCCTTGAAAGATTGAATAATTGAAACAACTTCACCCACAGTAGTCTTGTAAATAGGTTCAACAACAGCATTCTCAGGTTGTATTTCGCCAACTAAGCTTTTCAAAAAATATTTACAGACGTCATCAATATAGACAAGATTTAAAGCTGCTTGCGGATCGTTAACTTTGACCTCAAGGCCATTTAAGATGTTAAAGCAAAAGGTTGCGACTGCAGAATTATAGTTAGGACGGCACCATTTTCCGAATACATTTGGTAGTCGGTAAATATAAACTTTTGCCCCCGTCAACGTAGCATAATCTCTAACTGCTTTTTCGGCAGCAGCTTTGCTTTTCCCATAATGGTTATCAGTTGCAGCCTGAATTGACGAAGTAATCAACAGCGGAGTCTTACTACCTTTCTCGGTGAGTTTTGCAACAATATATTCTGTAAGATTTGTATTTCCCTCATAGAATTCAACATCATTTTGCGGACGGTTCACTCCAGCTAAATGATAAACAAAGTCAGCTTCGAAGAGAGCATTATCTAAATCATCTTGTGAATTTTCACGGTCTAAACAAATGACACTTGCATGGCCATTTTCTCGCAAATGAATTTGTAAATTTTTCCCAATGAAGCCATTTGCGCCAGTGACAACAATCTTCATATTACTCATCCAGTTGATAGTTTTTATTCTCGCGAATAAAACGAATGAACGTAAGCTTTAATAAAAGTTTTTTCATACCTTCTACATCTAATCGTTCTGTATTATGAGAGTTATAATCAACAACCTCAGCAATACGTTGATCACCCTCTTCTACATATTTTCCGTAGTTCAGATCACGTAAGTCTGGTGGTATACGGAAGTAGTCACCCATATCTTCAGCAGCAATCATTTCTTCACGGCTCAAAAGTGCTTCGTACAACTTTTCACCATGACGTGTACCGATAATATTGATTGGATGTTCTGGTACTTCAAGCAATTCTCTAAGCGCAATAGCTAAGGCTTCAATCGTTGCTGCAGGGGCTTTTTGAACAAAGATATCCCCATTATTGCCATGTTCGAAGGCATATAATACTAAATCAACAGCATCTTCGAGCGTCATCATAAAGCGTGTCATGTTCGGATCGGTGATGGTTAGTGCTTTATCTTCTTTAATCAGGTCCACAAACAGTGGTATAACAGAACCACGGGAAGCCATCACATTACCATAACGGGTGCCGCAAATTACCGTTTTGTTTTTATCAACATTACGGGACTTGGCCACCAGGACTTTTTCCATCATTGCTTTCGAAATACCCATCGCGTTGATTGGGTATACAGCTTTGTCGGTACTCAAGCAGACTACGCGTTTTACTTCATTAGTAATAGCTGCTTCCAGAACATTTTCCGTACCCAGAACGTTAGTTTTTACTGCTTCCATCGGGTGGAATTCACAAGAAGGAACCTGTTTCAGTGCTGCTGCATGGTAAATATAATCAACACCCCGAGATGCATTTAGAATAGCTTGATAATCTCTCACATCTCCAATATAAAATTTTAGCTTAGAGTTATTATAGCGCTTGCGCATATCATCTTGTTTTTTCTCATCTCGACTAAAAATTCTAATTTCAGTAATATCAGTATCAAGGAAACGCTTCAAAACTGCATTACCAAAAGAACCGGTACCACCGGTGATAAGTAACGTTTTATCTTTAAACATAATTGTCTCACCAAAAAATTATTTATTAACTATAATACAACGCATGTAGCACTCTGATTCAGTTTGCCATCTGAGCGTAAATTTTTATTGAGCATCATAAATAGATATGAAGTAAACATGTATCCATTTGGACCAAAGGCAAGGCCTTTAATATTAAATAGCACTCCAACCAAAAACCATACTAATGCTAATTTACTTTTTCCAAATGCAGCTAGTGATAGAAATGCCAGAAATAACATAAATAGTATAATATATACCACGCCGCCATAATTGAATAATATCACCCACCCCATATCTGAGAACACAGCTAAATTTGGAATTGCTGAAGATATATTTTGCTGGAAACCAAAAAGTATTGAATATACATCCAGAGAATGTAAACTAATCACATGCTGTGCTATAAGTCCACTAATTGTTCGCATACCGCCGCTATTAACGAACTCAGCATAGAACCTTGGGAAAAGTACCGCTCCTAAGGCATAGATTACAGTTCCTGTAATCAAAACTGCAAAAATCTTGAACGTCAACTTAATATTTGAAAACGTTAGCGCAAATAATATTGCCACAACAGCCATATTAGAATTAATTATTTGTGTTAAACATACTAAGATCAGCAATAAATATTTTTTTTGTATAACAAAAAACGACATAAAAACCATAAGAAAAGGTGTCATGAAATTAATTTCACCTGATAACCCAAAGCCTCTTACTGATTCATTCTGTGCCCACAGATTTACTGAGTCCCCCATGCCAAATATATTATACAAAAATATTTTTGCATTAATATTAAAATACATAATAAAAAATATTAATATCTGCAGCCAAAATGATAATATCATTATACTTTCTAACTTTGATTTTTCTTTATTTAGTAATTTGGATAGCGCTAGAGCTGGCAAAAACGACAGAACGAAGATCATAATAATTCTAAATGAAAATGAACTTTGCACTGATAGATTATCTTGGTAGCAATCAAATAGAATACTAACTATTAGAATAACAGCCAGTACTCCCCATGACATTGTACTTGCATCTAATTTAATCTTAAATTGTTTGAGATTAACTAAACTACTTAGCAAAATATAAAAACCATATAATGCTGGAATCAATGCTAAGTATACATATGGACTGAGTAATGACAGTCTAAAAAAAACCACAAAGAAAATTAAAAAACTTACTACTTTGTTTATAAGGGTTAGTTTAATCATATTATTACTTAAATGTAGATTGCGTTAAATATCTATAAATACCAATTCTTTAACAATTGTTTTCTATCAATAGTTTCACGTTCCTGACATCCTTTCAAATATGAGCATAATAATATATATCGATAAAGAAGAGGTATGTAGAATATTTTATTCCTGTCATTTTTTATAAGAAGCTTAGCAATCCTAAGAGCAAGATATTCAGATAATACCTTCTTTATGATTTTACTAAAAATGGATTTGCTCTTAATAAAAATATTTTCAATGGCATTTATTTTTTTATTACTGGCAAACAGTTCTGGGCATTCTATCGATAAAGCTAACATACCATCACGAGCCGTAGATCTAATTTTATTGGAGTACTTTATAATATCACCACCATGTTCGTGATGAAGTATCATTTGTTTTGACATTATAATATTGACACCACTATTCATCAACTGCCATGGAAACTCATGGTCTTCACAGCCATATCCGAGGAAATTTTCGTTATATAAAATTTGTGTCCGTTCTAAAATGTCTCTTGAGATCAAGCAATTCATCGATACAAAAGTCCATTCATTTAAGATAAGCATTTCATCATCTGAATATTTTGGATGCCTAGAATCTCTGTACCTGTAGTAATTACTATTATTAACTAACTCTTTTACAAATCTAACTTCACCACAATATACAGTATTTTCTTTGTAATTATTAACTATGTGCACAACATCATTTAAAAAGTCCTCTCCAGGGATACAATCATCATCAAGAAATATAAGATATTGCCCTGATGATTTTTTTATCCCTAGATTTCTTTTTGCAGCAACAATATTTTCGGTGTGTAAATGCCTAATAGTTAATGAATTCAATTCATTAATTGCATCATCAATAATTTTTTCTATTTCAATACCACTATGGCTATCACACAATATTACTTCTAATTTAATATCATTAAGTGCTGCCTGTTTATTTAACTCGTTTAATATAAGTGACAATTCTATCACTCTTTTCCATACTGGTATGACAACTGACAGTAACATGTTATTTTTTCTCACTTCGTGTATTTCTTAAAGATATAAGATATAAAGACATTCCAAGTGCCACTATAATTTCCGCGGCAAAAAGACTCCATATTGCGCCAATTACGTCAAAATACTTACTTAAGGGATAGATTAGTAAGAGGCATCCAATCCCACCAGAACAAATAATTCTGAAATAAATATTATTTTTCCCTTGAGGGACAAGTATCAATAACCCTACAATAGAATTAAATACGATTAACACAGGCAATAATGTCATTAATCTTAAAGCATCTTTAATCTCAGCACCTTTATTACCAAAAATTATTTCTGCAAATACATCTGGATATAACACAATTGGAATTGATATTACTACAAAAAAAGACACCAGCCATTTTAACAGACTAATTGATTGTTGCCTTGCTCTTCTAGGATCGCTCTGATTAAGAATGTTAATCTTTGGATAAAACGCCTGTATAATCGGCGCTATCAGCCCTGCCAAAGCCTGCTTTACCATATTAGCTGAGTTGAATATTCCAACAGCAGTATTACCGGCAACAATACCTAGAATAATTGGGGTCAGCATTGTATATGTACTTGTAGCCAGAGTTGAAAAAAAGAAATACGCCCCATCTTTTAAAACCCCAATGACATCTTTTCTAGTTGGTATATAGACACATACTAATTTATCGGCGACTAACCACCCCATAGCAGATATAGAATATATCACATATGGTAAAATAAGAATAAACGCAATCTCAATAATATCATTTCTATTTAAAATAAAAACATAACCATATATAAATGAAATGGCTATTCCGCGAGATACTAAAGAATTAATTGCCATTAACTTCATCATTTCTAATCCCTGGAGTAACCAGTTAGGATTGAATATGTTAAAAAAGACAGCAATTAATGATATATATAATAAATTTCTAATATCATATAATGACGGTATTAACAGAAAACACATTACTATCAACATAACTGGAATAAATAGCCATAATCTTGCAACGATTATTTTAGCCAAACTTTTAGAAATGTATTCTTTGTCACCCCGATTAATCGCGACTAACCTTGTAGCACTATACCCAAAACCATATTCCACAATCAGGAATAGCATCTGCATGATAACAATCGATAAACTTACCTTCCCAAATGACTCAACACCTAAAATGCGAATTAATAATGGATAAATCATTAAAGGAAGCAAATAATTTACACCTTGGCTTATTGCAAGGTAAATAATGTTTTTTTTCGTACTATTCAAAGATCATCACCATAAGAAAATAAATAGTTTGCTTTTTTGTTTACTTTATATTGCTTTGCCTAAAAATTTTGCTTTTTTAATTTGTTACTTACTTCGAGCACGCTACCGCCCCTGGCTCAACAGCTACCAGTCTACTGTATATTTATCCCTCTCGGCATTTACCGTACTAGGGCACCAAAAATTTCATCCTGAGTAAGACAATTCAGCAGTATGATTTTTGTATTCAAGTATCAAAAAAACACTATCACACTGAATTTTATACACTATATTTCTAATATATAAAGCAAGACGGTGGCCCGCGACTCAGAATCAAGAACCATTCAGAGCACTACGCCACCGTTTGACCCTTCACCATACTTAGGGCATAACAGCTCATATTCTACAAGTTAGCCCAGCAACTTCTGAATACTATCCCTGAACTTCTGCCCTTCTTTATGGTTACGCAGCCCATACTGCACAAATGCCTGCATGTAACCCATTTTCTTGCCGCAGTCGTAACTTTCACCTGTCATCAATGCCGCTTCAACTGCCTGCTTTTTGTTTAGCGCAGCAATAGCATCAGTCAACTGAATACGGCCCCAGGCACCCGGCTCGGTTTTTTCTAATTCAGGCCAGATATCAGCAGACAACACATAACGCCCCACCGCAGCTACGTCAGAATCCAGTATCTGTGGTTGATCTGGTTTTTCCACGAAATCAACAATGCGACCAATCTGTCCATCGTTTTGCAATGGTTCTTCCGTGGTGATAACCGAATAGTCAGAAAGGTCTTCGTTTGGCATGCGTTTAGCCAAAACCTGGCTGCGCCCGGTCTCTCTGAAACGCTCAACAATGGCGGCTAAATTATAGCGCAATGGGTCGGCGCTGGCGCCATCAAGGATAACGTCAGGTAATACCACCACAAACGGATTATCGCCAACAACTGGACGAGCGCACAAAATGGAGTGACCCAAGCCTAACGGCTGAGCCTGACGCACGTTCATAATCGTCACGCCTGGAGGGCAGATAGACTGGACTTCAGCAAGCAACTGGCGCTTTACGCGCTGCTCAAGAAGAGCTTCCAGCTCATAAGATGTGTCGAAGTGGTTCTCTACCGCATTCTTCGATGAATGCGTCACCAGCACGATTTCTTTGATACCCGCTGCAACAATTTCGTCAACGATGTATTGGATCATCGGCTTATCGACGATGGGCAGCATCTCTTTAGGGATAGCTTTCGTTGCTGGCAACATGTGCATACCCAAACCGGCAACCGGGATCACTGCTTTCAAATTAATCATATTTAGACCCACCTCGAAATGGTTGGAGGATTATAAACTTTTCGTGCTGTGATGCCAGCATGAATTGATCCCCTGAATTAGTACTGCATCTTAACGTTCTTAACAAATCACGCAAATCCAACTCTTTGTATTACTCCATTATAAAGGTCGGAAAATTCGCAAAGTGATTTGACAAACTATTACTTCGCGACTGGCAACGTGAAATTCAACCTCTCACTATTCACATACCGCTGGTCAACGCGGTCGATGTCCACCGAACTGTGTCCTTTCTCGTTCACCGCCCGCACATTGGCGAGCGACAGCAACGTCTCATCTTTGGCCATAAAGCGGCCGCGCACGTCTTTGCGCAGGTCAAAATTAAGCTTCAATGCAGGTCCGGCGTCAGCGTACTGCATCACATCGATGTTTCTCAGAAACAAGTGTTGCGGTTTGTTATGCAGCTCAAGGGTTGCGCGCTTCATCACAACATTAGTGATAGCCACAAACGAGGTCGCATTGCCCGACGATATCTGTATTCCGCGGCTTTTGAACTGCATATTCGTATTATCAAGCACGATGTTATTTAGTTTAAAATTTTGTGGAATAGATAAATATTTACCTTTGATCACACCATAACCAATTAAAAATCCGGCACTCTCTTTCATCTCGATATTATCAAGTACGAAATTATCACAGCCATAAATAGCTACGGTGGCGTTATCAATTCCCGCCTTCTTACTGAAGGTATGGTTTATATTGCGGGCCTTTATATTACGAATAATGAAGTGTTTTCCGTTTTCAACGTGCACCAACTGGCGGCAGTTGCTGCCGGTGATATTCGCCACCACGAAGTTTTTTACCGCCTGGTCTTCCGGGTAGTCGTTGTCGTAGGTACTGCCCGCCAGGCCAATCCCGATGCCCCAGTTTATCTTGCCGTTGGTGCAATCAATGTTTTCAATGACGTGGTCGGAGATAAGCAGGTTGTGGTCGTTTATCGCCACATTCCACTCGATAGCATCGCCCTGCAAATGGCTAAAGTGCCCGTTAGTGATCTTCACGTTTTCCATGCGGTTATGGAACCCTTGCCGCAAAATGGCGTAGTTCGCATCGTGCACCGTGATGTGGTCTATCACCAGGTTGCGCATGGTGCGCTTCTCTTTACCACCAATATAAATCTGCGTGACCGGCACAAAGCCGCTCATATCAATCCCTTTAATAGTGCAGTCCGACCCCCGCACATCAAGGGTGATATTGTTAAATCGTCCGCCCTTCTCGCCTAAAATCTGGCAGCCGTCCTGCATCACAAAGCGCCCTTTGCCGTTGCCTTTTAAGCCACCCGCAACGTGCAGAATTTTACCTTCGGGCATAAAGATGGCGGTGTTGATGTTGTCGCAAACTAAATCGGCGGGAACGGTCACGGTATCAGCGGCGGCGAAAGCCTGTTTGAAAGCGGCAATCCAGTCACCGCGATAGAATTTTTGAACGCTGGCCTCGCTTTTGCCAGCAGCGGCAAATACACCGCGAGGAGAAATGAATGGCACCGCAGCCAGCACAGAGCTGGCTTTTAACAGTTTGCGGCGGGAGGAAGAAAAAGTGGCGGGAGTTGATTGAAATTTATTCGGCATACGTCCTCGTGATAGTTCACTCGGTGGGTTTACAGCGTATGTAGCTGACGAGCTAATTCTTGGTAGATAATTTTCTGGTTGAACTCCGTCTCAATTTTTTCGCGCGCCAAGTTCAGCATTGGCTTCAATTCACTGGCGTCGATGTTGCCGAACGCCTGTAAGCAATCTGCGAGGGCTGCCGCATCTTTCTCCGGCACCAGCCAGCCTGAACGCCCGGCATCAATCAGTTCAGGAATACCGCTATGAACGGTAGAAATCACCGGAATGCCGACCGCCATCGCTTCCATCAACGCCACAGGAATCCCTTCCATATCGCCATCTTCGCCGGTAATAGAAGGCAGCAGGAACACATCGGCGTCATCCAGCATCGCTTTCACTTCGTGGTTGGGTTTAAAGCCCGGCATAAACACCACATCGTCGAGCTGATTTTGTTCGATAAGCGTGCGCAGGCGCGTTTCCCATGGGCCGATACCAAGAATGTTGTAGCGGAACTTCACGCCGCGCTCTTTAAGCAACAGGCAGGCGTCGATAGCAACGTGCAGCCCTTTTTTCTCGGTTAACCGCGCCACTGAAATAATCTCCAGCGTTTTGGCGGGAGCCTTTACCGCGCGTTGCGAGAAGCGCTCCATGTCAACGCCCATGCGAGACACGTTGATTTTCGCCGCCGGGCAGCCCATTTTCTGCAAGCGCCCCGCCCATAACTTGCTTATGGGCAGCATTAAATCGCCGCGAGTAAAGAGCTTTTGGTATTCCGGCGTGTAGTGATTCAGAGCTTCACGGCCTGAAATATCAATGCCGTGGAACACCGTCGCAATTTTGCCCTTCAGCAAGCCAAGCTCACGCAGTTTTGCCGCTGTCACACCCGCCGGGCCGAAGTGCGCAATAAAGACATCGGCGTGCAACGTTTGCGAGTGACGCCCACAAATTGACGACAAAATCAGATTGCGCGCTTCCTCGCCGTAGCGTTTGGCATTCAACGCCCGCCAGGTGCGTGGACGCAGGGAACCCCGCAGCGTATTCAACGCGCGCGATTGCAGTTTTGCGACCTTTCCCGCAGGTTCATCCATCAGCCAGGTGGTTTTCTGCGCCAGCCCGTACTCTTTGAACGCGGAATGCGTGTTGGTCAAATCGCCTTTCTGGATGGCAACAATCTCCACCTCGTATCCCATATCGATAAACGCGGTTATCTGATTAAGCACGAAGGTTTCGGACGCCACCGGGAATTTAAGCAGAAAGAAACCGACTTTCATTTTTTCCCCTTAATACGCGTTAATACCGATTCCACCATGCGCAGGCCATCTTCTCGTTCGGCGCGCACCGCATGCCCCAGGCGTTCGTTAATCGCAGGTAATTGCCCTAACACATCCGCCACCACGCTCAGGAGCGAACCATCGAGCAACTGGCGGATTTCAATTGCCATTTCCGGCAAGCCAAGCTGCTGCATGATGCCCGCAGATTTGTGTTCGTAATTTATAGCAATCGCAGGCGTGCCGAAGTTCATGGAGATAATCGCAGAATGCAGACGCGTGCCGACGGTCAGCTCGCACTCGCCCAGAATCTTGCCCATTTCCAGGTCGTTCAGCTCGTCCATGACGACATGATATTGCTCAGGGTCATTGATGTACTGGCGCAAATTGAGCGCCACCATGCGGTCGTCCTTGTTGTAACTGTCGATGCCGGTACAGGTCGACAGCGCCAGCACCTGGTAACCGTCTTCAATCACGCGATTGACCACTGCGGCAAATGCCTGCTCGTACGCTTTTTGCGTGGTGCCGAGGCGTTTATCGAACGGGGCAAGTTCACGCAGCGTAATCGCCACGGTCTTCTTGCGCTTGATGGTGTTGAGCCAGTGCTGCACCGCATAGCTCGGGGCAAAATTGTCGTTGTGATGATCCACAAGCCAGGCGGTATCCACGCCCTGCTCGACTTTGCTGCTGTCGATATTGCTTTGGTGCATCAATTTCAGGCTGACGGATTCACGCAAAATCAGCGATTCCGCATTGCCGAACACATAGCTCGCCAGATGGTTAAATTGCGGGTCCTGGAACGGCCCCACGCTGTGGCCAATCATGTAAACCGGCTTTTTCGCCATAAAGCTGCACAGCGCGTGTTCAAACTGCGAAACACCGTATAAATCGACAAAGAACGAGCCGCCGACCTGAATAATCGCGTCGTATTTTTGCAGCGATTTCACGAAATCAATAAAGCCCTGCGGAATGGAAATATTGCGCAAACGCCCGTTATCCGTAGCCTTTGCCAATAAAACCTGGTGTTGATATTTACGGCGCAGCACTTTCTTCACGCGCCCCATCAGCCCCACCGCATTGTTGTGCTGTTTCATCTGCTTATACAGGCCATCGCCCATCACCGGGCGGCCCAGCAGCCAGGCGGAACTCACCGGATAACGGCTCATCACGTCAACTTCCACCGATTGATCAATCGTGGTGATGGCATCAATCAGCCCGCGCAAAATGGCGCTGTCACCACGGTTGCCGCAAGTGTGGTTGCCAAGAATTAATAATTTCATACAGACCTCTTTTTCTAATAGGCGCCCTCACCCCAGCCCTCTCCCCCAGGATAGGGAGAATACGGCTAATTCCCTCTCCCTAACGGAGAGGGTTAGGGTGAGGGTGAATACGAATGAACTGGCGCTTCATCTCCACTACCAGCGCGTTACGCGAAATCAAAAGCATGACGATAAAGGCCAGCGCGCCCGCCGCGATTTGTGCCGCGAGTAACAGGCCGAGCGACAGATGCCCTTTCAGAGCAACGCCCAGCAAATAGCTGACCACAATGGTTGGCAGGGAAAGGTAAAACGGCAGCCAGATGCTCTGGATGTACTGGCGATAGCTGGAACCGAGCACCGGTTTAATCATCACGAAATAGCTCAGAACCGTGTTCACCACCTGCACAAACAGGAAGCCGAGCGTCACGCCGAGCGCGCCCGCCAGATGCCCGCCGACGATAATCGCCGGGATAAATAAGCAGGTTTTGAAGACGTTGAATTTAAAGCTGATATCAACGCGCGCTTTCGCCATCAGCAGCGATCCAATCGGGTTGCCGATGGAACGCAGCAGGCCGACCACGCACAGCAGTTGCAGAATCGGGGTAATAAACTGCCATTTTTCACCAAACACCAACGGCACGAAATTATTCGACACCACCAGCAGGCCGAGCAGCGCCGGGAAGTTGATGATCCCCACAATCGACAGCAGTTTGTAGAAGTTAATGCGCAGCTTTTCGGTGTCGTCCTGAATCTTGGCAAATGCCGGGAACAGCACGCGGGTGATAATCGGGTTCAGCTTCATCGGCGGCACAACGGCCACGTTATATGCGAGGTTATAACCCCCAGCGATGCTGGCCCCGAGAATACGCGCCAGCACTAACGTGGAAAGGTTGGTATTGACGTAATTGATAATGCTGTCAGCCGTCAGCCACGCGCCAAACTTCAAATTTGAACCGACGGATTTCAGGGAGAAATGCAGGCCAGGTCGGTAAATCTTGCGTCCGAAAAAGCCGAACAACGAGGTGCGAACCACGGTATTGACCAGATAACCGATAATCGCGGTCATGGCGAACGGGTAAAACATCGCCGCCCCCACCGTCACGCTAAATCCGGCTAAAACCGATACCGTTTCAATTGAGCCAATCTTTGAAAACTCCAGTTCCTTTTGCATTAATGCGCGGAACTGTTGCCCGTGGGGAATGACGATAAAAGCAAACGACAGCGTTTTAATCAGCGGGGAAAGCTTCGGCGCATGCAGCACCGAGGCAATTACGTCGCTAAGTAAAAACACGGCGGCAAACACCACCAAACCGAGGCCGACATTCAGCCAGTACAGCGTCGTCAATTCAAGGTGGCTGATTTCTTTACGCTGAATAATCGAGTTGGCAATGCCAAAATCCGACAGCGTATCGGCCAGCGCGATAATCACCAGCGAGATGGTCAGCAGGCCAAACTCGTGATTGTCGACAATCCGCGCCAGCACGGTCATCTGCACCAGGCCAAGGCTGATAATAATCACCGTGGCGATAGCCGACCATTTCGCGCCGCTGATGGTTTTTTCTCTCAGGCTCATTGAAGACTCACTTAATACGCAGCTTTATTCACAAAGCCTTTGAAAATGGTGAGGAAGACAATTTTGATGTCGAACCACAGGCTCCATTCGCGGATATATTCCAGGTCAAACTCAACGCGTTTTTCCATTTTCTCCAGCGTGTCGGTTTCACCGCGCCAGCCGTTGATTTGCGCCCAACCGGTGATCCCCGGCTTCACTTTATGACGCAACATGTAGCCTTCAATCAGCGAGCGATATTGTTCGTTATGCGCCACCGCATGCGGGCGCGGGCCAACAATCGACATCTCGCCCATCAGCACATTGATAAACTGCGGCAGTTCATCAAGCGAAGTACGGCGCAGGAAGTTGCCCACTGGCGTCACGCGCTTATCGCCTTTGGTGGCTTGCGTCACAACCGCATCGTTTTCCATCACCTTCATGGAGCGGAATTTCCACACTTTGATCGGCTTGCCGTCCATGCCGTAGCGCGTCTGGCGGAAGATCACCGGGCCTGGAGAAGTCAATTTCACCGCCGCACTGATACACAGCAACACCGGGGAAATAAACAGCAGGATCATCGCGGAAAGCACGATGTCTTCGAGGCGTTTCAGGATGCGGTTGATACCGTTGAGCGGCGTGTCAAACAGCGGCACCACCGGCACACCGTTCACTTCTTCGGTGCGGGAATTCAAAATATTGAAGGTGAAAACATCCGGAATCAGCATCACCGAACAGGTGGTGTCCGTCAGTTCACGCACCAGACTTTTAATGCGAATTTCTTCGCTCATCGCCATCGCGATATAAACGTTGTCGATGCGCCCTGCCCGCGCTTGCTCGACTAAATCTGCGAAACATCCCGCATAATCGCCATGTTTTGTTTCTGGCTGTTCGTCGTCGTAAACGCCCATCACATCGAAACCCAACCACGGCTCGTTGCGGAAGCTTTCAGCTAACGTGTAACCGACGGGCATAGAACCTGCGATCGCGATGCGGCGCGTGTTGTAGCCCATATTGCGCAGCCAACCGGCACCGAAACGGATGAACGAGCGGCACATCACCATGCCGAAGCTGGTTAACACATACCAGGCCAGATACACCCAGAATGAGCCGTCGAAGTCCGGGTTAAACGCCAGCAGTCCGGCGCTGAAAATCAGGCTCAGCGTCCAGTTTTGCAGCAGCAACATCAGCTCGCTGGAAATTCTCACGCCGCGCCAGGAGCGATAAAAATCGGTAATTCCACCAATCATTTGAAAGACGACGAGGGCCAGCAACGCCATCAGTAAATGCATATACAAAAACGGTAACGCGTTGACCTGACACACTACCCATAAGCCAACAAACATAATGGTTATGTCGGAAAAACGTTGCACCATAGAGATTAACGATGCGTTCGTTTTTGGCAGCTCGCGCTTTTTTAGGTTTGTCATCGTTTTACCTTTATTAAGATTACCCCTCACCCCGCCCCTCTCCCGCAGGGAGAGGGAGAAAACCTTTCAGTTCCCTCTCCTGGGGGAGAGGGTTAGGGTGAGGGCGACCTATGCCTGGTCAAATCACTGATTCAACAGTTCCATAATTTCCTGCGTTCGCGCCTGCATCAGCTTTTCATTGCTACGCGATTCCACATTCAGGCGCACCACCGGCTCGGTGTTCGAGCTGCGCAAATTAAAGCGCCAGTCGACAAACGCCATGCTGATGCCGTCGGTGTTATCGACTTCCTCTGCGTGCGGCGCAAAATGCTGCTCAACACGGGCAATCGCCACTTTCGGGTCTGCCAGCTTGCTGTTAATTTCCCCGCTTGCTGGCCACGCCGCCATGCGGTCACACACCAGCTCGCCGAGGGTTTTGCCTTTCAGACACAACAGCTCGGTCACCAGCAGCCACGGGATCATCCCGCTGTCGCAGTAAGCAAAGTCACGGAAATAGTGATGAGCGCTCATCTCGCCGCCGTAAATCGCATCTTCCTGGCGCATACGCTCTTTGATAAACGCGTGTCCGGTTTTCGACATCACCGGCGTGCCGCCTGCGCGTTCGACGATATCCACCGTGTTCCATGACAGGCGCGGGTCGTGAATAATTTTCGCGCCCGGCTGTTTTTCGAGGAATGCCGCCGCCAGCAGGCCGACGATGTAATAGCCTTCGATAAACTGCCCTTTCTCGTCGAACAGGAAGCAGCGGTCGAAATCGCCGTCAAAGGCGATGCCCATATCCGCGCCGTGTTCAATCACCGCATTGCGCGTGTCGTCACGGCACTCCGGCAGCAGCGGGTTCGGGATACCGTTCGGGAAGTTGCCGTCCGGTGTGTTGTGGACTTTGATAAACGTCAGCGGCACGTTCAGGGATTTAAAACGCGCTTCGATAGCATCAACAATCGGGCCTGCCGCGCCGTTACCGGAGTTAATCACCAGTTTCAGCGGCTTGATGTTTGCCACGTTGATGTACGAGAACAGGTGATCGATATATGCCTCAACCACCGACACTTTCTGGTAGCTGCCGCGTTTTGCCGCATCCACCGGCGGGAAGTCGTTCGCTTCTGCCAGACGCTGCACGTCGCGCAGGCCGGTGTCGCCGCTGATTGGGCGGGCACCTTCACGCACCAGTTTCATGCCGTTGTAGTCCATCGGATTGTGGCTGGCGGTTACTTCAATGCCGCCGTCCACGTTCAGATGCCAGGTGGCAAAATAGATTTCTTCGGTGCCGGACAGGCCAATATCCAGCACGTCCACGCCCGCATCCTGCAACCCTTTTGCCAGCGCCAGTTTCAGTGATTCGCTGGTCAGGCGCACGTCGCCGCCCAGCACGATGGTTTTCGGTTTCAGGTATTCGCCATAGGCGCGGCCAATGCGTTCCGCGATGTCTTCGTTCAGCTCTTCACCGAGCTTTCCACGGATGTCGTAGGCTTTAAAGCAGGTCAGTTTGTTCATAATCATCATCCTGAATTTCGTAGGTCGGATAAGCGCAGCGTCATCCGACAGAAGTTAAATGCGCCCGTAACGGTCTTCGAAACGGACGATGTCGTCTTCTTCGAGGTAAGTGCCGGAACGCACTTCAATCAGGTCGAGCGGGATTTTTCCGGGGTTTTCCAGGCAGTGCGTCACGCCCAGCGGAATGTAGATGGACTCGTTTTCACCGAGCAGTTTTGTCTCTTCACCCAGCGTCACTTTTGCGGTGCCCGCCACGATGATCCAGTGTTCGGCGCGGTGATGGTGCATTTGCAGAGACAAGCCTTCGCCCGGTTTCACGGTGATGCGTTTCACCTGGTAGCGGTCGCCTTCGTCGATGGAGTCATATTTGCCCCACGGGCGATACACTTCGCGGTGGTTGTGGTGTTCGTGGCGGCCATCAAATTTGATTTGCTCAACCACTTTTTTCACGCTCTGGACGTGGTCACGGTCGGCGATCAGCACCGCATCTTTGGTTTGCACCACGATCAAATCTTTCACACCAACGGTGGTTACCAGGCCTGATTCCGCATAGATGTAGCTGTTTTCGGTGTCGTGGCTGATCACATCGCCGTGGTGCACATTACCCTGCTGATTCTTGGCACTGATATCCCACAGCGACGACCAAGAGCCCACGTCGCTCCAGCCCGCATCCATCGGCACCACCACCGCATCGGCAGTTTTTTCCATCACCGCGTAGTCGATAGATTCGTCCGGGCAGGCCAAAAATGCCGCTTCGTCAACGCGTACAAAATCGAGATCCGGGTCGATGTTCGCCATCGCTTTTTCGCAGGCATCGAGAATATCCGGGCGGAATTTTTTCAGTTCTTCGAGATAGCGTCCGGCGCGGAACAGGAACATGCCGCTGTTCCAGTAATATTCGCCGCTGGCAACGTAAGCCTGCGCGGTGTCGATATCCGGTTTTTCCACAAACTGCGCCACGCCAAAGGCGACGGCGTCAACGTCTGAGCTGTTCGCCAGTTCGCCACGGCGAATATAGCCATAACCGGTTTCTGGCAGGTCGGGCACGATACCGAACGTGACTAATTTTCCGGCTTCAGCAAACGGCAGCGCGTTGCGCACCGCGTCGCGGAAAGCGTCTTCGTTTTGAATCACATGATCGGCTGCAAGAATCAGCATCAGTGGGTCGTTTTGCGGCTGGTTACGCACCGCCGCCAGAGCCGCCAGCGCAATGGCTGGAGCGGTATTACGCCCGGCTGGCTCCAGCACGATGTTTTCCGTCAGCTTGTTCAGCTCACGCAGTTGTTCGGCAACAATAAAGCGGTGTTCTTCGTTGCAAATCACCACCGGGCTTTCGCACTCCACGCCGTTCAGGCGGCTGATGGTGGTTTGCAGCATCGTCAGTTCGCCTTTCAGGCACAGGAACTGTTTCGGGTAAAGTACGCGGGACAACGGCCACAACCGGCTACCGTTTCCGCCAGCCATAATGACTGGGTAGAGTTGACTGTGACTCATGATTTAACCCCGATTTCTTATGCAGTAATGTCTGCGATAAATTGGTTCAGCACGCTGTCTTTCTCGAGCGTGCGCTCGGCATATTCACATGCCACCGTGTTGTGTACCGGCAATTGCAGGCAGCGCTCGATGCCGTCGGCTAACGCGTCAACCGACTCAGGCTCTACACACACGGCAATACCGGAATACGCGTCGCAAAGTTGGCCGAGTTCGGTATCCGGTTCTGCGGTAATCACCGCATTTCCGCCCACGGCAAGAATATTGGTTAGCTTCGATGGCAACACGGCATCCGCCGCGCCACGGCGTTGAATCACCAGGTGGCAATCCGCCAGGCGCAACAAGGCAGGCAGCGCGTTGTAAGGTTGAAGCGGATGGAAAACGACGTTTTTCAGCCCTTTTTCCTGCGCCAGTTTTTCAAGGCGAGCTTTGCCGCCGCCCTGCCCGACAATCACAAACAGATATGGCTGATGAGCAAAACGCTCCGCCACTTCAATGACGGTTTCCAGCCCCTGCTTTTCCCCGATGTTGCCGGAATAAAGAATGATTTTTTTATCCGCAGGCAGTTGCAGGTCGTTGCGTACCGCCAGAACGTCTTCCGGCGAAATGCCGCGAAAACGCTCTACTTCCGACCAGTTCGGGAAGAAGATCACTTTGCCCGGCTCCACGCCCTTCTCTGCCGCTTTGTTCATCATCGAGCGCGAAATAGTCGAAACGTTATCAACGTTATGCAGCCCGCTTTGTTCAAAGCGCTGTGCCAGTCTGGCGACTTTGCCCTGTTTTTTGCCCGCCATTCCCAGGCCGAGCATGGCGTCAACTTCGTAATCCTGAATGTGCAGCAGCGTGCGTGCGCCGCTCAATTTTGCGAGCAGGCGCATACCCGGCACGCAAAAGAGCGTCGGCACCACACCAATGATGCGATCCGCTTTCCAGCGACGTTGCGCGATCAGCGGGAAGAACGAGCTCAGCGCAAAGCTGCCCAAATGAATCAGGCGCTTTAAGGTTGAGGGTTGTTTTGGTACGTAAAGCGGGCAACGCCAGACGGTGGCGGCACCGATTTCTTTTTTGTATTTCCACGCCGAATAATCGGGATGCACTTCCCAGACCGGGTAATAAGGTGGTGCGGTAATCACCCGCACCTCATGGCCCTGGCTCGTCATCCATTCCACCATCTCGCCGGTGTATTTGCCGATGCCGGTCAGTTCTGGGGAATAGTTAATTCCGTACACCAGAATTTTCATAATCCGATGACCTTATCTGCCTTGTCGGCGAGAAAATAGGCACGGCTGTTGTCATGCACATCGTCGCGAGCCAGCAATTGCTCCGGCGTTAACCAGCGATAATCGCTGTGCTGTGCGTCGGGCAGTTGCAGTTTTTCGGCATCAACTCGCAGGCGGAACCCCAACACCACATAGTGGGTTGAGAATTCCGGGCCGGAGAAATTGTCGTCGTAAAAATGCTGCCACACGCCGTAAAACTCACCGTCGGAAAGGGTAAAACGCTGGCCTAATTCGGCTTCGGTTAAGCGAGCAAAAGCCCGCTCCAGCGTTTCATCTTTCTGTACCCGGCCACCCGGCACGAACCAAAAGTTCTGTGCCGGACGTTGAGTGCGTAAGCCCAGCAGGAATTCTCCCGCCTGATTTTCCACAATTAAATCAATGGAAATCAGCGGCGTGGAGCGGACAACGGTTGAGAAGTCTTCAGCACTCAGAAACATATTTACCCCCGGAACCGCTGTTGGTTTTCGAGGAACCACTGGTAAGTGCTGGCAAGGCCAGGTTCCAGCGTGACTTCCGGATACCAGCCCAGGCGGCGCAGGCGCGTCACATCCAGCAGTTTGCGCGGCGTACCGTCAGGTTTAGTGGCGTCAAACACCACGCGCCCACGGTAGCCGGTCACTTTCGCGATGGTCTGCGCCAGCTCGCGGATGGTGCAGTCCACACCGGTGCCGACGTTGATATGCGAAAGCATCGGCTCGGTGTTTTCCTGCCACACTTCGCTGGCGAGTTCCATAATGTGAATGCTGGCGGCGGCCATATCGTCGACGTGCAGGAATTCACGCATTGGCGTACCGCTGCCCCACACCACCACATCCGGCGAATTTTGCGCCGTCGCTTCGTGGAAACGGCGCAACAACGCCGGGATCACATGCGAATTGCTCGGGTGGAAGTTATCGTTCGGGCCATACAAATTGGTTGGCATGACCGAGCGATAATCGCGACCGAACTGGCGATTGTAGGACTCGCACAGTTTGATACCGGCGATTTTGGCAATCGCATACGGCTCGTTGGTCGCTTCAAGCGTGCCTTGCAGCAGCTCGGTTTCCGCCATTGGCTGGTTCGCCATTTTTGGATAGATGCACGAGGAGCCGAGGAACAACAGCTTATTCACGTTGTGCGTGTGCGCGCTGTGAATAATGTTGGCTTCGATCATCATATTTTCGTAGATGAAGTCAGCCGGGTAGGTGTTGTTCGCAACAATTCCGCCCACTTTCGCCGCCGCCAGATAAACCTGGTCGATACGCTGCTCGGCAAAAAATGCATTAACCGCCGTGCCGTCCAGCAGGTTCAGCTCGTCGCGGTTACGCAGCACCAGTTCAACGTCTGCACGTTGCTCAAGCTGACGCACGATGGCGGAACCGACCATCCCGCGATGGCCAGCAACAAAGATACGTTGTTTATTCATACTCAGGACTCCAGCGCGATGGCAACCTCGTAGCCGTGTGACTTCAGCAACGAGTGCTTTTTCGCCGCTTCGAGATCTTTGGCTACCATTTCGCCGACCATTTCACGCAGTGTGATTTCTGGCTTCCAGCCCAGTTTTTCGTGTGCTTTGGTTGGGTCGCCGAGCAGGGTTTCCACTTCAGCAGGACGGAAGTAGCGCGGGTCAACGGAGATAATCACATCGCCTGGTTTCACGCCTGGCGCGTCATGGCCGGTGACGGAAACAACAATGCCTTTTTCGTCAACGCCGGTGCCTTCAAAGCGCAGTTTGATGCCCAGTTGTGCCGCTGCCATTTCGACAAATTCACGTACGGAATACTGAACGCCGGTCGCAATGACGAAGTCTTCCGGGTTGTCTTGTTGCAGCATCATCCACTGCATTTTCACGTAGTCTTTGGCATGGCCCCAGTCTCGCAGGGAATCCATGTTGCCCAGATACAGGCATTTTTCCAGGCCCTGTGCGATGTTGGCGATAGCGCGGGTGATTTTACGGGTGACGAAGGTTTCGCCACGGCGTGGGGATTCGTGGTTAAACAGAATGCCGTTACAGGCAAACATGCCGTACGATTCGCGGTAGTTTACGGTGATCCAGTAGGCGTAAAGTTTGGCAACTGCATACGGGGAGCGCGGGTAGAAAGGAGTGGTTTCTTTCTGCGGCGTTTCCTGCACCAGGCCGTACAGCTCAGAAGTCGACGCCTGGTAGAAACGGGTTTTCTTCTCAAGGCCTAAGAAGCGAATCGCTTCCAGCAGGCGCAGAGTACCCATTGCATCAACGTCAGCGGTGTATTCCGGGGATTCAAAAGAAACCGCAACGTGGCTCATGGCACCCAGGTTATACACTTCATCCGGCTGCACTTCGGAAAGAATACGGGTCAGGTTTGAGCTGTCCGTCAGATCACCGTAGTGCAGATGGAATTTTGGATTGCCTGAATGAGGATCCTGGTAAATGTGATCAACACGTTCAGTGTTGAAAGAAGAAGCGCGACGTTTAATACCGTGAACTTCATAACCTTTTTCCAGCAGCAGTTCCGCCAGATAAGAGCCGTCTTGTCCGGTAACACCCGTGATGAGAGCTACTTTAGTCATAATAGATTTTCCTCTTTTAACATTTGTGTATCACCCTCACCCCAGCCCTCTCCCTAAGGGAGAGGGGGAATAACGGGACTCAATCCAATTCCCTCTCCTGAGGGAGAGGGGGAATAACGGGACTCAATCCAATTCCCTCTCCTGGGGGAGAGGGGGAATAACGGGACTCGTTCCAATTCCCTCTCCTGGGGGAGAGGGGGAATAACGGGACTCGATCCATTTCCCTTTCCTGATGGAGAGGGGGAATAGCGGGACTCGATCCAATTCCCTTTCCTGAGGGAGAGGGGGAATAGCGGGACTCGATCCAATTCCCTTTCCTGAGGGAGAGGGGGAATAACGGGACTCGATCCAATTCCCTCTCCTGGGGGAGAGGGTTAGGGTGAGGGCGTAATGCGTTGCCGAATAACGACTGCCGGATTACCCCGGCAAACGGCATTTGCCGGTAATGATTTATAAATACTGCTGCGAGCACCGACGACGGTGCCATTGCCAATAGTGACGCCAGGTGAAACAAAGACATCCGTGGCAAGCCAACATTTCTCACCAATAACAATTGGTGTGGCAGTAATATCGAAATACTTGCTCATATAATCGTGGCTGCCAGTACATAAATAACACTTTTGTGACACCACAGAATTGGCACCAATGGTGATATCGCCTAGTGTATATAACACCGCGTCATCACCGACCCAGGCATAATCGCCGAGCGTTAATTTCCATGGATAAGTAATTTTTACTGACGGGCGAATCACCACGCCTTTACCGATTCGTGCGCCAAACAAGCGTAATAAAAAGGCGCGCCAGCGATATAATACTTGTGGTGACCAGGCAAATAATGTTGCCTGAACCGCCCACCACAATTGCACTTTAATCGCGTTGCCACCCCGGAAACCTTTCGGCACCGAGAAGCCATTTAATTCCTGCATAATGTACCCTTCGTTTTATTGCCGGATGACGCTGCGCTTATCCGACCTACAAAATCAGGCTTTGTTATAAAGTGCTTTTGATTTTCCGGTGGTACGCAAACGTAATTTATAAGATAACTCTGCAATAAAACCGGGAACGCGTAATATTCTGCGCTGTACGCTTCTTGCATCACGGCATAATTCAACATTGTTGGTTGTCGAAACGCCGCCCATGGAAAATTCGGAGACTATTCCATTGACGCGCTTAAATTCATAACCGCTCTTATACATTTTGGCGGCCAGCGCGTAATCTGAAGACACTTTATATTGCAGGTCATAAGGGTATTTCAGCAGACCATCCATCGGGAAAAATATCGCCTGATGGCTGGCAGGCAAACTGTGGTAAATATACCACCCCTGTTTTGCACGACGCTCTATTTTCGTACCATCACCAAAGTCTAATAATGCATCGCCAATAATCATGGCGTTTTCGGTTAACGGCCTTGCAGCAAGTTGGCTGACGACATTGACGATATCCGGATGGAAAATATCACCGGAGTTGAGGAACAAAGCATAACGGCCCTGAGCCAGTTCAATGCCTTTATTCATCGCATCGTAAATACCGTTATCTTTCTCACTGACGTAACGTAAGTTGTACTGCCCGCTCAGGTTTTTCAGAAATTCTGCCGTACCATCTTGCGAGCCACCATCAACCACAATCCACTCAAATGCGATGCCCGGTGCCTTCGCCAGGTGAGCCAGCGACTGCCAGGTTTTTTCTATCCCGGCGAGGTTTTTATAGGCAACAGTGATGACACTTAATAGCATTATTATTGACCTCAACTGTTCGTAATATTGAGTGCCTTACGCAAAATAAACGGGCAAACAATTAAGAAAGCATATTCAGGGCTAAAAATTGAACCGGTAAAAAACAGTGATACAGGAGTAAACAGCCATAATTGCACACGGTAATTTTCATTATTACCAAATGCCGTGCGCATCATTTTAATGACTTTCCACATATACCAAACTGTCAGTAATACCGCGAACCATGAAAAATAGATAATTAGCAGATACAAACCATTGTCTACTGTTTTACCGACATCCGCACCGTTAAAGATTCCGAATGATGCGACATATTCATATAAAGATCCGAATCGTACTACGCCATCAATATTGGTTAAGGAATGCCCGACCATCGCCAGGGGGCCAATAATACGGTAATACGATGATGAACCTTCCGTTCCCAAATCCCCCAGACGCGTGGCGATATAAGGAAACGCGAATATTAACCCTACTAAAAACACGGAAAGAGAAATTATCGCCAGCGGCAACTTCTTCTTTATGGCACTTTTATTAAGGTATTGAAATGCCCATTCCAGCAGATAAAACAGGATAAAAGTCATTACCCCTGAAAACGATCCGGAAAGCACTATCCCGAGAAGAATCATACCATCAGTTTTGGGGGTTTTGATACCGAACTGTTTGATGCTGAGCCAAATTGAGATTAACGCCAGAGCGAAGAACGCCGGTTCAAAATATAACGCGGTAGTACGTTTACCGCCAAAGCTAATAAAGTTCAGAACATAGCTATTACTGTATATAAGAAACTTCGAAATTTTCTCAATTAAACTACTGCCGCCGGTAAGGATAATCTGAGCCATTTCTGCCGCCGCCAGCGTCACAATAATGCCGACGACACCGTAAAATAACCTTAATAACATACGGTGATTACGTTGTGAAATAGTTTCGAAGCGGCAGCTCCAGGTCATTGCCATTATCAGCACGATATAAACGAACAATAATGTCGAGGTGACATATTTGCTGGCATCCAGCGACTGACCAAAGATGTAGTTAAATGCGGTGAGTCCCGCACCAATGCCCAAAGCAATCATCAATTTTTTGACGCTGATGCGTTCAATGTACAAAAAGAGGATAGCGGGCAAGAAGGTGACTATCGTTATCGGGAAGCTTTCTCCGAGTGAGGCCAACTTGACGTTGACCACCAGATAGATAAACGGCAGCAGCAGATAACTACAGATTCTGATAGAACGAGACATATTCCTCCAGCATCTGTTGCCCACTGAACGCCTGGCGACTTGCAGTTTTGAAGCTGTGCAAATCTTTGCCAAACACCTGCTGCGCGAGTTGCTCTTTTGGCATTTTCACCAGTTCGAGCACGCGCGCGTCATTGAAGGTTTTACCGCCGACTTTGCGCAGCACTTCATCTGCGGCGTCACTTTGCGTGGCGATCACCGGCACGCCAATCGACAGCGCTTCACACAAAATCAGCGGGTAGTTGTCCACCTGCGAACTAAATACCAGCGAGTCCATTTTATTGAGCTCGCTCATCAGCGCTTTTTTGTCGGTCATGTAACCGTGATTCACCACGTTCGGGCCGTTGAACGGCGAGAATTTACCGAAGGTATGCAGCTCGATTTCATCGCCCAGCGCCATAATGGCCTGCACCAGTTGCTGATTGGTTTTGCCGTCATAACGTAAATCGTGCGCCACCACCGCGACTTTCGGTTTGTCACTCGCCGTACTTGTCAGTGGCAGTTCAGCCAGAATCGCTTCGGTTGCGACGTCGATTCCGTTATTGATAATTTTGCAGCGCCCTGCCCCGTAAATGCGATTGAAAGCATCAGCCACATGCTGGCTTGGGGAAATAAACTGGCAGCCGAGGGCTAACATTTCGCGGAATAACTGGCGCTTGGTATCCACCAATAAATGAGCGCGGTCGGTTTTTACCGGAGGATAGTTATTTAACGTCGGGCATTTCTGGCAGCCGGTTTTCCAGACGTCGCAGCCATCGAGAAACGCGCAACGCCCGGTAATGCTCCAGTGGTCATGCAGCGTCCAGACGAAAGTGACATCCGCTTTATGGGCTTTCACGCGCTGGCAAAACGTCACCATTTCTTCCAGATTCAGCCAGTAACTGTGAACCACGTGGAAATGCAGAACCACCGGGCCGCTGGCGCGAGTGACTTTGCGATACAGATTATTGAGATTGCCAAATGGGTCGCGGTTGAAGAAGCGAAACAGAATGATGTTGGCAATCGAGGTCAGGCGCGGCGTGTGTTTTTCAACGCCAGCGAATTTATCGTGGCTGGCGCTTTTCTTGCCGCCTTTGCCGTAACCATAAATGAAACGTGAGCTAAAACCGGCGGCGTTAGCGCGCTGATGCAGATCCAGCGCCACGCCCGCCGCACCGCCTTCCGCCAGGCGCACGTTGAATTGTAAGATATTCATTTTATAACCTTTACTTGCGCTTTCTGGCCGACGACCAGCGCATTGTCCGGCACGTTGTCCAGCACCACACTTCCCGCACCGACCACCACGTTATTTCCCACGGTGATGTCACCAATAATCACCACATTCGCGCCTAGCTCGACACCGTTGCCAATCACCGGGCAATCATCGTTTTTGCTGCGATTGCCAATGGTGACGCCGTGGCGAATGGTGAAGTCGTCTCCGGCCACCACGAATTTATTGATAACGACGGCATAACCGTGGTGAATGGTAAAACGCCGCCCAATGGTGGCCGCCGCCTGAATTTCATAGCCAAACAGGCATTCGGTAACGAAGCGATAAAGCAGAATGACCGGGGCCGCCCACAGGTTGTTGATGACGCTTTTTTTGCGCCACACCGAGCAGAAATGGGCGATGCGATAAGCCAGCACCATGCAGCACGGGCGCAGGCTCCAGGAATTGGCGCGCAGATCTTCAAGCACGGTTATTTCCCCCGTAGTCCGTCGGCAAGACGTTTGGTGTTTCGCACACTCAGCAAGGCTAATAAGGTGCGCATCGACATGCGTTTATTGCGGATTTGGTACAGGGTAAACAGCTGATATTTCTTGCTGGCGCGGTCGAATTTGTCTTTGTGCTTTTGGTAGAAGTGGAAGTATCCGGCGAACTTTTTTGGCGATTTGGTGATCTGCATTTCACCGTGGTTGATATGCAGAATTTGCGTGGCTTCTTCCACTTTCCACGGTTGACCGTATTCCACCACCATGCGCAGGAAGATGTCGTAGTCCTGAGCCGCAGCCAATGTGGTATCAAACAGGCAAGCCTTGAAGCGGCTGGCGTAGGTAAATACCTGATTGCCGATAATGTTGCGCTTATAGAACAGCTTTAATGAAAACGGTGATTTCGGGTACAACGGCAAACTCGCTGGCTGCGAATAAACCTGCCCTTCACAAACATAATCATTGGCATACAAGAAAGCGTGCGTCACCAGTTGATGCTTGTGCTCGAGAAACACCGACAGGCGGTTAGGCGTCCATTCATCATCGTCATCAATACCGGTAATCAATTCGCCCGTTGCCTGGCTGATGGCCTGGTTGCGCACCGAGCACGCGCCGGAGTTGAAATCATTGCGGGTATAGCGCACGCGCGGGTCGCCGAGTTCTTCAACAAATCGCTGGAGCTGCTCAAAAGAAGAGGAACAGTCGTCGACGATTAACATTTCCCAGTGCTCATAATCCTGGCGCAACACCGATTTTATGGCGCGGATTGCCAGCTGTTGACGGTTCCATGTCGGCATATAAATAGAGATAAGTGGGTTATTCATGGCGCTCCCCAAAGTCTTGTTATGTAACCCCCCTCATCCCGGCCTTCTCCCAGAGGGAGAAGGAGCAAAAGATCCCCTCTCCAGGGGGAGAGGCTTAGGGTGAGGGCGACAAACTCAATTATTTCGCATCAGATTTATATTCGTACTCGTAGTAGCCGTAATCCTCGTACCCTGCCGCACGGCGGAAGATAGAGTTGAGGATCACGCCGCGCACGTTGATGCCGTTTTGTTCAAAGCGGCTGAGGCTGGTTTCGACTTCTTTGAGCGTGTTCACCGCGTAACGCGCCACCATCAGTGTGGTGCCAGCATGGCGACCGACAATGGCGGCGTCGGTAACAGCAAGAATTGGCGGGGTATCAATCAGCACCAGGTCATAGTTCTGGCTGGCCCATTTCACCAACTCACCAAAACGCTCGCTCATCAGCAGTTCAGAAGGGTTGGAAGGCACCACGCCACGCGGCACGAGGTCAAAATTAGGCACTGAGGTTTTTTGCGCGCAGCGCGAAATTTCCGCCTGCCCGGTCAGCACTTCCGCAAGGCCATTGGTGTTGGTAGTGCCCAGCAGTTCGTGGGTATAGCCTTTGCGCATATCGCAGTCGATCAGCAGCACACGTTTATTGGTCTGGCTGATGACTGCGGCGAGGTTGGCGCAGACAAACGTTTTACCAATCGACGGGCTAACCCCGGTCAGCATCAGGACATTGTTTGACGCCTGCATCATGGCGAAGTGCAAGCTGGTGCGCAGGCTGCGAATCGCTTCGATGGCCAGATCCGTTGGATTGCCCACCGCCAGCAACTGGCTTTGTTTATTACGTTTGGTGGCCTTCACACCGCGCACCGTGGCGTTATCGCGAGATTTCTGCCATTCAGAAAGTGGGATGCTGGCGTAAACACCAATCCCCGCTTCTTCCAGCGCCGCCGGGCTTTCGATGCCACGATTGAACAGTGAACGCAGCAGCACGCCCATCACGGAAAGCATCAGGCCAAGAATGATGCTGCCGAGAATAATCAGCGCGCGTTGCGGTTTGACCATGCCCGGCTGGGCAATCGCCGCATCAACGATACGCACATCGCCCACGGTGCTGGCCTCGGTGATTTTCAGCTCTTGCTGTTTGTTCAGCAATTGCATGTAAACCTGCTGGCCGGATTCCACATCACGCGTTAAACGCACAATTTCTTGCTGCGTTTTTGGCATTGCCGTCACGCGGCCTTCCAGGCGTTCTTTCTCTTGTTCCAGCGTTTTACGTTTTTCCAGCAGCGTACGATACGCCGGGTGAACTTTGGTGTAGAGCTTGGAAATCTCGGCTTCTTTGAAGGTCAACTCGTTGAGCTGCGCATCAATGTTCACCATAGTGTCGAGAACAGATTTCGCTTCCAGCGGCAAATCCACAGAGTCTTGCTGTTGGCGATAAGCGTTTAACTTGTTTTCAGCCGCATCAAGACGGGTGCGGACTTCCGGCAATTGTTGCGCGAGGAATTTGAGGCTTTTCGCCGCTTCTTCCGATTTGCGCTGCACGTTTTGCTCAAGGTAGTTACGGGTGATGCTGTCGAGGATGTCGCGGATCTTGTCGCGATCTTCGCCGGTATAAGACAGGCTCAGTACGCCGGTATCTTTACCGTTTTCAGCCACCACCAGGTTGCCCTGAATCTGGTTAATCATGCCCAGCGTGGAGTATTTGGTGACGGTGAATGTGTCGCCCACTTGCGCTTTAATCGCACTCACGCTCAGGGTGACGCCGTCTTTACTCAGCGTTTGGCCGACTTGCCCTTTGGCGCTAAAGCCGTTGTCGCTGGTGAGCAGATATTGCGTTGGACTCAGCACTTCGACGGTGAAGATATTTTTACCCTGCCCTGCCGGGAGGTTAAAAGTATCGACAACGACGGTGTCATTTTGGCGGCCCTGCAACCGATCCCAACCCGCGCCTAACAGCCAGAAGCTGTTTTTCTCAACCGCGATATCAAGGTTAAGATCGTCAACGGTTTTCCCTAAAACCAGGCGCGATTGAATCAGCTGCATTTCCGCAGCGGACGCTGGCGGCTTGTTAGAAAGCGCAGAACTGATGTCGTTAACCAGCGAGTTACCGGCATTTTGTTCAATTTGCACCAGCGCATCGGCTTTATAGATGGGCGTGGCAAACATCGCATAAATAGCGGCGAGAATGGCGAAGACGGCGGTGATCCCCAAAACCCACCAGCGGGCTTCGAGAACCGTGCCAAACAATCGGCCAATATCAATTTCGTCATTGCCCTCAGTCGGGGCGCTCGAACGGCGTGATTTTTCTGTCATTGTTATCCCTGATGAGCGTTGAGTGCGTTAGCCCATTTCTGGGCGCTCTGGTCCAGAAGACCGTAAACCGCTTCAAAAGCGTCGTGGCTTTTGCGATACGGATCGGGGATTTCCCGTTCCGCATCCCAGTGACCAAACAGCATCACTTTGCCGCGCATCTCTGGAGCCATTTCGCAAATTGCGGAGATATGGCGTTTTTCCAT
The DNA here is from genome assembly GCF_003601925.1 of Buttiauxella izardii. Classification (GTDB taxonomy): domain Bacteria; phylum Pseudomonadota; class Gammaproteobacteria; order Enterobacterales; family Enterobacteriaceae; genus Buttiauxella; species Buttiauxella izardii. The sequence goes on from NZ_QZWH01000005.1 coordinate 55,405, forward strand.
GGCGAGGATCAGGTCATATTCGCGGCACATTTTGCCGGAAACCTGCTTCGCGCAATGGCCGTCAAGCGAGAGGTTATGCTGTTGCGCCACACGAATCGCGCCATCATCAGCCCCCTTCCCCACCAGCGCCCCGAGCCCTGCCGAAGTGACAGTCAGCTGCGGTTGATAGCTTTTTAGTAACCGCTCAGCGGTTGGGGAACGACAAATGTTCCCGACACAGACAACCAAGATTTTGTTGAACATAGCGCGTTACCAGGTGTGGATATCTTTGGCGGTATCCGTCATATAACGAACGCCACTGATGGTTGGCAGCAGTTGGTTGATCAGGCGATTCCAACGCGTCACTGGTGCGGTGGTCACATACACCACGTCGTACGGTTGCAGCTGGAATTCGGTGCCCATCACCAGAGATGTCGCATCGGACATATCAAGCTGATAAATGTTGGCGATTTTGCCGCCCTGCTTCTCTTTGATTGGACGAATGACAAAGATGCCGCTGGCGTTGGAGGCGGTCATATCCAGACCTTCGGCCTGGCCGAGCGCTTCGGTCAGCGTCATGCCGCTGAAGTCCATTTTCAGGGTGGTCTGTTTCTTCACTTCGCCCATCACGAACACTTTCAGGTCGTCGTTACGTGGCACGAATAGAATGTCGCCAGGGTAAAGCAGATGGTTTTGGCTCAGGTCGCCGTTTTGCATCAGCGCTTGCAGGGAAATACGTTTTTCCTTGCCGTTGTGCGTGAGCACCACGTTGCGCCAGTCAGCAGCATCGGTCAGGCCGCCTGCGGCGTTGATCGCATCAAGAACAGTGAGCGGCACGTTGGTGATCGCCTGCTGGCCTGATTTATTGACCTGGCCTGAAACGTAGGCTTTTTGAGATCTGAACCCAGCGATATTAACGTCCACCTGCGGGTCTGCGATGTACGTCGCAAGGCGGCTGGTAATATCACTACGAATTTCAGAGAGGGTTTTACCGGTGACTTTGACTTTGCCGACATACGGATAGAACATCGTGCCATCAGACTGTACCCAGTTACCGGCATCGCTTGAGCTACGGTATTGGCCGGCTGGTGTGGTGAGTTCCGGGTGATCCCAGACGGTGACGTTCAGCACGTCGCCTGGCCCCACGCGATATTGGTACGCCGCGATTTCCTGGTCGAGAGACATATTTGGCTGAGCGACCGCCGGGCGTACACGTAATTGTTCAACCAGGCGCGGCGTTAGCGGATAAACGTTAACCATCCTGTCCAGATTGAAGTCTGAATCCTGCTGCTTGATAACATCTTTCCCCATGGTAGACATATTGCTACCGGACAGGACTGTGCAACCGCTCATAAGGGTCACCGACACCAATAAAGGCATCAATTTAAGTTTGTATTTTATCATTGAGTATTTATCACTATGGCAGAGTAATTATCCTGAACGAATATATCCGTCATACTTCAAGTTGCAGGGGTGTTGGCTGCACTCACTTACCCCAGTCACTTACTTAAGTAAGCTCCTGGGGATAAGCTCCCTTGCCGCCTACCTGCAACTTGAATTATTTAGGCTATAAAATAAGTGACTCGTTAGGTTTTTGAATGAGGCTTGAATTTAAACCTGATTTCCGCAGAAAATATCTGGCATCAATCCTAAAAAAACTCTTATTTCCGGACATCCTATTGACAGAATAATTAAGGCTTATTCTCTGGCCTTCTGGCATGCTACCGCCCCTGGCTTACAGTCACCAACCTACTGAAAAAAGACAAGTTATAAGGGTTAATGGTTGCAGGGATTAAATTCAAAGAATTATCTGAGAAAATAAAACCCGTGGTACCAGGTTAAATACTAAGGCTTCAGAAAATATAAAAAATACATCTAATGTCAGACACCGATATCGATTGTTACAGCTAACCCTATATCAGGCAAGGCGGCATATAACGATACTCTGTCTTTTAAGAATAGTATTAACAGCACATTTACATGCGTTTAGGATTTTCTTTATATTGACAGAAAATTAATAACTGATAAATCGAGTGAGCATATACAGAACTATCTCATGTGATTTCTAATATAAGAAAAAGCGATAGTTGCTTATTACGCAAAATAATTAATTATTTACCCTGGTTATTAAAGGGAATTAATCGTGAAAATGACTTAAATTTGGTCTGGATGGATTTATCCCGCGTCTGACATTGCAATTTCCCCGTCGAGTATCCATTATTTCATTGTGACATTTGTCATCTTATAAGAGGTGTATACCGATTAGCATTCGAGCTGTAGGTAGGCGGCCAGGACGAGAATCCCCAGGAGCTTACTTGAGTAAGTGACTGGGGTGAGCGTCTGCAGCCAACACCCCTACAGCTTGAAGGATGATGGGTATAGAAAGACTAATGGAGTGGATTGCTGACCCTTCAATCTGGGCCGGATTGATAACGCTGGTGGTTATCGAACTGGTTCTGGGCATCGATAACCTGGTGTTTATCGCCATACTTGCCGAAAAACTTCCTCCCGCTCAGCGTGACCGGGCTCGCGTCACGGGATTAATTCTCGCCATGGTGATGCGCCTGTTGCTGCTGGCGTCTATCTCCTGGCTGGTTACGCTAACGCGCCCGCTGTTTCATCTCGGTGACCTCGCGTTTAGCGCCCGGGATTTAATCATGCTGTTTGGCGGGCTGTTCCTGTTATTCAAGGCCACCGTTGAGCTAAATGAACGCCTGGAAGGCAAAGACAGCGAATCTCAGACGCAGCGCCGAGGCGCTAAATTCTGGCCGGTGGTGGCGCAAATCGTCATTCTCGATGCGGTGTTTTCACTCGATTCAGTGATTACCGCCGTAGGAATGGTCGATCATTTGCCAGTAATGATGGCCGCGGTGATTATCGCTATTTGCCTGATGTTGCTCGCCAGCAAAGCCCTGACGCGCTTTGTGAACAATCACCCGACCATCGTGATTTTGTGTCTCAGCTTCCTGTTGATGATCGGCTTTAGCCTGGTGGCAGACGGCTTTGGCTACCATATTCCGAAAGGCTATTTGTACGCCGCCATTGGCTTCTCAGTAATGATTGAGAGCCTGAACCAGCTGGCGATTTTCAACCGCCGCCGCTTCTTATCAGCCGATCAGTCGTTGCGCCAGCGCACCGCCGAAGCCGTATTACGCTTGCTGAACGGCAAAAAAGAAGAAGCAGAACTGGATGCGCAAACCGCCTCATTGATTGCCGACCACTCGCGACAAGATGAAATTTTTGAGCCGCAAGAGCGCCTGATGATTGAACGCGTGCTCAATCTCAACCGGCGCACCGTCAGCAGCATCATGACCTCGCGCCATGACGTTGAACACGTCAGACTCAGCGATCCCGAGGAGCAAATCCGCGCCTTACTGGATAAAAACCAGCACACGCGTGTGGTCATTACCGGCGAAGGCGATGAAATTTTAGGGGTGGTGCACATCATTGATTTGCTCCAGCAATCGCTTAAAGGCGAGCCGCTTAATCTTGAGGCGTTGATTCGCCAGCCCTTGATATTCCCGGAAACGCTGCCTTTGTTGGCGGCACTGGAGCAGTTCCGTAACGGGCGCACGCACTTTGCTTTTGTTGTAGATGAATTTGGTTCGGTGGAAGGTGTGGTGACGTTAAGTGACGTGATGGAAACCATCGCCGGGAACTTGCCGAATGAAGTCGAAGAGATTGACGCGCGCCATGACATCCAGAAAAACCCGGACGGCACCTGGACTGCCAACGGGCATATGCCGCTTGAGGATTTAATCCAGTACGTGCCGCTACCGCTTGATGACAAACGTAACTACCACACGATTGCGGGGTTATTGATGGAGTTGTTGCAGCATATTCCCGTCAACGGCGAAGCCGTTCAGGTGGGGGATTTTCTGTTGCGTACGTTGCAAGTGGAAAGCCATCGCGTACAGAAGGTGCAAATTGTGCCGCTGGAAGACGACGAAGATATGGATTTTGAGGTGTAAAACAAAAGAGAGAACCTTTCGGTTCTCTCTTAGAGTGATGACAAACCCGTCGTAGGTCGGATAAGCGCTAGCGTCATCCGACAAAACAGCAAACAAATTTATCAGCAGTTAAAGGTTGTTGAGCAAATCCTTCACGTCTTTCGCTTTACTGCTGTCTTTATGTTTTTCCAGCCAGTCATTCAGGCGGCGTTTCGCCTCACCTTGTAACTGTTTGCGCAGCACCTGATCAACCTGCAAAGAGTAATTCAGCTTTTGCCACGGGCCGTAAACTCGCAGCGGAATTGGCGTGGTTTTCAGCACCTCAATCAGCTTGCTTTCGCCTTCCCAACCGCCCAACACAGTGACGTTAAATCGCGTATCACACTGCTGCTTAACTAAATCCAGTGTTCCTTTGCCTGTAAGCTCGAGGACCGAGGATTTACCCGACATGTTGTCGAGCGTCAGTTGACCGTTATCGAGACTCGCTTGTGCGGCAAAACTTTCAAGTTTGGTGACATTGTCATAGTTTTGCTGAGCCTGCACATCGCCATTGCTGCGAGCGACCGCCTGCTGAATCATCTGCTGGAAGTTCATGCCCTGCATGGTGGTGTTCAACATCGTGATGCTCGCATCGCCCTGCCAGGTGCGGCGGAATGCTTCAGCATTGAGTCTGTCACCGCTAAATTCACCGTCCATCGACAGCAAACCCGACAACGCAATCGGATAATCGAAGGCGGTAAGTATTGGCCCAATTTCGATGTCAGTAATTTTCGGATTGAAGTTTAAGCTCGGCTCGCTTTTACGCGCATCCAGAGAACCCGGGAATGACATACTGCCTTTGCCAAATTTCCCCAACAGCTCAGAAACCGTAAACAAGCCGTATTGGTTCGTCATCGCCGACTGAACATCGGTGAAGTCCAGGCCACGCCAACGCACATTTCCAGCGGCAATTTTAACCTGGGCGCTGAAACCACGCAGGCTCTGGTACGTGGTGTCTTCGACGCCGGAGGCAATCACTGGGCGCGGTAACGTGCTTTGCTGTTGCGCCTGCTGCACGACTTTGGTGGTGGTCACTGCATTTGCCGCCACCAGCCCATCAAGATTCAGTTTGCTGGAGCGCAGGTCAAGATTCCATTGCGGCTTTTCAGCCAGTACAACTCCCCCGCTACCTTGCAGGTCGCTATCGTTAGCCGTCAGTTGCAGTTGGCTAAATTGAAGTGTGTGCAGGGGGTCAGCCCAACTGGCAGTGAATGTCGCACTACCCGCAATGCCATTGACCGGCAGGTCAGCACCGCGTAGCTGGTAATCAAGTTTGGAGATATTCGCCGTCAATTGCTGCGGATAATTACTGGCGTCGAGGTCGGCCACCAGAGACAAATTCAGGTCGCGCTGGTCACGATTGATGCGACTGCTCAGCTCAATGTGCGCCTGCTTTCTGTCATTTTGTTCCATTTGCAGATTGATATTGCGCACGGTGATTTGTTCATCGCCATCATGCTGGAACACCAGCACGCTATCGGCCACTTTTAACTTCGCAATATCAAACGACCAACCACGGTCTTCGCCAGACGGCACACTTCCGGACGACGGCCCGACCGGCGCATCTTTCGGGCGGCGCTCTTCAGTTTGCGGCGTGAGTTGAATCACGGCCCCTTTGAGCATCACCTGCTGGACTTTTAACTGGTGGGATAACAACGGCATTAAAGCAACATCAAGACGCATATTGTCGGCACTCACCAGCGGCTGGCTGGCCCCTGGTGCGGTTAACGACATGCGCCCGGATAAAATACTGAGCTGTGGCCAGACATGCCAACGCAGTGGCCCATCTAGCTTAAGCTGATAGCCACTGCGGTTTTCAACCTGGCTCACCATATATGCACGAAAATCATTGGGGTTAACCAATAATACCAACGCAGAAAGGCCGGCCACCAGAACGACCAGCAATATCATCAGCGTGGTTATAAATCGTCTCATACAGCCCTCATACGAATGGGAACTCAGTCCTTATCGATACGGCTTGCAACCGCACCTTGCTGATCGCGATACTTCGCATCCTGGCGGCTATTATAAGGACGTGCAGCCGGGCCAGAAAGAGGTTCAAAACTTAGCGCGCCAATCATCATGCCTGGGCGTAAAGCCAAAGGCAGTTTACCGGAATTATAGAACTCCAGCACGATGCAGCCATGCCAACCTGGGTCGATACGGTGCGCGGTGACGTGAACCATCAAACCTAAACGCGCTAAAGATGAACGGCCATCTAACCAACCGACTAGATCAGCGGGAATAGTGACGGACTCAAGCGTAACCGCTAAAGCCAGTTCGCCAGGGTGCAAATAAAATGCTTCGCCTTCGTTGAGGACGATTTCGTCGCTCATGACGCGTTCCAGCGCTTCGGTCACTTCATCTTTCGGGCCGCTTAAATCGATAAACGGTGCCGTATGGCCGCTGAAAGTACGGAATTTGTTCCCCAGGCGCACATCAACGGTCGCGCCGCTAATGCGCTCAACTGGCGGACGAGGGGTAATCGTTAAGCGCCCGTCATCAAGCCAGGCTTCTATATCGCGGTCACACAAACGCATCGCAGATGCTCCTTATCTCAAGCTCAGTTTTGTTTACCCTGCCACAGCGGGGCTGAGATAGCCACGCAATGGAGAGTAATTACCGGGATTACATTACTTTTTGCGAGCGGCGCAGAAGAACTCACTCGCGTAAGGCCGTTACGCCTGGAGATTATTCAAAGAACTGACTGATTTTCGCCTTAAGAATATCAATGGCGATGCGGTTTTTACCCCCGCGCGGCACGATGATATCGGCATATTGTTTAGAAGGTTCAATGAATTGCAAGAACATCGGGCGAACGGTTTTCTGATACTGTGCCATGACGGAATCCATGGAACGACCACGTTCGTTAACGTCACGTTTCATGCGGCGCATCAGGCAAATATCGAGCGGGGTATCCACAAAAATGGAGAAATTCATCTCTTCGCGCAGACGGGCATCCGTCAGCAACAAAATCCCTTCCAGAATGATGACTTTCTTCGGCATTAAGTGAACGGTGTTGCCAGTACGAGTGTGTTCGACATAGCTATAAACCGGCAGTTCGATGGGGTTACCCGATTTAAGCATCTGTAAATGCTGGAACAACAGATTGTGATCCATCGCGTTTGGATGGTCATAGTTGGTCTTAACTCGTTCTTCCATCGAAAGATGGCTTTGGTCTTTGTAGTAACTGTCTTCTGGAATGACACCAATGTGTTCATCACCAACCTGGTCGCGCAATTCGCGGTACAGTGTGCTGGCAATAAGACTTTTTCCTGAAGCCGACGCACCGGCTATCCCGATGATGACGCATTGATGGGACTTGTCAGTCATGTTGTAACGAGCCTTGTTGACTTAAATGTTGAGGAAGGGCGACGCGAAAGACGTCAAACGCGGCAATTATAGGGAGATCCGCCCGCTGATACCAGAGTAATGCGCGTCAGGGGTGATTTTAGCTGGCTCGATTAAATGCAAGGATAGCCTTTTTATATACAGGGCTTTTATGAATCGAAGGAAATAAGTCTGTCAAATATCACTTTTTATGAGTTCTTGATGTTAAATTATGACTGGACGACATAGGAATTGTAAATTGTTTGTACTAGCATAAACCGAAACTTATCTTTTTATTTGCATCCGGGCATGGCACCTGGCGGCACGCCTTAACGGATTTGCGGTAATGATCAAACAAAGCACAAAAGAGTTAATCGCAATGCCTTCCTTCGTACTGCCCGTGGGATTAGGGTTTCTAAGCTTTATATTCACCTTGTATTCTTTGGAATTGTCTCTGGTCGGAACTGTTTTAGCGCCGCTTTGGTTCCCGACGGCCCTCATGATGGTGGCATTATTCCGCAACTCTTTCCGCCAATGGCCCATGGTTATCGTAATGTGTGCCCTGGGGAGCTTGTGCGCCTCTGCGTTATTATTGCCTGTAAGTGAAATTAATCTCGGCTACACCGCTATCAATATTATTGAAGCGTTGGTGGGTGCGTCATTAATGCGCCGCATGTTGCCGCAGGATAATCCGCTACAAAATCTCAATAATTGGGTGCGTCTGGTGATTTGCAGCGCCGTCATTCCGCCTGTCATTGGTGGCGTGCTGGCGGTCTGGCTGGCAGGCCCGGCGGGTGGCCCCGTCGCGAAAACATTTTTCGTCTGGATGCTCTCCGAAACCATCGGCACGTTGGCACTGGTGCCCACAGCATTATTGTTTAAGCCGCACTATTTATTGCGGCATAAAAACCCGAAACTATTAATAGAAACAGTATTCACTTTTGTTATTACCCTGGCACTAAGCTACCTCGCGCTACGTTATATGCCGTGGCCATTTACTTTTATTATTGTTTTTCTGATGTGGAGCGCGATTCGCCTGCCCCGCCTGGAAGCGTTCATTATTTTCCTTGGCACCCTGATGGTGGTTTCCTTAATGATGGCGACGCACAACACCGTCAATATGGATCCCCATACGGCGGTGATGAACAATGCGCCGTGGCTGCCGTTCCTGATGATTTTATTGCCCGCCAACGTCATGACCATGGTGATGTATTCGTTTCGGGAAGAGCGCAAACACATCACGGAAAGCGAAGCGCGTTTCCGTAACGCGATGGAATATTCCGCCATCGGGATGGCCCTGGTTTCCACCGACGGGCAATGGTTACAAGTTAATAAATCGTTAAGCAAATTCCTCGGCTACACCGCAGAGCAACTGCGTTCGCTGACGTTCCAGCAAATCACCCATCCCGAAGATTTACACGCCGATTTGCAGCAACTCAATATGTTGGTTAGCGGCAGTATTAATAGTTATTCGATGGAAAAACGCTACTACACCAGCAAAGGTGATGTGGTGTGGGCGCTGTTAGCGGTGTCTATCGTGCGTGATATCGACGGCACGCCGCTCTATTTAATCGCTCAAATCGAAGACATCAACGACCTCAAGCATACCGAATGGGTGAATAAGCGCCTGATGGAACGCATCACGCTCGCCAATGAGGCCGGTGGCATCGGTATTTGGGAATGGGATCTTGGAACGGATGTCATCAGTTGGGACAAACGTATGTTTGATCTCTACGAAATCCCGGCGCACCTGAAGCCCACCTACGCATTGTGGCTGGAAAGAATTGTGGCGGATGACGCGCCCGCCGCTGAAAAAACCGTGCGTGATGCTTTAAAAGCTCGGGTGCCTTTTAAGATGGAATATCGCATTCACGTCAAAGAAGGCATTCGCCATATTCGTTCCTTGGCTAACCGTGTGCTGAATAAGAATGGTGACGTTGAACGCCTGTTGGGCATCAACATGGACATGACGGAAGTTAAACAGCTGAACGAAGCGCTGTATCAGGAAAAAGAGCGTCTGCACATCACGCTGGACTCCATCGGCGAAGCAGTGATTTGTACCGATGTGGAGATGAACATCACCTTTATGAACCCGATTGCCGAGAAAATGAGTGGCTGGCCGCAACAGCAAGCTATCGGCCAACATATTCTGGCAATCCTGCACATTACCTTTGGCGACAACGGCCCGGTCATGGAAAACATTCATAGCGGTGATTATTCGCGCACCACTATTGAACATGATGTGGTGCTGCATTGCCGCAACGGTGGCAGCTACGATATTCATTACAGCATCACGCCGCTGACCACGCTGGACGGGCAAAGTATTGGCTCAGTGCTGGTAATCCAGGACGTGACCGAGTCGCGCAAAATGCTCAAACAACTGAGCTACAGCGCCTCGCACGATGGGCTGACGCATCTGGCAAACCGTGTGAGTTTTGAAAACCACCTGAAGCGCTTGCTGCAAAGCGCCGGAGAAAACCGCCAGCGCCATGCGTTAGTGTTTATCGACCTCGATCGCTTTAAAGCGGTGAACGATACCGCCGGGCACGCGGCTGGTGATGCGCTGTTGCGTGAACTCGCCTCGTTAATGCTAAGCATGTTGCGCACTGGAGATTTCCTGGCGCGCCTGGGCGGCGATGAATTCGGCCTGCTGCTGCCAGATTGTTCGTCTGATAATGCGCGTCATATTTCTGAACGCATTATTCAGAGCATTAATGATTACCACTTTACGTGGAATGGGCGTCTGCATCGCATTGGTGCCAGCGCCGGGATAACGCAAATTGATGCCGATAATCGCCTGGCATCCGAAGTGCTGTCCCAGGCCGATATCGCCTGTTACGCCTCAAAAAATGGCGGGCGTGGCCGGGTCACGGTGTTTGAATCTTCCCAGCATGACATTCGTAAAGAGGGGCAAAACATCCCTCTGGACGAGCAAAAATGCATCATCCATGAAAATCCTATCCTCATGATTGCCCGTGGCGTAGCGCCTCCGCGCGTGCCGGAATCCACCAGTTTCTATTTACTCTCGCTGCGTTTCTGGGGAAATGACGGCGTGGTGATTGATGAGACAATGTTCCGCGCCACCATCGCCGATGCTGAATTGCACTGCGCGCTCGATCTGCGAATTTTTAACGAGTTCTTCAGCAAGTTTGCCCAGTCAGTTACCAACAAAGGCTTTGGCGTGACCCTCGCCCTCTCCTCGCACGGCCTTGCGAACGACAAAGTCGTTGACGAACTGCTTGCCCTTTTAGAGCAAAGTTCACTACCGGCCCGCTTGTTACACCTGATGGTGCATTGCGAAGTGCTGCAAACTGAAAATGCAAAAATCGACAGAAACCTGCAAAGACTGCATGACAGCGGTTGCCAGTTAATTCTGAGCCATGTAGGACGAGATCTGGATATCTTTAAACGCGTGTCACGCCAGTGTTTCAGTTACATCATCGTTGACGAAGAGCTGATCCAGAACGTGCATTGCAACCTGATGGACGAAATGATGGTGACGATTATTCATGGTCACGCACAACGCCAGACGCTGCAAACTATCTCAGGCCCGGCGGACATTCCGATGGTGATGGACACGCTTTCCGGGATTGGCGTCGACCTGATATTTGGCGAAGCGGTGACTCAACCGCTTCCGCTGGAGATGTTACTTAATAGCAGTTACTTCGCGATTAATTAGCCGGAATCCAGCCGTCGCTATACCAGATATGCAATAGCGCATAGGAACGCCAGGGTTTCCAGCGCTCCGCATAACGGCGAATTTGTGCGGGCGTCATGCCGGGAAAGCGTTGTTTAATCAGGTAATCATCCGGCAAGAAAACGTCGTTTGCCTGCCAGCCACGTAGCGCGATGTAGTTTGCTGTCCAGCGGCCAATTCCCGGATAAGTCGTTAGTGCTTTTACCCCCAGCTCCACATCCGCAGGGCATTGCAGCGGGAACTCGCCCTTCACCATTAATTGCGCCAGATGGATTATCGAGGCTCCGCGCTTTAACGGCATTCCGAGCGGTTTGAGTTGTTCAGGCGTCAGCGATGCAAGGCGTTCTGGCATCGGGAAAACCAGCCACTCCGGGTTTTCTGCAAGCCGCTCACCAAATGCCTGCGCCAGTTTACTGGTGAGTTTCGCCGCCATCGCCACACTGACGAGCTGCCCTAAAATCGCGCGAATAGATTGTTCGAAAGTATCCATACAGCCCGGCAAGCGTAATCCGGGACGCGCCGCCGATAGCTCCCCCAGGCTTTCCAGAATGGTGTGTGGCTGGCAATCGAGATCTAACAACTGCGTTACGCGTTGCAAAACTTCCTGCGCCACCGGCTGCAATCCTTCACTCAGTGTCACGTTTAGCTGGCAGCGTGCTTCATCCGGTTCCAGCGTCAACAAGCCTTGATAGCCGCCCAATGCAAAACTGCGGCAATAGCGTTCTTCGGTGACAATTTCAATGCCATCAACCGCACGCCCAGCAAGAAAACCAAACATCCACTTCCAGTCGTACGGCGGGTTGTAGTTCAGTTGATACATTTTCTTGTCCTATTGTTTAGTCTTAGTAATTCCGCTAAAGTCGCCCCCCTTCTTCACCGGCATGGGGATTTTATGCAATTTATAGGCTTCGATTATGGTACTGCAAACTGCTCTGTAGCAGTGATGCGCGATGGCGTTCCGCAGGCGCTGGAGATGGAAAACGGTTCAACGTTGCTTCCTTCAATGCTGTGCGCCCCGACGCGTGAGTCGGTGAGTGAATGGCTGTACCGCCATCACGAAGTCCCGGCTACCGGTACTGAAACCCAGGCGTTATTGCGCCGTGCTGTCTCTTTTAACCGCGAAGAAGACATCGACGTTTTGCCAAACAGTGTGCAATTCGGGCTGAGTTCCCTGCGCCAGTATATGGAAGATCCTGAAGAAGTTTACTTCGTAAAATCGCCAAAATCCTTCCTCGGTGCCACGGGTTTAAAGCCGCAGCAGGTCGCCGTATTTGAAGATTTGGTTTGCGCCATGATGCTGCACATCCGCAAACAGGCACAAAGCCAGGTTGCCGAGCCGATTACTCAGGCGGTGATTGGCCGCCCGATCAACTTCCAGGGCCTGGGTGGCGATGACGCTAACCAACAGGCGCAAGGGATTCTGGATCGCGCCGCGCATCGTGCGGGCTTCAAAGATGTGGTGTTCCAGTTTGAACCGGTTGCTGCGGGCCTGGATTTTGAAGCAACCCTGACCGAAGAAAAACAAGTTCTGGTCGTCGATATCGGCGGCGGTACTACCGACTGTTCCGTTTTATTGATGGGCCCACAATGGCGCGCTCGCCGCGACCGCGAACAGAGTTTACTCGGCCACAGCGGTTGCCGCGTGGGCGGTAACGATCTCGACATCATGCTGGCCTTCAAGCAGCTTTCCCCATTACTGGGCATGGGAGGGCAAACTGAAAAAGGCATCGCCCTGCCGGTATTGCCGTGGTGGAATGCGGTCGCAATCAACGACGTTCCGGCGCAAAACGATTTCTACAGTAGTGCGAATGGCCGCATGCTCAATGAACTGGTGCGTGATTCGCGTGAACCAGAGAAAGTGGCCTTCCTGCAAAAAGTCTGGCGTCAGCGTCTTAGCTATCGCCTGGTACGCGCCGCTGAAGAGAGCAAAATTGCGCTTTCAGATAACAAACAAGTCGCCACCCTGTTGCCGTTTATCAGCAAAGAACTGGGCTGTGAAATCACCCAACCAGAGCTGGAAATGGCTATCAGCCAGCCGCTGCAACGCATTCTGGAACAGGTCACGCTGGCCCTGGAAAACAGCGCCGTGAAGCCGGATGTGATTTATCTGACCGGCGGTAGCGCACGTTCACCGTTGCTGAAACAAGCACTAGCACAGCAATTACCGGGTATTCCGCTGGCTGGAGGCGATGATTTCGGCTCCGTTACCGCAGGCCTGGCGCGCTGGGCTGATGTGGTGTTCCGGGATTAAGTCATACGCCGTGGGGAAACTCACGGCGTTTTAAATGTTCAGTTGTTTGACGCCGTCCGGGAATTCTATTTGCAGCGAAAGCTTGCCGCCCAACGCCTCGATATAGCGTTTTAGCGTCCCCAGTTTGACTTCATTTCCGCGTTTTTCAATCGCAGTGACCGCGGGTTGGCTGATGCCCATCGCGTCGGCAAGTTGCTGCTGTGACCACCCTTTTTGCTCCCGCATCATATGCAGGCAACATTCCAGAATCAGTTCCTGAGTTCCTTCCGCCACTCTTTTTTGTCTTTCCGGCGACAGAGTAGAAATTATCTCATCGAGCGTTCTGTAGCCTTTGTTATTGCTTTTCATGTTACTGCTCCTGTGACTTCAACCAAGCCATAAACTCTTTGTCAGCAATACTCGTCATGGTTTCGTAGAAGCGTTTATTTTTCGATTTATCCCCGGCACACAACACGATGGCCCGACGGGAAAGGTCAAAAGCATAAAATGCGCGAATGGGCCTGCCACAGTGCTGCACTCTTAGCTCTTTCATATTGTTAAAACGAGATCCCTTTATGGCGTCTGCGTAAGGTCGTGACAAGCCAGGTCCTAAAAATTGCAAATTTCCCAGCGCATGTAACGTGCGATCCTGGAGTTCTTCACTTTGTTCATCAAACCACTCATCGAAGCGTTGGGTTGTAAAAACTGTCCATGTCATACACTCACCTCATAAACTATAGTTTATATTTAAATTATAAACCACAGTTTATTGTTGAATTTATAAACAGGATACAATTCAAGCGCATTCCTTCGAGGATGTACGCAAAAAACCGCCATCTAAGACTTATCCATACAGTACTTCATATTTCCTCCATTTTTCCGCCGCATGCACTCTCTACACTAGTATCATTAGGCCGAATGGTTTCAGGAAGAGAACAAACACAACTATGAAAGGCACTTTCACCGCACGTTGGATTGGGATTGCAGCCGCAGTCATCGTCGTTATCGCCGCCATTTTTTACTGGCGTCACTCGAGTAGCGGTAACGAAAGTACGGGTTCGCAGTCAACACAACAGCGCCCAGCTGGCGGTCGCCACGGGATGCGTGGTGCCTTAGCGCCGGTTCAGGCCGCAACCGCCACCAGCGAATCGGTGCCTCGTTATTTAACTGGCCTCGGAACGATTACTGCGGCAAATACCGTTACCGTGCGCAGCCGTGTGGACGGGCAGTTGATGGCGATCCACTTCCAGGAAGGGCAGCAAGTTAAAGCGGGTGATTTGTTAGCTGAAATCGATCCAAGCCAGTTCAAAATTGCTTTAGCTCAGGCTCAGGGCCAATTAGCCAAAGATCAGGCCACCTTAGCCAATGCCCGTCGCGACCTCGCTCGCTTCCAGCAACTGGTTAAAACCAACCTGGTTTCTCGCCAGGAAATGGACGCGCAACAAGCCCTGGTGAACGAATCTGTCGGCACCATCAAAGCCGATGAAGCCGCCGTTGCCAGCGCGCAATTGCAGCTCGACTGGAGCCGGATCACCTCGCCGATTGACGGGCGCGCCGGCCTGAAACAGGTGGATGTCGGCAATCAAATTTCCAGCGGTGATACCACCGGAATCGTGGTGCTGACGCAAACGCACCCGATCGATTTGATTTTCACCCTGCCAGAAAACGACATTGCCACCGTAGTGAAAGCGCAAAAAGCGGGTGCCACGTTGGTTGTTGAAGCCTGGGATCGCACCAATAAACAGAAACTGAGCAGCGGTTCATTGCTGAGCCTTGATAACCAAATTGACGCCACCACTGGCACCATCAAGCTGAAAGCACGTTTTAACAATGAAGACGACGCGCTATTCCCGAACCAGTTCGTCAACGCGCGCATGTTGGTCGATACCCAGCAAAACGCGGTCGTTATCCCAACCGCCGCACTGCAGATGGGCAACGAAGGCAACTTTGTCTGGGTGCTCAATAGCGAAGATAAAGTCAGCAAACACCTGGTCACAACCGGGATTCAGGACAGCCAAAAAGTGGTGATTACCGCCGGGCTGGCAGCCGGGGATCGCGTCGTCACCGACGGTATTGACCGCCTGACCGAAGGCGCGAAAGTGGAAGTGGTTGAAGCGCAATCAGCAACAGCCAGCGACACCGAAGCCAAACCAAAACACAAACGTAACGGAGCGGCTTCCTGATGCAGGTGCTACCGCCGAGCGCCACAGGCGGCCCATCGCGCCTGTTTATCCTGCGCCCCGTTGCCACCACGCTGTTGATGGTTGCCATCCTGCTGGCCGGGATTATCGGTTACCGTTTCCTGCCGGTTTCTGCATTGCCAGAAGTCGATTACCCAACGATTCAGGTGGTGACGCTGTACCCAGGTGCCAGCCCGGATGTGGTGACATCAGCCATTACCGCGCCGCTTGAGCGCCAGTTTGGGCAGATGTCCGGCCTCAAACAAATGTCGTCGCAAAGTACCGGTGGCGCATCGGTGGTGACGCTGCAATTCCAGCTCACGCTGCCGCTGGATGTTGCCGAGCAGGAAGTGCAGGCCGCGATTAACGCCGCCACCAACCTGCTGCCCACCGACCTGCCGAACCCGCCGGTTTACAGCAAAGTTAACCCGGCAGATCCGCCGATTATGACGCTCGCCGTCACCTCTTCCGCGATGCCGATGACGCAGGTTGAAGATATGGTGGAAACCCGTGTCGCGCAGAAAATCTCGCAGGTTTCTGGTGTCGGTTTGGTGACGCTTTCCGGCGGCCAGCGCCCGGCGGTGCGGGTAAAACTTAACGCACCCGCCATTGCCGCGTTAGGTTTAACCAGCGAAACCGTGCGCACCGCGATTACCAGCGCTAACGTTAACTCGGCAAAAGGCAGCCTCGATGGCCCGGAACGCGCCGTCACGCTGTCTGCCAACGACCAAATGCAGTCTGCGGATGAATATCGCAATCTGATCATCGCTTATCAAAATGGCGCACCGATTCGCCTTGGCGATGTCGCAATCGTAGAGCAAGGTGCGGAAAACACCTGGCTCGGTGCGTGGGCCAACAAACAGCCTGCGATTGTGATGAACGTGCAGCGCCAGCCGGGTGCCAATATCATCGACACCGCCGATAGCATTCGGGCGATGTTGCCCGCATTAACCAAAAGTTTGCCAAAATCGGTCGAAGTGAAATTACTCAGCGACCGCACCACTAATATCCGCGCCTCGGTCAGCGATACGCAGCATGAGTTGATGCTTGCCATCGCGCTGGTGGTGATGATTATTTACCTGTTCCTGCGCAACGTTCCGGCGACGATTATTCCCGCAGTCGCCGTGCCGCTGTCGTTAATCGGCACCTTTGCAGTGATGGTGTTTCTCGATTTCTCCATCAATAACCTGACGCTGATGGCGTTAACCATCGCCACCGGCTTTGTGGTCGATGATGCGATTGTGGTGATTGAGAACATCTCGCGTTATATCGAAAAAGGTGAAAAGCCGCTCGCCGCCTCGCTCAAAGGCGCGGGGGAAATTGGCTTTACGATTATCTCGCTGACCTTCTCGCTGATTGCGGTGCTGATCCCGCTGCTGTTTATGGGCGATATCGTGGGGCGATTATTCCGCGAATTTGCCGTCACGCTGGCGATTGCAATTCTGATTTCGGCTGTGGTGTCGCTGACGCTGACGCCGATGATGTGCGCGCGCATGTTGAGCCATGAATCACTGCGCAAACAGAACCGTTTCTCCCGTGCCAGCGAGCGCTTTTTCGAGCGTGTGATTGCGGGTTATGGTCGCCTTTTAACCCGCGTTTTAAACCATCCGTGGCTGACGTTAGGCGTCGCTTTTGGCACACTGGCGCTGACCGTCGTGCTGTGGATTTTCATCCCGAAAGGCTTCTTCCCGATTCAGGATAACGGCATTATTCAGGGCACGTTACAAGCGCCGCAGTCTGTCTCTTTTGCCAACATGGCGCAGCGACAGCAGCAGGTCGCGGATGTGATTCTGAAAGATCCAGCGGTAGAAAGCCTGACCTCGTTTGTCGGCGTCGATGGCACCAATCCTTCGCTTAACAGCGCGCGTTTGCAAATCAACCTCAAACCGCTGAGCGACCGCGACGACCGCATTCCGGTAGTGATTGAACGTCTGCAAAATAACGTGGCAAAAGTGCCGGGCGTCGAGCTTTATCTGCAACCGGTGCAAGATTTAACTATTGATACCACCGTCAGCCGCACGCAATACCAGTTCACTTTGCAGGCCACCTCGCTGGATGAACTCAGCACCTGGGTGCCGCAATTAACTGAAAAACTGCGAGCTTTGCCGCAATTAGCGGATGTGAGCAGCGACTGGCAAGACAAGGGTTTAGTGGCGTACGTGAATGTCGACCGCGCCAGCGCCAGCCGCCTGGGCATTTCCATGACGGATGTCGATAACGCGCTGTATAACGCTTTCGGCCAGCGCCTGATTTCCACCATTTACACCCAGGCGAACCAGTACCGCGTGGTGCTTGAACACGACACCAGCACCACGCCGGGTCTGAGCGGGCTGGATAATATTCGCCTCGCCAGCACAGACGGTGGCAGCGTGCCGTTAAGCGCGATTGCCAAAATCGAGCAGCGTTTTGCGCCGCTGACCGTCAACCATCTCGACCAGTTCCCATCGACCACGTTCTCGTTTAACGTCACCCGCGATCACTCGCTGGAAGATGCGGTAAAAGCGATCACGGCGGCGGAAAAGGATCTGGCGATGCCGACCGATATCACCACCCAATTCCAGGGCAGCACCCTCGCCTTCCAGAATGCGTTGGGCAGCACTATCTGGCTGATCGTGGCGTCAGTGGTCGCGATGTACATCGTGCTCGGCGTGTTGTACGAAAGCTTTATTCACCCAATAACTATCCTCTCCACGTTGCCCACGGCGGGCGTCGGCGCACTCATGGCATTAATGCTGGCGGGAGCGGAACTGGATGTGATTGCGATCATCGGCATCATTTTGCTTATCGGTATCGTGAAGAAAAACGCCATCATGATGATCGACTTCGCACTGGCGGCGGAGCGCGAGCAAGGTATGAAGCCTTACGACGCGATTTACCAGGCCTGTTTGCTACGTTTCCGCCCAATTCTGATGACCACGCTCGCCGCCCTTTTAGGTGCGTTGCCGCTGATGCTTTCGACGGGTGTCGGTGCCGAACTTCGCCGCCCGTTAGGGATTGGCATGGTCGGCGGTTTGCTGGTCAGCCAGGTTCTCACGCTGTTCACCACGCCGGTGATTTATCTGCTGTTCGATAATCTTTCGCACGCGGTGCGCCGCCGTTTCGGTCGTCGCGATGAGGAAGTGCTGTGAAATTCTTCGCACTGTTCATCTACCGGCCAGTCGCCACCATCTTGCTGACTATCGCCATTACGTTGTGCGGCGTACTGGGCTTTCGTTTATTGCCTGTCGCCCCGCTGCCGCAGGTGGATTTCCCGGTGATTATGGTCAGCGCGTCGCTGCCGGGCGCGTCACCTGAAACCATGGCGTCTTCCGTTGCCACGCCGCTGGAACGCGCACTCGGGCGCATCGCGGGCGTTAACGAGATGACGTCATCCAGTTCACTGGGCAGCACGCGTATCATTCTTGAATTTGCTTTTGACCGCGATATCAACGGCGCGGCACGTGATGTGCAGGCGGCAATCAACGCCGCGCAAAGCCTGTTGCCAAGCGGGATGCCGAGCCGCCCAACCTATCGCAAAGCCAACCCGTCTGATGCACCAGTCATCATCTTGACGCTCACTTCCGACACCTTTTCCCAGGGCCAGCTTTACGACTTCGCCTCCACGCAACTGGCGCAAACTATCGCGCAAATTGACGGTGTCGGCGATGTAGACGTTGGCGGCAGCTCCCTTCCGGCGGTGCGCGTTGCGCTGAATCCGCAGGCGTTGTTTAACCAGGGCGTGTCGCTGGATGCGGTGCGCAAATCGATCAGTGACGCCAACGTGCGCCGCCCGCAAGGTGCAGTCGAAGACGCTGCTAAACGCTGGCAATTGCAGACCAATGACGAACTTAAAACCGCCGCCGAATATCAGCCACTGATTATTCATTACAACAACGGCGGCGCGGTGCATTTGAGCGATGTCGCCACCGTCACCGATTCCGTGCAGGACGTGCGCAATGCCGGGATGACCAACGCCAAACCGGCGATTTTGCTGATGATTCGTAAATCCCAGGAAGCGAATATCATCGAAACGGTGGACAGAATTCGGGCGAAAATCCCGGAACTGCGTGAAACCATTCCGGCCTCGATAGATTTACAGATTGCTCAGGATCGCTCGCCAACGATTCGCGCCTCGCTTGCGGAAGTTGAACAGTCTCTGATTATCTCCGTCGCGCTGGTGATTCTGGTGGTGTTCCTGTTCCTGCGTTCCGGGCGCGCCACGCTGATCCCCGCCGTTGCGGTTCCGGTGTCGCTGATTGGCACCTTTATCGCCATGTATTTGTGCGGTTTTAGCCTGAATAACTTGTCGTTAATGGCGCTGACTATCGCCACCGGTTTTGTGGTGGATGACGCCATCGTGGTGCTGGAGAATATTTCCCGCCATCTCGAAGCGGGCGTTAAACCGTTGCAGGCGGCGTTGCAAGGCGTGCGCGAAGTCGGTTTTACCGTGCTGTCGATGAGCCTCTCTTTAGTCGCCGTTTTCCTCCCGTTGCTGTTAATGGGCGGTTTGCCGGGGCGATTATTTAAAGAGTTTGCCGTCACGCTGTCCGTCGCCATCGGGATTTCGCTGGTGGTGTCGATTACACTGACGCCGATGATGTGCGGCTGGTTACTGAAGAACAAAGCGCAGCATACGCCAACCCGCAAACGGGGATTTGGGCGTGTGCTGGTCGCCATGCAACAGGGTTATGGGCGTTCGCTAAAATGGGTGCTGAACCATACCAAACTGGTTGGCGTAGTTTTGCTGGCGACCATTGCCCTGAACGTCTGGCTGTATATCGCCATTCCGAAAACCTTCTTCCCGGAGCAAGACACCGGGCGTTTGATGGGCAATATTCAGGCTGACCAGAGCATTTCCTTCCAGGCGATGCGCGGCAAACTACAAGACTTTATGAAGATCATTCGTGAAGATCCGGCGGTGGAAAACGTCACCGGGTTTACCGGCGGTTCGCGGGTGAACAGCGGCATGATGTTTATCTCGCTCAAGCCGCTTTCCGAGCGCAAAGAAACCGCGCAGCAGGTGATCGACCGCCTGCGTAAAGCGCTGGCAAAAGAGCCGGGAGCCAGCCTGTTTTTGATGGCAGTGCAGGATATTCGCGTCGGCGGTCGCCAGGCCAACGCCAGTTATCAATACACGCTGCTTTCCGATAATCTCGCCGATTTGCGCACCTGGGAGCCGAAGATTCGCCAGGCGCTGGCTAAATTGCCACAGCTCGCGGATGTGAACTCCGACAGCCAGAACAACGGTGCAGAAATGGATCTGATCTATGACCGCGAATCCATGGCGCGGCTGGGGATCAGCGTCCAGGACGCCAATGCCCTGCTCAACAACGCCTTTGGGCAACGGCAGATTTCGACCATTTATCAGCCGCTTAATCAGTACAAAGTGGTGATGGAAGTTGACTCGCGTTATACGCAGGACATCAGCGCGCTGGACCAAATGTTCGTGATTAATAAAGAAGGCAAGTCGATTCCCCTATCGTGGTTTGCGAAATGGCAACCGGCGAATGCGCCGCTTTCGGTCAACCATCAGGGGCTTTCGGCGGCATCGACCGTGTCGTTTAACTTGCCGACGGGCGTGTCGTTATCAGAAGCCAGCGATGCCATCGACCGCACCATGACCGCGCTTGGGGTGCCATCCACGGTGCGCGGCATGTACGCCGGAACCGCGCAGGTATTCCAGGACACCATGAAATCCCAGGTGATGCTGATCATCGCCGCCATTGCCACGGTGTATATCGTGTTGGGGATTTTGTACGAGAGTTACGTTCACCCGCTGACGATTCTCTCAACGCTGCCGTCGGCGGGCGTCGGCGCATTGCTGGCGCTGGAAATATTCGGCGCGCCGTTTAGCTTAATCGCGCTGATTGGCATCATGCTATTGATTGGGATTGTGAAGAAAAACGCCATCATGATGGTGGACTTCGCCATCGACGCCCAGCGCAACGGCAACCTGAAACCGGAAGAAGCAATTTTCCAGGCCTGCCTGCTGCGTTTCCGCCCGATAATGATGACCACGCTGGCGGCGCTGTTTGGTGCATTGCCGCTGGTGCTGACCAGTGGTGATGGCGCAGAACTGCGCCAGCCGCTGGGGATCACTATTGTTGGCGGGCTGGTCGTCAGCCAGTTACTGACGCTGTACACCACGCCGGTGGTTTATCTGTTTTTTGATCGTTTGCGTGTACGGTTTGCGCGCAAAAGCCGTAAAGATGAGGTATTGAACTCATGACCGAATTGCCTGCCGCCGTGCGCTGGCAACTGTGGATTGTCGCCTTCGGCTTCTTTATGCAGTCGCTCGATACCACCATCGTCAACACGGCCCTGCCCTCGATGGCGGCAAGCCTCGGAGAAAGCCCGCTGCATATGCACTCGGTTATCGTGTCGTATGTGTTGACGGTGGCGGTGATGTTGCCTGCCAGCGGCTGGCTTGCAGACCGCATTGGCGTGCGCAATATCTTCTTCACCGCCATCGTGTTGTTTACCACCGGCTCGCTGTTTTGCGCCCATGCCTCCACGCTCAACGAGCTGGTGATGGCGCGCGTGGTGCAAGGGATTGGCGGCGCGATGATGGTGCCGGTCGGGCGCTTAACGGTGATGAAAATCGTGCCGCGCGAGCAATATATGGCGGCGATGACCTTCGTGACGCTGCCCGGTCAAATCGGCCCGCTGCTTGGCCCAGCGCTCGGCGGCGTGCTGGTGGAATACGCCTCCTGGCACTGGATCTTCCTGATTAACCTGCCGGTGGGAATTATCGGCGCGATTGCCACCCTGTGGCTGATGCCCAATTACACCATGCAGACGCGTAAATTCGACATGTGGGGCTTTGTGTTGCTGGCGTTCGGCATGGCGGCGCTGACCATCGCGCTCGATGGCGCAAAAGGTTTGGGCGTCAGCCCATCGACAGTTTGGCTGTTGGTCGGCGGCGGCGTGGCGGCGATAAGCGTTTATTTGTGGCATGCCAAAGCCAATGACAACGCGCTATTTAATCTCAATCTATTTAAAACGCAGACTTTTTCCCTCGGCCTGTTGGGCAGTTTCTGCGGGCGCATCGGCAGCGGCATGATCCCGTTTATGACGCCGGTATTCCTGCAAATCGGCCTTGGCTTTTCGCCATTCCATGCGGGCCTGATGATGGTGCCAATGGTGCTCGGCAGCATGGGCATGAAGCGCATTGTGGTGCAGGTGGTTAACCGTTTTGGCTATCGCAACGTGTTGGTTGCCACCACGCTCGGATTAGCGCTGGTGATTTTGCTGTTTATGGCCACCGCGCTGTTGGGCTGGTATTACCTGCTGCCTGTCGTGCTGTTCCTGCTCGGCATGGTGAACTCCACTCGTTTCTCGTCGATGAACACTTTAACGCTCAAAGATTTACCGGATGACCTCGCCAGCGGTGGCAACAGCATGTTGTCGATGGTGATGCAATTATCGATGAGTATCGGCGTGACCATCGCCGGGCTGTTGCTCGGCATGTACGGGCATCATCAATTGACGGCAGACAGCGCCGTCGTCCATAGCGTGTTTATGTATACGTATCTCAGCATGGCGGTGGTTATCGCCCTCCCCGCGCTGATTTTCGCTCGCGTCCCGAAAGACACCACCAAAAATGTCGTGATTGCACGGCGCAAAAGGAGGAGCCCATGAAGCTCTGGCGGCCAGGCATTACCGGCAAACTGTTCCTCGCGATTTTCTCCACCTGCCTGCTGGTGCTGGCGATTATGCATTGGGGCGTGCGGCTCAGTTTTGAACACGGGTTTATCGACTACATTAAACGCGGCAATGAACAGCGGCTGGAAATGCTGAGCGATGCGCTGGGCGAGCAGTACGAACAGCACGGCAACTGGCAATTCCTGCGGAATAATGACCGCTTCATGTTTAAGCTGCTGCGCTCGTTCGAGCATGGCGATATGGAAAACAATAATATGCCGCCGCACGGTTGGCGCACGCAGTTTTGGGTCGTCGACCAGGATTATAAAGTGCTGGTTGGCCCACGCAGCCCGGTGCCAACCGACGGTATGCGCCGGGCGATTAAAGCAAATGGACGCGATGCGGGCTGGGTGGTCGCTTCGCCCGTTGAGCGCCTGACGCGCAACACCGATATTAATTTCGACCGCCAACAACGGCGCACCAGTTGGATTATCGTCGGCCTGGCAACACTTCTCGCCGCCGCCGCCACATTCTTGTTGGCGCGCGGATTGCTGGCTCCGGTTAAGCGGTTAGTCGAAGGCACACATAAGCTCGCCGCCGGGGATTTCAGCACCCGCGTCGATTCCACCAGCCAGGACGAACTCGGCAAACTGGCGCAGGATTTTAACCAGCTCGCCAGCACGCTTGAGAAAAATCACAACATGCGCCGCGCTTATATGGCGGATATTTCCCATGAACTGCGCACTCCGCTGGCGATTTTGCGCGGCGAACTGGAAGCGATTCAGGATGGCGTGCGCAAATTCACGCCGGAGTCCGTGGCCTCGTTGCAAATGGAAGTGGCGACGCTGACCAAACTGGTGGATGACCTGCACCAGTTATCGATGTCCGACGAAGGTGCGTTGGCTTATCAGAAACAGTCTCTGGATATCATCAATCTGCTGGAAATCGTGGCGGGCGCATTCCGCGAGCGTTTCAACTCACGTGGCCTGAGCATCAGTCTTGAGCTACCCGACCACGCCACTATTTTTGGCGACAGTGACCGTTTAATGCAGCTCTTCAATAACCTGCTGGAAAACAGCCTGCGTTACACCGACGCGGGCGGCCAGCTAGTCATTTCCGCTGAAGTGGTGAATCAGCGTTTCGTGATGCACTTTGCCGACAGCGCGCCAGGTGTGAGTGATGAACAACTCACCATGCTGTTCGAGCGTTTTTATCGCGCCGAAGGTTCGCGCAACCGTGCCAGCGGCGGCTCGGGCCTCGGCTTGTCTATCTGCCAGAACATTGTTGCGGCCCACAACGGCAAGCTTTCCGCCGCGCATTCGCCTTTCGGCGGGGTTAGCATTACAGTAGAGTTACCGCTGGAGCCAGAATCGTTGAGACTTGTATGACCGAATTACCGATTGACGAAAACACACCGCGCATCTTAATTGTTGAAGACGAGCCGAAGCTCGGGCAATTACTGATTGATTACTTACGGGCTGCAGGATACGCCCCGGAACTCATCACTCATGGCGACAAAGTGCTGCCGTATGTGCGCCAGACGCCGCCGGATTTGGTTCTGTTGGATCTCATGCTGCCAGGCACCGACGGCTTAACACTTTGCCGCGAAATCCGTCGTTTCTCGGAAATTCCGATTGTGATGGTGACCGCCAAAATCGAAGAGATCGACCGCTTATTAGGGCTGGAAATTGGTGCCGATGATTACATCTGCAAACCGTACAGCCCGCGTGAAGTGGTGGCGCGGGTGAAAACCATTTTGCGCCGCTGCAAACGCCAGCGCGACCCGGTTGCCGCAGACGAAATCAGCCCGCTGATTATCGACGAAGGTCGTTTCCAGGCGAGCTGGCGCGACAAACTCCTCGACTTAACGCCTGCGGAATTTCGCCTGTTGAAAACCCTCTCCCACGAACCGGGCAAAGTGTTCTCTCGCGAACAGTTATTGAATCAGCTTTATGATGATTATCGCGTGGTGACTGACCGCACCATCGACAGCCACATTAAAAACCTGCGCCGCAAGCTTGAGTCGCTGGATGAAGAACAGTCGTTTATTCGTGCCGTCTATGGCGTGGGTTATCGCTGGGAAGCCGACGAGTGCAGGATTGCGTGAGGGTAGTTTCTGGAAGCAATTAGCGCTACAATTCCCGCCCTAAAATTGTGCCTAAGGCACGCGCCTTAAAATCATCGCACCCAGTGCGGTGATTTCTGACCTGAAATCAGAACGAGAAAATCATGTTTAAACCAGAACTCCTTTCGCCAGCCGGAACGCTGAAGAATATGCGTTACGCTTTTGCCTATGGTGCCGATGCGGTTTATGCGGGCCAACCGCGTTATAGCCTGCGTGTGCGCAATAACGAATTCAACCACGAGAACCTCCAGCTCGGCATCAACGAAGCGCATGCGCTGGGTAAAAAATTCTACGTGGTGGTGAACATTGCCCCGCATAACGCCAAGTTGAAAACCTTTATCCGCGACCTGAAGCCGGTCATTGATATGGGCCCGGACGCGCTGATTATGTCGGATCCTGGTTTAATCATGATGGTGCGCGAAGCGTTCCCGGAAATGGACGTTCACCTCTCCGTGCAGGCGAACGCCGTCAACTGGGCGACCGTGAAGTTCTGGAAACAAATGGGCCTGACGCGCGCGATTCTTTCCCGCGAGCTGTCTCTGGAAGAAATTGCCGAAGTGCGTGAGCAAGTGCCGGATATGGAACTGGAAATCTTCGTTCACGGCGCATTGTGCATGGCGTACTCAGGCCGCTGCCTGCTTTCCGGTTACATCAACAAACGCGACCCGAACCAGGGCACCTGCACCAACGCCTGCCGCTGGGAATACAAAGTCGAAGAAGGCAAAGAAGATGATGTCGGCAACATCGTGCATCTTCACGAGCCGATTCCAGTGCAGAATATCGAACCGACTTTAGGCGCTGGCGCACCGACTGACAAAGTGTTCCTGATGGAAGAAGGCAAACGCCCTGGCGAATACATGACCGCGTTCGAAGACGAACACGGCACTTACATCATGAACTCCAAAGACTTACGCGCTATCGAACACGTTGAGCGCCTGACCAAAATGGGTGTCCACTCGCTGAAAATCGAAGGCCGCACCAAGTCTTATTACTACTGCGCACGTACCGCTCAGGTTTATCGCCGCGCGATTGACGATGCCGCCGCTGGCAAACCGTTCGACCCAACGCTTCTGACCACGCTGGAAGGCCTGGCGCACCGTGGCTATACCGAAGGCTTCTTACGTCGCCATAACCATGATTCTTATCAGAATTATGAATACAGCCACTCGGTTTCTGAAAGCCAGCAATTTGTCGGTGAATTTACCGGTGAACGCCGTGGCGACCTGGCTGAAGTGAAAGTGAAAAACAAATTCCTGCTCGGCGATAGCCTGGAATTGATGACGCCGCAGGGCAACGTCACCTTCACCCTGGAAGTGCTGGAAAACACCAAAGCGCAGCCGATTGAAGTCGC
Organism: Buttiauxella izardii; assembly: GCF_003601925.1. Classification (GTDB taxonomy): domain Bacteria; phylum Pseudomonadota; class Gammaproteobacteria; order Enterobacterales; family Enterobacteriaceae; genus Buttiauxella; species Buttiauxella izardii. The sequence continues at coordinate 81,909 of NZ_QZWH01000005.1, forward strand.
CCCGGGCGATGGTCATATCGTGTGGATGCCAGTGCCAGAAGATGTCGCGCTGGATTACGCGTTGCTGATGCGCAATTTACCTGCTCAGAACGCGAGCTAAGTCACTCATTTAGATTATTTTTTCGCCCCTGAAGATTTCTTAGAAACCGATCACATACCGCTTCGCTTGTAGCGGTTATTATCGCCGGGCTGAAAAACATAACCCATAAATGCTAGCTGTAACTAAGAACCACCTCCTTGGCCTGTGGAATCTCCCTTCCGCAGGCCTTCTTTTTTGGTGGTAACTAATTGAAATAAAAGGATTTATTTCAATCAATGTCCACACATTGACCACTCGTCGAAATTTTTTTCTGCAAAGTAGCCAAAAGTCCCGCCAGATTCGCGGGGCTTTCTTGTGGCACAAAAAAACCAGCCGAATGGCTGGTTGATCGTACTAACTCATGCGTTTTGGAACTCTTCCGCGCGCCTTTCTAATTCATCCATAAAAGATGTTCTAGCCTTCTCATGGGCATTTGGAGTCATGATACTTATGATTTGTATATTCTCATATTCCATCCAGTGCCTTGAAAAGACTAAGTAATTATTCGATGTTCTATCAATTTGGGCCCTGGATTTTTTCCAAGCCTGCTCAGATGGTAACTTGATATGGATTTTATATACGAATGAGTCGCATAGTCTTGAATTTTCTTCCCACTGACCTTCATTGCCAAATTTGTCTGGAAGAATATCGGTGTTCTGCCAATTTTCTAACGCTTTCCCATATACTTGGGCTACCGCTGGAAACTCAACGTCTTTATGAATACTCACCTTACAAACCATTAAGAGAACCCCGGCGCAGAGATTCCTAGGTTTTTATGCTCAGCAGTAATCATTGCACGTACGTCCTCATCGGAAGGCATATCGCTTAGGCTAATTGTCTTAGAGGGAGGCCTACTCCGTTCAATGGCGTTGAGCGTATCTCGCGCGAGAAACTCACTTTGCGCAACTGCGCGCCCAAAGCGAATAAGCGCATCACGATGCTGTACTCTCAGCTCCAAGCTATCTGGATGCATTTTGGCAAGATTATCAGGCGCAATTACGATCTTGATTGCTTCTTTAACTCGTGCGTGTTGCTTCAACGCATCTTCACAGATTCGCTTTGTTTGAACCAAATTAGCCATAAGCAAAGCTCCCTTACCTTTAAGTTGCCTTTTTTGAATGATGGCACTTAACAGAGAACGTTGATTAGAGTTAATCCCATTCAAATAATCAGTTGCCTCTTCAAGAGGGAGAAATATCTGGCCACTTGGAAGTTCAAAAGTAAGTGCAGCTGACACTCCTACATGTGCTTTAGATTCCATTACGGTAGTTGGTAATGTCGTGCTTTTCGCCGGAACAGGTGCCAATGAGGCTGACAAGCTTGCAACAATAGCCGCAACGGCTGCGGATGTGGATTTTTGTTTCATAGGTACCTCACAACATCAATATATACAGAATACCTTAAAGAGCTCTTTGTATAAAGAAGCACCAAACTAGTCTTCGACCGGTTCGGGCTAGTGAGTAAGAATTATTTCAGTTGGCCAGTTTTGACTAAACCCGCGCCATTACTGGATTGACGATCCATTCAGAACCTTTTCTTTGTCCCTAAAAACTGCGATTCACTGAAATCCATTACATTCTGTGTAACTGCCATTTCTCATGATATCCCCAGCACTGGCACTGTCTACGGGACAAATGCACAAATCACGCAGACTCAGCCTGTTCTTACCCGCAAATCTCACACATGCGATACACTTTGAATTCAATTACATTTCCAGAGGTTTGCCATGGAGCAGTTTCCGGTATCGCTCGTCATTCTGAACGGCAAAGGTGCCAACAACGACATCTTACGTAGCGCCGTTAAAGTCATGCGTGATGAGGGGTACACGTTACACATCCGCGTCACCTGGGAACAAGGTGATGCGATTCGCTATGTTGAAGAAGCATCCCGCATCGGCGTTGACACGGTTATTGCCGGAGGCGGCGATGGCACGATAAACGAAGTAGCGACCGCGCTGGCGCAACTGGCTCCTGAACATCGTCCGGTGTTGGGCATTCTCCCGCTCGGCACCGCCAACGACTTTGCCACCAGCGTCGGTATTCCGCAGGAACTGGATAAAGCTTTGCAACTGGCGATTGTCGGCAAAGGGATTCCTATCGACCTGGTGCAAGTCAACGAATCCGCCTTCTTTATTAATATGGCGACCGGCGGTTTCGGGACGCGCATCACCACCGAAACCCCGGAAAAACTCAAAGCGGCCTTGGGCGGAATCGCCTATTTCGTGCATGGCCTGATTCGCCTCGATACGCTCAAACCGGATCGTTGCGAAATTCGTGGTGAGAATTTTGAGTGGCAAGGCGACGCGCTGGTAATTGGTATCGGCAATGGCCGCCAGGCGGGCGGTGGGCAGGAGCTTTGCCCGCAGGCACTGATTAACGACGGGCTTCTGGAGCTGCGAATTTTTACCGGCGAAGAACTGCTCCCGGCGATTTTTAAAACGCTGACGCAACCCGATGACAACCCAAATATCATCGATGCCCGTTCATCCTGGTTTGAGATTACCGCCCCGCATGACATCACTTTTAACCTTGATGGCGAGCCGCTGACCAGCCAGAAATTCCGCATTGATATCCATCCCAATGCGCTGAGCTGCCGTCTGCCGCCAAACTGCCCGCTGCTGGGTTAAGCGCGGGCAATCTGGAAGTGTCAGAACTGCGCCACCTGCTGCGCCATCTCCCGGCTATATTGGCGGCTGGCGTTAACCAGCATTTGCGTATACGGAACTTGCGCGGCACCGCTGATTAAATCTTCGGTGCTGAGCGATTCAAGAATGCGCCCGTGCTGCATCACGCCCACGCGGTGGCATAAATGCGCAATCACGCCCAAATCGTGCGTCACCATTAAATAGGTGAGTTTCGATTCCTGCTGCAAATCCGTAAGCAAGTTCAAAATTTCCGCCTGCACTGAAACATCCAGCGCCGAGGTCGGTTCGTCCAGCAACAACACTTGTGGCTCAAGTATTAACGCTCGTGCAATCGCCACGCGCTGGCGTTGCCCGCCAGAAAGCTGGTGCGGATAACGGCTGCGAAACGCCCGGTTTAGCCCGACTTTATCGAGCATCATATTGATGCGGCGGTCGCGGTCGGTGAAGCTCTGAATTTGCAGCGGTTCTTCCAGAATGTCGCCGATGGTATGGCGCGGATGCAGGGAACCATACGGATCCTGAAACACCATTTGCACCATGCGGCAACGCTCGCGGCTGATTTTGTGCTCAAGCTCGGTGCCGTCAATCACCAGTTTTCCCTGCCAGTGCGTGAATAGCCCGGCGAGGCATTTCAGCACGGTGGTTTTCCCGGAACCGGACTCCCCCACCAGGCCAAAAATTTCGCCGTGGCCGACGTTAAAATTCACATCGAACAGCACCTGGTTGGTTTTCGCCCCTTCGCCAAAGGTTAAATTGAGCTGGCTGACTTCAATCATAGATGACATGCGTTGCTCCTTTTATTGGGTTAGCCAACTGGCCTGACGTTGCACAACTGGCAAATGCGCACGGCGTTTGTCCATATGCGGTAAGGCGCTGATCAAGCCCTGCGTGTACGGATGCTGTGCGTTATCCAGATCTTTGGCGGCGATAGATTCCACCACGCGCCCGGCATACATCACCAACACGCGGTCACAGAAACTGCGCACCAGGTTGATGTCGTGGCTGATGAAAATCAGCCCCAGCCCACGTGACTGCACAAGGTCATCCAGCAGCGCAAGCACCTGCAAACGCACGGAAACATCCAGCGCGGAAGTCGGTTCATCAGCAATCACCATTTCCGGGTCGGTGATCAGCATCATCGCAATCATGATGCGCTGCCCCTGCCCGCCAGAAACTTCATGCGGATAGAGGTTATAAACGCGCTCCGGCTGGCGAATGCGCACCACTTCAAGCATCTCCAGCACTTTTTGTTTGGCCTCTTTATGGCCGACGCGATGGTGCGTCAGCCACGCTTCGGCAATTTGATCGCCGACGCACATCACCGGATTCAGCGAGTATTTCGGGTCCTGCATGATCATCGAAATACGTTTGCCGCGCACATCGCGCATTTGTGCGTCCGTCGCATTCAGCAGATCCACGTCGCCAAACTGCATCCGATCGGCAGTGATCTGCGCCTTTTTCGGGTGAAGCTGCAAAAGCGCACGCCCGACGGTGGATTTACCGGAACCGGACTCGCCGACAATCGCCAGCTTTTCGCGCCCGAGCTGGAAGGAAACGCCACGCACCGCGTGGGTTTGCTGGCGACCGTTCACAAACGTGACGTTCAGGTCACGCACATCAAGCAGTTGCGGCGAATTATTCGCTGCGAGGATCGAGGATGTCACGTAGGCCGTCTCCCAAGAAGTTGAATGCCAGACTGTTGATTAAAATCGCCAGCCCCGGAATCGTTACTACCCACCAGCACTCCATCATGTAAGTGCGCCCGCTGGAAATCATCGCGCCCCACTCCGGCTCTGGCGGCTGTGCGCCAAGGCCCAGGAAGCCCAAACCTGCGGCGGTCAGAATGATGCCCGCCATGTTCATGGTGATGCGGATAATCACCGACGGCATGCACAGCGGCACAATGTGACGCCACAAAACGCGCACAGGCGAAGCGCCTTGCAAACGCACCGCAGAGATAAAATCAGCCTGCCGCAACGAGAGCGTTTCGGCTCGCGCCAGACGTGCAATCGGCGGCCAGGCGGTGAGCGTAATCGCAATCACGACGTGTTCAAGGCCGGGGCCGAGTGCTGCCACAAACGCCAGCGCCAGCACCAGGCTTGGGAAGGAGATGAAAATATCGGTGATGCGCATCAGCACCATATCGACTTTGCCGCCGAAATATCCCGCCGTAACGCCAAGCAGCAAGCCCAGCGGGCCAACGGTGACCGACACCAGCAGCACGATGTACAGCGTGATGCGCGAGCCGTAAACCAGGCGGCTGAAGATATCGCGGCCAAACTCGTCGGTGCCAAACCAATGCGTGGCGTTGGGTGCGGTTAGCGCACGGTTAAGATCCTGAACCAGTGGGTTATACGGCGCGATCCACGGTGCGAAAATCGCCACCATTAACAGCAAAAAGACAATGCCGCCGCCAATTGCCGTCAGCGGGTTACGCGCCATTTTGCCAATAAACCCAATCGCCCGCAGACCCGCACGCTTCACCCGTAGCGAGCGCTCATCCGCCGCCGTGAGTTGGGGAGTTCCAAAGGAAACCGTCATGATTTTGTCCTCGGATCAAACAGTTGGTAGAGCATGTCGGAAAGCAGGTTCAGCAACACAAAGATCACCCCGACCACCAGCACGCAGCCCATCACCGCATTCATGTCGCCGAGCAGCAAACTGCCGGTGAGATACGAGCCAAACCCCGGCCACGAAAACACGGTTTCTATTAATACCGCGCCTTCCAGCAGCGAGCCATACGCCAGCGCGACCACCGTCAGCAACTGCACCAGAATGTTTCGGAACGCGTGGTTCCAGATAACCTGGCGCTCGGTCAGCCCTTTGACGCGCGCCGTGATAATGAACTCCTGCGAAAGTTGCGCCAGCATAAAGCTGCGCGTCATACGGCTGATGTAAGCCATCGAGTGGAAGCCGAGCAGTGACGCAGGCAAAATCAGGTGATTCAACGCGTTGAAGAACACCGCGCTGTTTCCCGCAAGAAGTGCGTCCACCAGCAGCAATCCGCTGCGGCGCGGCACCACGCCGTCCAGCCCTAAATCAATGCGCCCTGCACCGCCGACCCAACCGAGCCAGGCGTAGAACAGCAGCAGCCCCATCATTCCGACCCAGAAAATCGGCGTCGAATAACCGGCGAGGCTGATGATACGCACCGCATAATCCACCACGCTGTTGCGACGAGCCGCCGCCCATACGCCAAGCGGAATGCCCAAACCCGCGCCGACGATTATCGCCACCGTCGCCAGTTCGAGCGTTGCCGGGAACACGCGCAGAATGTCGTCCACCACCGGTTTACCGGTCAGCAGCGCATTGCCTAAATCGCCATGCAACAAGCCGCCGAGGTAAATCCAGAACTGCGTGGCGAGGGATTTATCAAAGCCAAGCTGATGATAAACCTGCTGATAAGTGCTTTGGTCTGCATCCGGGCCGACAATCGCCAGCACCGGATCGATGGGCATCACGCGGCCAATAAAGAACGTCAGTAACAGCAAGCCAAACAAAGTGATCAACACCTGGCTTAAGCGTTTTGAGAAACGCCGGGCGCGGCCACCCGGTGCCAACAGGATCATACTCATCCTTTGTTCTCCCCATTTTCAGCGGCTGGCGTTTTATAAACATCACGCAGGAAGGTGGTGGCCGACGGATGCGGCTGGTAATTCTGCACTTCGTTGCGTACCACCACCGAGTCCACCATTTGCGAAAGCGGCAGCAACGCGGGGATCAGTTCGTCATAACGCGTCTGAATCGCCTGGTATTCTTCAAGCTGTTTTGCCGGGTCGCGTTCCACCAGCGCCTTGTCGATTTGCTGGTTAATTTGCTTGTCGTAGAAGCTGGTGCGCCAGCCCTGGAAGTTGGTCAGACGCGCAGCGTCGCTGTTGTCCGGGTTGTAGACCAGCGAACGCAGGCTGGAATGCGGATGCGGTTCCACGCCGCTGCCGCCGCGCCCGACCAGCATGTCGAATTTACGCTCGCGCATCGCGCCATAAATCTGGTTGCCGGTTCCGGTGACAATTTTGGCGTTGATCCCCGCCTGCATCAGCGTGGACTGCACCGCAATCGCAATGTTCAGGAATGGCTGATCCGCCAGCACGCGCAAGGTGGTATCGAAACCGTCCGGATAACCCGCCTCGGCAAGCAATGCTTTCGCCCGAGGAATATCCAGCGCGTAGCCAGGATCGGGCAATGTGGCAGGCATTCCAGACTGAATCGGGCGCTGGTGCAGCACGCCGTAGCCTGGCATCAGCGCTTTGTTAATGCCCTGATAATCAATTAAATACCGCACCGCTTCGCGCACTTTCGGGTTGGCGAAATGCGATTCTTTCATGCTCATGGCGACGTAATAAATGGTGCCTTTTTTCACCGCATCGACCGTCATATCCGGGTCTTTACGCAGCGCATTCACGTCCGACACCGCCATGTTGCTGGCAATGTCTAAATCACCTTTTGCAATCATCAGGCGCAGGGTTTGTGATTCCTGGAAGTGACGGAACACCACGCGGGAAAGTTTCGGCTCGCCGCGCCAGTAATCAGGGTTACGCTTCATGCGCAGCACGTCTTTTGCCTGCCAGACTTCGAGGCTGAACGGGCCAGAACCGGCTTCGTTGGTGGTCAGCCAGCGGTTGCCCCAGTCGTCGTTTTGCACATGTTGTTCGACAGTTTTGCTGTCCAGCACCACCACGCTTCCTAACGCCGCCAGTGAGTAAATCACCAGTTGCGGGTCGTTGGCTTTCGGCAGCGTGATTTCCACCGTTGAGGCATCCAGCGCCTTCACGTGTTCATCGACGTTCTTTTTGCTGAAGCCGTAAGATTTCCATACCGACGCCTGCGCGAGGTTCAGATGCAAAACACGGCGCATCGACCACACAACATCGTCAGCAGTAAGCGGATTGCCAGAGTGAAATTTCACGCCATCGCGCAGGTGGAAGGTCAGGCGATTGCCGTCATCCGAGATTTCCCAGGATTTCGCCAGCGCCGGGCGCACGTTGGTAAGTTTTGCCGGATCTAATTCCACCAGCGAGTCGTAGAGATTTACCACCAGCCCGACCACTTCGTTGCCGGTCATAGCGGCGGGATCAAGGGTGAGCAAGTTATTCATATTCATGCCGATAATCAGCTGGTCAGGCGGCGTTTTCGCCACCGCCGAACCGCTGCCGAGCATGAACAGGAGCGTGAGCAGCCACGCTCCCAGCCGGGAGTTTCGATTCATGATAGATACCGTTTTGTAGGGTAGAGTTTGCCCAGGCGCCATTAGCCCGGGCTTATTATTTTTACGGTGGGTACAGCTCAATCCCGGCTAACGGTGTTGATCTCGATATATTCAAAATTGATGTCTTCACCGAGGCCCGGACGCTGTGGCAAATGCACAAATCCGTCGGCATCCATCGGGTCAACGATGCTGTTCAGGTAAGCGGCTGGCTCATCGTATTCGAGGAACGGGTGCAGTAAACCGCGTTCGTACCAGCGGCAGTTACGAATTGCGCCAACCACCGCAAGGCTTGCCGCACCGTTGCCATGAACTTCGCAATCCATCCCGAAAGATTCAGCCAGTGCGGCGACTTTCATGGTTGGCGAAATCCCGCCGACGCCGTTCGCGCCCGCACGTAAAATGTCGCAGGCTCCCGCTTTGACCCAATCGGCGCGGCTGTGGTGTTTACCGCCGAGACTTTCAGGCCCGAGCACATCAATGGATAAGTTTTCAGAAAGCCAGATGTAAGACGCCATGCTCTCTTCTTCCATCGGCTCCTCGAACCACGCGAAGTTGAGTTTTTCTAATTCTTTGCCGATGTACAGGGCCTGGCTGCGGCTGTACCAGTGGTAGCCATCGAGCATTAAATCGATATCCGGGCCGACCGCTTCACGCACGGCAGCGCAGGCTTTGACATCCATTTTTGGGTCTGGCGCGAAGGCAACCGGTGGCATCCAGGTGTGGAGTTTTATCGCTTTGTAGCCGCGAGCCACCAGCTTTTCAGCGAACTGGCCAAATTCATCCGGCGTGGATAACCCGCCTTCCAGTTCGTCGCCGCACATGGTGCTGCCGTAGGCCGGAACTTTATCGCGGTAACCGCCCAGCAGTTTATAAACGGGCATTTTGAGTTTGCGGCCAATCAAATCCCACAGCGCTTGTTCGACAAACGACAGCGCGCGTTCGGTTAATTGATGTGCGCTACCACGCTGCCAGTGCACCAGATCTTGCCAGATGCGCTCGCGGTTAAACGGGTCTTGCCCCACCAGCACTTTGCGGAAAAACGCATTAACGACATACGGACGCACCACTTCTGGCGGCGCAAATGAATACCCGCAGTCTCCTTCATCAGTGGTAATGGTCAGCATCGCCATTTTGGCGAGGCTCTCAGGGCCAGGATGAGAGTGCCCGGCGCTATCAGAAACTCGGCGAGTGGGATAAGTAAAAACGGTGACGTCTACAGATTCTATTTTCACGACTGTTATTGTCCTTTTGTGAATTTAAAACAGCGTTTCAGCACTTACTGTATGCGTAAAAAAGCACCTGCGCCTCGTTCAAAGGTGCCTAAATAGAAGGGATTTTTTGGACATTTGCACAGGAGAAAGTGATGGTTTTCACAGATTGTTATGGAATTGTGATCGGGGGCATTGATGCTTATGGCAGCGCAGTGGTTTTCCGTTCACCTGGCGCTCAGTGATTCATATAGCTATCGATACGGTGAA
>NZ_QZWH01000006.1 GCF_003601925.1 Buttiauxella izardii
GCTGGCGGCCGGCACATCAAATGACGCCTGATGATTAATCAGCCAGGCGCGGATTTTTTTCGGCCCCCAGTCGGGGTGCTGTACGCGCATATCGATGAGCTGCTGAACAATCCCGGCAGGCAGGCGTTCATCATGCGTGAGGCGGGCGCGGGGCTGGTCAAAAAGAGAGGCCGGGTCGTCGGGGTTAAAGCGCTGCAGCCATTTATAACCGGTTTTGCGGCTGATACCGAAGTGGCGGCACAGTTCGGAAACAGGAGCCGTGCCTGCGTGGCAGGCACGGATGAAATCAAGACGTTGCATGGGTCGGGTCTCAGTCCAGGGCATAGTGAGTCTCCTCTGCTATGCCGTTTATAACTGTTACCCATGTGTCCGGTCTAAAGTGTTACCCATGTGTCCGGTTTGTACCGCAGCGTCATCCGACATCACTCAAGACTCGTTAAATCGTGAAAGCGAAAAAGGCGTCAGGTCGAAACTCGACTCTTTGCCGAGCGCAAACTGGCAGGCAATTTCCCCCAACACCGAAGCAAATTTAAAACCGTGTCCGCTTAAGCCGGTGATGACCATCGTGTTGTCATGGCCGAGCAGGGTATCAATAATAAAATCTTCATCTGGCGACATATCGTAAGTGCACGCCGCTCCATGCATACAAACTCCCACGCCGGGCATAATCTGGCGTAAGAAGCTGAACACTTCGCTGCCGTCGGTGGCGATTGCGCCAAACGGTTTACGTTGTTCTGGCTCGCTGATGACTTGCCCACCATCATGTTTGCCGAGTTTTAACTCGTTATCTTCGCCTGCCGGGAAGCCGTAATATTGGCTGCCGTCAGGCAACTCAGCGGTGAAAGCCGGGAAATGATTTTTTTCGCTATAACGCCCATCAGCCTGGTGCCAGCTAAAGATTTTACGCACTGGCGTAACAGGCAGCTCAGGCAGTAGTTTTGTGACCCAGGTTCCGGCACTGACCAGCAGTTTATCCGCAGTAAATGTGCCTTCAGGAGTTTCCACTTCCACGCCATCAGCGGTATGGCGAATATCTGTAACCGGGCAATTAAACAGTTGCCCGCAACCGCCCTGGTTTGCCAGGCGAATATAGGTTTCCACCGCCAGTTCACTGCGTAACACGCCTGAATCTGGCTCAAACAAGCCAAGGTAGTTTTCAGGAACGGTGATTTGCGGCCAACGCGTCATCACTTCTTCAGCCGTGAGTGTTTCGAGCGGCAGCGACCAGTTTTGCGCACTGCTTTGCACCGTAGAGATAAACGCTGAATCTGCCGGGCCGAGATTAATCACGCCTGTGCGGTGGAACACTTTCTCGCCACTGATTTCCTGCAACGCATCCCAAAGTTTTTGCGCACGTAACACCAGCGGGACATATTTTTCCCCTTCGCCATAAGCGTGGCGCATCAGGCGTGTATCGCCATGATGGCTACCTTGCTGGTGGGGAGGATGGTTGCTGTCAATCATGAGCACGTTCAAACCGGAGTGGGTGGCATAGCACCCGGCGGCGGCACCCACAGAGCCACTACCGACAATGATAAGGTCATAATGCATGGTGCTTTTCTTTCCCCTCTGGCTGGCAAAAATTAAATTATATAGCAGAGTAATTAAATCCCCGCTGGCTGACAATTAAGCGAGGCCTGAATAATAAAAAAGGCACCTCTACGGTGCCTTGCGTTATTTGGGCAGCATCGGCAATCAATGCTTACGATAATCGTTTACCTGGTAATCACTAGATTCAATCTTAGCAATGCCGGCTTCTAAAATGGATATAAATTGCCGGGCAACATCCGTGGTCAGCCATAAAGTTTGACCGATTTCAGTTTCGTCGTTCTTTTGCGTACTTGAGGTCAGGTAGTGCAGGCGAAGCATCAGCGCATCGTAGCTATCTACGGTGCTGATGTCCCATCCGACTAAGGGATGGGTCTGGATAACATCACTATTTTTTTCCATCATAACCCCTTTTATACGTGTATTTAAGACAACGGTTCGCGAGGTTTAATGCTTGTTTAATGTGAAGCCAGTTAAGTATATCAATGATTAAGCGATTTCGACGGAGAAATAAATACCCTGCAACACATTTTTCACATAAAGCCGCTTAATTGGGTGATTTTTAAACAGGTCGGGTTAATTAATATCAGTGAAATCTGAGTTATAAGATTAAAAGTGGAAAGATTAAAAGAGTGAAATTTAAACAATAAAAAAGCCGGATGGCGACACCCGGCATAAAAAACAACGAGGGAATTATTTTGGAGATATGAAAGGGATGGCGGCTGAATGAACCATCAGCCCTTTCATAATGAGTTTTTAATCCGCGGCAAACCAGTCGTCAGCGCTTTCCCAGGTCTCTTGCAAAATTTCGCTGATACGATCGCGAGTTTCTTTGCTGGCCCCTAATACCGAAAGGTTGTTAGCGGCGGCATAACGTACCTGAACGTGGCTTTCGTCTTCAGGATAATATTGAGTAATACGGCGTGAGAGTTCAGTGGCAAGCGCATCAACAGCGCCTGGCGGCAGAGATGTAGTTTTGGCAATAGTGACTTCAATACGCATAACAGCCCCCTGTAGAACCCGTCATACTTCAAGTTGCACCTTTGTTGGCTGCGTTCACTCACACGAATCACTTACTTATGTAAGCTCATCGTGATTCGTTCTCTTGCCGCCGTGATGCAACTCGAATTATTTAGGGTTAATAATATACTGGATATTTATACAGTCATGTTCTTAAGTATGCAACAGGGGGCGTGAAAAATTATGCTTTTACAGACCAGTTAACTTGCTCACCGGCAAGGAATGGCACGATGCTGTCGTCGCTGGTTTCGATGATTTCTGGCATTTGTACCGCAGTACGCACCAGTTCGATGGTTTTTTCGTTAACCGGCAAGCCGTAGAAACGTGGGCCGTTGAGCGAGGTAAAGGCTTCAAAGTGCTGCATCGCATTCAATTCTTCGAACACGGTCGCATAAGCGCCCAGTGCGGAAGGGGCGTTAAAGCAGCCTGCGCAGCCACAACTGGCTTCTTTACGATGGCGTGCATGTGGCGCGGAGTCGGTGCCGAGGAACACGCGGTCGCATCCGCTGGCAACCAGCTCACGTAACGCTTCCTGATGAACACTGCGCTTTAAAATCGGCAGGCAGTACAGGTGAGGGCGCACACCGCCAACCAGCATATGATTGCGGTTAAACATCAGGTGTTGTGGAGTGATGGTTGCACCTAACAGCGAGTTTCCTTCCTTCACATATTGCGCGGCATCTTTCGTCGTGATGTGTTCAAACACCACTTTCAGTTCCGGCAATTGCTGGCGCAAAGGTTCCATAACGGTTTCGATAAAACGCGCTTCGCGGTCGAAAATGTCGATGTCCGCATGAGTCACTTCGCCGTGAATAAGCAGCGGCATACCGATTTTTTGCATACGCTCAAGCACCGGTAAAATCGCGGCGGTGCTGGTCACGCCATGGCTTGAGTTGGTGGTCGCATTGGCTGGATAGAGTTTTGCTGCGGTGAACACACCTTCATTGAATCCGCGCTCAACTTCGTTTGGATCAAGTGAGTCGGTCAGGTAGCAGGTCATCAACGGCTCGAAATGATGCCCTTGTGGCACGGCATCCAGAATGCGCTGGCGATAAGCTACGGCGGCTTCAACCGTGGTGACTGGCGGTGCCAGGTTTGGCATCACAATCGCGCGACCATAAATTTCGCTGGTATAAGGCACAACCGTTTTTAACATGTCACCATCACGAAGATGAACATGCCAGTCGTCTGGGCGGCGAATTTTTAATACCTGAGGTAATACGGTCATGAAAGTGCTCCGGCGTAGGAAGGAAATAACGATGATTTATGCCGGGCACTAAGGATAAGCGCAAACGTTTCGCTTTGCACCATTTTCGTTGAGAATTTCATTCGGGGAGCGGGTGTTCTCCCCGAATGAAGCCAGATTACTCGGTGAGAGGAATCACGATTTCGCCAGGTTTAACTTCAATTCCTTTGGCATATCGCTTCGCCAGTTTTTCACCCGCGCTGTTGTCTTCGCTCAACACATAAGCAGGCTGCTGGTTAAAGTAATTACGCAGTGACTGGTTCAGATAAGGAATGATGGTCTGCACAATAGTCTTCATTTTTTCTGGCTCAACGGTGGCGTCCACCACTTCCATTTCCTGCAAATAAATCGCACCTTGCTCTTTATTGAAGGTCGGCAGAGCTTTCAGTTTCAGCTTAATGTTGGCTTTCTGATTACCGAAAAGCGAGGTCATATCCAGACTCGCATCGCCCGTTAGCGTGATTTTGTTCGGCTCTTCGCGGCCAATCGCACTGGCTAAATTTGTCAAAACAATATGAGCATCGGCAACGCCTGGCAGGCCAATGTCTTTAGAGAAATTATTGCGTTTATGCAGCGCCTGGTTGATTTCCTGCTCGCTGACGGTGTATTGCGTTAGCTGGTTACAACCCACCACTAATCCGCTCAGCATCAATGCTGCGGCTAACAATATCTTTTTCATGGAATTCCTTAACATGCGGCTTTGGTCACAGATCCTGACATAAAGCATGATGCTTCACCAGTGCAGGCTGTGCTACAGGAAAAGGCTTAAAGTTGTTCTTTGAACAGAATGATTTTTGATTCGGGAATAGCGACGGGCAACTCACCCGCCGCAGAACGATGAGCCGTTTTTAAATCGCGTGGGATGAAAGCAGATTAATTTGCGTCTGTTTAGCCATGTTATCGCGATAGGCCGCGACCCGGCTTGGCCAGTCAATTCCGGCCACCAGCGTCAAGTTACGCAGCAGCGGGAACAGATGAATATCATCTTCCGACAGCTCGCCGTTAACCGCATTAGGTTGCACAATCAGCTTATCGAGCTTGCGCAAGTCATCGCTGATTTTCTTAATAAGGCCCGGTGAATGCGCGAGATGATCGGCAAACGAACCAATCATCGCCTCTTTCTTATTAGTGAAATAAGCACGCGCCTCAGGCGTGGCAAACTCATCGAATGGCGCTTTGGCAATACGTGGGATCGTCAATTGCTGGACATAACTCTGCACGTGGCGCAGCCAGTCAGCAATAGCGGCGTTGGTGCTGCCAGTGATTAACGGTTCGCCATCGAGTTTATCGACGTAATGCACGATATCCATGCTTTCTGGTAGATAACGGCTATCGTCTTTTTGCAAGATTGGCGCCATTTTCTTGCCAATCATTTTCGTTGGGGTCGCTTCGTCGTCGTTGAGCAGGACAATAAGCTCGATAGGAATGTTCTTTAAGCCAAAAATCATGCGTGCTTTCAGGCAGAACGGGCAGTGATCGTAGATATAAAGCTTCACGTTACTCCTCCATATCAATCTTCGGGAAAAATCCGTCAATTTTTGAGTATGGAGGAGAATACCAGGGGCTGCAAACTAGTTACCCGGTTCAAGCATCGAGGGTTCAACGGGTTTAGCACTGAATTGCCACCACAGCGCGATAAGCGTGATCATGCCGACAATGCTTAACATTACCCATGGAAGTTCCGGCTGGTTAATGCTTTTCCCGGCGTCAAAAAGCCAACCGCCACCGGCGTAACCGAACGCGCCGCCAATCGCTAAACCTAAACGGCTGAATCCCATATAACTGCCGCGCGCACGGGAATCGGCAAGCGATGCGCCCAGTGTTTCACGGGCGGGTTCAGCAATAATTGAGCCGATATAAAACACGCAAATCAGAGTAAACAGTTGCTGGAGATTGTTGGTTAAGCCAATCGGGAACATCGCCAGCGTCATCAGGAACAAACCGGCCATCAGGCGCTGCTCAAGGCGAAAACGTTTTTCGCTCCAGCGGGCAATGGGGTACAGCAATGTTAACGACAGCGCCGCTTCAATGGCGTACATCCACTTCACGGCGGCAGGCGTACCGGCAATTTCGTTGACCATAATTGGTAGCATCAACATCACCTGCACCGCCAGCATGTAATAACCGGCAAGCGTGAGCACGTAGGTGACGAAGCGTTTATCGCGCAGCACGTGGCCCATACCTTCAAGCATCGGGGTGCGAATAGTAGAAAGTTTATAAGCCGGTAGCAGCCAGGCGTTGACCCCGGCGCAAATCACAAACATCACCGCCCCGGCACCACAAACCAGACGGAAATCATATTGCAGCAACCAACTGCCGAGCAGTGCGCCGATGACCGCGCCAGCACTGTCTTGCATCATTAATATCGAGAAGAAACGGCCACGTTGATGAGGGCGCACCAGTTTTACCACCAGCGCCGCACGTGGCGGGTCGAATAACGTGCCGCCGATGGCGGAAATAAAACACGACAGCCACAGAACCCAAGGCTCATGCGCGATGCCCATCAGCGCAAAACCGACGGCGCGCAGTAACATGCCGGTGACGATCATCGGCTTCGCGCCTAGCTTGTCAGCGATAGCGCCACCAAAAATCCCCAGCCCTTGCTGCGTAAGTTGGCGCAGGCCGAGCGCAATACCGACCATCAACGCCGCCCAACCCATCTGGTCGACAAAGCGAATGGAAATAAGAGGGAAAACCACGAAGAAGCCTAATACCACTAACATGTTATCGAGCAATAAGAAGTATTTACCCAGGCTCCTGGCCTGCGCGACCCGTGACATCTCCCCTCCAGGGAACTTTAAAAGTGTGACAAAGTTCTATTCTCTACTGCTCTCAGGGTTTTTCACAGGGTGCCACGCGACAATATTTTTTTATCAATCTGGCGCTTTGATTGAACTCATTAATCGAAAAAAGTATGACCTGATGAAAAATCTGCATGTTGTTGTTTTCCTTCCGCCGCCAGGCGCAGGTATAGTAATTACGAAGGCTCAGAAAAATATGGGATGTGAGGAGTAGGGTGAACATGTTTGGCTACCGCAGTAACCTGCCGAAAGTACGCTTAACCACCGACCGATTAGTCGTGCGTCTGGTGTATGAGCGAGATGCCTGGCGCCTGGCTGATTATTACGCCGAAAACCGCCAGTTCCTGAAACCGTGGGAGCCGATTCGTGACGACAGCCATTGCTACCCATCTGGCTGGCAGGCGCGGCTGGGCATGATCGGTGAAATGCACAAAACGGGTAGCGCCTATTACTTCGCGCTGCTGGATCCAGAAGAAAAAGAAATTCGTGGCGTGGCTAATTTCTCCAACGTGGTGCGCGGCTCTTTTCACGCCTGTTATCTCGGCTACTCGCTGGGCGAGAAATGGCAAGGGCAGGGCATGATGTTTGAAGCGCTGACCACCGCGATTCGTTACATGCAGCGCAGCCAGCATATTCACCGCATCATGGCGAACTATATGCCGCACAACCAGCGCAGCGGCGATCTCCTTGCCCGCCTTGGTTTTGAAAAAGAAGGCTATGCCAAAGAGTATTTACTGATTGATGGCGTCTGGCGCGATCACGTGTTGACCGCGCTGACCACCAAAGAATGGACCCCTGGCCGTTAAGGATAAGAAATGAAATATCAGTTAACTGCGGTTGAAGCGCGCGTGGTCGGTAGCCTGATGGAAAAGCAGGTGACCACGCCCGAACAATATCCGATGTCGGTCAATGGCGTCGTGACGGCATGTAACCAGAAAACCAACCGTGAACCGGTCATGGATCTGAAAGAGCACGACGTTCAGGACACGCTGGATTCCCTGGTCAAACGCCACTTTTTGCGCACGCTTAGCGGCTTTGGCAACCGAGTCACCAAATACGAGCAGCGTTTCTGCAATTCGGAATTTGGCAACCTCAAACTCTCCGCTGCCGAAGTCGCCGTGGTAACAACGCTGCTGCTGCGCGGGGCGCAAACGCCGGGCGAATTACGCACCCGCGCCGCCAGAATGTTTGAGTTCACCGACATGGCGCAGGTTGAAGCGACGCTTGAAACCCTGGCTAATCGCGAAGATGGCCCGTTTGTGGTGCGTTTACCGCGCGAGCCGGGCAAGCGTGAAAGCCGCTACATGCATCTTTTCAGTGGCGAGGTTGATGCTTCCGCATTGGCTGCGCCGCAAAATTCTGCGCCACCGGCAGAAGATTTAACCGCTCGCGTCGAACAGCTTGAAAACGAAGTTGCCGAGCTGAAGCAACGCCTGGATTCACTGCTCGCACATCTCGGGGATTAATTGATGACTAAACTTCGCGTCGGCGTGGTCGGTTTGGGGGGCATTGCGCAAAAAGCGTGGTTGCCGGTATTAACTGAAGCGCGTGACTGGACATTTCAGGGGGCTTTTTCCCCCACTCAGGCGAAAGCGCAAAAGGTTTGCGATGCGTATCGCATTCCTTACGTTTCCTCGATTGCGGAACTGGCCGCGCAGTGTGACGCAGTATTCGTTCATAGCGCCACCAGCAGCCATTACGCCGTGGTCAGCGAATTATTGCAGGCGGGTGTGAATGTTTGTGTTGATAAACCGCTGGCCGAAAATCTTTCTGATGCGGAACGTTTAGTCGAATTGGCGCACCGCCAAAAACGCACCTTGATGGTGGGTTTTAACCGCCGTTTCTCACCGCTGTATCAGGATTTGAAAGCGAAGCTCGTCAATGGCGCATCGTTGCGCATGGATAAACATCGTGCCGACAGCGTTGGGCCAAACGACCTGCGCTTCACTTTGCTGGATGATTATTTGCACGTCGTGGATACCGCGCTTTGGCTGGGCGGGGGCAAAGCACAGCTCGAGAGCGGAACCTTGCAAACCAACGACCAGGGGCAAATGTTGTTTGCTGAGCATCATTTTTCCGCGGGTAATCTGCAAATCACCACCAGCATGCATCGCCGCGCGGGAAGCCAACGCGAGTGGGTGCAAGCGGTGACAGACGGCGGTTTATTTGATGTGACCGATATGCGCGAATGGCGTGAAGAGTGCGGCAATGGCGTGGTAAATCGTCCGATTCCTGGCTGGCAAACCACCCTGGAACAGCGTGGGTTTGCCGGTTGTGCGCGCCATTTCCTTGATTGTGTGGCAAATCAGACGGTTCCTGAAACCTCCGGTGAGCAAGCCCTGATGGCGCAGCGCGTGGTTGAGAAACTGTGGCGCGATGCGATGAGCGAATAACAAAGTAGTAATTCAGCACTGAATCAGTAGACTAAGCGCCGCACCAGGCATAGATAGTTGGTGGATGACGCTTTGCTTAGGCTTTTCGTAGGTCGGATAAGCGAAGCGTCATCCGACATTTATTCGAAGTAATTGCTGTTAACATCAACGCCTGCCTTGCAGGCGTTGATGTTTGTGGAACCACATAATAAATGAATCTTTTAAAATCGCTGGCAGCCGTCAGCTCGATGACGATGTTTTCTCGCGTGCTCGGATTTGCACGTGACGCCATTGTGGCACGAGTTTTCGGGGCAGGAATGGCGACGGATGCCTTCTTTGTTGCCTTCAAATTACCGAACTTACTGCGTCGTATTTTTGCCGAAGGTGCATTCTCGCAAGCCTTTGTCCCAATTCTGGCTGAATACAAAAGTAAGCAGGGCGAAGATGCTACCCGCGTGTTTGTCTCTTACGTCTCCGGGTTACTGACGCTGGCGCTGGCTGTCGTCACCGTGATCGGCATGATTGCCGCGCCGTGGGTGATTCTTGTCACCGCACCGGGATTTGCCGACACCGCCGATAAATTTGCGCTGACCTCCAGCCTGCTGCGCATCACCTTCCCGTATATCTTCCTGATTTCGCTGGCATCGTTGTGCGGCGCGATCCTGAACACCTGGAACCGCTTCTCTGTTCCGGCGTTTGCACCGACCTTTTTAAACCTCAGCATGATCGGTTTTGCGCTGTTTGCCGCACCGCACTTTAACCCGCCAATTCTGGCGCTGGCCTGGGCGGTTACTGTTGGCGGTGTCTTGCAACTGGCGTATCAGCTACCGCATCTGAAAAAGATTGGCATGCTTGTGCTGCCGCGTGTGAATCTCAAAGACGCAGGCGCAATGCGCGTGATTAAGCAGATGGGGCCAGCCATTCTGGGTGTTTCCGTCAGCCAGATTTCATTAATCATCAACACCATTTTTGCCTCGTTCCTCGCGTCCGGTTCGGTTTCCTGGATGTACTACGCAGACCGTTTGATGGAGTTCCCATCCGGCGTGTTGGGCGTGGCGTTAGGCACCATTTTGCTGCCGTCACTGGCGAGAAGTTTTGCCAGCGGCAATCACGACGAATACTCGCGCCTGATGGATTGGGGTTTGCGTTTATGTTTCCTGCTGGCGCTGCCAAGCGCTGTGGCGCTGGGGATTCTGGCAAAACCGCTGACGGTTTCACTGTTCCAGTACGGTAAATTCACGGCGTTTGATGCGGCCATGACGCAACGTGCGCTGGTGGCGTATTCCGTCGGGTTGATGGGGCTGATCGTGGTGAAAGTGTTGGCTCCGGGTTTCTACTCGCGCCAGGACATCAAAACGCCAGTTAAAATTGCTATTGTGACGCTGATTATGACGCAGGTGATGAACCTCGCGTTTATCGGCCCGCTCAAGCATGCCGGGCTGTCGCTGTCGATTGGCCTCGGGGCTTGCCTGAATGCCAGCCTGCTATACTGGCAACTACGTAAACGCGATATTTTCCACCCGCAGCCGGGTTGGGCAGGATTCCTGTGGCGCTTGTTTGCCGGTGTAATTGTGATGGCGGCGGTGCTGGTTGGCATGATGCACATTATGCCTGCATGGGATATCGGCACGATGCCGTTCCGTTTACTGCGCTTAATGGCGGTGGTGGTTGGGGGCATTGCGGCGTATTTCGCCACCCTTACGGTGCTTGGGTTCCGGGTGAAAGATTTCGCCCGCCGAACCATTTAGTAAACGGGCTATGTAGCAAAGGCGTTCTGCATTAAACTGCGCGCTGCAAAATTTGACATATTGAACGATTAATTAGGCGGTAATAGCGATGCACGGAACAATCACAACCTGGTTTGAAGACAAAGGTTTCGGTTTTATCAAAGATGAAAATGGCGACAACCGTTATTTTCATGTGATTAAGGTCGCCAATCCAGATCTGATTAAGAAAGATGCTTCGGTGACTTTCGAGCCAACGACCAACAACAAAGGCCTGTCGGCGTTTGCGGTAAAAGTTGAGCCAGACAGCAAGTACATCTACATCGCGGGCGAGCGCATTAAAATCACCGCGATTAAATCTTTCCTGGTTTACAGCGAAGAAGTCCCGGCTGAAACCAAGATTGATAAAGAGAACGCGGTGCTTTCTGTTGGCGCACTGATGAACAGCATTCGCCCGAAGGCTGACCCTAAACCTGGTGAAATGCGTACGCTGAAAAAGCTGGCAGTCACCACGTTCCAGGGTTCGACGTTAATCTTCTCGGAAGATGAAATTGACGTTGAAGCCACCATGAAAGTCCTTAACGGGCTGAAATAAGCGTGTTGTAAAGCTCAGCCTGGCTGGGCTTTACACCGTTTTCTTCTCGGGAGTTTTATCAACCGCGTTGTAGCCATTAAAGAACAAATTCAAAATCACCGAACTCGCCGTCGCCAGCATGATGCCGCTATGCAGTAACGGCTGCAGCATCGCCGGGAACTGCGAAAAGAAACCATGAGACAGTGTCGGCGTCATGCCCATCCCAAGACTAATGGCGACGATATATAAGTTGTAGCGATTGGTGGTGTAGTTGGCGCGGGCCAGAATCCGAATCCCGGTTGCCAGCACCATTCCGAACATCACAAGCCCCGCACCACCCAATACAAACTGTGGAATTGAAGCCACCAGCACCGCCATTTTTGGCACCATTCCAAACACAATCAGAATGCCCCCAGCGGCGACACAAACCCAGCGGCTATGTACCCGCGTGACGCTAACCAGTCCGACGTTTTGTGAGAATGACGTATGCGGGAAACTGTTAAATAAGCCGCCAATAAACGTGCCAATGCCGTCGACGCGTAAGCCTCGAACAATGTCTTGTTGGGTCAGTTTCACCCCGACAATATCGCCGAGCGCAAGAAACATCCCCATCGATTCAATAAACACAATAATCAGCACGGCGGTGAGCGTCAGAATGGCTACCGGGTCAAAGGTGGGAGTGCCCAGAGCCATTGGCGTGACCACCGCAAACCACTTTGCCTCTCCAAGCCCGGAAAGGCTGACCTCGTTCATCATGTATGCCAGCAAAAAACCAAAAGCAATGCCCAGCAACACCGCTATGTTTGAAAAAAACCCCCTGGCGTAACGGGTGATTAGCAGAATAAAAAGCAACACCGCCGAGGCAATACAAATATAAATAGGATCGCCGTAGCGGGGATTCCCGGCGCCGCCCGCCGCCCAATCAATGCCGACCTGAATGATGCTCAAGCCAATCGACGTAATCACAATTCCGGTCACTAAAGGAGGAAACAGCGGCATCAGTCGGCTCACTAGCGGGGCGAGCAGGGTGGTTATCAGGCCCGCCACCATGGTTGCGCCGAAAATACCGGTCAGCCCTATTTCTGGATTGGAGCCAATCGCAATCATTGGCGTCACGGCAGCAAACGTCACCGACATAATCACCGGCAGTCGGATCCCAATAAATTTGCCAATTCCCAGACATTGAATCAGCGTCACGACGCCACAGCAGAAAAGATCGCAGCTAATCAAAAGCGAAACGACTTCTTTGCTCAGGCCAAGTCGGTCGCCAATCATCAGGGGCACGGCCACCGCACCGGCATACATCACCAGCACGTGTTGCAGGCCTAAAATCAGTAATTTCCCTGGCGGCAGCATTTTGTCGACTTCATTGGATGAGGTATCGGGTGAAATATCCGTAGCACTATTTTCCATGATTTCTTCCCCTGTATGGCGGCGGTTTGGCAATCTCTGTTTTGCCAATCACATAAGCATCAGTGAATGCATGCGTAACTGATGCCAGGTTCTGGAAGAGGGGGAATTTGATTGCATTAGTGTGAAAAACATCACGTAACTGATTGTAATGACTGCGGAGCGCTAAATATTTCCCCTGAGTCATTTTATCAGTTTGATGTTTATCGTCTCAGTTTGATAAGCCAGGCCTCACTTTGCGTAGCCTGGCGCAGGCAGGATGTTTGTGTCGCCTCAATCGTGGGCGACATTCTTTGCAGTCGATCACAAATTTAGATTTAGTCTGGTTTTCGCCAACAAAATGTCCCTGTTTTTGCATTGCTGCAGATGAGTTCTGGCTTTCAAAAAGGGATGTGAATGAATAAATTTATCGCTGTTGATGCACAGGAGTGCATTGGGTGCCACGTCTGTGAAATTGCTTGCGCCGTGGCACACAATTCGCAGAGCTGGCCAGAGTCGATTGCCGCTTTTCACCCACGCATTGACGTTATTTCCCACCAGCAAAATCATGTTGCTGTCACTTGCCATCATTGCAATAACGCTCCTTGTGTCAGCAGTTGCCCGGTTGGATCATTAACTTACAAAGACAGCCAGGTTCACCTGAACGCCGCGCGTTGCATTGGGTGTAAAAACTGCGTGCTGGCTTGCCCTTTTGGGGCAATAGAAATGGTGAACGCCGGCAATGACGCCATTTATCTGGCGCAAAAATGCGACTTGTGTGAACAAAGCGAAACCGGGCAACCCGCCTGCGTGGCTCATTGCCCGACGAATGCACTAAAACTAATGGATGATCGTGAACTAAAAGACCTGCGATTGCGCCGACAACATTTGACGGTAAGCGGGGGGGCGGCACCTGTTCGTCGCCAGAATCTGTTAGACAAACCCGCCCGTAAAGGGGCCGAAAAGCTCCCCGCTGCACAACGCAAAATACACTTCCAGGAAATTTATCAAGGGTTGTCCAACCTTGATGCCATTAACGAAAGCCAGCGTAGTCTCCATTGCGCGCAAAAAGCGCACTGCAACTGGACGTGTCCGCTGCATAACGCCATTCCTGAACTGTTGCGTTTAGTGGCAGAAGGCAAAATTATCGAAGCGGCGGAATTAAGCCATCAGAGCAGTTCGCTGCCAGAAATTTGCGGGCGAGTCTGCCCGCAAGAGCGGTTGTGCGAAGGAGCATGTACATTAAAGCCACACGCTGGAGCGGTCGCTATCGGCAATATCGAACGTTACATTACAGATACCGCGCTGGCTCAAGGCTGGTGGCCTAAAGTGTCATCAGAAATGAAGACACGTAAAGAGCGGGTGGCTGTGATTGGTGCGGGCCCGGCAGGATTAGGATGCGCCGATATTCTGGCGCGCAGTGGAATTCAGGTCGATGTCTATGACCGCTATCCTGAAATCGGCGGATTGCTCACCTTCGGCATTCCTCCTTTCAAGCTCGACAAACAGTTGCTCGCCACGCGGCGTGAAATCTTTAATTCGATGGGCATTGAGTTTCATCTCAACTGTGAAATAGGGCGCGACATTGCATTTAGCGAACTGCTGTCAAACTACCAGGCCGTGTTTTTAGGGGTTGGCACCTACGATTTAATGCGCGCCGGGCTTGAGCACGAAGATTCACCAGGCGTTGTGCAGGCGCTACCGTTACTGACCGCCAGCGCACGCAGAGTGATGGGGCTTGATGACGATGCCGCCACGCCGTGGATTGAGCTGGAAGGAATGCGGGTGGTGGTGCTCGGGGGTGGTGATACGGCGATGGACTGTTTGCGTACTTCGATACGCCTGTCGGCGGCGAGTGTGACTTGCGCTTATCGTCGCGATGAAGCCAGTATGCCAGGCTCGAAAAAAGAAGTGGTGAATGCCAGGGAAGAAGGCGTGGAGTTTTTGTTTAACGTGCAGCCGCAATTCATTCAACGTAATGACGCTGGTGAAGTGACCGGCATTGGGTTGATTCGCACGCAAATGGGCGAACCCGGTAGCGATGGGCGGCGTCGCCCACAGCCGGTTGCCGGTTCAGAATTTGTGCTTCCCGCCGATGTGCTGGTCATGGCATTTGGTTTCCAGCCACACGCGATGCCATGGCTACAGGCGCACCAGGTGACCTTCGATAAATATGGCCTGATTGAAACCGGACTGGCAGGGCGGTTACCCACTCAAACTCAGCACCCGAAAATATTCGCCGGTGGTGATGCGGTACACGGTGCTGATTTGGTCGTCACGGCTATGGTTGCCGGGCGGCAAGCGGCCCGGGATATTCTGACCACGCTTGAGGACTCTCCCGCCTGCCAGGAGCCATTGTGATGACACAGTTTATTCACGTTAAACCCGAGAGCTGCATTGGTTGCCGCACTTGCGAAATCGCCTGCGACCTGGCACACGGTGAACATCATTCATCGAATGAGCGCTATTTTCACCCCAGGTTACAAGTGATTAAGCTCAGTTCATCAACGCAACCGGTGATGTGCCACCAGTGTGAAAATGCTCCGTGTGTGGCGGTTTGCCCGGTGCGCGCTTTGGTTCAGGAGCAGGGATGCGTGGCCGCTCATGAGGCGTTATGTATCGGCTGTAAAAACTGTGTGATGGCGTGCCCGTTCGGCGCAATCGATATTTCCCTGACGCCTGAAGCAAAGATACACATTGTGAAATGTGATCTTTGCCAGCAGCGCGAAGGTGGCCCGGAATGTGTGAGGGTATGCCCGACGGCGGCACTGGAGAAAACAGATAGTCACGCGGTGGAACAGCAAGCCAGTGCGCGACGTCATGCGGTTGCGTTACAAAGTGCGTTCTTGTCATTGAAATAGCTAAACAAGCGGCCCGATTGCCGAGCCGCTTGTTTCATTCAGATTGCCCATCCACCCGCGTAGAAAATGACTAACACCAGTGCAATCACAACGGTGCCAATATTTAACCGACGCCACTCATTAGAGCACACGCGCCCAACGACCAACGTCACGAATCCCAGCATAATGCCGGTGACAATATTGCAGGTCAGCACGATAAACACGGCGCAAACCAACCCCGACATCGCATCCACAAAGTCATCGAAATCCAGTTTTGCCACATTGCTAAGCATCAACAATCCGACATACATCAGCGCGGGGGCGGTGGCATAGCCGGGGATCAAGAAAGCCAGTGGCGAAAGGAACAGGACGACTAAAAATAGTGCGCCAACCACCACGGCGGTTAGCCCTGTTTTCCCTCCCGCCGCGGTGCCTGCCGCAGATTCGATATAAACCGCCGCAGGAGATGCGCCCACCAACCCGGATAAAATTGAGCTGACGGAGTCTGCGGTTAACGCTTTGCCACCATTGATAATCTGGTTGTTTTCATCCAGCAGATTTGCCTGCCCGGCCACGGCGCGTATCGTCCCGGTGGCATCAAAAACAGCCGTCATCACCAACGCCAGTACGCTTGGCAACACCATCGGTTGTAACGCGCCCATAATGTCGAGGCTAAAAATGAGTGACTTGCCGTCCTCTCCGCTCAGGCTGGGTAACGCGACCAGACCGTGATATTGAACGGCGGGGTCAAAAATCAGGCCGATAATAGAAATGGCGATGATGACCAGTAAAATCCCGCCGGGAACACGCAGTTTTTCAAGCCCCAAAATAACGGCCAGACCGAGTAACGTCATAATGACAGGGAAGGTAGTGAACCCACCGAGTGCCACAGGCAGGCCTTCAATCGGGTTTTTGATCACCAGCCCCACGCCACTGGCGGCAATTAACAACAAAAACAGGCCAATCCCAATGCCTGTCCCGTGAGCAATCCCCATCGGTAGATTACGCAACAGCCAGGTTCGCACCCCCGTTACGGAAATGGCAGTAAACAGCACCCCCATCAGGAACACGGCACCCAAAGCAACGGGAACGCTAATGTGTTGCCCTAATACCAGACTGAATGCCGTAAAGGCGGTGAGTGAAATTGCACAGCCGATCGCCATCGGCAAATTGGCCCACAGCCCCATTAATAATGAGCCGAACCCCGCTATCAGGCAGGTTGCGACAAAGACCGCGCCTGGGGGAAACCCGGCTTTCCCCAACATGCCCGGGACGACTATCACTGAATAAACCATGGCTAAAAATGTAGTGGTGCCTGCCAGCAACTCCTGGCGAACACTGCTGCCGCGCTTTGAAATGCAGAAATAGCGGTCGAGTGCCCCTTTTTCCTGCATTGTTGCTGGTGCATCTGATGAATCGGTCGACATAATTCTTTCCTTATCAATGGTGTAGCAAATAGTTGGAAAGCGTTTCGCTGACGGTTTGTGCTGCTGGCTATGTTCGTTCGTATACCAGTTGACCATCGATGTAAGTGCGATAAATCGAGCGGTCATCGCCCAGCGTTATCATCACGAACAGTTTGTCCATCAGTGAGACGGAGTTGTCATAACGCAGTTGCTGCAACGGCGTGGCGGTTGGCTCGAGTACCACAAAGTCAGCCTCTTTGCCGATGTCGAAATTGCCAATATAACTATCAAGTCCTAATGAATGCGCCCCGCCCAGGGTGGCAAGATAGAAGGCTTCATATGCCGAAAGCCGGTAGCCTTGCAACTGCATCACTTTGTAGGCTTCATTGAGGGTTTGCAGCATATTGAAGGTGGTGCCAGCGCCAATATCGGTGCCAATACCCACCTTGATTTTCTTGCGCCAGGCTTTTTGCAGATTGAATAAACCGCTGCCGAGATACAGGTTGGAGGTTGGGCAGAAAGCAATGGTGGAATCCGTGTCATGCAGACAATCCCATTCCTCTTCCTCGAGGTGAATACAGTGGGCAAAGACGCTGTTTTTACCGGTCAAACCATAGTGATGGTAAACATCGAGGTAGTTTTTGCGCTCCGGGAACAGCTCTTTTACCCAGGCGATTTCGTCTTTGTTTTCACATAAATGGGTGTGAACCCAGGTATCGGGATATTCCTGGCGCAAACGCTGCGCCATCGCCAGTTGTTCAGGCGTTGAGGTCGGCGCAAAACGCGGTGTGATGGCGTACAGAAGGCGGCGATTTTTATGCCAGCGCTCGAT
This sequence comes from Buttiauxella izardii, assembly GCF_003601925.1. GTDB lineage: Bacteria > Pseudomonadota > Gammaproteobacteria > Enterobacterales > Enterobacteriaceae > Buttiauxella > Buttiauxella izardii. Next base: position 17,753 of record NZ_QZWH01000006.1, read on the forward strand.
TAACGCCTTACTTTCCAGATAGCTACTTTCTGCATCATCAAGCAACCATTCGGGCGCATTCCTGTCCATCATCACCTTACCGGCAATCATGCGCATGTTGATATTGCTTGCGGCTTCAAACAACGCATTGGCGGATTCCGGGTGAACGGTGCCAAACACCAGCGCGGTTGTCGTGCCATTACGCAGAAGTTGCTTAAGGAAAAACGAGGCCATCTCGCGTGCGTATTCCGGGTCTTTATAACGTCGTTCGGTAGGGAAAGTGTGCTTGTTGAGCCACTCAAGCAGTTGTTCGCCATAGGCGCCAACCATTTCACTTTGTGGGTAATGAATATGGGTGTCGATAAAGCCTGGTACGATAAGTTTGCCGCGATAATCACGCACGCGGATTGTTTCCGGGATGCGGGATTTCCCTTCTTCCCAGCTACCAAACCACACCACTTTACCTTCGCTGATTAACAGCAAACCATCTTCAATAAACCGCAGCGCTGACTCAATTTCTTCAGGGTGCGAAATGGTGCGTGTGACATCCAGGAAGTTCCCGCGCACGGCCTTCAGATTTTGTACACCAGTCATTTTTAATCCTTTGTCATTCATTGCAATTATTCCGATTCTTCGCTTACGACCGGGTTTGCATTGCTCTCTTTTTGTCTTAAAGGGATAAGCAAATTCAGGATGATGGCCGTCAGACCACCGGCGCAGATGGGGTTTTCTACCAGCACGAATAGCGATGGCGGCAAAATGCGGAAAACGTCTGGATCGTAGGAAACGCCAAGCCCCAGCCCCAGTGACGTGGCAACAATCAAGGTTTCACGCCGCCGTAGGCCGTTTGAAATGATGATGCGTATCCCGGCGATGGCGATCATCGAGAACATTAGCGTCATCGCACCACCCAATACGGGGGCTGGAATAGTGGTAAAAAAGCGCCCGATAACCGGGAAGAAACCCAGCACAATAAGGATGATGGCAATCACGCGCCCGACATATCGCGACGCGACGCCGGTCATTTGGATAACGCCATTATTTTGCGAAAAGGTGGTTAGCGGCAGTGAACCCAGTGCCGAGGCGATAACTGACACCAGGCCATCGGCCAGCACGCCACCTTTCAGGCGAGACTGGTATTCATCGCCTTCAATGGGCTGGTTTGAAACCATGGCGGTGGCGGTAATTGAGCCTACCGCCTCCAGCACACTGAGGAGGTAAATAGTCCCAACCACCAAAAACTGGGCGATATCAAAGGTAAAACCGAACTTGAAGGGGACAGGTACGGTAATCAGAGGCAGATTATGCATGTTGCTAAAATCCACCATTCCGAGGCACAGCGCGGTGACATACCCGACAATCAACCCAACCGCGATTCCGACCATCCGTAACAGCGGGCTTCGGCAACAGTTAAAGCCAATCACCACTACCAACACCAGCAACCCGACACCAATGTTTTTGTAGTTACCAAAAGTGCCGCTGTGCTTGGCCGAGAACCCGCCACCAAAATCAATAATGCCGACTTTGATCAGGCTTAGACCAATCATCAACACCACGATTCCGCTGACCGTAGGCGTGATGACGCGGCGCAAGGAAGGCAAAATAAATGACGAGCCGACGACCAGAAAGGCACCGACAAAAGAAACCGCCATCATTGAAGAAAGGATCAGCTCCTCATGAAAACCATCTTTCTTCATGGCGCTGCCGAGGGCAATCATGACGGTGACAAAAGAAAAATTAACTGACTGGATAGATAGCAAGCCCGAGCCAATCGGGCCATAGCGATTGACCTGAAGCCAGGTGCCAATACCTGAGGCGATCATTGCCATCGAAACCAGGTAAGTGGTGGTCGCGGTTGAAAGCTGCAATGAGGTGCCGACGATAAGCGCGGGCGTGACCATCGGCACAAAGATAGCTAGCAGGTGCGTGATGGCTCCCACAAAAGATTGGTAAAAGGGAGGTTTATCTTCCAGCGCATAAACCAGTTCAGAGTCGGTATTGCTGATATCAGACATCCGGACACTCCTGTCTCTACAGGTGATGGTGGATGTCGCTTGCGCGAGTCCACCTTTGAACATCAAAACCGAAAGTCGGATAAGCGCCAGCGCCATCCGACACAATGACTGGCTTACAGCCTCCCTAAGGCATGCAATATTTTCTCAGGGGTGAAATGCCATTCTCGTAGCCACACTTTGCAGGCATCGTGAATGGCTATCGCAATAGCGGGAGCGGCACCGTTGACGCCAATTTCTGAGATAGATTTGGCACCGTATGGCCCAACATGGTCCTCGCTCGGCACGAGGAACGCGCGGAAATCACGGGGGATATCGCCGATCATCGGCGCGCCATAAGTGCGAAGGTCGCGCGTCAGTGGGATACCGTTCCCATCATATTGAATCTCTTCAGTCAGGCTGTGCCCGATGGCGCGCATTGATGCGCCATAGATTTGCCCTAAAGCCAGGTCCGGGTTGATTGGCGTTCCACAATCGAGCAAGGCATAAAACTTGTTGAGTTTGATTTCACCGGTTCGCGTGTTGACGGCAACTTCCGCAAAGTTCGCCCCAAACGGGAAGGCGAAGTTAGGCGTGATGTAACTGGCGGTGGCGACCAATGTCCCAAACCCGGTTCCGGTTTCTGCTTTGTGGGCGATTTGCGCAAAACTGACTTCGCCCTGCTTACCTTTCACTATTCCCGGTGCAATCACTTGCACATCTTCCAGCGGTTCTCCCAACATCTGCGCGCCGTGGAAGAGTATTTTCTCGCGTAAATTTTCAGCGGCATTTTTCGCCGCATTACCGGAGAAACAGGTGCCCGAAGAGGCGTAAGCGCCTTTATCAAACAGGGAATGGTCGGTGTCGCCGGAAATAACGTGAACATCCGACAGCGGGCAACACAACACTTCAGCGGAAAGTTTACCGACAACGGTATCAAGCCCGGTTCCGATATCTGCGCCACCAGAGTGAACGATAAACGTCCCGTCCGATTCCAGTTTGATCATGCAGTTGGCCTGGTCAATATCTGGAATACCGGATTTCTGCATAATAATTGCCACGCCGCGCCCGGTGTGCCAGTCGCCGTTGACCGGTTTTGGTGAATCCCATTCGATGAGCTGGCGGCCTTTGCGTAAAATAGGTTCCAGTGCGCAACTGGCGGCGGTTGGAGTGGAAGTCGGCATTTTCCCTTCGCCAATTGCGCCGAGGATTTTCAGTTCCTGGCCTTCGCGTACCCGGTTAATTTCCACCATATCTAACTGGTCAATACCCAGTTTTTCAGCCAGTTCGGCCATCGCCATCGTCAGCGCAAAATTCCCTTTTGGTGCGCCATAGCCTTGATATGCCCCGGTTGGGCAAATATTGCTGTAGTAAGTGGTGACCTGGAAATCAACGTTGTCGCACGGATAGAGCGGCAGCGATAGCGCTGGCCCGTTACATGGCACTGTAAGCGCATGGTTGCCGTAAGGCCCTGTATTGGCTCTGAAATCCATCTTGATAGCGGTCAGGCGGCCATCTTTGGTCGCGCCCATTTTCACCGTAACTTTGGCGACGTGGCGTGAAGTGTTAGCGATGAACTCTTCTTCGCGGGTGTAGTGGAAATACACCGGACGCCCGGTGACGCAGGTCGCCCAGGCACAAACCTCTTCCAGTAAAATGTCCTGCTTAGACCCGAAGCCACCGCCGACGCGCTCTTTGATGACATGGACTTTATGTTGTTTTAACCCCACTAAACGCGCGACCTGGCGGCGCAAGTGCCACGGAACCTGGGTTGAGGCGTGGATAACCAGGCGGTCGCCCTCCATGTAGGTGTAGCAAACGTGGGTTTCTGTCGGGCACTGCTGCACCTGTTTTGACTCATAGGTGCGTTCGATAATCACGTCGGCATCGGCAAAGCCTTTTTCTACGTCACCAATGCGCCCGTGAATGCTGGCGGCGATGTTTTTTTCCGGGCGAGCACCAATAGGGAAATTGATAATCATGTGTTCGTCACGCCCGGCGGCCTGGCGGTTCTGCGCTTCCAGGTCTGCTGGCGCACCGTTCACGTAAACTACTTTTTCGTCATGAACACGTGGGGCATTTTCTGCCATCGCTTCGTCAATCGACATCACCGGTTTTAACACCTGGTATTCAACGTCAATTAACTTGAGGGCGGCGAGGGCTGTCTCTTCGTTTTCGGCGACCACCGCGGCAACGCGATCGCCAACGTGGCGCAGTTTCAGTCCAAACATTCTGCGGTCAAGCGGCGACGGTTCCGGCGCACTTTGCCCGCCAGGCGTGTAGTAAATATCCGGGCAGTTTTTGTGTGTGATGACATGAACCACACCCGGCAACGCCTCCGCTTTGCTGACATCCAGATGGGTAATTAACGCGTGCGGATGCGGGCTGCGCAGCATCTTCACCACACAGGCATTTTCAGGAACACGGTCTTCTACATAACAAGGTTTAGCTTGCACCATGTTTGCCGCATCTGTTTTAGGATGCCTTTTACCAATAACAGCGAGGTCATGGCGGAAGGTAGGAACGGCTGTTGATTGATGGGTGGGGTCAGTCAAACGTGCTTTTGCCAGCTCTATCACTTCATAGAATTGCTGGTAACCGGCATCCCGGCTGAAGAGTCCGGAGAGCGCATCATCAATATCTTCACGTGTGGGTGACGCAATACGTTCCAGTAAATCGGTCAGAATTAGCGCGGCGGCAGGATCGTTGTAGCCTGATTGCACAACGCCGGTATCCACCATCGCTTGTTGCACAAGGCTTAACTCATTCCAGCGGCCAAGAGATTCGGCGGTTTTTATCTCACAGCCTTCGAGTTGACCGGCAATCAATAGCGAGGCGTTAACAATGACCCCATTGCACAAAATGGCATCGGAACCGGCAAAGCCAAAACCGTCATCACTATTGCGCACCGAGTGCATACCCAGCCCGAACAATAGCTTCTGCACATTTTGCCCAACACATTCAATTTCGCGGGGTATTCCGTTGAGTGTAAAGTGAATCATCATTTCATTACCTCATCTTCCTGCTGGCAGTCGGTAAGCAGATCGGCGACCAAAACGCCGGCAATATGACGTTTAAACGCTTCGCTACCGGATAAATCTGCGCGTGGGTAAATTGCCTCGCTCACGGCTTTTTCCAGTGCATGACCTTCCAGTGCCAGCGATTCGACGTCGCGCAACCTGATGGGCTTTTCAGCCACGCCATCCAGGGCGATACGGATTTCTTCATTTTCAGTGATGGCAACGGCGGCGGTCACCACCGCCCAGCCACCGGCAGAACGGCTGAATTTACGTGTGGCGCAGCGACGGAAAGGATCGTGAATAATCACTTCGACCAATAAGCGATCGCCGGGCGTTTGCAAATACTCTTCCAGCGTTAAGAATTCGCCATCGGCAAACAGCAGCTCAGTCTCTAGCACCAGCAACAGCGGAATAAGCACCGATTCGGCCTGACGTGCGGCAATTTCGCCGCCCAACGTTGCCTGGTTACGAACGTGGCGGGAATAGACAAATCCCAGTGCGTCGTGCAGCGCTTGTGGAATAAACACGGTGTCGCGCAGTTTTTGCAGAGTGATCAGCGAGCCAATACGCAACGTGCCGTTGTCCCAGTCAACTTCGTCGAGCGGCAGACCCTGCAAGGAAATGGCCACGCAGCATTCTGTGCGCGTGGGCGTGGCATTAAGTTTGCTGCCGCCCGCCATCCATACCGCGTTCTCTTTATAGTGCTGCTTCAGTTCCATCGCTTGCTCAATGGACGTGACGCGGAAAAATTGCTTAATCATGTTTTCCTCTCTTTTCTCGAGCACTGATTAATTTTTAGAATCCATACGTCGCCACATTTTTGCCGCGACTTTTCTCGCTTCGGCATAAATCGGTTCACAGTCAAAGGCAAACTGACGGTCTTCATAAACCATCACGCCATCAATCATCACGCTATGAACGCTCGACGAGCCCATGCCGAACGCCAGGTGTCCACCGATGTTTTCGGCTTGTAGTGGCGTTGGCGATAAGTAATCACAAATGGTGAGGTCAGCTTTGTAGCCCGCAGCCAGACAGCCAAACTTCGCGTTAAAGTTGCGGGCTAACAGTGAATTGCCGTTCCACAAATAGCGGGTGAAGCTGTCTGGCCACAATGGGCCACCGGCGTCGCGGTGTTTGAAAAAGGCGAACTTCATCTCTTCAAACATATCTGAGCCAATACCGTCCGTACCGAGTGCCAGGTTGTGGTATTCGGCAAGCTGATGGTTGTAGCCAACATGGTTATTCATGTTGGATCGCGCGTTGTGAACCAGGAATCCGTCTTTTTCGTTGAGCAGGCGAATATCTTCTTTAGAAAGATAAAGACCGTGAGCGATCAGCGTCTTACTGTTGAGTAAGTCGAATTCATTGAGGCGCACCAGCAGATCTTTGCCGTATTTGTCATGGCTATGAGAGACATCGTATTTGTCTTCGGCGGCATGAATATGCAGGCCACGGCCAGTTAATTTAACCGCGCCTGAAAGCATCGCCAGCCCGGCATCCGGCACCGTAAATGGGGCATGCGCCCCAATATGAGCTTCAACCAGATAGCGTTCTTTTCCCGCGCTACGGGCGTTATCAATGAGCCGAGCAAAATTAACGTTTTCTTCGATGCCTGCTTCCAGCTCTTCCATTCCACCGTTGCGATCGGTTGTTTCAAAACAGGTCATGCCGCGTAGACCGGCTTTCAGGAAAGCGTTGCGCAAAGTGCTGAGCGAACCGGCGATGTAATGCGGCGACGCGTGGTGATCGATAACTGACGTACAGCCACTTTTAATGGCTTCGAGTGCGCAAATCAGCCCGCTGTAATACAGCGATTCTTCGTCGAGGGCGCGGTCTAGCCGCCACCACAGATTCTTCAGCGTTGAGATAAAGTCCGGGCAGGGCGGGATTTGCGCCATGATGCCGCGCGACAATCCCGAGTAAAAATGGTTATGCGCGCAGACGATACCGGGCATTACGATGCGCCCGTGCATTTCTTTCACCGCCGCCATGGGATATTGCCCGGTGAGTGCCGGGCCGACGCTCACTATCTCGCTACCTTCAATCGCAATATCAACATGCTCTTGCACTTGCGCCGGAGAAAACTGCACGGCAGTAACATTCTTCAGAATCAACATAATCAGGCCTCCACTTTCCCTAACAGGTAGCGATGATGTTTATGTACATGGCTGATAATTTTGCAGACATCGCCAAGCTCGTGTGGGATCTGGTGGAATTGACTGTCATCGTTGAGGGTTAACTGCCACTCCTGCTTATGCAGGCGAATGCTGATGTCATTGCCATCAACGTAGAAGCCAGGATTGCGGCTGTTGGAGAAGTCTTCCGGCAGGCTGAATACCGTTAATTTGTCGGTATATGGTTTGCCCTGCCACGGGCAGAATTGTGCGCAGTTGCCGCATTCATTGCAGAAAGCATCGAGGTGCAGCGTCTGGAAACGGTTCTGGAAACCAGGAACCGCAATAGAAACGTTGGCGCGGTTTGGGCAAACATCGACGCATTTACTACAGACGTAGTTGCATTCCAGGCAGCGTTCGGCCTCTTGTTTCACAAAGTTATTGCGGTCGTTTTTGCTCACCAGATTGACGGCAATCTTGCCTTTGCGCTGATACACCTGCTGCGGATCGACATTGCTGAAGTATTTGTCAGCGTGCCGTGAATGAATGTTCTCGCGATACAAAATGGCATCAGTCGCGCGCCGCGCGGTGCCGATAGCCGCCACAATTGAAGACGGGCCACTTTGCACATCACCAATCAGGAACAGGCCAGGTTTGGTGGTTTCGCCGGTGGCAGAGGCCACCGCAGGCCAGCCTTGTTCATCAAGCGGAACCCCCATCGCGGCCAGCGCTTCACAATCTTGCTGCTCGCCAATGGCGGTAATTAAGGCGGTGAAATGCAAGGTTTCGGTTTTATCAGAAGCCACCGGGCGGCGGCGGCCTGAGCTGTCGGCTTCGCCTAATTCCATCTTCCGTACGGTTAATGCGCCATCTTCGGCAAAGTGCTCCGGGTTCGTCAGGAACATAAATTTCACGCCATCTTCCAGCGCTTCTTCATACTCCTCGCGCCAGGCGGGCATTTCGCTGGCGGTGCGGCGATACAGCACGGTCACGTCTGTCACGCCCGGCACACGCAATGCAGCGCGCGCGCAGTCCATCGCAGTGTTGCCCGCGCCCACTACAGCAACGTGCTGACCGAGATTCAGTTTCACGCCGAGATTGTAGTCACGCAGGAAGGGGAGAGATTTGTAGACATTGCGGTTGTTTCCAGCCAGCTTCACGCCGCTGTTTTTATCCGTCCCGGTGCCGACCAGAACATAGTGGAAACCGTCATTTTGCAGTTGTTCAAAGGTCAAATCGGGCGAGCAGTTATATTCAAACTTCACGCCGTGGGCGGCGATAAAATCAATATCATGCTGGATAAGTTCACCCGGAATACGGAACTGTGGGATCACGTTTTTGACCACGCCGCCCGCATTAGCTTCACGTTCGAATATTGTGACCTGATGCCCGGCGCGAGCCAGGAAGTAGCCTGCGGAAAGCCCGGCAGGGCCTGCGCCAATCACAGCAACCGGGTGGCGATCGCCCGATCCGGCAGGTTTATGCCAGCGCTGTTTGTAACCTTCCCAACCTTTTTCCAGTGCGACCTTTTTGAGCTCACGGATATTCAGTGCGCTGTCATAATCCAGGCGCGTACAGTTGCTTTGGCACTGGTGGTCGCAAATATGGCCGGTGATAGCCGGGAGCGCATTGCGTTGGTAAATCACTTCCAGCGCATCGGTATAACGCCCTTCGCCCATCAGGCGGATGTACTCAGGAATATCTTGTTTTACGGCGCAGGCGGTGACGCAAGGTGCGACATAGCAATCGGTGAGGGGCAACGGGCCGCCCGCATCAATCTTATCTTCGGACTTCCAGTGTTTTTGCGTGTACTCCATGCTGATAGCGCGCTTTGCCAGCGCTTCAAGACGCTCAACGTCAACCTGCATCAGCGAAGCAGCATTGGATTTTTCCAGCTCCTGCATGCAGTCGAGCATCCGTAAATAGCCGCCTGGTTTGAGCAAATCAGTAGCCATCGTGATGGGGCGAATACCGGTTTCAAAAATATCGCGAACAGTGAATCGACTGGCCCCGCCGGAATAGGAAATGGGCAGCAGACCCTTAAAGGCTCGGGAAAGAACCGCCGCGACGTTTATCGACAGTGGGAACAGGGCGCGTCCCGACATGTACATTTCTTCGCCCGGTAACGCGCCTTTATTATTGATAGTGCCTAAGGTGTTGGTTAATTTAACCCCGAATCCGAGCTGCTTTTCTTTCGCCAGCGCCATGAGTCGTTCGAGCATTTCCAGCGCCTGCTGGAGTTTCAGATCATGGCCAAATGACTCTTCCTTCAGCCCGATATAGTCAAAGCCACAGGTGTCCAGAATCTCTCTGACGCGCTGATAACCGAGCAGCGTAGGGTTGAGTTTGACGAAGGTATTCAGGTTTTTTTCTTCAAGCATGTAGCGGCAAATGGCTTCGATTTCGTCTGGAGGACAGCCATGCATGGTCGAGAGGGTAACGCCTTTGACCAGCGTTGCGGGGATGGACTCCGCAAGCTTTGCCAGCTCAGATTGACGTTCCGCCAGTAACGCGAAGCGGTTAATGAAAGCATCGTTTTGTAGCCACTGTTGCAGAATTTTGCGGTAACGTGCGAAATCGGGATGCGCCGAGGAATCCATCATCGAATGTATAAATTGCTGCATTGGCGGCTGGCGTATTCCCTCGAGGTTGTAACCGACACTCATATTGAAGATAAATGACTTCTGCGCACCGGCTGGCTGGGGTGAGAAGACCTTTTCCAGCAAATGGAGAATGAACCAGGCTTTAAGATATTCGTCGTAGGCTTTTGGCAGGGTAAATTCAGTTGACCATTCGGTATTAAAGGCTTCGTCTTCGGCATCAATACACGGTTTTTCGAGCTCAAGCCGGTCAAGAATTTGCACGGTTTTCAGTTCGATAAAACGCCCACCGGTTAACCAGGAGACAACAATATTCTGGGCTAATTGCGTATGAGGGCCAGCAGCAGGGCCGATCGGCGTTTCACAGGTTTCACCAAAAACATGAAATGTGGATGGGGAGTTTGCCCGATAAAACTGTTGAGCCGGAATTCCAAAGATTGAATTGCTCTGCTGAAACTCATCGAAAATTCGCGTCAATAGTTCCTCGAACGGAACAGGACGCATAATATCTCCCATGACACTCTCCTTGCGACAATTTATAGAGGGGTAGCGCTTGTGGTCTGGCTACAGAAATAATTAGTTGGATTTGTGCAAATATCGCGCCAGAGAAAAGCATTGAGGTTATTAAGGATAATAATTGCGAGCTGCTTCTAATATTTATATTGCTTTGTGAAACACTTCACACACGTCTGGCTTGAGAATGGTTATCAATAATAAATCTTTGTTTAAGATGAATTTATTTGTCTTTTATTGATTCTCATAAATAGAAATAAAATATCATTTTGATAAACGCAGTGGAGAAAAAATGCTTAATTCCTGCATCCCCGAACCTTTAAATTCACTTTTGGAAAATAAGAATAAACCTGATCAGAAAACCGCAGTGGTCAGCATTGTCGGGGCTGGAGGGAAAACGAGTACCTTATTTTGGCTGGCACGTGAATGTATTCGCATTGGCCAGCGAGTGATTATTAGCACCACGACGCAGATGTATTTACCTGAAGAAAACATTCCCGTTCTGTTGTGCCACTCACCTGAAACGCTCCCTGATGCCGCTTTTTCTGCTCCCTGTGTTGCCTGCTTTGCAGGCTGGAACGCTGAAAAGGGGAAAGTGCTGGGTTTTGCGCCGCCACAAATCGACGCGTTGGCAAAGCGCAATATTGCCGATGTCCTTCTGATAGAAGCTGACGGGGCTCACGGTTTTCCGCTTAAAGCGCCAGCTTTGCACGAACCTTGCATAGCTGATAGCAGCGATTTCGTTATTGCTGTCATGGGTGGAGAAGCCATGGCGCAGCCTGTTGGGCCGCAAAATGTTCACCGCTGGCCTTTGTTTAGCGCAATAACGGGCTTGCAGGCGGGGGATCTTCTGGGCGCTGAAGCCTTGCAGCGTTTTATTAATCATTCGCAGGGGATGTTTAAACAGGCTCCACCGCAGGCGAAACGTATCTGGCTGATAAATAAAAGTTCTCATATTGAGAATCTCACCGACGTTCTGCCAGAACTTCTCAGCAGTGCCGGACTTGATGCGATCTGGCTTGGGTCCGTTAAAGAATTTCCACCGATAGCACACGTGTTACAGCGCGATGAATGCGCAGTTACGGATAAAAATCTGTTGAGGTAATCATGAAAATTTTCGCAGAAGCAGCAAAACTGGAGCAGCAAAATAGCCCTTTTGCGCTGGCTCAGATTGTTGATTGTCGAGGCTCGACACCTCGTCATTGTGCGCAAATGCTGGTGCGCAACGATGGCAGCGTGATGGGCACGATAGGCGGTGGCATGATGGAACGCCGGGTGATTGAAGAGGCGTTACTGGCGCTTGCCGAACGTAAACCCCGGTTATTTCATGGGCGTATGGCGCGTAACGGCGAGGATGCGGTGGGCTCTGACTGTGGCGGCGCGATGACCGTTTATATTGATATTCATGGTTACAGCCCGCGTCTGGTATTGGTGGGGGCGGGGCATGTTAACCAGGCGATTGCCAAAGCGGCTGCGGCGCTGGATTTTAATATTCATGTGGCGGATGTGTATGCCGAAAATCTAAACCCCGACAATTTCCCACCGGCGACCCGTTTACTTCACGCGGCGAGCTTCACCGAAGCCATTGAACAGTTGCAAATTGAACCGGAAGATTACGTGGTTATTGCTACCAACAGCCAGGATAAAGAAGCGCTGGACTGCCTTATTCAGCGCCCCGTGAAGTACCTGGGTTTGCTGGCAAGCCGCCGTAAAACTCAAACTTTCCTCCAGCAATTGCGCACCCATTGTGTCCCTGAAGCAAAACTTGCCCGTTTACATGCGCCGATTGGTTTCAATATTGGCGCGGAAACACCACAAGAAATCGCCATTAGTATCCTGGCGGAAATCGTGCAGCACCGTCATCAAGCACCAGGCGGCCCGATGAAAGAAAAAGCAGCAGAAAAAGTGGGGCGGCTGGTGGTGATTCGCGGTGCGGGAGATATCGCGACTGGCGTTGCATTACGCCTGTGGCACTCAGGTTTCCGCGTCGTGATGTTGGAAATGGCACAGCCTACCGTTATCCGCTGCTCGGTGGCTTTTGCGCAAGCTATGTTTGATGGTGAAGTGACGGTCGAAGGTGTAAAAGCGCGCTTTGTTGCGAATGTGGATGATGTCCCCGCGGTATTACAAGCCGGTGTTATTCCGGTATTAGCCGATGAACAGGCGAGTTTGCTGCCTGTGCTGCAACCCGATGGGCTGGTGGATGCCATTCTGGCGAAAGTTAACAAAGGGACGCATCGTGGAATGGCTCCGGTCACTGTGGCCCTCGGCCCAGGATTTGAGGCCGGGAAAGATTGTGACGCAGTAATTGAAACAAATCGTGGGCATTATCTGGGGCGGGTTATTTACCAGGGGCCAGCACAGGCCAACACCGGCATCCCGGGAAATATCAAGGGTGAAACCACTCGGCGCGTGATGCGTGCGCCCGTGGCCGGGAAAATACGTTGCTGCGTGAAGCTCGGCGATGTGGTGAATGAAGGGGATCTCGTGGCCTACATTGATGACACGCCGGTGATTGCGCCGTTGAGTGGCATGGTGCGCGGGTTGCTCAACGAGGGGTTGAGTGTCACCGTCGGTTTTAAAATTGGCGATATTGACCCGCGTGGACTGGAAGCTGATTTTACCACGGTGTCAGATAAAGCCCGCGCCATTGGCGGCGCGGTGCTGGAAGCGATGATGGCGTTACCGAGAAAACCGCAGCGAGTAAAGCAGGCAGTTGCCAGGGAAGTGGAGTTGGTGGATTAGGTTTGTCGGATGACGCTGCGCTTATCCGACCTACGAAAACCCATTGGCGGTATGGTTCCGTAGGGTGGATAAGCCGCAGGCGTCATCCACCATTTTCTACTGGCTAATCACCGTGCCGGTTTTCCCTTCGATACCTTCTTTGGCCTTTTCCAGCACGGTAATCAGCGTCTTACGACCAGGGCGGCTGGCGGCAAATTCCACCGCGGCTTCCACTTTTGGCAGCATAGAACCTTTGGCAAAATGCCCTTGTTGAATAAAACGCTCGGCATCGCTCACGCTAAGGTTATCCAGCCATTGCTCGCCAGGCTTGCCATAGTTAATGGCGACCTTTTCCACGGCGGTGAGGATAATCAACATATCGGCGTTGATCATCTCAGCGAGTTTGGCGCTGGCCCAGTCTTTATCAATAACCGCATTCGCCCCGCGTAGATGGTTGCCTTCACGGATAACCGGAATGCCGCCGCCACCGACGGTGATCACCAGTTGCCCTGCGGTGAGCATCGCTTTAACGGTTTCTTTTTCGATAATATCGACAGGTTTTGGCGAGGCGACCACACGTCGCCAGCCGCGTCCGGCATCTTCCATCATCTGATGACCATTAGCCATCATGACTCTGGCTTCTTCGTGGGTGAAGAACGAGCCAATAGGTTTGGTTGGGGAGAGGAATGCCGGGTCGTTTTTGTCGACTTCCACCTGGGTAATAATCGTCGCGACAGGGGTTGCCAGGCCGCGCAGATGAAGCTCTTCACGCAGGGCGTTTTGCAGGTCATAACCGATATAACCCTGACTTAACGCCACGCAAACAGACATCGGTAACATCGGGGTATGAGCTTCGGTTTTAGCGGCGGCCTCAAAGGCCCGGTTAATCATCCCCACTTGTGGGCCATTCCCGTGAGTCAGGACAACTTTATGTCCCTGTTCAACTAAATCGACAATGGCGCGAGCGGTGATTTTCACCGCCACCATCTGCTCTGCCAGGCCATCGCCCAGAGCGTTTCCTCCCAGAGCCAGTACGATTGTTTTTTTCATCCTTTCCTCATTTGCCTGTTAGTGATTAAAAGTTTTACAATCAAAAGGTTGGCGCCTAATAAAACGCCCATGACCCGCCGTCCCGACAAATTTTCCCTGGCTCCAGACCGTCTTGCCACGCGACAAGGTATGGCGTATTTGCCCCTGGCAAACCCGGCCTTCATACGGGCTGTAATCGGCATTGTCATGCAGTTCGCTGTGGTGAATGGTGGTGCTGGCTTTAGGGTCAATAATGACGACATCGGCGTCAAAACCTGGGGCGATGCTGCCTTTACGTGGCCACAGCCCAAACAATTTTGCCGGCAGGGTACTGGTGAGTGAGACAAAGCGTTCTGGTGAAATTCGCCCGCTCATCACGCCTGCGGAAAACAGCAGCAACAGGCGGTTTTCCACGCCCGGAAGCCCGTTCGGGCAGCGGCTGAAATCACCACCGGAGAGCGCGAGCCGTTGCTGGTAAGGGAAGGTGCAATGGTCGGTGGCGACGACATCTATCGAGCCGTCGTGTACTCCGCACCACAATGCATCTTGTTCGCTGGCCTCGCGCAGAGGCGGGCTGAGAATAAATTTCAATCCGTCTTCACGCAGATAAAGCCGCTCATCCAGCAGTAAATATTGCGGGCAGGTTTCCACCCAAACGGGCTGATGACGCGCTTTGGCTAGCCGCAGGTAATCCAGGCCGAGGCCGTTGGAAAGATGGACGATATACAGCGGGGCATTACCAGAAAGCCGGGCCAGATTAATCATGCGCGCAACGGCTTCTGCTTCACATTCAGACGGGCGACTGCGGGCGTGGTACAGCGGAGCGGTGAGCCCTGCGGCAAGATAATCAGCGCGCCGCTGGGTGATTACCGCATCATTTTCTGGATGCACAGTGGTGAGCGCGCCAGCGTCGTTAAGCCTCTGCAACGCGCGTAATACCTCACTGTCATTCAGTTTATAGAGATAGGTCAGGTAGAGTTTAAAACTGCTGATGCCTTCATCAACCAGAGAGGGGATTTCGTCGAGGATGGCATCGTCAATGTGCTGAATGACGCCATGAAAACTGTAGTCGATCACCGCTTTACCACGGGCGTAGCCGTGATAAACCTCTAATTGATGGTGAAGGTTGCAGCCTGCCGGGCCAAAACCCATGTGGTCAATAATGGTTGTTGTACCGCCACACGCAGCAGCGCGGGTGCCGGTAAAAAAATCATCACAGCTACGGGCTATTCCAACGTCAATATTGAAATGTGTGTGAACGTCAATGCCGCCGGGCATGACGTAGCAGCCTTGCGCGTCAATCACCTCGCAGCCATCCGGTAGGGGAATATTGATAGCCAGTTGTTCAATAATTCCGTCACTTACCAGCACATCAGCCATGACCTGGCTATCTGCGTTGACGACGCAGCCATTTTTGATAAGCACCTTCATGATATGAACTCCGTAACAACCCCGAAGGAAATCCTTCGGGGTTTTGGGTGAGGTTATTTCTTCAGTTCAGACAGGTAGGCCAACGGAATTGAGGCATACAGCGCGGCACAGGTGACCAGATGGTCTTTCCAGGTTTTTTCGTTCGGCGCGTGAGCTTCCGGTTCTTTGCCAGGGCCGAAACCGATAACAGGAATACCGTGACGACCCATAATGGAAACGCCATTGGTCGAGAACGTCCATTTATCCACCACCGGATCTTTGTGGAACAAACCCTGATAGGCGTGGCTGAGAGTTTTAACGGTGATATGGTCTTCTTCTACTTTCCAGGTAGGGAAATAACATTCGGTTGGATACACCAGGCCAGTCCACGATGGGCGGTCATATTGGTACATGGAAACGGTGGCGTTAACGGCTTTGACTGACTCGAGGGCGCGGATTTCTTCCAGCGCACCTTCCCAGGATTCACCCCAGGTTAAGCGGCGGTCGATAGAAACGGCACAACTGTCTGCCACGGCGCAGCGGCTTGGCGAGGTGAAGAAGATCTCTGAAACCGTTAGCGTGCCTTTGCCCAGGAAATCGTCATTGCCCAGACGGGTGGCCAGTTGTTGTAACTCGTTGAGGATTGGCCCCATTTTAAAGATGGCGTTATCGCCACGTTCTGGTGCCGAGCCGTGGCAACTTACGCCCTGAACATCAATGCGGATTTCCATACGGCCACGCTGGCCGCGATAAATCTGGCAATCTGTGGGTTCCGTGCTGACCACAAATTCCGGGCGAATCCCTGATTGTTCAATGATGTACTGCCAGCACAGGCCGTCACAGTCTTCTTCCTGAACGGTGCCGGTGACCAGCAGGGTGTACTGATCTTCCAGGCCTAAATCTTTGATAATTTTCCCGGCGTAAACCATAGAAGCCATCCCGCCTTCCTGGTCAGATGCTCCACGGCCACCAATTAACTCTTCGGTTTCCATGCCCTGATAAGGGTCGAAAGTCCAGTTTTTCATGTTGCCGACGCCGACGGTATCAATGTGGGCATCCATCGCAATCAGGTGCGGGCCGTGGCCGATATAACCGAGAATGTTGCCCATTGGGTCGATGTCGATTTTATCGAAACCGACTTTTTCCATCTCTTGTTTGATGCGATGCACGACGCGTTTTTCATCGCAGCTTTCGCTTGGAATGGCAATCATGTCGCGCAGGAAGCGGGTCATGTCGGCTTTGTAATGTTCAGCTTTTTCTAAAACCAGTTTAAATGGAACCTGCTTAGTCATTTCTCTAACTCCCTTAATGAAACGTATCAGTGAACCGCAGTGGTTCACGCAGTTGTGGGGTGAGCGCCTTCCCAGACCACTTCGCGGTAATGTTTCACGTCGGTATCTCCTTCAGTGCTGATGAGCAATACGACGGAATCGTGGTTAAGTCCCAGTTTGGCTTTGAGTGTTTCGCGTTGTGGGTGGTAATGAACGGCGGCAAGCACACCGAGGCCTACGGCACCGGACTCGCCAGAAATAATGCGTGGGTCTGCGCCTAATGGATTGCCCAGCACACGCATACCGAGAGCGGCAACGGAGTCCTGGCACGAGATAAATTGCGTGGCGCAATTGCGCAGCACTGTCCAACCGAGGGGATTAGGTTCACCACAGGCAAGACCGGCCATGATGGTCGGCATATCGCCACCGACGTTGACCATTTCACCTTTAACGCCTGAGCGGTAAATGCAGTCTGCCAGTTCTGGTTCAACCACCACGCAATGGAGGTTCTGCGCCCCGTAAACATCAGCCAGATAACCCAAAACTCCACCCGCCATCGCCCCCACACCGGCTTGTAAAAACACGTGCGTAGGCCGTTTGATGCCAAGCTCTTTCATTTGCTCAACGGCTTCATCGGCAAGCGTCGAATAGCCTTGCATGATCCAGGTCGGGATTTTGGTATAGCCTTCCCAGGCGGTGTCCTGCACGACTTCCCAGCCACGTTCTTTGGCGATTTTCATGGTCATGCGCACGGTGTCGTCGTAATTCATATCGGTGACGATGCATTCCGCGCCAAGATTGAGAATGTGATCCACACGTTCTTGCGCCGAGCCTTTCGGCATATAGACCACCGCATGCTGGCCTAATTGCCGCGCAGCCCACGCCACACCACGGCCATGATTGCCATCGGTGGTGGTGGCGAAGGTCATTTTTTCTTTGATGGTGTTTTTGATTTTCTCGAAGGAGAAATCGTTGATATCCATCTGGTATTTTTCGCACAGCAATTGCGCTATGGCGTAGGTGCCACCGAGCATTTTGAAGGCGTTAAGGCCAAAGCGTTGAGACTCATCTTTCACCAGAATCTTGCCGACACCGAACAAGTTGGCAAGCTCTGAGAGGTCACACAACGGAGTCGGTTGGTAACCGGCAATTTTCTGGTGGAAAGCACGGGCTTTGCGGGTTTGTTCGCTGGTGAATTGCGGGGATATTTCACCATTGAATAAACGGTTTTGTTCGATAGCTAACTTCAATGAGAAAACAGACATAACCCAACCTCATTTAGCAAAAGACGTTTTGCTGGAGGAGACTCTGGCCCGTAGGCCAGAGGCCATGTTATTTAACGCGCTTAACGGCATCTTTCAGCAGTTTTTCAAGGACCTGACCGGGTTTGGCGTATTTGCGCGATAAGATCATCGCGGCGATGATGTAGGGCTTCCAACTGGCTTCTTTGTAGGTTTCGATGCGGTATTTTTCAAATACACCTTCGGTGACTTCGCCTTCTTTACAAGACACGCCGGAAATATCAGCAGGCAAGCAGTGCATGTAAAGTGCTTCGCCGCCGCGAGTCAGCTTCATCATCTCTTCGGTGCAATGCCAGTTTTTGTGGTTTGCGTTTTGCGCCAGGCACTGTTGTTCCAGTGCTTTCAGGCCGTCGTGATCGTTGGCGCGCAGCAGAGTGGTGCGCTCTTCCATGACTTTATAAGGCGCCCAGGATTTTGGATAAACGATATCGGCATCTTTAAACGCCTCTTCCATCGAGTTGACCTGGCGGAAGCTGCCGCCGGAAGATTTGGCATTGTTTTTAGCGACTTCCACCACATCGGGTATCAACTCATAACCGTCTGGATGAGCCAGCGTGACGTCCATACCAAAGCGGGTCATCAAGCCGATGATGCCTTGTGGAACCGACAGCGGTTTGCCATAGCTTGGGGAGTAGGCCCAGGTCATGGCGATTTTTTTGCCTTTGAGGTTTTCCAGTGAGCCAAAATGCTCACGCAGCCAGGCGAGGTCAGCCATAGATTGCGTTGGGTGATCGATATCGCATTGCAGGTTTACCAGCGCAGGGCGCTGAGGCAGCACACCTTCTTCGTAACCTTCATCCAGAGCGGCACCCACTTCACGCATGTAAGCGTTACCCGCGCCGAGGAACATGTCATCGCGAATACCGATGGCGTCCGCACAGAAGGAGATCATGTTGGCGGTTTCGCGCACGGTTTCGCCGTGGGCAATTTGTGATTTGCCTTCGTCGAGGTCTTGTTGCGCCAGCCCCAGCATGTTCAGCGCGGAAGCATAGGAGAAACGAGTACGGGTCGAGTTATCACGGAAAACCGAGATCCCTAAACCGTTGGTAAATACGTTGGTAGCAATGTTATCGGCACGCATGGATTTCAGTGCAGCGGCGACGTCAAGGACTTGCTTGAGTTCATCCGGACTCTGTTCCCAGGTTAACAGGAAGTCCTTTTCATGAAGATGAGAGTTAAGTTTGCTGAGATCTTTAATTAAATCATTAATCGTTTTCATCAAAACACCCTTTGTTATGACTGGTCACAGGACTGTTGTTCTGTGCAGAATTAACCCACCGAATCTGTATGAGCTGTTTATTCATTAACAATAAGTATGCCAGGTACGAAAAAAGGTCCGATTGGCCTGCCTGGTAAATTAAAATTGTGAGCGCAATCGATAAACTTAGATTATTTAGGGGCTTTTAAAGGGCTGTGTTATAAGGCGGAGCGAATCAAAACCAATTAGTCTGTGCGAGGAAAGTCATACTTTTATGGATTATCAGAAGCTTGTTCTCAAAATTGATAACAACGTCGGGTCAATTATCAATTTGATAAGTAAGCTGTGAGGCTGCGGAATATTTATTTATAAGGGAATGACGTCAGGCAGGTTATTATCAATGTTTAGGATTGCCGGATTAGTATTATGAGACGTCTGTAAGAGATGGCCCGGCGTTCAGTAAGATATCGTTTCTATCAATAATTGTAATTGTTTAACTACAAAGGGAATTATCGATAATGATGGCTGTAAATTCTCAGTCGGTTCTGATGCAGATCCAACCGACAATCATCCGCTTCGCTAAGATGCTGGCAAGTGTACTGCAACTGGAAATCGAGATTGTTGATGTCAACCTGGTGCGCGTGGCAGGCACCGGCCCTTTTGCCAGATCCCTGGGCCGCAAGCTAAACACTAATTCACGTCTATTGAAGCATGTTATTGAATCAAAGAAAGAAAAGGTTGTCACTCAGTCAGGCGTTGATCCTATCTGTGAAGGATGTACAGATAAGCAAAATTGCCGTGAAAAAGCCTTCCTCGGTACACCGGTCATTTTTCAGAACTCTTGCGTCGGCGTGATTAGCCTTGTTGCCCTTAACGGTGAGCAGCAGGAACGAATAAAACACAACTTACGCGAATTTTCTGATTATGTTCAGCATATCTCTAATATCTTTATTTCCCGTCTTCTCGAAGATCAGAGCGGGGATAGTAACGCCAGCGGGATTCTGTTAAGTCTTATTGATAATATGGACCAAGGGGTATTGATTCTTGATAAAAATAATCAGTTAAAATTTGCGAACCCGGTCGCATTAAAAATACTAAAATCCACTCATGAGCAACTGATGGGGAAAACGATTTCTGCCCGGGCGCTGACTTTTCAGAATTCTTTTACCAGCGGCCATATGCAATATATTATTTCTATTGACGATCATAGCGAAATAATTATCGGGCAATTGCTGGCGGTGCAAGAAAACCAAATGTTTTTAATGGCCTTCCATCAATCGCATACCGTTATCAACACGGAACTGAGTCATGAAGTTCCGCAGATTGAACATATCATTGGTGAATGCCAGCCGATGCTGGCATTAAAGCGATTAATAACCCGCATCGCGCCAGGCCCATCGAGTGTGATGATTACCGGTGAAAGTGGCACCGGTAAAGAAGTCGTAGCATGGGCGATTCATAAGCTCAGTCACCGTAATGACAAACCCTTTATTGCGATTAACTGCGCGGCTATTCCGGAACAATTATTGGAAAGCGAACTGTTTGGTTACGTTAAAGGCGCTTTTACCGGGGCTTCGACCAATGGCAAGCAAGGGCTGATTCAGGCCGCCGACCACGGAACACTGTTTCTTGATGAAATTGGTGATATGCCGCTGGTTATTCAGGCCAAATTGCTCCGCGCCATTGAAGCGCGAGAGGTGCAGCCAATAGGTTCCAGTAGGCCCATTGCGGTCGATATTCGTATTATCTCTGCCACCAATCAGAACCTGGAAAAGTATGTTGCCGAGGGGAAATTTCGCGAAGACCTCTATTACCGTTTGAATGTCATTCCGGTCATATTGCCGCCCC
Source organism: Buttiauxella izardii (assembly GCF_003601925.1). Classification (GTDB taxonomy): domain Bacteria; phylum Pseudomonadota; class Gammaproteobacteria; order Enterobacterales; family Enterobacteriaceae; genus Buttiauxella; species Buttiauxella izardii. Next base: position 38,751 of record NZ_QZWH01000006.1, read on the forward strand.
TGCGGGAGCGCAAAGAGGATTTGTCTTTGCTGATTCATTATTTTCTCAATTTGCACACTAAGCGTATCGGGCTGGTTTATCCGGGTATCGCTCCTGATGTTATGGCGCTGCTGGCGGCGTATCAATGGCCGGGAAATCTGCGTGAGTTAAGTAACATGATGGAATACCTGGTCAATGTGGTTCCGTCCGGTGAAGTGATCACTACTTTGCTATTGCCGCCGAACATGGTTAATCAACGGCACAATGTGGTTGTTTTGAATAAAGAGCATGCCGAACAAGTTAACGACCACAGTGAACTCACGGAGCATGGCGTGCATGCCCTTGAAGAAATGGAAAAACAGCTTATTGCCGAAGCCCTGGTCCGCCACGGTAATAAGAAACTCGCTGCGGATGAACTGGGAATAGGGATTGCGACCCTGTATCGCAAAATAAAGAAGTATGAACTGCGCTCCGCCTGATTCTATTTCAGGCAGAGCGGGCAAGGGGAGTGGGTGCCAGATGAGCCTCTCTCCCCCTGCAATTTACGGCTTTTCGATTTCGCACTTCTGAACCGCATCCACAACCATCTGGTAACCCGTGCAGCGGCATAAATTCCCCGCCAGACCCTGGCGGATTTGCAGCACCGTCATGGGTTGGCTGCGCGGTTTTGCCAGCAACGCGGTGGCTGCCATGATGAAACCTGGCGTGCAAAATCCGCATTGTACTGCGCCACTTTCAGCAAAGGCTTGCTGAAGTGAGGAAGGTTTCCCCTTCACCCCTTCGCCTTCTACGGTACGAATAACTTTACCCTGCGCCCAAATGGCTAAGTAAAGGCAGCTATCAATCGCGGTGCCGTCAATTAATACCGTGCAGGCACCGCATTCGCCGACGCAGCAACCTTGTTTGATACTGAGAAAACCTAGCGCGCGTAATGCATCGGATAACGGCATGGCGGGGGAAGCGTTAAATTGAAAGTTTGCGCCGTTAATTTTGCAGTTGATGGTTTTGTTATTCATTGCGCTCATTGAATTTCCCCTCCAGCCTGTTTCACCGCCAATTCGATAACCCGCTTTGTCAGCGTACTAATCAGATGTAAACGGAAAGATTTTTCCGCACGCCAGGATGTTCTCGGTGAAACATCTTTTGCCACCGCCTCCGCGATAAAAGCCAGAGTATGTCGAGTTAACGGTTGCCCGAATGCGGCCTGTTCTGCATGAGTGCAGCGCACAGGCGTTGGTGCGGCGACACCGAAAGCCAGTTTGATTTCCCGGAAGCGGCCCGCGTCTATTTCACACAAGGCACTACAGCCAATGGTTGAAATGTCCATGGCATCGCGCATCGCGTATTTGAAACTTGCCGCTACTTTGTTGCGGTAATTTTCTGGCTTGAAATGGAAGGCCACCAGCACTTCACCGTGGGCTAACGCCACTTTGCCAGGCCCGGTATGAAAACCGTTAATCGAGGTAAAGCGGGTGCCTTGCGGCGTGGCAATTTCCAGTTCGGCATCGTAAATCAGCGACGGGCAGGCTGAGTCTGCGCTGGTGGCACCATTGCAGATGTTACCGCCATAGGTGGCGACATTACGGATTTGTGGCCCGGCGATAACGGACGCGGAGGCTGCCAGCGCAGGAAGGTGATTTTGCACTAGCGGATGCTCAATGAGTTCGCTAAATGTGGTGCCAGAGCCAATGCGAATATGACCGGTGTCACTGCATGTCACTCCGCGCAATTCGGGTAAATCATGGATATCTACAATATGGCGAAAACGGGCGTTGAGATGATGGAGTTGAATCAGTACATCGGTCCCTCCAGCGAGCAGGCGGGCCTGATCGTCTTCCATTAAAAGTGCAACGGCGTGCGCGACGCTCCCGGCATGGTAGTAACGTTCAATGTCATACATAGCATTATCCTTTTATCAGCCCGGCCTCGACGAACTCCTGAAACAGGCGTTTTGGCGTGAGAGGAAGCGTGTTGATGGCAACGCCCGTCGCCATGCGCACGGCATTACGAATGGCGGTGGCAGGGGAGATAATCGGCGGTTCGCCCAGCGCTTTATGGCCGTAAGCCGACTGCGGCTCATCAGTCTGAATAAAGGCACATTCCAGCGTCGGCAGATCGGGCATGGTCGGCATTTTGTAGTCCAGCAAGTTGGGGTTTCGCACCACGCCGCTTTGCTCATCAACGATGATTTCTTCAAAAAGTGCCCAGCCAATCCCCATACCCATCCCGCCATGAACCTGGCCTTCTGCCAGAATCGGGTTAAGAATTTGCCCCGAATCATGCAGGTTTAAGATGCGGTTGATGGTGACTTTACACAGCGGGATATCCACGGTGACGTCCACAAAGGTGCAGCCATAGGTTGGCGGATTAGTCTGGGTTTTAAAGGAAGATTCTGCCGAAAGTTGCCCGCCTTGTTCCGGGTGGTAGAACGTGTGCATGGCAAGGTCTGCCACGCTCAGCAAAGCGTGTTCCGGACGTGTTTCCAGCACGATATTGCCATCAATAATCGTCAGGTTCATTTCAGGAAGATGCAGCATTTGTGAGGCGTGATGGAGGATTTTTTGCCGTAATATTTGGGCCGCCTCACGCAAGGCCGGTGCGGTGACATAGCTTTGACGCGAGGCAAATGCCCCAGGGTCAAACGGGGTGATGTCTGTATCCTGAGTAGAGATGGTGTGGATCATTTCAAACGGCATGCCGATGGTCTGGGCGACCATTTGCGCAAAGACGGTATCGGCACCTTGCCCGACTTCCGTGGCTCCGCTTTGCAGATTGATGATTCCGTCCTGGTTGAGCACTAAACGCACGCTGGCAATTTCGACGCCAACCGGCCAGGTGTTCGAGGTATAGCTAAAACAGGCCACGCCAACGCCGCGCCGCACATCCCCCGAAGTTTGCAAACAGGCCGCTTTACGTTCATCCCATGCGAAGCGTTCACGCCCTTTTTGCAGGCATTCTATTAACCCGGCGCTGTAAATTGGCCTGTTGTATAGGGTGTTGATATCACCTTCGCGAGCGGCATTGAGAATACGGATATCTACCGGGTCGATGTTTAAGGCACACGCCGCATCGTCCAGTAATGATTCCAGAGCAAAGATGACCTGCGGCGCGCCATACCCGCGCATGGCCCCCGCAGCCGGAAGGTTGGTGTAGACGGTTGTAGCGTGGAAACCGTAGGCGCTGCGCGGATAAAGCCAGGAGATTTTACTGCCCGCCGCCGCTGCAATTGAATGCCCGTGGGAGGCGTAAGCGCCAGTGTTGGACAGAATATCTAATTCAAATCCTTTTAAAACGCCCTCGGTTGAGAGGCCCAATTGCGCATCAATATGGAAAGCATGACGGGTGCGAGAGGCAAAGAAACACTCTTCGCGGCTGATTAACACTTTGACTGGAATGCCGCCCAGTTTTAACGTCAGAAATGCCGCCATGGGCTCTTCCAGCACATCCTGTTTATTGCCAAAGCCGCCGCCAATATAAGGCTTTATCACGCGTATTTTTGACCACGACATGTTGAGTGACTGCGCGACAATGCGGCGCACGATATGCGGAATTTGGGTACTCGAGATAATCGTGATGCGGTCGGGCTGTTCCATCCAGGCAAAACAGGTGACGCCTTCCATATGGCAGTGTTGCACAACAGGAGTTTTAAAGCGGCCTGAGAACTTGTGATCCGCAGCCTGCATGGCGGCAGTAGGGTTGTTGGTTGCGGCTTCGCTGCGTTTGAGCAGATTGCCGCCAGCATGAATCGCGGTGGCATCGTCGGCCAGCGCCGCTTCGGGTGAGGTGATTACGGGCAATTCTTCCCAGGTGACTTCCACCGTTTCAGCCGCTTTTTGCGCCGTGAGTTCATCACGCGCCACGACAATAGCCACGGCATCGCCGAAATGCCGCACGTGTTGTGTCAGCAAACGGCGGTCGGCAATGTCCTGTTTGGCAGGGTCGAGCGTCCAGGCATGGCCCGCCGTGGCGAAGGCGATATCCGGCACATCTTCCCAGGTAAATACGGCAACGACACCGGGGATTTCAAGCGCTGCGCGGTAGTCAATGGCACGGGCATATCCGTGGGCGATGGGGCTGCGAACGTATTTGGCATAGCACATGCCGGTCATCGGGATATCGTCGGTGTATCTGGCTTGCCCGGTGACTTTGGCAAGCGCATCGACTCGCAAGCAGGGCAATCCTAATGGTGTATTACCCATTCTTTCTGACATGGTTTTGTCTCCATCCTCAGGAATAAGGTCACGCTTCGTTTAGTTCCTGAGTGAAGCAAGATGCACGCCAGTGATCGGCATTGGTCATTTTTAATGACAGCAATGTGATTTCCATTGGAAAACAAGGTTTTGTACAGGCAAAGGGAAGGGGCAATCAGAGGTTTTTTTTCTCACAATGATAGCGGGCGCTCATTATGATAAATCCGGAATCAGTTCAGTGAGGATTCACCATCATAAGGCTCATCCTCACTCGAGTTTTGACAGGCGTTTTAAATCGTTATTTTTTTATTCCCACCACGACTCACTGTTGTCGCTTGTCCGTCAGCACCGTAAAGATTCGGTTCCTGATGCGGCTTAAGCACGGCCAGCGCTTCTTCATTGCGCGTCAACTGGTCTTCTAATAACCAACCATTGTGCTGATTGATATCACGCAGGTGTTGCGTTTTTTGAGTAATCGTCTGCCAACGCTGGCTGATATCCGCGCTGTTTGCAGGTTGTGCATTTTGTTCGGCGCGGCGAAGCTGCTCGAGATAATCAAGCGTCGCTAATAATGAACTTTTATCTTCGGTTATGCGCTGCAATGCACTGCCATTCACATGGCCTGCGGATAATTGTTGCTGCTCGGCGTCCATCACCTCTTTAAGAGAGTTGAGCACCACAGTCATTTGATCCATCACTTCTAACAGACGACTCATGCAATTATTTACTCGATAAATAGCTTTGAGCTTCCTGGATTAATGCATCGGCGATTTTGCCGGTATCCATTTTTAGCTCACCATTGCGGATAGCAGTTTTGAGTGCTTCAACGCGTTCCATATTAATGTCACCGCTGCCTGGCTGAATTAACTTCGCCTGCGCATCGCTGAGTGTCACATTGGTGCTGTTTGGGGTAGTGCTCTTTTCCAGGCGGCTCTTTTGAACAGGTGCGTCGGAGGTTTCGCGTGGTTGTACGGTACTTACCGGTTTCAAAGGAGATGTGCGGTCAATACTCATTTTCTTTTCCTCTTTGAGGGGCAATTTCTATCATCTGTTAACACAATATCGGCAGTGATTGAGGAACCTTTATAGCCTTCTTTATCGCCAGTGGAATATTACAGGTTAATCAGAATATTCCCATCCGTGCTGACGACGCCGCTCACAATCTGACCCGAATCCATCCGCACTCGTGCATTTTGAGCCACCGCAGCATTATTCAGCGCTTTGCCTTCACTGTTTACGCTAAAACCTTCGCCCGCAGCCACCACTTGCACGCGTTGCCCGGCTTTGACTCGCCAGGACTGACGCACCATCGACAGCATAATCGGTTGATTAGGTGCGATATCACGCAGCGTCACCGCACTGTTGGCCTGGTTGATATCCAGCATGGCGCGCGGTGGCAGTTGATCCAATCGCCCACGCTTGAGTTGCACCTGGCTTTCATTGATCACCGTGCCACGCGGCAGAGCCTGAAGCGCCACCACGTAATTCCCGGTCGCCTGAACTTCCGCCTGAATATAGCGTTTGTCATTTCCGCATCGCGCCAGAACGCTCACGTTGCCCCACAAGCGCCCATTTCCCGGCATCGAAAAATCGGGTAGCGGACAGGAAGGTAATTGTGCGTCGGGGGTTTTTACAATTACCGACACCTCATCGCTAATTCCCACCAGACGTTGCTGAAAAAACTGGCTCAACGGCACATCCAGAATACTGGCAAAAGTCTGCGGGCAGGCCAGTAAAAGGGCAATCGTGCTCCAGGTTTTAAATCCCGCCATCTTGCTACTCCTTGTTCAGGTTGCAGTGATTTTAACCGTACTGCGAATTGATCAAGGCGATAAATAGCGACGCATTTTGTGTCTATTCCAACGATAACGCACGCGTAAGGGGATTTAAGCTGTCGGACAAATCCTAATTATGCGGAGGGAACATGCTCGACAAACTGGATGCCGCACTGCGATTTCAGCAAGAAGCGATAAATTTGCGTGCCCAGCGTCAGGAAATTCTGGCAGCCAATATCGCCAATGCGGACACGCCGGGCTATCAGGCTCGCGATATTGATTTCGCCAGTGAAATGAAAAAAGTGATGGAAAGAGGACGCGCGGAAGGCAGCGGCGTAACGCTTGCGCTCACCTCGGCTCGCCATATTCCGGCGGCGACCCACACCACACCTTCGCTTGATCTCCTCTACCGTGTTCCTGACCAGCCATCAATGGATGGTAATACCGTCGATATGGACCGCGAACGTACGCAATTTGCCGATAACAGCCTGAAATATCAGTCGGATCTGACGGTTCTCGGCGGCCAAATCAAGGGCATGATGTCCGTGCTGCAACAGGGTGGCTAATCCATGGCATTACTGAATATTTTTGATATTGCCGGTTCGGCGATGACGGCGCAGTCCAAGCGCATGAACGTCGCGGCGAGTAACCTGGCTAACGCCGATAGCGCCACCGGCCCGGATGGTCAACCGTATCGCGCTAAGCAGGTTATTTTCCAGGTTGATGCCGCTCCAGGTGCTGAAACCGGTGGCGTCAAAGTGACCGGCGTTGAAGAAAGCCAGGCACCGGACAAACTGGTGTTCCAGCCGGGCAACCCGCTGGCGGATGCCAAAGGTTACGTGAAAATGCCAAACGTGGATGTGGTCGGCGAAATGGTCAACAGCATGTCGGCATCGCGCAGCTACCAGGCCAACGTGGAAGTACTCAACACCGTGAAAAGCATGATGTTGAAAACCCTGACTTTGGGTCAGTAAAGGAGTGACTGATGGGCATCGCCGTTAATATGAATGACACCACCACCAGTGGTGTTAATAGTTTATCGGGTAGTAGCAATCTGACAGGTAACAGCGCGTCTGACCTGCAGAGTAGTTTTTTGACGCTGCTGGTTGCGCAGCTCAAAAACCAGGACCCGACCAACCCTCTGCAAAACAACGAATTAACCACCCAGCTGGCACAAATCAGCACCGTGAGCGGCATTGAAAAACTCAATACCACGCTCGGTTCAGTATCTGGCCAGTTGACCAATAACCAGTCGGTGCAGGCGAGCGCCTTGATTGGTCACGGTGTGATGATCCCCGGCAGCAAAATTCTGGCTGGCAGTGAAGCCACGACGCCGTTTGGTGTCGAGCTGCAACAGGCCGCCGATAAAGTCACCGCCACGATCACTGATAACACCGGCAAAGTGGTTCGGACGCTCGAGATTGGCGGGCTGACCGCAGGCGTTCATACCTTCACCTGGGATGGCACCGCCACCGACGGCACGACGGTACCGGACGGCGCTTATAACGTTGCCATTAACGCCAGCAACGGCGGCACGCAACTGGTTGCTCAACCGCTGAATTTTGCGTTGGTCAACGGTGTGACACTCAGTAACGGCAAGACCTTGCTCGACCTCGGTACGTACGGCACCTCCACACTCGACGATATCAGGCAGATTATCTAACGCCTCCAACCCTTTGCAGGAGTAAAACATGGGCTTTTCTCAAGCGGTCAGCGGCCTGAATGCTGCGGCCACCAACCTGGACGTGATTGGTAACAACATCGCCAACTCCGCGACCTACGGTTTTAAGTCCGGCAGCGTTTCGTTTGCCGATATGTTCGCAGGCTCGAAAGTGGGTCTGGGCGTCAAAGTTGCGGGCATCACCCAGGACTTTAACGACGGCACCACCACCAATACCGGGCGCGGCCTGGATGTGGCGATTAGCCAGAATGGTTTCTTCCGCCTGGTGGACACCAACGGTTCTGTTTATTACAGCCGTAACGGCCAGTTCAAACTGGATGAAAACCGTAATCTGGTGAACATGCAGGGGATGCAGTTGACGGGTTATCCGGCAACCGGCACGCCGCCAACCATTCAGGAAGGGGCAAACCCGGTAGGGCTTTCTGTTCCGAATACCCTGATGGCGGCGAAACTGACATCGCAAGCGTCGATGCAAATTAACCTGAACTCCTCAGACAAACTGCCTGAAGTGAGTCCTTTTGATGCCAGCAATTCTGCAACGTACAACAAGAAAGGCTCGATCACCGTTTTTGACTCATTGGGGAACACCCATGACATGAACGTGTTCTACGTGAAAACCGCCGATAACAAATGGGATATGTATACCCAGGATAGCAGCGTTGCAGGTTCCAAAGCTGTGCGTGCCGGGGCGATTAACTTCAACGCCAATGGCACGATTGATAACGTCACGATGCCAGATCCAGTCAACGCGGGCCAGGTTATCACCAGCACCACGCCACAGTTCAACATCAGCACGGGAGCTTTGAACGGCGCACCGGCAGTGAACTTCAACTTCAGCCTGCTGAACTCGATGCAACAGAACACCGGCTCCAACAACATCGTGGCGGCAAACCAGGATGGCTATAAGCCGGGCGATCTCGTGAGCTACCAGATTAACGAAGACGGCACCATCGTCGGTAACTACTCCAACGAACAAACCCAGCTGTTAGGCCAGATTGTTCTGTCCAACTTTGCTAACCCGGAAGGCTTGTCTTCTGAGGGTAACAACGTGTGGTCTGCGTCCAACGCATCTGGCGTGGCGCTGTTGGGTACGGCGGGTTCGGGCAACTTCGGTACGCTGACCAACGGTGCGCTGGAATCCTCGAACGTCGATCTGAGTAAAGAACTGGTCAACATGATTGTCGCGCAGCGTAACTATCAGTCCAACGCTCAGACCATCAAAACCCAGGACCAGATCCTCAACACCCTGGTTAACCTGCGCTAATCACTGACGGGATAGCTTAATGGATCACGCAATTTATACCGCCATGGGCGCGGCCAGTCAGACGCTGAATCAACAAGCGGTGACTGCCAGCAACCTGGCAAACGCTTCAACACCGGGCTTTCGTGCGCAGCTTACCGCGCTGCGAGCGGTGCCGGTGGAAGGGCTTTCTTTGCCGACGCGCACCCTGGTGACGGCTTCCACGCCGGGCGTGGATATGTCGCAAGGCCAGCTTGATTACACCCAACGCCCGCTGGATGTTGCCCTGCAACAAGACGGCTGGCTGGCGGTACAAAGTGCGGATGGGTCGGAAGCGTATACCCGCAACGGCAATATGCAGGTGAGTCCTGCCGGGCAACTGACCATCGGCGGGCAACCGGTGATGGGCGACGGTGGCCCGATTGCTGTGCCTCAGGGCGCGGAGCTGACTATCGCGGCGGACGGCACTATTTCGGCGCTTAACGCCGGTGACCAGCCCAACACCGTGGCACCGATTGGCCGCCTGAAACTGGTGAAAGCCACCGGCCTTGAAGTGGCGCGCGGTGATGACGGGTTTTTCCGCCCGAGTGCAGCCACTCAGGCCACGCGTGGCGCGACCTTGCAAGCCGATGCCTCAATCACATTGATGCCTGGCGTGCTGGAAGGCAGCAACGTGAAGCCGGTGGAAGCGATGGCCGACATGATTGCCAACGCGCGTCGTTTTGAGATGCAGATGAAGATTATTTCGAGCGTTGATGAAAACGAGCAGCGGGCCAATCAGCTGCTGTCGATGACGTGATAATCAAACGGTTTTTGTAGGTCGGATAAGCGAAGTGTCATCCGACAAACGAACCACAAGATCTAAAAGGAATCCAACATGATCAGTTCTTTATGGATCGCAAAAACCGGCCTTGATGCCCAACAAACCAATATGGATGTGATTGCCAACAACCTGGCAAACGTCTCCACCAATGGTTTTAAGCGTCAACGTGCGGTGTTTGAAGATCTTCTTTATCAAACGATTCGCCAGCCTGGCGCGCAATCGTCTGAACAGACGACGCTGCCATCCGGTTTGCAGATTGGTACGGGCGTGCGTCCGGTCGCCACCGAGCGTTTACACAGCCAGGGCAACCTGTCGCAAACCAATAACAGCAAAGACGTGGCGATTAAAGGCCAGGGATTCTTCCAGGTTCAGCTTCCGGATGGCACCAGCGCTTATACCCGCGATGGCTCCTTCCAGGTGGATCAAAACGGCCAGTTAGTCACAGCCGGTGGTTTCCAGGTTCAGCCGGCGATCACCATTCCTGCTAATGCGCTGACTATTACTATCGGGCGCGATGGCATTGTCAGCGTGACTCAGCAGGGGCAAGCGCAGCCGGTTCAGGTGGGGCAACTTAACTTGACCACCTTTATGAATGACACCGGTCTGGAAAGCCTGGGCGAAAACCTGTACGCCGAAACCCAGTCTTCCGGTACGCCGAACGAAAGCACGCCGGGCCTTAACGGCGCGGGCTTGCTGTATCAGGGGTATGTTGAAACCTCCAACGTCAACGTGGCTGAAGAACTGGTGAATATGATCCAGGTTCAGCGCGCTTACGAAATCAACTCGAAAGCCGTTTCTACAACCGATCAGATGCTGCAAAAACTGACGCAACTGTAAGGCGTTGGCCGGTGCGTGTTGCGCACCGGCTGTCTTTATCTGAATGACCTGAAGATGAAAGCAATGCAAAACCCAATGGTTCTTCGTCCTGTCTTGATGTGTCTGGTGCTCGCCACAAGTGGCTGTGCGCTGATACCAACTAAACCGCTGGTGGAAGGGGCGACGACTGCCCAGCCAGTGCCTGGCCCTGCACCGGTCATTAATGGTTCTATTTTCCAGACGGCGCAACCGGTGAACTATGGGTATCAACCGCTGTTTGAAGACCGCCGCCCACGTAACGTTGGCGACACGTTAACCATTGTGCTCCAGGAAAATGTCAGCGCCAGTAAGAGTTCCTCGGCGAATGCCAGCCGCGATGGCAAAACAAACTTTGGCTTTGACGTAACGCCTCGTTATCTCGAGGGGTTATTTGGTAACGATCGCGCGTCAGTGGATGCTTCTGGCGGCAACAGCTTTAACGGCAAAGGTGGGGCGAATGCCAGTAACACCTTTAGCGGAACCTTAACCGTGACGGTGGATCAGGTGCTGGCCAACGGCAACCTGCACGTCGTCGGCGAAAAACAGATAGCCATCAACCAGGGCACGGAATTTATCCGTTTCTCCGGCGTGGTGAATCCTCGCACCATCAGTGGCACCAACACCGTGTCATCAACCCAGGTGGCGGATGCGCGTATCGAGTATGTCGGCAACGGCTACATCAACGAAGCGCAAAACATGGGCTGGTTGCAACGCTTCTTCCTTAATTTATCGCCGATGTAAGCGAGGGACTTATGAGCAAATATTTATTCGGATTGCTGATGATGGTGGCAACGCTGGCGCAGGCCGACCGCATTCGCGACCTGACCACGGTTCAGGGCGTGCGCGAAAACTCCCTGATTGGTTACGGCCTGGTAGTCGGCCTTGATGGCACGGGCGACCAGACCACCCAAACGCCATTTACCACGCAGACGCTCAATAACATGCTTTCGCAGTTGGGGATTACCGTTCCGGCGGGGACCAATATGCAGCTCAAAAACGTTGCCGCCGTGATGGTGACGGCGAAATACCCGGCGTTTGCCCGCTCAGGGCAAAACATCGACGTGGTGGTTTCGTCGATGGGTAACGCTAAAAGTTTACGTGGCGGCACCTTGTTAATGACTCCGTTAAAAGGCGTCGATAACCAGGTTTATGCGCTGGCGCAGGGCAATATTTTAGTCGGCGGTGCCGGGGCTTCTGCGGGTGGCAGCAGTGTGCAGGTCAACCAACTTAACGGTGGGCGCATCACCAACGGTGCGGTCATCGAACGTGAATTACCGGGCACCTTTGGCACCGGTAATATCCTCAGCCTGCAACTGAATAATGACGATTTCACCCTGGCGCAGCAAATCACCGACACCATCAACCGTTCACGCGGCTTTGGCAGCGCGTCGGCGTTGGATGCGCGCACCATTCAAATTCGTGTGCCGAGCGGCAACAGCTCGCAAGTTCGCTTGCTGGCTGATATTCAGAATCTGGAAGTCAACATGCCAGCCCAGGATGCGAAAGTGATTATCAACTCGCGTACCGGTTCGGTGGTGATGAACCAGGAAGTGACGCTCGATACGTGCGCCGTGGCGCAGGGTAATTTGTCGGTAACGGTGAATCGCCAGGCACAGGTGAGCCAGCCGGATACGCCATTTGGTGGCGGCCAGACCGTGGTGACGCCGCAAACGCAAATCGACCTGCGTCAAAATGGCGGAGCGCTGCAACGGGTAAACGCCAGCGCCAACCTGAATAACGTGGTTCGCGCATTGAACACGCTGGGGGCGTCGCCAATGGAATTGATGTCGATCCTGCAATCAATGCAAACCGCAGGCTGCCTGCGCGCCAAAGTGGAAATCATCTGATGCTTAACGAAGCTCAATCGCTGGCGAATGCAGCATGGGATGCGAACTCTCTGAACGAGCTGAAAGCGAAAACCGGGCAAGATCCTAAGGGCAACATGAAATCCGTTGCCCGCCAGGTGGAAGGGATGTTCGTGCAGATGATGCTGAAAAGCATGCGAGAAGCGCTGCCAAAAGACGGGCTTTTTAGCAGCGAACAAACGCGCATGTACACCAGCATTTATGACCAGCAAATCGCCCAACAGCTCAGCGCCAAAGGCCTTGGGCTGGCGGACATGATGGTTGAGCAAATGGGCGGCAATGCGGATCCGACGGAAGATGCGGGCAAAGTGCCGATGAAGTTTGATCTGCAAACCACCACCAGTTTCCAGAACCAGACGTTAACGCAGATGGTGCGCCAGGCGATTCCGAAAGCGCCGTCTAACGAAGAGCCGCTGACGGGGGATAGCAAAGATTTCCTGGCGCAGCTTTCGCTACCGGCCCGACTCGCCAGCGAACAAAGCGGTATTCCCCATCACCTGATTCTGGCGCAGGCGGCGCTGGAGTCGGGCTGGGGCCAGCGTCAGATCCTGACGGAAAAAGGCGAACCGAGTTTTAACTTATTTGGCGTGAAGGCCAGTAGCAACTGGAAAGGCCCGACCACGGAAATCACCACCACCGAATATGAAAACGGTGAGGCGAAAAAGGTGAAAGCTAAATTCCGCGTCTACAGCTCTTATCTGGAAGCGCTTTCTGATTATGTCGGCTTACTGACACGCAACCCGCGCTACGCCGCCGTCACCAATGCCAACACCGCCGAGCAGGGCGCGCAAGCCTTGCAGAATGCCGGTTACGCGACCGATCCGAACTATGCCCGCAAACTGACCGGCATGATTCAGCAGATGAAAGCGATGGGCGAAAAAGTGGCGAAAGCGTACAGCAATGATTTATCAAATTTGTTCTGAATACCCTTCATTAAAGCCTCAAGTGTTGCAAGACGCTGCCGATACTTACCAACAGGAATCGTGATAAACGCGTAAGGAAATTTCATGTCCAGTAGCCTGATTAACAGTGCCATGAGTGGCCTGGGTGCTGCCCAGGCGGCACTGAATACCGTCAGTAATAACATTTCTAACTATAACGTCACAGGCTATACCCGCCAGACGACCGTGTTGTCGCAGTCGCAAAGTACACTGGGCGCGGGTGGCTGGATTGGGAATGGCGTGCAGGTGAGCGGTGTGCAGCGTGAATATGATGCGTTCATCACTAACCAACTGCGCGCGGCACAAACTCAAAGCAGTGGCCTGAATACTCAGTATCAGCAGATGTCGAAAATCGACAATATTCTGTCTGGCACCACCAATACGCTGGCGACCACCATGCAGAGTTTTTTCACCGGCTTGCAAACGCTGGTCAGTAACTCCGAAGACCCGGCGGCTCGTCAAGCGTTGCTCGGCAATGCCAGCGGCCTGGTAAACCAGTTTAAGGTGACGGATCAATATCTGCGCGACCAGGATAAGCAGGTAAATACCGCTATCCAGAGCAGCGTGGAACAAATCAATAACTACGCCAGCCAGATTGCGAATCTGAACAATCAGATTTCACGCCTGACGGGTGTAGGTGCGGGTGCGACGCCAAACGATCTGCTCGATCAGCGTGACCAGTTGGTCAGCGAACTGAACCAGATTGTCGGTGTGGAAGTCAGCGTTCAGGATGGCGGCACCTACAACGTTTCGTTCGCCAACGGTTTATCTCTGGTGCAGGGCGACAAAGCCAACAAACTGGCGGCAGTTTCTTCCAGCGCTGACCCTTCGCGCATTACTGTTGCGTATGTTGATTCTGTTTCCGGCACCACTGAAATTCCTGAAAGCCAGCTGAAAAACGGCACGCTGGGTGGCATGTTAACTTTCCGCTCGCAAGATCTGGACAGCGCACGTAACCGCCTGGGGCAATTGGCTCTGGCGTTTTCTGATGCGATTAACCAGCAGCATAAAGCTGGCTTTGATGCGGATGGCAATCCGGGTGACGCATTCTTCAAGGCAGGCGGCCCGTCGGTATTAAGCAATGCAAATAACACCACTAAAACCGAGCTGACCACTACGGTTGCCGATAGCAGCAAGGTTCAGGCCAGCGACTACAAAGTGGTGTTCGACGGCGCCAACTGGCAGGTGACGCGCTTATCCGATAACGCAAAAATCACCCCAACGACGACTGATGATGGTGCGGGCAATGTGACCGGTCTGTCTTTCGACGGCCTGGATATCGCAGTTAAAGGTGCGCCTAAGCCTGCGAAAAATGACTCTTTCACCGTCAAGCCTGTTTCCAACGTGGTGGTGAATATGGAAGTCGCGATTACTGACGAAAGCAAGTTGGCGTTGGCCGGTGAGAAAGGTGCAGGCGAAAGCGATAACCGTAATGCCCAGGCGCTGCTGGATTTGCAAAACAGCAAAGTCGTGAACGGCAACAAATCGTTTAACGATGCGTACGCAAGTCTGGTCAGCGATGTGGGTAACAAAACTAGTACGCTGAAAGTCACCAGCACCACGCAAAATAATGTGGTCATCCAGTTGAGTAACCAGCAGCAGTCTATCTCTGGCGTCAACCTTGACGAAGAGTACGGCAATTTGCAGCGTTTCCAACAATATTACCTGGCGAATGCTCAGGTGCTTCAGACGGCATCAACTCTGTTTGATGCGTTACTGTCCATCCGTTAATTAAGGAATCTGGCGTATGCGTATCAGTACCGCAATGATGTACCAGCAGAATATGCGTGGCGTGACTAACTCACAGAGTGAATGGTTGCGTTACGGCGAACAGATGTCGACCGGTAAGCGTGTGACGAAGCCTTCTGACGACCCGATTGCCGCATCGCAAGCCGTGGTGCTGTCTCAGGCTCAGGCGCAAAACAGCCAGTATGCTTTGGCGCGTACTTTTGCTACGCAAAAAGTCTCGCTGGAAGAAAATGTGCTGGGGCAGGTGACAACGGCGATTCAGTCGGCTCAGGAAAAAATAGTTTACGCCAATAACGGCACCTTAAGCGATGATGACCGAGCGTCACTGGCGAAAGACATTGAAGGTATCCGCAACCAAATATTGAACCTGGCCAACAGCACTGATGGCAACGGGCGCTATATTTTTGCCGGGTACAAAACAGAGTCGGCACCGTTTAGCGGTGATGCGGGTAATGTCACTTACAACGGTGGCGATAAAGCCGTTACACAATCTGTAGATGCATCACGCACCATGACCATCGGGCATTTGGGTTCACAGATTTTTGACAAAGTGACCAGCAATGCGGTGCCTGAGCCTGACGGTAGCGCATCAGAAACCAACCTGTTCGACATGCTGGATTCTGCAATTAAAGTGTTGAATACGCCTACAGCGGACTTAACTGATGCGGAAAAAGGCGCGATTGATAAAACCAGCCGTGGACTGAAAAACTCACTCAACAACGTGCTGACCGTTCGTGCCGAACTGGGTACGCAATTGAGCGAGCTGGATAAGCTCGATGAGCTAGGCAGCGACCGTGCATTGGGTCAGGCGCAGCAAATGAGTGACCTGGTGGATGTGGACTGGAACTCGGCGATATCTTCTTACGTTATGCAGCAGGCGGCGCTTCAGGCGTCTTATAAAGCCTTTAGTGATATGCAGGGTATGTCTCTGTTCCAACTCAATAAATAATACCCGTCGCCCTTCAAGATGCAGGGTATAAAGATTTACCTTTTTGGGCGTGCCTTGAAACTGAGTACGCTTATATGCCCACTTCCGCACCCCGGAGTGGGCTTTTTTTTGGCCTGAATTCAGGGGCTGGGAAATACCTAATAAAAAAGCCGACCTGTTTCCAGGTCGGCTTTTTAGCAACGCTTAGCGATTATTCAGCGCTTTGCGGGCGTGTAGCAGGTGCAGTTGCCTGATGAGTTGCGCTGTTACCGCCAGCAGAACCACGGCCACTGAACTCATACGATGGGCGAACCCAATCGCTCTCGCGCGGTGCTTCCGGGGTGTATTCCGGCGCAGGCGCTTTCGTCATTGGCGCAGTAGCATGTTTAATCGCATGCTTCACAACCGGCTGAGCTGGGGCTGTTTCCACTGGTGGCGCTGGCTGAACAGGTGCCAGTTTTGGCTCTGATGGCACATCCACAACTTCAATGGTCGGCTCTGGTTTAACCGCTTCCTGAACGACAGGCTGTTCAGCTTCAACCACAGCTTGTGGTTTCACTTCTTCAACCGGTGCTTCTGGCGCAGTTTCTTCAACCACTACCGGAGCAACCTGAGCCAGTTCTGCCGCTTGTTGCTGATGAGTTTCAACAACATCTTGTGCAGGAGCGACTTCGTCAATCACTTGTTCAGCAACAACTTCGTCTTCTGCGGCAATCAGATGTGGCTGCTCGGTCACTGGCGCGGCAATCACTTCAGGATGCGTAGTTTCAACGTGCGCTGTTTCGACCTGAACATTTTCTTGCACACGTTCAACAACAGGCTGCGCTGCAACAACTTGCTGAGCCACTGGCTGCGGGTTGTTAACGTAGGCAGTCTCTTGCTCGTGAGCAACAAACACTGGAGTCTGATCGGCGTTGTGTTCGTATTGTGAATCTTCCTGAGAACGAGCAACCGGATAACTAATCCACGCTTTACCCGAAGCCAGTTCTGGAGAAGCACAAGCCACGATTAACGGCATTGGCGACTGCGTTGGGTAACGCTCATCACGATAGCGACGACGACGCTGACCACTCACGCGCAGGTGGCGTGGGGAACGACGTGAACGACGTGGCATACCGTTAGAATCGTTACGTGAGTCGTTGTTGTCGTCTTGCTCAACATTCGACTTTTCAACTTTCTCAACTGGCTTCTCAATAACGGCTGGTAACGGGATAGTCGCCAGGTCGGTACGCGCAGCGGGCGCTTCAGTCACGTTTGGTGTAGCCGCAACTTCTGCTGTTGAATCTGCTGCAGATTCAAAACGGACTTTCTGGCTCAACTGGCGCTGCTTACGGCGCGGCATCACCTGGACGCGTTCTTCCTGCTCGGCATCAACTTCAACCGCTGGAACATCCTCACGCTGCAGAACTTTAACTTCCTGCTGCGCCTGGCGCTTATCATCGCTGCGGCGACGGTTGCGTTCGCGGCGTGGTTGCTGCTCGTCACGGGCTTTCGGCTTTTCAGCTTCTTCAACAGCAACATTCGGGCGAGTTTCACGCACTTCAGCATTTTGCGGCTGACCCTGGCGGCGATTACGACGGTTGTCATCGCGGTCACGGTTTTCACGTGGCTCACGATTGTCACGGTTTTCGCTGCGATTTTCACCACGACCTTCGCCACGATTATCACGGTCACGGTTGTTGCGATCGCCACGATCGTTACGGTCACGACGGTTGTTTGGACGACGGTTATTACGACGTTCCTGACCCTGACGCTGACCTTCAGTCTCAGCTGGTTTAGCTTCCTGAGTTTCTTTCTTCTCGGTGGTTGCTTCGCCTGCGAACAGGTTTTTCAGCGCGCCGAAGAAACGGCTCAGAAGACCAGGTTGCTCAGTGGTCGCTGTTTTGGCTACTGCCGCTTTAGCCGCTGGAGCCGGAGTAGTTGCAACTGGTGCAGACTCTGGCGGAGCAGGCGGCACATCTGGCATCACGAAGGTCGCGAGGGCAGGTTGCTCTGGACGTTTACGCTCGGCGTACTCTTCTTCAGACGGCATTGCCATCTCTTCTTCATGCAGCTTAGGCAGCATGTAGCTCAGAGTTTTAGTTTCTTCGCCTTTGCGCACGCGCAGTACAGAATAGTGCGGAGTTTCCATCTGATCGTTTGGCACGATGATGGCTTTCACGCCGCCCTGACGGGTTTCAATCGCGCTAACCGCATCACGTTTTTCGTTCAGCAGGTAGGAAGCAATTGGCACCGGAACAATCGCGTGAACTTCTTGCGTGTTCTCTTTCAGCGCTTCTTCTTCAATCAGACGTAGAATGGAGAGTGCCATGGATTCGTTATCACGCACCGTACCTGTTCCGCTACAGCGCGGGCAGACGTGGTGGCTGGACTCGCCCAGAGAAGGGGAAAGACGCTGACGAGACATTTCCAGCAGGCCAAAACGAGAGATATGGCTAATCTGGATACGCGCACGGTCTTGACGCACGGCTTCACGGAGACGGTTTTCAACAGCGCGCTGGTGGCGTACTGGCGTCATGTCGATGAAGTCGATAACAATCAAACCACCGAGGTCACGCAGACGCAGTTGGCGCGCGATTTCATCAGCAGCTTCAAGGTTGGTGTTAAACGCTGTTTCTTCGATATCGCCACCGCGAGTTGCGCGCGCGGAGTTGATGTCGATAGCGGTTAATGCTTCGGTCGAGTCGATAACAATCGAACCACCGGAAGGCAGACGGACTTCACGCTGGAAAGCGGATTCAATCTGCGATTCAATTTGATAGTGGCTAAACAGCGGGATTTCACCGGTGTAGAGCTTAATTTTGCTGCTGAAATCAGGGCGACCCAGAGCACCGATATGCTGGCGAGCCAGTTCGAGTACTTTCGGGTTATCGATAAGGATTTCGCCGATGTCCTGACGCAGGTAATCACGGAAAGCACGAACGATAACGTTGCTTTCCTGGTGAATCAGGAATGGCGCAGGGCGGTTTTCAGCCGCTTTTTGAATCGCTTCCCAATGCTTCAGACGGAAGCTTAGATCCCATTGCAGTGCTTCGGCGGATTTACCCACGCCAGCAGTGCGTACAATCAGACCCATGCCATCTGGCAGTTCCAGCGAGGAAAGTGCTTCTTTCAGTTCGGTACGATCGTCACCTTCGATGCGGCGGGAAATACCACCAGCACGAGGGTTGTTCGGCATCAATACCAAATAACTACCGGCCAGACTAATAAAGGTGGTCAAGGCTGCGCCTTTATTACCACGTTCTTCTTTATCAATCTGAACAATCACTTCCTGGCCTTCGCGCAAAACATCTTTGATGTTCGGACGACCATGTGATGAATAATTAGACGGGAAGTATTCGCGGGCAATTTCTTTAAGAGGAAGGAAACCATGACGTTCCGCGCCGTAATCTACAAATGCCGCTTCCAGACTTGGTTCAATTCGGGTGATTTTGCCTTTATAGATGTTAGCTTTTTTCTGTTCGTGTCCAGGACTTTCAATATCCAGATCGTACAGGCGTTGCCCATCTACAAGGGCGACACGCAACTCTTCTTGCTGAGTCGCGTTTATTAGCATTCTTTTCATCGTAACTTACTCATTATTCTTACATTGGTGACAAAGCTACGGGCATGGTGACGCTGACCGGGAGTGAACCGATGGCCTCGTGACTAAACGCTAAGTCGCCAACCTCACGGTTGTCGCTTGCTGAGAGGCGCAAAGTGTCGGTAGCCTGTATTTCATACGGAAATACAGCGCAATTATCGTGGGAATAACCTTAGAATATTTCTTAAGAGTTGATTCCAATTTACCGGTCAGGCTGCAACCCGCAGCCCGCTAACTGCCTGAAAGCACAATACGTCTTACGCCATTGCTGCGTGGATGGACGTTCAGGCAAAACTGGTAATTCCGCAAAATTCCTTGTTCTAACAAGTATCAACACGGAAAACCGCAACATTATTCCATTGCTAACCTTATTATAGCAAGATGACTTTTGCCTTTGATGCCTCGTTTCTTACAGTTTTTTAACTCACTTTTTCGCTGCAGGTCGCAGAAAGCTGAAAAAGGGGAGTCAGACGACTTAAAACCAGGCAGATTCTCAGTTAAGCACATAAAAATGAGTGGCGCTATGCGCGCACGCTATTTAGAATCGCCGACCATGAAAACTCCGACACCTTCAGTACAAATCGTTGCCATTTCTTCTGACGAAGCTGGGCAGCGTATCGATAACTTTTTGCTCTCCCGCTTAAAGGGCGTGCCGAAAAGCATGATTTATCGCATTTTGCGTAAAGGCGAAGTGCGCGTGAATAAAAAGCGCATCAAACCTGAATATAAGATTCAGGATGGCGATGAAATTCGTATTCCGCCGGTTCGCGTTGCAGAACGTGAAGAAGAGGCTGTTTCTCCGCATCTGCAAAAAGTGGCGGCGCTCACTGATGCGATCATCTTTGAAGACGATCACATTCTGGTGCTGAACAAGCCGTCAGGCACGGCGGTTCACGGCGGCAGTGGTTTGAGCTTTGGTGTGATTGAAGGCTTGCGTGCGTTGCGCCCGGAAGCGCGCTTCCTTGAGCTTGTGCATCGTCTTGACCGCGACACCTCCGGCATTTTACTGGTGGCGAAAAAGCGTTCTGCACTGCGTTCGTTGCATGAGCAACTGCGTGAAAAAGGGATGCAGAAAGACTACCTGGCGCTGGTTCGTGGCCAGTGGCAGTCGCACGTTAAAGCAGTGCAGGCTCCGTTGCTGAAAAATATTTTGCAAAGCGGCGAGCGCATTGTGCGAGTGAACAGCGAAGGCAAACCTTCTGAGACGCGTTTCAAAGTTGAAGAGCGTTACGCATTCGCCACGCTGGTGCGTTGTAGCCCGATTACCGGTCGAACTCACCAGATTCGTGTGCACACCTTGCACGCGGGGCATCCGATTGCGTTTGACGATCGCTATGGCGACCGCGAGTTTGATAAGCAACTGGCTGGAACCGGCCTCAATCGCTTGTTCTTACACGCCGCTGCATTGCGTTTCACGCATCCGAATACCGGTGAGATTATGCGTGTAGAAGCGCCACTGGATGAACAGTTGAAGCGTTGCCTTACGGTGTTACGTAACGCTCGCTAAGAGTTTGGGTGGATGCGGTCATCCACCCATTATTTATTACATCAGCAGCGGGTTAACGCCTTCGTTGCGCAGCATTTCACATAAGCTAATCAGCGGTAGCCCTACCAGGGCATTGGGATCTTTTCCTGAAAGCCGGTCAAATAACGTAATACCCAAACCTTCACATTTAAAACTTCCGGCGCACTGTAACGGCTGCTCTTTGCGCACGTAATTGCGGATTTCTTGTTCACTCAGATGACGGAAATGCACATCAAAAGGTTCGCAAACTACCTGCAAATGACCTGAAGCAGAGTGATAAAGCGCCAGTCCGGTATAAAAAGTCACAATGCTGTTGCGGGCAAGCAGCAATTGTTCCACCGCTTTTTCTTCGCTATGCGGTTTACCGGTTATTTTTCCCTCTAAAACACAAACTTGATCTGAGCCGATAATCAGGTGATTGGGATATTCAGCGCTCAATGCTTGCGCTTTGGCCTGCGCCAGACGCATCACAAGATGGCGAGCATCCTCACCAGAAATAGGGGTTTCATCCACCTGTGGAGCCGCGGTAATAAAGGGGATACCCAACTTTTCAAGTATCTCCCGGCGCCATGGGGACGTTGAGGCGAGAACAATTTGCGTCATATTTTTTTCATTAATGATAGCGATTCGGGGAAAGGCATTTTAAACTATGCCACCGCAATGTGTGCGAATAAGTAGAAAAGGCGCTGTTTCCAGGCCATTTTCTTTGACTCTATGACGTTACAAAGTTAATATGCGCGCCCTATGCAAAAAGTAAAATTACCCCTGACTCTCGACCCGGTTCGTACGGCTCAAAAACGCCTTGATTACCAGGGTGTTTACACCCCTATTCAGGTAGAGCGCGTCGCCGAGTTTGTGGTCAGTGTAGACAGTGATGTGGAATGCGATATGTCATTTGCCATCGACAACCAGCGCCTCGCGGTTCTTACCGGTGATGCGAAGGTTTCGTTGACGCTTGAATGTCAGCGTTGCGGAAAGCCATTTGCCCATCAGGTCTACACACAGTATTGTTTTAGCCCGATCGTCAAAGACGAGCAGGTTGAAGCACTCCCGGAAGGATATGAACCAGTTCAGGTCAACGAATTTGGTGAAATCGATCTTCTGGCGTTGGTTGAAGATGAAATTATCCTCTCCTTGCCAGTTGTTCCGGTGCATGAATCTGAACACTGTGAAGTGTCCGAGGCGGACATGGTCTTTGGCAAACTGCCTTCCGAGGCGGAGAAACCAAACCCATTTGCCGTATTAGCCAGTTTAAAGCGTAAGTAATTGAGGAGTAAGGTCCATGGCCGTACAACAGAATAAACCAACCCGTTCCAAACGTGGCATGCGTCGTTCCCATGACGCGCTGACCACAGCTGCAGTGTCCGTAGACAAAGTTTCTGGCGAAACTCATCTGCGTCACCACATCACCGCCGACGGTTTCTACCGCGGCCGCAAGGTTATCGCTAAGTAATTGGCGATACCTTGACACGTCTAACCCTTGCGTTAGATGCCATGGGTGGGGACTTCGGTCCTTCCGTGACAGTGCCTGCAGCATTGCAGGCACTGGACTCTAACTCTCAGCTAAACCTTCTATTAGTCGGCGACCCCGACACCATCACGCCATTACTTGCCAAAGCTGATTTTGAAAAACGCTCACGTGCGCAGATTGTGCCTGCGGAGTCGGTTATTGCCAGTGATGCAAGGCCATCGCAAGCGATCCGCAATAGTCGTGGATCTTCTATGCGAGTGGCGCTTGAGTTAGTGAAAGAAGGGCGAGCGCAGGCTTGCGTCAGTGCGGGAAATACCGGTGCGCTGATGGGGCTGGCTAAATTATTGCTCAAGCCGATTGAAGGCATTGAGCGCCCGGCGTTGATGACGGTGCTACCGCATCAGCAAAAAGGCAAAACTGTCGTGCTGGATCTCGGCGCGAATGTGGTTTGTGACAGTAATATGCTGGTGCAATTTGCGATCATGGGTTCTGTTATGGCGGAGGAACTACTCGGCATTAACTCCCCACGAGTCGCGCTGCTGAACATCGGTGAGGAAGAGACGAAAGGTCTTGATAGTATCCGCGATGCGTCAGCTTTATTAAAAACAATGCCTTCTATCAACTATATTGGTTATCTTGAAGCTAACGAGTTGTTGACGGGAAAAACCGACGTGCTGGTGTGTGATGGCTTTGTCGGTAACGTCACCCTTAAGACGATGGAAGGGGTTGCCAGAATGTTCCTTTCGCTTTTGAAATCTCAGGGCGAGGGGAAAAAAAGGTCGTGGTGGCTGATTATTTTGAAACATTGGTTACAAAAAAGCCTGAGCAGGCGATTCAGTCACCTCAACCCCGACCAGTATAATGGCGCCTGTCTGTTAGGATTGCGCGGCACAGTGATTAAGAGTCACGGAGCGGCCAATCAGCGCGCGTTTGTTGTCGCGATTGAACAGGCAGTGCAGGCGGTGGCGCGGCAAGTTCCAACCCGGATTGCTGCCCGCCTGGAATCTGTATTACCCAAGAGTGACTGACGTACATGTATACGAAGATTATTGGTACGGGCAGCTATCTGCCTGAACACGTGCGTACCAACGCCGACCTGGAAAAAATGGTGGATACTTCTGACGAGTGGATTGTCACCCGTACAGGTATTCGTGAACGTCGAATTGCTGCACCGAATGAAACCGTGGCAACAATGGGTTTTGCTGCGGCAACGCGCGCCCTGGAAATGGCGGGTGTTGATAAGTCTGAAATCGGGCTGATCATCGTTGCTACAACCTCTTCGACTCATGCATTCCCAAGTGCTGCCTGCCAGGTGCAGGGCATGTTGGGCATTAAAGGCTGCCCGGCATTTGATGTCGCTGCGGCTTGCGCAGGTTTTACCTACGCATTAAGCATTGCCGATCAATATATGAAAAATGGCGCGGTAGATTACGCACTGGTCATTGGTGCGGATGTCCTGGCGCGCACATTGGATCCAAACGATCGCGGCACAATTGTTATTTTTGGTGATGGTGCAGGTGCTGTGCTTCTCGGTAAAAGCGAAGAGCCAGGCATTATTTCAACGCATCTTCACGCTGACGGTAGCTACGGCGAATTGCTGACGTTACCAAACCAGGACCGCCTGAATCCTGAGAATCCTTCTTACCTGACCATGGCGGGTAACGAAGTCTTCAAAGTGGCAGTGACGGAACTTGCACACATTGTTGATGAAACCCTGGCGGCGAATAATCTGGATCGTTCCGATCTTGATTGGTTGGTCCCACATCAGGCTAACTTGCGTATTATCAGCGCGACAGCAAAGAAACTCGGTATGTCGCTTGATAACGTCGTGGTTACCCTTGATCGCCACGGTAACACCTCTGCGGCCTCTGTTCCGGCAGCGCTGGACGAAGCGGTTCGTGATGGACGCATTCAACGTGGTCAGTTGGTATTGCTCGAAGCCTTCGGCGGCGGCTTTACCTGGGGTTCAGCACTGGTTCGTTTTTGATTATTAGGGATTTAACCATGACTCAATTTGCTTTTGTTTTCCCAGGCCAGGGCTCGCAAGCAGTCGGTATGCTGGCAGAAATCGCAGCAGCTAACCCTGTTATTGAAGCGACCTTCCGTGAAGCTTCTGATGCTCTGGGCTATGATTTGTGGGCTTTGACTCAACAAGGGCCAGCAGAAGAATTGAACAAAACCTGGCAGACACAGCCTGCTTTGCTGACAGCTTCTGTCGCATTGTGGCGTGTATGGCAGCAGCAGGGCGGCAAAACCCCTGCGCTGATGGCCGGTCACAGTCTGGGCGAATATTCTGCTCTGGTATGTGCAGGCGTGATTGATTTTGCCGACGCGGTGCGTCTGGTTGAATTACGCGGCAAATTGATGCAAGAAGCGGTTCCTGCAGGTACTGGTGCAATGTATGCCATCATCGGTCTTGATGATGCGTCTATTGCAAAAGCCTGTGAAGAAGCGGCTCAGGGCGAAGTGGTTTCTCCGGTGAACTTTAACTCACCAGGCCAGGTTGTGATTGCGGGCAACAAAGACGCTGTAGAGCGTGCGGGTGCAGCTTGTAAAGCCGCCGGTGCAAAACGTGCTCTGCCATTGCCTGTCAGTGTGCCATCACACTGTGCGCTGATGAAACCCGCAGCGGATAAACTTGCCGTCGCACTGGAAAATATTACGTTCAACGCGCCAACGGTTCCGGTTGTGAATAACGTTGACGTTAAGTGCGAGACATCACCAGAAGCTATTCGTAGCGCGCTGGTACGCCAACTGTACAGCCCAGTACAGTGGACCAAATCTGTAGAATTTATGGCAGCGCAGGGTGTGACCCAGTTGCTGGAAGTGGGGCCTGGTAAGGTATTGACTGGCCTGACAAAACGTATTGTTGACACCCTGACCGCATCGGCGATTAACGAGCCGGTCGCATTGTCAGCGGCGCTAGAGCAATAAGACGAGGGAAACCCATGAGTTTTGAAGGAAAAATTGCGCTGGTAACCGGCGCAAGCCGCGGTATCGGCCGCGCCATCGCGGAAACCTTAGTGGCCCGTGGTGCGAAAGTTATCGGTACTGCGACCAGCGAAAGCGGTGCGCAGGCTATCAGTGATTATCTGGGCGATAACGGTAAAGGTTATATGCTGAATGTGACCGATCCGGCTTCAATCGAAGCTGTGTTAGGAAATATTCGTGCAGAATTTGGCGAAGTCGATATTCTGGTTAATAATGCCGGTATCACTCGTGATAACCTGTTAATGCGCATGAAAGATGACGAGTGGAACGATATCATCGAAACCAACCTGTCATCAGTATTCCGTCTGTCAAAAGCGGTAATGCGCGCTATGATGAAAAAGCGTCATGGTCGTATTATCACTATTGGTTCTGTGGTTGGTACCATGGGAAATGCTGGTCAGGCAAACTACGCTGCGGCGAAAGCGGGTCTGATCGGTTTCAGTAAATCACTGGCGCGTGAAGTTGCGTCACGTGGTATTACTGTAAACGTTGTTGCTCCGGGCTTTATTGAAACGGACATGACGCGTGCGCTTTCTGATGAACAGCGTGCGGGTATACTGGCGGAAGTTCCAGCGGGTCGTTTAGGCGACGCAAAAGAAATCGCCAGTGCTGTTGCATTTTTAGCCTCTGACGAGGCAGGTTACATCTCTGGTGAAACCCTGCACGTCAATGGCGGAATGTATATGGTTTAACCACGATACAAAATATTTGCGTTATTTGGGCGAATGCCCGCAAAATAGCGTAAAATCGTGGTATGACCTGCCGGGATTTAGTTGCATCTTTTTCAACATTTTATACACTACGAAAACCATCGCGAAAGCGAGTTTTGATAGGAAATTTAAGAGTATGAGCACTATCGAAGAACGCGTTAAGAAAATTATCGGCGAACAATTGGGCGTTAAGCAGGAAGAAGTTATCAACTCCGCTTCCTTCGTAGAGGACCTGGGCGCTGATTCTCTTGACACCGTTGAGCTGGTAATGGCTCTGGAAGAAGAGTTTGATACTGAGATTCCGGACGAAGAAGCTGAGAAAATCACCACCGTTCAGGCTGCCATTGATTACATCAACGGTCACCAGGCGTAAGTGAACATCTCCAGGCGGTCATTCGACCGCCTGAGTTTTATCTAATTGTCCCACTAGTAATATTTTTTCCCTCCCTGGAGGACAAACGTGTCTAAGCGTCGTGTAGTTGTGACCGGACTGGGCATGTTGTCTCCTGTCGGCAATACCGTAGAGTCTACCTGGAAAGCTCTCCTTGCCGGTCAGAGTGGCATCAGCCTAATCGACCATTTCGATACTACCGCCTATGCAACGAAATTTGCTGGCTTAGTAAAGGATTTTAACTGTGATGACATCATTTCGCGCAAAGAACAGCGCAAAATGGATGCCTTCATTCAATATGGAATTGTTGCTGGCCACCAGGCCATGCTGGATTCTGGTCTGGAAGTAACGGAAGAGAATGCAACCCGTATCGGCGCCGCTATCGGTTCTGGTATTGGTGGTCTGGGTCTTATCGAAGAGAACCACTCCTCGTTGGTCAACGGTGGTCCACGTAAGATCAGCCCATTCTTTGTGCCGTCGACTATCGTGAATATGGTGGCAGGTCACCTGACCATTATGTTCGGCCTGCGTGGTCCAAGCATTTCCATTGCTACAGCGTGTACTTCTGGTGTGCATAACATCGGTCAGGCAGCGCGTATGATCGCTTATGGCGATGCAGACGCGATGCTGGCAGGTGGTGCAGAAAAAGCCAGTACTCCGTTGGGCGTGGGTGGCTTTGGTGCTGCGCGTGCGCTTTCTACCCGTAATGAAAACCCACAAGCGGCGAGCCGTCCGTGGGACAAAGACCGTGATGGCTTTGTACTGGGTGATGGTGCTGGCATGATGGTACTCGAAGAGTACGAACATGCTAAAAAACGTGGCGCGAAAATCTACGCAGAAGTCGTTGGTTTTGGTATGAGCAGCGATGCTTATCACATGACTTCTCCGCCAGAAAACGGCGCGGGTGCGGCACTGGCCATGGAAAATGCTCTGCGTGATGCAGGTCTGACTCCGGGCATGGTGGGCTATGTGAATGCGCATGGCACCTCAACACCTGCTGGCGATAAAGCTGAAACGCAAGCGGTTAAGACTATTTTTGGTGAAGATGCCTACCGTGTTCTGGTGAGCTCAACCAAGTCTATGACCGGTCACCTGTTAGGGGCTGCTGGAGCGGTAGAGTCAATCTTCTCTGTTCTTGCACTGCGCGACCAGGCTATTCCGCCAACCATTAACCTCGATAATCCTGACGAAGGCTGCGATCTGGACTTTGTTCCACATGAAGCGCGCCAGGTGAAAGGAATGGAATACACTCTGTGTAATTCATTCGGGTTTGGTGGTACAAACGGCTCGTTGATCTTTAAAAAGGTCTAAGTCGTTATATAAAGGGCTCGCTTGCGGGCCCTTTATACATCTAAAGTTTCTCCCTCTTGCTGCAAATCCTTCGCACTGGCACTCTTAACTCACAGAACATTGAGGAATTGTTATGTATTTAATCAATGGTGAGTGGACGGAGAATTTACCCGCAAACGATCGTGCCGTGCAGTTTGGTGATGGTTGTTTTACGACTGCGCGTATCAGCAATGGCGAGGTCAAATTTTTAGACCAGCATCTTATCCGTTTACAGCAAGCCTGCGAAAAACTCCTTATTCCATTCGTCGAATGGTCATTGCTGAAAAGCGAGATGCTGCAATTAGCCGCGACGGAAAAGCTGGCCGTGCTGAAAGTTATCATTACGCGCGGCAGCGGCGGGCGAGGGTACAGTGCGGCGAATTGCCAGCAACCGACACGCCTGCTCACTGTTTCTGCTTATCCTTCTTTCTACCCACAATGGCGCGAACAGGGCATCACCCTGGTATTAAGTCCCATTCAACTGGGTATTAATCCGCAGCTTGCGGGCATTAAGCACCTCAATCGCCTCGAACAAGTGCTGATTCGTACGCATCTTGAACAGACGCTTGCGCAGGAAGCGCTGGTTCTTGACAGTGATGGGTGCCTTACGGAATGCTGTGCCGCGAATTTATTCTGGCGTAAAGGCACCCGGGTATTTACGCCCTATGTAGATAAATCTGGTGTGAATGGCACCATGCGCCAGCATATTATTGCCTGTCTTGCCGACTCACCGTGGCAAGTGACGCAAGTGCGAGAAAAATTAGACACGCTGGCACAGGCTGACGAAGTGCTAATTTGCAACGCATTAATGCCAGTTGTTCCTGTTAAACAAGCGGAAAACTGGCGATTTGAATCTCGTGAGCTTTATCAATTTTTAGCACCACTTTGTGAGTAACCGATTAACGATGAAAAAGATGCTCCGTTTCTTTCTGCTGCTGTTAGTGGTGTTGGGTATTGCGGCAGGCGTTGGCTTTTATAAAGTCCGCCAGCTTGCCAACAGCCATTTGACCATCCAACAAGAAACCATATTCACCCTTAAAGCAGGCACCGGCCGGCTGGCGTTAGGGAAGCAATTATATGAAGAAAAGCTGCTCAATCGCCCACGAGTCTTCCAGTGGTTGCTGAAAATTGAGCCGGATCTTGCCAGGTTTAAAGCGGGCACTTATCGCTTCACGCCGCAAATGACCGTGCGCGATATGCTCAAACTACTCGCCAGCGGTAAAGAAGCGCAGTTCCCAATCCGTTTTGTTGAAGGCACTCGTCTGAGCGACTGGTTGAAACAACTGCGCGAAGCACCATACATTCAGCACACGCTAAAAGATGACAGCTATGCCACCGTTGCCGAAGTTTTGAAATTCGAGCATCCGGAATGGGTCGAAGGCTGGTTCTTCCCGGATACCTGGTTGTACACCGCGAATACCACTGACGTTGCGTTGCTCAAACGCGCCCATGAGCGAATGGTCAAAGCGGTACAAACGGCGTGGGATAGCAAAAAAGACGGCCTGCCATACAAAACGCCAAACGATTTGGTCACCATGGCCTCGATCATCGAGAAAGAGACGGCGGTTGCTGCAGAACGTGACCAGGTGGCATCGGTGTTCATTAACCGTCTGCGTATCGGCATGCGTTTGCAAACCGATCCGACGGTAATTTACGGCATGGGCGAAAGCTATAATGGTAAGCTGTCGCGCAAAGATCTGGAAACCCCGACGCCGTACAACACCTATGTGATTAGCGGTATGCCACCGGGGCCAATTGCTATTCCTGGTGATGCGTCGTTAAAGGCGGCGGCTAATCCTGCAAAAACGCCTTATCTCTATTTCGTTGCGGATGGAAAGGGCGGACACACATTTAATACCAACCTTGCAGCCCACAATCAGGCTGTGCAGGTCTATATCAAAGCGTTGAAGGACAAGAATGGTCAGTAAATTTATCGTCATCGAAGGGCTCGAAGGAGCAGGGAAAACTAACGCGCATAACGTGGTGGTTGCGACCTTAAAAGAGCTGGGCGTCACCGATCTGGTGTTCACGCGTGAACCTGGCGGCACTCCGCTGGCAGAAAGATTGCGCGAACTGACGCTGAACAACAAAGGTATCGGTGATGAAATCGTAACCGATAAAGCCGAAGTGCTGATGTTCTACGCAGCACGTGTGCAGTTAGTGGAAACAGTCATCAAACCGGCGCTGGAACGCGGCGCGTGGGTGATTGGCGATCGTCATGACCTCTCGACTCAGGCCTATCAGGGCGGCGGTCGTTGTATCGATCAGCAATTACTGATGGCGCTGCGTAATACCGTGCTCGGTGATTTCTACCCGGACTTGACGATTTATCTCGATGTGACGCCGGAAGTTGGCCTGAAGCGCGCCCGTGCGCGTGGTGAACTTGACCGCATTGAGCAGGAATCTATCGACTTCTTTAACCGCACTCGTGCGCGTTACCTCGAACTTGCCGCCGCTGACAGCCGTATCCGCACGATTGATGCAACACAGACGCTGGATGCCGTTTCACAAGACGTGCGTAATGCCGTTCTGGAATGGGCTAAGGGGCTGGCGTAATGAAATGGTATCCATGGTTACGCGCACCTTTTGAGCAAATCCTCAGCCAGTATCAGGCTGGGCGCGGGCACCATGCGTTACTGCTTCACTCGTTATCCGGCATGGGAGATGACGCGCTAATTTACGCACTCACGCGCTGGATAATGTGCCAGACGCCGCAAGGTAATAAAAGCTGTGGTCAATGCCGTAGTTGCCAGTTAATGCAGGCTGGCACACATCCTGACAGCTATATCGTTGCGCCGGAAAAAGGTAAATCGAGCCTCGGCATTGATGCTATCCGCGAAATTACTGAGAAGCTTTACAGCCACGCCCAGCAGGGCGGGGCGAAAGTCGTCTGGCTGGAAGATGCAGGCTTGCTCACTGAAGCGGCGGCGAATGCTTTACTAAAAACGCTCGAAGAACCGCCAGCTAACACCTGGTTTTTCCTCGGTTGCCGCGAACCGGCGCGTTTACCCGCCACTTTACGCAGCCGTTGCCTGTACTGGTATTTAACGCCGCCTGACGAAACTTTTGCCCTGGCCTGGCTGGCCCGTGAAATATCGCTCGATAGCGCACAGCTTCGTGCGGCATTGCGCTTGAGTTCTGGCGCTCCGGCTGGCGCGTTGGCATTGTTGCAACCTGAGTCGTGGAAACATCGCCAACTGTTGTGCGACAAACTTAACGAAGCCTGCGCGACAAAAAATATGCTGGCGTTCCTGCCCGCATTAAATAGCGACGATGCCGCCGTTCGTGTCCATTGGTTATGTTCGCTGTTGGTTGATGCACTCAAATGGCAGCAAGGCGCGAAATCCTGGCTGACGAATGACGATCAACACGCTCTGGTGGCAAATCTGGCTAACAGCGCGACACCTGCCATGCTGCAAGCTATCCTTCATAATTGGTTTAATTGTCGCGAATCGCTGCTGAGTGTCGTGGGCGTGAACCGCGAATTATTGCTAACTGAACAATTACTCACCTGGGAGCGCGTTATGCAACCCGGTGCAGTCCTTCCGACCTTCCATCTTTAAGAGTATCTGTATGTTCCTCGTTGACTCACATTGCCATCTCGATGGTCTCGATTATCAATCCCTGCATAAAAGCGTGGATGACGTTCTGGAAAAAGCTGCCGCGCGTGATGTGAAATTCTGCCTTGCCGTTGCGACAACGCTTGAGGGTTATCGCAACATGCGCCAGTTGGTGGGTGAGCGTAATAACGTGGCGTATTCGTGCGGCGTCCATCCGCTCAATCAAGCCGAAGATTATGACGTTGAGGAACTTCGCCGTCTGGCCGCCGATCCGGGCGTGGTCGCGATGGGTGAAACAGGGTTGGATTACTTCTACACACCGGAAACCAAGCCGCGCCAGCAGGAATCGTTCCGCCATCACATCCAGATTGGTCGCGAACTCAACAAGCCCGTGATCGTACATACCCGTGATGCCCGCGCCGATACGCTGTCGATTCTGCAAGAAGAGAAAGTGACAGACTGTGGTGGGGTACTACACTGTTTTACTGAAGACACAGAAACTGCTGGAAAATTGCTCGATATGGGCTTTTATATCTCTTTCTCCGGCATTCTGACCTTCCGTAATGCGGATCAGTTACGGGATGCAGCGCGTTATGTGCCACTGGATCGCATATTGGTAGAGACAGATTCTCCCTATCTTGCGCCAGTGCCACACCGTGGTAAGGAAAACCAACCGGCAATGACGCGCGACGTAGCCGAATATATGGCGGTACTGAAAGGGGTTTCTCTTGAGGAATTGGCTGTCGCGACGACCAAAAACTTCGCCACTTTGTTCCATATTCCTGACTCCCGCTTGCAATCTGCCTGATAATTCAGACTTATTTTAAAGCTCGTAATTAATTATCGAAGCGAGTAAAGTGCACCGCCACAAAAAGGGCGGTGCAGGCTATTTTCGTAACATTTAGACACTCATAATGTAAACTTATGAAAGTTTTTCATATAGGCTTTGGATAAATGTGATAGCCGTCAAACAAACTTTTGTCGATTTATTTTACTCTGCGTAATAAATCAAAAGGCACTTAGATGCCTGTTAATGGACTGGATCTCCCCCCAGTCCGATGCGCATAACGCGTAAAAAAAAGCACAAATACTCAGGAGCACTCTCAATTATGTTTAAGAATGCATTTGCTAACCTGCAAAAGGTGGGTAAATCGCTGATGTTGCCAGTATCCGTACTGCCTATCGCAGGTATCCTGCTGGGCGTCGGTTCTGCAAACTTCAGCTGGCTGCCAGCAGTGGTTTCTCATGTTATGGCGGAGGCGGGCGGTTCAGTATTCGCCAACATGCCGCTGATCTTTGCTATCGGTGTGGCATTAGGCTTCACAAATAACGATGGCGTTTCTGCATTAGCCTCTGTGGTTGCCTACGGCATCATGGTTAAAACCATGGCAGTCGTTGCACCGCTGGTTCTGCATTTACCTGCTGAAGAGATCGCATCAAAACACCTGGCTGATACCGGTGTTCTGGGCGGTATTATCTCGGGTGCCATTGCAGCCTACATGTTTAACCGTTTCTACCGCATCAAGCTGCCAGAATACCTGGGCTTCTTCGCTGGTAAACGTTTCGTGCCGATCATCTCTGGTCTGGCTGCGATCTTCATGGGCGTTGTGCTGTCCTTCATCTGGCCTCCAATCGGTACGGCTATCCAGACCTTCTCACAGTGGGCTGCTTACCAGAACCCGGTTGTGGCATTCGGCATCTACGGTTTCGTAGAGCGCTGCCTGGTACCGTTCGGTCTGCACCACATCTGGAACGTTCCATTCCAGATGCAAATTGGTGAATACACCAACGCTGCAGGTCAGGTATTCCACGGCGATATCCCACGTTACATGGCAGGCGACCCAACTGCGGGCAAACTGTCTGGTGGCTTCCTGTTTAAAATGTACGGTCTGCCTGCTGCTGCTATCGCAATCTGGCACTCAGCGAAACCTGAGAACCGTGCAAAAGTCGGCGGTATCATGATCTCCGCTGCACTGACCTCGTTCCTGACCGGTATTACCGAGCCAATCGAGTTCTCCTTCATGTTCGTTGCTCCAATCCTGTACATCATCCACGCGGTGTTGGCAGGCCTGGCGTTCCCAATATGTATCCTTCTGGGTATGCGTGACGGTACTTCCTTCTCTCACGGTCTGATTGACTTCATCGTGTTGAGCGGAAACAGCAGCAAACTGTGGTTGTTCCCAATCGTAGGCCTGTGCTACGCAGCGATTTACTACACCGTGTTCCGCGTGCTGATTAAAGCACTTGACCTGAAAACTCCAGGTCGTGAAGACGCGACTTCAGAGACGACAACCACTTCCACAAGCGAAATGGCTCCAGCTCTGGTAAGCGCGTTCGGCGGTAAAGAAAACATCACTAACCTGGATGCGTGTATTACCCGTCTGCGTGTTAGCGTGGCCGACATTTCTAAAGTCGACCAGGCTGGCCTGAAGAAATTGGGTGCAGCAGGTGTAGTCGTAGCTGGTTCAGGTGTTCAGGCAATCTTCGGTACTAAATCCGATAACCTGAAAACTGAAATGGATGAGTGGATCCGTAACAGCTAAAAAGTAGTTGGGGAGAACTAAAGGAGGCCATTGGCCTCCTTTTTTTATTGCCGAAATTTAGGTTTTGTAGACGAGTTAGAAAGTATAATTCGCGCTAACAGAGAAGTTACGCGGTGCGCCGTAGACAATCCCGCGGCTATCGACGTTGGTGTCGTAGGATTTATCAAACAGGTTATCGACGTTGGCTTGTACTGAGAAGGCTTTCGTCACGTTATAACGGGCGAACAAATCAACCAGGGCGAAGCTGCCTTGCTCTGAACGATAAGTGCCGCCAGGAACAGGAACATCAGACCACACATGGTCTTGCCAGTTCACGCCACCGCCCACGGCAAGTGCCTGGAGCATTGGCAGACGATAGCTGGTAAACAGCTTGACGCTGGTACGCGGCAGGTTAGGGTTGACCGCATCACCTTCACTGTCTTCTGCAACGTAGCGCGTTGCACCAAACGTCATCTGCCAGTTATCCGTCAGCGCGCCATTCACTTCAAATTCAACGCCACGGCTTACCGTGCCGTTGGCTTCGCGATAAGCCGTTTCACCGTTAGTCCCCGGAATCACTTCACCGGTAGATTGCGCCAGATGATCCTGCTCGATGCGGAAAACGGCCATCGACGTGGTCAGCCTGCTGTTCATCCAGTCTGCCTTCAAACCGGCTTCGTAGTTATTGCCGGTAATAGGCGAAAGGTATTTCTGCTCCATATCGCGCTGAGTTTGCGGCTTGAAGACCGAGGTGTAACTGGCGTAAGTCGACCAGGTATCGTTGATATCAAACACCACGCCAGCGTATGGAGAAGTATTATTTTTCTCAAGTTGTTGGTTCAGCGTGTCCAGATTGTATTTAGTATATCGAGCGCCAACGATCAGGTGCAGCGGATCGGCAAGGGTAATGCGGGTCGCCATATAGGCCGATTTTTGATGAATGGTATCTTTCTGCGCCAGGCTTAACGGGCTCCAGTTGGTTTCAGGGAAATCACCGGTGTAGTCGTTGTAATTCCCCAGCTCCGTGTCGGCGATATTGGCCCATGAACTGTAGTAAGTATTGTTCTGGTGCGTGTAACTAGTGCCGATCATCAGTTCATGCTGGCGGCCAAACAGCTCATATGAACCGTTGGCAAAAGTATCTATCGCATCAACTTTACGCTTACCGGTGTTATAGCCGGTGCCGCCAACATACGGATACGACGGGCCATACGGGCTGACCAACATGCCGCTGGTTTTATCAACCAGGCCATCCAGGTAAAGCTGCTGGCTTTCCATCGTTGTTTCCGTATGAGTGGCGTTGAACGTGAGTTGCCAGTCATAACCCAGCTTTTGTTTGATGGTGGCGAAAGTACGCTTTGATTCTTTGTCGTTGTAGGCCCAGTCAGGCGCGGCACTGTAGCTGCGGTCAGGATCTGTTTTGCTGCCATCGGTGTACCAGCGTGGAATACCGCCCCAGGTTGGGCTATTCACATTGGTTTCCTGGTAGTCATATCCCACCGACAGGGTGGTCGCATCGCCCAGGTCGGCATCCACAACGCCATAAAAGAATTTTTTCTTCTGGTTATAACGGTCAACCCAACTGTCGTTGTCCTGATAACCCGCGACCATGCGCCCACGAACATTGCCGTTGTCCGTCAGCGGGGTGGACAAATCTGCCACATAACGTTGTTTATCCCAGCTTCCGTATTCCGCTGAAACGCTGGTGGTAAATTCGCGGCTGTCAGCGTGTTTACGCACCATGTTAATCGCCGCCGAAGGGTTGCCCGATCCCGTTGTCAGGCCGTTAGCCCCACGCACCACTTCAATGCGTTCATAAATGGCCGTATCAGAAATGGCGTCGCCGAGATTCCAGTTGGACTCAAACAACGTCGGGATGCCATCCACCATAAAGTTATCAATGGCAAAACCGCGCGCGTAGTAAGTGGCGCGGTCTGAATCGGCATAAGTTTCACTGATACCTACCGTATTACTCAGCACGTCGCCGATGGATTCCAGCTTCTGATCTTTCATTCGCTGTTCGCTGATAATGCTCACAGACTGAGGAATATCGCGCGGCACTAACAACATTTTGGTGCCGCTGGTCGTCGTTTTCACGCTGTAATCTTGTGCATCTTCAGCCGCGCTGGCGTTAGTCTGCGCGGCTTCAACCACCAGAGTTTCTTCACTATTCTTTTCTGCTGAAAACGCGGTGGAAGGGATAAGTGCGAAGGCGATACAGGAAGCCAGCGTAGAGAGTGTGCAGGCAGGCGCGTGCCGTCCATCCCTGGTAGAAATGGTGAAAGACATCATAAACCCTTAATCAATGTTGGAAGTTGTGTCCCAGTGCCAGTGAAATCCGGTCACTAAGTACATTGTGTTTTGCATATCTCATTTGAATGAAAATGCAAATGAGAAATATACGCATTCGTTCATGCGGTGTAAACATTTGTTACACGCCAAATGAAATGTTGTTTTGATAACGGATAAACGAGGGGAATTACGGCATCGGCGGTAATTTCATCGCCAAAGGGGAAATAAAGAAATAATGGGTTAAGGTTGAAAGAGGGTGAGTAACTCGCTCATACTCTTACGTTATGCCCGTCACACAATGAATAAATAAAGGTAACGTCATGGCCGAAGAAACTATTTTCAGCAAAATTATCCGCCGCGAAATTCCGGCAGATATCGTTTATCAAGATGAGCTAGTCACTGCATTCCGCGACATATCGCCCCAGGCTCCAACTCACATCCTGATTATTCCTAATATCCTGATACCAACGGTTAATGATGTCACCACAGAACATGAACTGGCTTTAGGGCGCATGTTGACTGTTGCGGCTAAAATTGCAGAGCAGGAAGGGATTGCCGAAGATGGCTATCGTTTGATCATGAACTGTAATCGCCATGGCGGGCAGGAAGTTTACCATATCCATATGCACCTGCTCGGTGGCCGCATACTGGGGCCTATGCTTGCGCACAAAGGATAAGTTAATGAAAACTCACTCGCTGTTATTACTTCTCACCGCCGTATTGATGGTGGGTTGTAGCTCAAAACCGGCCATTCCTGTCAACGATGGGCAATCGCTGGTGATGGAAGCCTCGGTGCTGGCAGCGGGGATCAGTGCTGAAAAACCAGATATTTCAAATGACAATGGTGCCACCGTTTCACGTAGTGAGTTGTATAATGAGCAGTCTAAGCCGGTTGTCATTACCTATCGTTTTTATTGGTATGACGCAAAGGGGTTGGAGATCCATCCTCTCGAACAACCGCGCACGATTACGCTACCAGCAAAATCCAGCGTTTCGGTGTCATCTATCGCCAGTTATCCAGACGCACGTAAAGTCCGTCTTTATCTCTCTTTATAAGGGGTGAATTTTGATTAAGGGAATCCATCGATATCTGGTCATTCTCGCTGCGGCGATGATTTTATCAGGGTGTATTAATCGTGGCGAAGCACCAGCACCTGTGGAAGAAGTTAAACCGACTCCGCAGCAGCCTGTAGAGCCAGTGCCGACCGTTCCAACGGTGCCGACTGTGCCGACTCAACCTGGCCCAATCGAGCAGCCGCAACCGACTATTCCAGCCACGCCAAAAGTCCGCAACTACGACTGGAGCAGCGCAATGCAACCGATGGTCGGGAAAATGCTGCAGGCCGATGGAGTGACCGCGGGTGGCGTACTGCTGGTGGACAGCGTTAATAACCATACCAATGGCTCGCTGCAAACCGGCAAAGCAACAGAATCTTTGCGCGGGGCGCTGGCGAACAACACTAAATTCACCCTGGTTTCTGCGCAGCAGCTTTCAATCGCGAAACAAGAGTTGGGTTTATCGCCACAAGACAGTCTCGGTTCGCGCAGCAAAGCTATCGGTATTGCCCGTAAAGTGGGCGCGCAATACGTTCTTTACAGCAATGCCAGCGGCAACGTGAATGCGCCAACGCTTAAAATGCAGTTGATGCTGGTGCAAACCGGCGAAATTATTTGGTCAGGTAACGGTGCAGTTCAACAAACCCAATAATTCAACGCTGCAAAGTGTGATTAAACAGTATCTTCCGGCGGCTCAGGCCGCCGGTTGCGTTTCTGCGCTTGAAGGATTGAGCGGCGGCAGTCTGCATTTCAGTCTCGGCGAGGATGAATATGTCGCCAGGGAACAGCCTGATTCCCCCATGCCGGGTGTTTCCCTCAAGCGGCAATATCGCGCCTTAATGCATTTGACTCCTGGCATCGGCCCGCGCCCCGTTTGCCAGGCCAAAGGCTGGTTAATCGTCGAATGGCTCAATGGCGAAGTGAAATCGGAACTCCCCTCACTGCAATCGCTAACTTCATTGTTGTATGATTTGCACCATCATGCCTGTTTTGGCTGGCGAATCAGTCTGTTGCCGGTGCTTGAACATTATTGGCTCAGTGCCGCGCCGGAAAGAAGAACGTTGCTCTGGCTACGGTTACTTAAAAAGATGAAGCGGCGGGGCGAGCCTAAACCGCTGCGTCTGGCTCCGTTGCATATGGATGTCCATCCGGGCAACCTGGTGCGCAGTCCAGCCGGTCTGAAATTGATCGACTGGGAATATGCCGGAGACGGTGATATCGCGCTGGAACTTGCCGCCATTATGGCTGCCAACAATATGGGTGATGATTCGCTGATTAAAGCCTACGCACAGTTGAGCCATATCTCGCTGGAAACGCTAACCCGTCAGGTTGCGCGCTGGCGGCCATGGGTCATTATACTGATGGCATCCTGGTATGAATGCCGCTGGCGGCAAACGCAGGACAGAATATTTATAACTCTTGCAGATGAGGCCTGGCGCCTGCTGCGGGACAAGAACTAATTAAGAGAGGTAGATGTGGGCCCGGTAATGTTAGATGTGGCAAGCTTTGAGCTGGATGCCGAAGAACGCGAAATCCTCAAACACCCGCTGGTCGGTGGGCTGATTCTGTTTACCCGCAACTATCACGATCCCGAGCAATTGCGTGAGCTGGTGCGCCAAATCCGCGAAGCCTCGCGTAATCGCCTGGTGGTGGCTGTCGACCAGGAAGGCGGGCGCGTTCAACGTTTCCGTGAAGGTTTTACACTCTTGCCAGCGGCACAATCTTTTGCCGCATTACACGGTCTGGAGCAGGGCGGCAAACTGGCTGAAGAAGCGGGCTGGTTGATGGCGAGTGAAATGATTGCCATGGATATCGACATCAGCTTTGCGCCGGTTCTGGATATCGGCCATATTAGTGCCGCGATTGGTGAGCGTTCATACCATGAAGATCCGCGCAAAGCGCTGGCGATGGCGACTCGATTCATCGACGGCATGCATGCGGCTGGCATGAAAACGACCGGCAAACATTTCCCGGGCCACGGTGCAGTGACCGCTGATTCGCACAAAGAAACCCCGCGTGACCCGCGTGAAGAAGCATTGATTCGTGAACACGATATGCAGATTTTCCGCACGCTGATTACTGATAACAAACTCGATGCGATTATGCCCGCGCACGTTATCTACACCGATGTTGACCCGCGCCCGGCCAGCGGTTCCACGCACTGGCTAAAAACTGTATTGCGTGGCGAACTCGGCTTTAACGGCGTGATCTTCTCTGACGATTTGTCGATGGAAGGGGCAGCGATTATGGGCAGTTATGCCGAGCGCGGACAGGCATCGCTGGATGCAGGTTGCGATATGATCCTGGTCTGCAATAATCGTAATGGTGCGGTTAGCGTGTTAGATAACCTGTCTCCGGTCAAAGCAGAGCGTGTTACAGGTTTGTATCATAAAGGTTCATTTACCCGCCAGGAGCTGATGTCGTCAGCGCGCTGGAAGGAAGCAAACCAGCAACTTGAGGCGCTGCATGAGCAGTGGCAAGCCCACAAGGCGGGTCTTTAACTCCTCGGGCCAACTGGCCTGAATTCGTGTGGTGAGGATGCAATGATTATCTATTTACACGGTTTCGACTCCAACAGTCCCGGTAACCATGAAAAAGTGCTGCAACTCCAGTTTATCGACCCGGACGTGCGGCTGATCAGTTACAGCACGCGGCATCCGAAACACGATATGCAGCATTTGCTTAAAGAAGTCGACAAAATGCTGCAACTCAGTGCCGATGAGCGCCCATTGATTTGTGGTGTGGGATTGGGCGGTTTTTGGGCCGAACGTATCGGTTTCTTGTGTGATATTCGCCAGGTGATCTTTAACCCGAATTTGTTCCCGCAAGAGAACATGGAAGGGAAAATCGACCGACCTGAGGAATACACCGATATCTCGACCAAGTGCGTGCAAAACTTCCGCGAGAAAAACCGCGATCGCTGCCTGGCAATTTTGTCGCATAATGATGAAGCGCTGGATAACGTGCGCGCCGCAGAGCTGTTGCATCACTATTATGAAATTGTATGGGATCAGGAACAGACCCATAAATTCAAAAATATCTCACCACATTTGCAACGTATAAAAGCCTTCAAAACGCTGGGCTAAAATACGTCTCAGACAGGGATTTTCGAAAGGGTCAGCCATGCGCTGGCCCTTTTTGTTTATCTTTTCGGCATAAAAATTTGATGCATATCAATTTTGGTATGACCAATACACCATCCATGTTATTCTTTGGTCACATTAGTGAGTTTGTTTAGGTAACTTGTTGTTAATTAAATGCTATTTACATAACCTTTAATTAACAATTGGTTAATATTTTAAGGGGGTCATTTTGACTACGCCATTAAGAAAAATTGTCATTGTCGGTGGTGGTGCTGGCGGACTTGAACTGGCCACTCAGTTAGGGAAGAAACTGGGTCGTGGTAAGAAAGCGAAAGTTACGCTTATCGACCGTAATCACAGCCATTTATGGAAACCATTGCTGCATGAAGTGGCAACCGGTTCACTGGATGAAGGTGTCGATGCGCTGAGCTACCTGGCTCATGCACGTAACCATCATTTCCAGTTCCAGTTGGGTTCTGTGGTTGATATCAACCGCGAAAGCAAAACGCTGACGCTGGCAGAACTGCGTGACGA
Organism: Buttiauxella izardii; assembly: GCF_003601925.1. Classification (GTDB taxonomy): domain Bacteria; phylum Pseudomonadota; class Gammaproteobacteria; order Enterobacterales; family Enterobacteriaceae; genus Buttiauxella; species Buttiauxella izardii. The sequence continues at coordinate 79,824 of NZ_QZWH01000006.1, forward strand.
CAAAGGCGAATTGCTGGTTCCTGAGCGTAAGATCCCTTACGACACTTTGGTGATGGCGCTGGGCAGTACTTCCAACGACTTCAACACGCCGGGCGTGAAAGATAACTGTATCTTCCTCGATAACCCGCATCAGGCGCGTCGCTTCCACTCTGAAATGCTGAATCTGTTCCTCAAGTATTCTGCAAACCTCGGTGCCAGCGGCAAAGTTAACATCGCAATCGTCGGCGGTGGCGCAACTGGCGTTGAACTGTCTGCTGAACTGCATAACGCGGTCAAACAGCTGCACAGCTACGGCTATAAAGGTCTGACTAACGAAGCGCTGAACGTGACGTTAGTCGAAGCGGGTGAACGTATTCTTCCTGCGCTGCCGCCACGTATTTCTGCGGCCGCTCACAGCGAATTGACCAAACTCGGCGTGCGCGTTTTGACGCAAACCATGGTGACGTCTGCTGATGCTGGCGGCCTGAATACTAAAGATGGTGAATATATCGCTGCAGACCTGATGGTTTGGGCTGCGGGTATCAAAGCGCCAGACTTTATGAAAGATATTGGTGGTCTGGAAACTAACCGTATTAACCAGTTGGTGACCGAGCCTACGCTGCAAACCACGCGTGACTCGGACATTTACGCCATTGGTGACTGTGCATCTTGCGCTCGCCCGGAAGGCGGTTTTGTGCCTCCACGTGCGCAAGCCGCGCACCAGATGGCATCGCTGGTTCTGGCCAACATTCTGGCGCAGATGAAAGACAAACCGCTGAAATCTTATATTTACAAAGATCACGGCTCGCTGGTTTCGCTGTCTAAGTTCTCAACCGTCGGTAGCCTGATGGGCAACCTGATGCGCGGTTCGATGATGGTCGAAGGGCGTATGGCGCGTTTCGTGTACATCTCTTTGTACCGTATGCACCAGGTCGCACTTCACGGATATTTCAAAACCGGCCTGATGATGCTGGTGGGCAGTATTAACCGGGTGATTCGTCCGCGTTTAAAACTGCACTAATTCCGTTTCAGTACGCACTTCAAACCCGGCCTCGCGCCGGGTTTTTCACATTCAAAAGCAGCATAAAAATCCATAAATGAGCGATTCATGCTTAGGATTTCTCTCAAACACATAAGTTTTGCGTATGTTTCCGCACTTTTCATCCGTTGTCTGATTTGTCTAAAGCGGCCTCAGGCTGCAAAATTGTAAGCAATTGCACAGTCAGGAGGATGTCCTGTGAATAAATCAATGTTAGCGGGTATAGGTATCGGTGTGGCCGCAGCACTGGGTGTGGCGGCGGTTGCCAGCATGAATGTTTTTGACCGTGGCCCTCAGTACGCACAGGTGGTGTCAGCGACACCTATCAAGGAAACGGTAAAAACGCCACGTCAGGAATGTCGTAATGTGACAACCACACATCGCCGTCCCGTTCAGGATGAAAACCGTCTGCTCGGTTCAGCGCTAGGTGCGGTGGCAGGCGGCGTGATTGGCCATCAGTTTGGTGGCGGACGCGGTAAAGATGTGGCGACAGTTGCGGGTGCGCTGGGCGGTGGTTACGCGGGTAACCAGGTGCAGGGCGCGATGCAGGATAACGACACCTACACCCAGACGAATCAGAAATGTAAAACGGTCTACGACAAGTCAGAAAAAATGCTCGGCTATGACGTGACGTACCGCATTGGCGATCAGCAGGGCAAAATCCGTATGGATAAAGACCCTGGCACGCAGATCCCACTGGATGATAAAGGCCAGTTAGTATTAAGCAAAATTTAACGATTAAAACGATCAGGCCCATCTTGCGAGATGGGCTTTTGCTTAATGGTTACCGCGTAACTGTTGTTGCAGTTCCAGTAGGGCGGTGACTTCAGCTATCCGGCGCTGCGTGTAGGCCGGTACTTCATCTGGCGCTCGTAAAAACAGTCTTTGATCACCAAACACCACGTCCTGTAAACATCGATCGTATAACGGCCCCGCGACAAGTACGCGTTCGGTTCCCTTCTCAGAAATCCGCTCAACCACTTCATTCATTCCTTCACGGTCGATATTAATAATCTGCCCGTCATGAAGATGAATCCGCATCCCTTTTTGCCCGCCCGCAGGCCCGGCATATTTGTTGAGATGCAGCGTAAATGGAATGCCGCTCAGCGTCCCGGTTAACAGTGCTTCACCTTCCGCTGTCGTGAAGTCGCCTGTCGCAATCGCATTCCCCAGACGGTCGCGTGCGTAACTCAGCTTAACGGTGAGCTGGTCATCGCCACCTAATTGATGAACGGTCTCACGCATCATCGCGAGCGTATGAGTGCCGATATCAACAATGACGCCGTCAGGATGGCGCAACTGACGTGTATCTTCTTCTCCCGTCGCGAAGTTCAGCGCTATCGGTTCGCCCGCCGCATTAAATCCACTCGGTTCCAGTAAAAATCCTTCGATGCACTTTATTTCATTGATGTTGTGAATATGATTGCTCGCCTGAGTGCGAACCATCCAGTGATCCAAAGCCAGAACACGAGCCGCGTTTTGCTGATTTTTGAGTAAAACCTGAAGTATGCCCAGTTGCTCGAGCGTCGCCGTGACCGGTTTTTCAACCACTATCGCGGGAATATCACTTTGCAAGACGCGTTCGAGTACGGGGAGGTGTTGCAGAGATGACGTCGTGATTAGCACCACATCGAGCGGCTTTGCCAGCAGTTCATCAAGGGAATCACAACGAATGATGCCTTCAATCTGGCGCGTTGGGGTTGCGTCATAACCGTAGCATTCAAGAAGTGGAAGAGAGATGCGGCGCAGTGCCGGGAGATACGCTGTTTCGATGACCGAACCTAAACCGATGAAACCTGCCAACATAATCAAACCCTGCCAAATATAAACTACATCAATAATTAGAGTCCCTATGTTTTAAATGACTACTGGGTTTTGGTCGAGCAGGATTTTGTGTGCGAGCGTAAAAAACAGGCTGGTTTTTAGCCAGCCTGTTTTGCGGTTATTAGAATTGCAGTGAGTAGTTCACGCCGTAAGTGCGTCCACGGCCTTTGTATTCATACAGCGATGGGCTGCCGTAAGTTGGGCTGTAGAGCAGCGGTGCGCGCTGGCCCCAGACGGTGGTGTAATCTTTATCCAGCAAGTTTTCGATGCTAAAGCTGAGTTTACCCAGCGGCAGTGCGTAGCTCCCGATAAAGTCGACAGTGTTGTAGCCGTTGATTTTATTGTCGCTGGCATCGGTCAAATCAAACGTCTGTTGGCTCTGAACGCGCAGGCTCCACGGTTCTGGTGCCCAGCCTACGTAGGCAGTCGCTTTTGACGGGCTGGCGTAAATGACATCCCATTTCTGCCATTTGCCGTCTACTTTGGTTTCAGATTTCAACACATTGAAGTTAACGCCCGTGCTCCAGTCGGAGTCTGGAATAAAGTAATCCACAGCGCCTTCAACCCCGTAAATGCGGCGTTTGTCATCTTCCACGTTGATGGTCATATCTGCGCGGTTGATGGAGATAGATTTGTCCGACAGTGAATAGTACGCCGCAACCTGAGTGCGCAGACTGTCACCCGAATAGCGCCACCCCAACTCATAAGAATCGACCTTGATCCCCTGAAGTTTTGACTGGGCGACGTTCACACTGTTCACCAGTTGATAGTGGCCGTTGAGCAGGCGGTAAGTGCCGTTACCGTAATATTTGCCAGGGTCTGGCAACTCCACACCTTGCGAGAAATTAAACCAGGCCTGCTGGCGCTCGGTGATGTGCATGAGCACGCCAGCATTGAACAACGCATTGTCGTAATCGGTGGTGCCGCCAGGAATGGAATCCGCCGACTGAGCAATCCCATTGGCAATCCCTTGCTGCTGGGTAAAGCCAACAAAATCATCAACTTTGTTTTCAGTCCACTGGTAACGAACGCCGCCGCTTAATGTGAACAAGTCGCCGATGTCATAGCTGGTTTGCATGAATGGCGCGAGGTTAGTGATGCTGTAGCCCGGATAGCGGCCAGTAGTGTAAATGCTTTGGTTATTCAGGCCACCGGAGGCGTTGGCTTTTGCCAAATCAAAGAACATCTGGTTCGAGTTAAAGCTCTCGTGATCCGCATCCACGCCGTAAGTGATCTGCCAGCCATCGAGCGGTTGGCTGGTCAACGCCAGTTTTGCACCGTACTGATCGGTATCCTGCTGCGAGGCCGAGAAACTGGTCACGGCACCACGCGTAAGGGTGGGGAACGGATAGAACGTCAGGGACTCATCGCGATAATAAATCTGCCCAACCAGCTCCTGGCCGAGGAAATCGGTATTGGAATATTGCAGGCTAATCAGGTGGCGCTCGGTGCCGGGAATACGATCTGAATTAAGCTGATTGCTAACGAATGCGTCGCCGTTGCCGGTCACTGCTGAGAAATTCTCGCCAAGGTTTAGCCCGTAATCGTCATCGCCCTGGCTCTTATAATATTGCGTCACCAGCTGCAATTGCTGGGTTTCATCAATATTCAGCGTGCCGGTGCCCATCACATCTAAACGATCAGAATACTGCAAACCGGTTTGGGTATTATCGAGTAGCGTCTGGTCGCCATTGCCGTCAAACCAACCGCCAAATTTCTGATATGCCACGGACATTCGCCCGGATGCGTGCTCGTTACCACCAGAAACGGCAGCGGCAACGCGTTCATCATGATCTTTACTGCTGTTGAAACCAGACTTGATACCGGTTTCAAATTCCATCTGTGTTTCAGGCTGGCCTTTTTTGGTGACGATATTAATCAGGCCACCGGTGCTGCCGCCGCCGTACAAAGACGTCGCGCCGGAAATCACTTCAATGTGTTCGATATTGAACGGGTCGATGGAATCAAGCTGGCGGCTATCGGTACGGGATGAATTCAGACGAACCCCATCCACTAACACCACGATAGAACGACCACGCATGTTCATGCCGTAGTTGGTACGACTTTGGCTGCTGACATCAAGCCCTGGAATTAACTGTGCAAGCGCGTCTTTCAGCTCCTTGCCACCCTGGATTTGTTGTTCGAGTTCCGTGCCTTCGATCACCCAGGTCGTTTGCGCCATTTCTGCCACCGTGCGGTGCATGCGGTTGGCGGAAACCAGAATATTTTCTTCTGAAGTTTGCTGTGCGAAAGCCGGAGCCATCATCGCCAGAAGCAGCGGGTAAAGCACCCAGCGCGCATTTCTATGCATCATCATCATTCCTTAGATGGAAATAATTAACATTTGAAAATGTTTTGAAATATCTACGCGCTGAATTTTGCCGATAACAGTTCTCATTATCAATCGCAATTGCTAGTATTTCTTAAATAAATCTTATGAATAATCACATGATTACTGTGGTTTACGTTTTTGAATAAAGGCCTGACGCGGCAAAGGAGTAGAAATGGCAGGGGTGCAAGGGTATCGGTTGTTTAACGTTCAGTTAGTGCATAAAAACCAAATTTCGCCTTCGCTGCTGAGTCTGGTGTTCGGCGGCCCCGAAATCGCATATATGAAATCTGACTCGCCGGATCAGCGAATCAAAATGTTATTTCCATCAGAAGATGGTTCGATTCCAACGCTGCCGCAGCAAGGAGAGTGGTACTCGTTGCTGCAAGCATTGCCGAAGGAGAAACGGCCCGTGGTGCGCACTTATACCTTGCGCCATGTCGACCGCGAGCGACTGGAAGTCACGGTTGAATTTGTTAGCCACGGTACGGAAGGCCCTGCTTCAGCATGGGCGATTAACTCGCTACCGGGCGACAAAATTCAAATCGTTGCGCCTAATGCTGAATACTCCCAGGACAGCGGCGGTTACGAATGGACGCCACCAAAAGGGCTGCGTCACGGTCTAATTATCGCTGATGAAACCGCGTTGCCTGCGGCGAAAGGGATTCTTGAATTGCTGGCGGTGGAGCAAAATCCACCACAGATTCAGGTGTTCCTGGAAGTACCCGAGGAAGGTGATTGCGTCGATCTGAGCGAGTTTAGCTTTGCAAAAATCCACTGGTTGGCGCGTAAGCCGGTTAATGCCACGCATGGGGAATGCCTGCTAAAAGCCGTCAGAGAAAATGCGCAATTACCGAAACGAGCGGGCGTGGCGGAAGAGCTTAACGAAGAAGCGGAAGGCGAGTTGCTGTGGGATAAAGCGACCACGGCCAGCAATGATTTTTACGGCTGGGTGGCGGCAGAATCAACAGTGGTGAAACTGCTACGTCGCCATTTGATTGGTGAATGCGGCGTGAATCATGACGCCATCAATTTTATGGCGTACTGGAGCAAAGGGCGAGTGAGGTAAAAGAGAAGGGCGGCAAACGCCGCCCGGTATTAGATTTTCTTAAGTTCTGGCATTAGCCGCATCGTGGTATTCACGATTTGCATCAGCTCTTCATAGCTTGCGTTTTCACGCGCGCTAACCGACATCCCCTGAATAATACAGCACAGGTATTTAGCCAGTTTACGAATGCAGCTGGTCTGTGGAATTTCACCATTTTCCTGGCGTTTAGCCAGAAAACGCACCAGCGTTTCTTCCTGCATCGACTGGCGTGTTTTGATCACCGCTGCGATATCTTCAGAAGACGCCGCTAGCACCGAAGACGTACAGATAATAAAGCAGCCGGTCGGTGTGTCTTTCTCGGTAAAGAGCTTGGCGATTAACGACAAATAATCTTCCAGCGCTTGTTCAAGCGTGCGTTCTTCGCAGAACAGGCAATTCTCGCGCATTTGCGAAAAGCGCTCGATGTAGCGATCCAGAACGGCCTTGAATAACCCTTCTTTGTTGGTGAACTCTGCGTAAAGTGTCGGGGCTTTAGCACCCGTCGCTTCAACCAGATGTGCCAATGAAGTGGCCTCATAACCGTGTTGCCAGAACAAAGCCATGGCCTTGTCGAGTGCTGCTTCCCTGTCAAACACCTTCGGTCGGCCACGGCTTTTTTTAATGCAAGTCGTATCAGATGACATATGCGCCGTTTAACCTTTGTCTGTTTATTGAACGATCATTATAAAAATAATATCACGCAGTAGCTATAGGGCAGAGGGAAAAAATTAATTATTCCTATGCTTATGAAAATTATAACTTTTATAAAATAATTAATGATCGTTATAAAATAAGTTTGACGCGTGATGCAGATCACGCTTATTATTTAGTTATCGAACGTTAAGTAAATAAATTTAACGGCCTTATAAATAATTTTCTCAAGGTAACTATCATGAAAAACGTAAAAACTCTTATCGCCGCTGTGATTCTTAGCTCAGTTTCTTTTGCAAGTTTCGCGGCTGTAGAAGTGGCGGCCGCACCAGCAGGCCAGCATGAAATCGGCACAATAACTGCGACCGGTGGCACCAACCTGAGTTCTGTTGAATCCCAACTGGCAGCAAAAGCTCAAGAGATGGGAGCAAGTTCATTCCGTGTCACTTCCGCGAGTGGCTCAAATCATTTGCACGGGACTGCGGTGATTTATAAATAAGCTTTTACCCTCTAAGTTAAAGCGTTCTCCATAAGAAAGGCCCTGTTGAAAAACAGGGCCTTTTTGTTTGGCAGAAAAAGACTATTAGTGAATTAAGAAGGGCGAACAATGTCGCCCTCAATTAGATTTTTTTCAGTTCTGGTAACAGGCGCAAGGTGGTGTCGACAATCTGCATCAGATCTTCGTAACTGGCGTCTTCTCGGGCGCTGACCGACATTCCCTGGACAATACAACACAGGTATTTAGCCAAATTTCGAACGCAGGCGGTTAGCGGGATTTCCCCTTTCTGCCGATGCAGTTCGAGGAAATTAACCAGCGTTGCTTCGAGCATCGACTGGCGAGCCTTGATCATTTCCGAGATATCTGCCGATGAAACTGCCAGAACTGACGAGGTACAAATCATAAAGCAACCGGTTGGGGTTTCTTTATCAGTAAACAGTTTCGCTACCAGAGAAAGATAATCCTCAAGGGCTTCTTCAAGTGTTCGACTGTCGCAGCGCAGACAACTCGCTCGCAGCTTCGTTACTTGTGCGATGTAACGGTCTAGTACGGCCTTGAACAAGCCTTCTTTATTGGTGAACTCGGCGTAAAGCGTCGGCGCTTTTGCACCCGTCGCTTCCACCAGATGCGCCATTGAAGTCGCTTCGTAACCGTGTTGCCAGAACAACACCATGGCCTTATCGAGTGCGGCTTCCTTGTCGAACACTTTCGGTCGGCCACGGCTTCTTTTGATGTGACTGATGTCGGTAGACATGATTAGCCGTTTTAACCTTCTCTGATTTTATGAGTGATCATTATAAAAATAATGAAAGAGAGGTTCCAGCGGTAGTTTGTCTAAAAATAAATGCCATGTATTAGGATGAAAAATAACAGTTTTATAAAATAGTTAACGGTCATTATAAAAATAATTTGACGTGTGATGCAGATCACGTTTATTATTTACTTATCGAACGTTAAGTAAATAACTTTAACGGTCTTACAAATCATCTGCTTAAGGTCAAAAATCATGAAAAACGTAAAAACTCTTATCGCTGCTGCTGTTCTTAGTTCAATCTCTTTCGCAAGTTTTGCGGCTGTTGAAGTTCAGGCCACTCCAAATGGTCAGCAGAAAGTCGGTACTATCACCGCCACTGCCGGGACTAACTTGAGTTCTCTGGAAGACCAACTGGCGCAAAAAGCAGAAGAAATGGGTGCAAGCTCATACCGTATTACCTCAGTGACTGGCCCGAATACTCTGCACGGTACTGCGGTAATCTATAAATAAGATTTACTGTAAAATCAGTTTCATAAAAAAGGCCCTGCTATTTTTAGCAGGGCCTTTTTCTATTCGAATAATTAAATTTTGTTATTAGCTTCGGTATGCGTATTCACTTCAATTGGCATTCCGGAGCGGTGCTGCATCGCTTGTTCCATCACGGCGGCATCTGTTTCTGGTGCGGACTGGAACTGTTTCATCTGTTCAGTCAGCACAATCGGCAGCACTTTCGGATCGTCATCAATATGTTTAGACAGTGGCTGATGCACTTCAACCAGGCGTCTGCCATCTGGCTCAATGGAAGTTTTAATTGCGGTGTTAATAATGCGTACTTGTGTGCCAACCGGCATCTCTTTGTACAGCGCTTTAATATCGTCATCGCGCAGACGAATACAGCCGGAACTCACGCGCATACCAATGCCAAAATCAGCGTTGGTGCCATGCAGCAGGTAAACCCCGCCGTAGGCCGCAAGGCGAATCGCATGGTGGCCCATCGGGTTCTCTGGCCCGGCAGGAACCACTGCCGGGAGTTTAATGCCGTTCGCCAGATAGCGAGCGCGAATATTGGCCGTTGGCGTCCAGGTCGGGTTAGCGCGTTTATCCGAGACGCTAGTAACCATTGTTGGCGTTACGGTGTCGCCACCCAACTGGCCGATACCAATCGGGTAAACGGTGACGCTGTTTTTCCCGGCCGGGTAATAATAAACCCGTAGCTCTGCAAGATTCATCACCAAACCCTGGCGTGGCGCATCGGGCAGCAACATTTGGCGCGGAATAGTCAGCACGCTACCGGCGCGTGGAACATATGGGTCAACGCCTGGGTTTGCCTGCAAAAGCGCCAGGAAACCGACATTGTATTTCTTAGCGATAGCTTCCAGCGAACCGCCATCATCGGCGACAACATGGAAAATATTCTTACCGATTAGGCGGCTGCCTTCCGGCGGCAAAGGGTAGGAGTTAGCGGCAGCCTGGAAAGAGGCAAGTGCTGCGCCAACCAGCATCATCGATGCCAGCCAACGCCCGACGCGAATCTTGCGGGATGTTAAGACGCTCAAAGAGGTAATCACGATAAACCCTACATTTATTAATGTTATAAAAAAGTTAATCGATGATTATGGCAGGGGCAGGTGTCGGGAAATCCTGGCGGATTGAAAGGATGTGTAAATGTTTCAGAATCGGTGCCTTAGAAACATCCAAGGCACCGCTAACTGATTACGCCACTGCGTTCTGGGCTAACTGATGCATAAAGTTACGCACCCACTCCATACGCACTTTTCGGTCGGCAAGATCTTCAATGAATTTAAGACGGGTTGGACCATCCAGACGATAATGCTGCGGCTGTTTTTGCAATAAGCCAATCAACCACACCGGGTTAACGTGGTTCTTCTCGGCAAATTCAATTACGCCACCTTTTTCATTACCTTCGATTTTCCGCACGCCCAGTTTTTGCGCCTGCTGGCGCAACGCGGCGATATCTAACAGATTACGCGCTGGATCAGGCAACAGGCCAAAGCGGTCAATCAGTTCGACTTTCAGCTCGTCAAGCTCATGTGCCGTTTTGGCACTGGCAATACGCTTATAGAACGAAAGGCGCGTATTCACGTCCGGAATGAAATCATCCGGAAGCAGGGCTGGCATACGCAGTTCGACTTCCGTCTGGCTGCTGGTCAAATCTTCAAGTGACGGCTCGCGGCCCTCTTTGAGCGCATCGACAGCGTTTTCCAGCATTTCCATATACAGCGAGAAACCGATGGTTTCCATCGAACCGCTCTGGCCCTCGCCGAGTAATTCCCCGGCACCACGAATTTCCAGGTCATGCGTTGCCAGCGCGAATCCTGCCCCCAAATCTTCGAGCGAGGCGATAGCTTCCAGACGTTTTTGCGCGTCGGTGGTCATCGCTTTTGGATGTGGCGTCAGCAGCCAGGCGTAGGCCTGATGGTGCGAACGCCCGACGCGGCCACGTAACTGGTGCAACTGCGCGAGGCCGAAGTGGTCGGCACGTTCAATGATAATGGTGTTGGCGGTGGGAATATCGATACCGGTTTCGATAATCGTGGTGCAGACCAGCACGTTGAAACGCTGGTGGTGGAAATCGTTCATCACCCGTTCCAGCTCACGTTCACGCATCTGGCCGTGGCCGATGGTGATACGCGCTTCCGGCACTAAGGCCGCGAGGCGGTCTGCGGCTTTCTGAATGTTTTCAACGTCGTTGTAGAGGTAGTAAACCTGGCCGCCACGCAGCACTTCACGCAGGATAGCTTCGCGCACGACTAACTCATCGTACTGGCGAACGAAAGTTTTCACCGCCAGGCGGCGGGCGGGTGGCGTAGCGATAATCGACAAATCGCGCATTCCGCTCATCGCCATATTCAGCGTGCGCGGAATCGGCGTTGCGGTCAGCGTCAGAATGTCCACGTCGGCACGCATCGCTTTAATACGCTCTTTATGGCGCACACCAAAGCGGTGCTCTTCATCGACGATTAGCAGACCGAGGTCTTTCATCTTCACGTCATTTTGCAGCAGCTTGTGGGTGCCGATAAGAATGTCGACTTTCCCTTCACGCGCCTCTTCCAGAATTTGCGTCTGCTCTTTGGCGGTACGGAAACGCGACAGCATTTCAATGCGCACCGGCCAGTTGGCGAAACGGTCGCGGAAGTTATCGAGGTGTTGCTGAGCGAGCAGGGTGGTTGGCACCAGCACGGCAACTTGTTTGTTGTTTTCCACCGCGAGGAATGCGGCACGCATCGCAACTTCAGTTTTACCAAAGCCGACGTCACCACACACCAGGCGATCCATCGCCAGCGGCTGGCACATATCGCTTAACACAGCGTTAATGGCTTGAGCCTGATCTGGCGTGGTTTCAAACGGGAAAGCATCGCAGAACATTTGGTACTGTTCGCGGTCGTGCTTAAACGCGAAGCCCTGTTTGGCGGCGCGTTGGGCGTAAATATCTAGCAGTTCGGCGGCAACATCACGCACTTTCTCTGCCGCTTTCTGGCGCGCGCGCGACCAGGCATCGCTACCGAGTTTATGCAGCGGCGCGTTTTCTTCGGCACCGCCCGCATAACGGCTAATTAAATGCAGCGATGAAACAGGAACATAAAGTTTGGCGTCACCGGCATACGTCAACATCAGGTATTCAGCCGTGATGCCGCCCGCTTCAAGCGTGGTTAAACCCGCGTAACGCCCGACGCCATGCTCCAGATGCACTACCGGCTGCCCGGTATGCAACTCGGCAAGGTTGCGAATCAGCGTATCCGGGTTAATGGTGCGGCGGCTGTCCTGACGGCGGCGGCTCACGCGCTCGCCCAGCAGGTCACTTTCACAAATCAACGCACGGTTACGCAGCGTGTCGATAAACCCATGCTCGCTGGAGCCGAGCATTAAGTAGCGGCCTTTATCCGCCACTTCATCGAGACGGTAAATACGTTTCGGTGCCACTTTAATACGCGCTAGCAGCTCGCCCAGCGCTTCACGGCGGCCTTCACTTTCGACGGAAAACACCACCGGGCCATCAAAGGATTCGAGGAATTTACGCAGATTGTCGAGCGGCGCTTTTTGCTGCGCCTGAACGGAAAGGTCGGGTAGGGCGCGGTAACCCAAATTAGTAAATGCCGCTTTATCCGCTAACGATTCGGTTTTGAGCTGAATGCGCGGCCAGGATTTGAGTTCGCTAAACAGTTCATCGACGCGCAACCACAGGCTTTCTGGTGGTAACAGCGGGCGCATCGGATCAACGCCACGATTTTCGAAACGGGCGAAAGTGTCTTGCCAGAAACGCTCGGCGCTGGTTTCGATATCACCGGTATTTATCAGCAGCGTATTTTTTGGGAAATAGCTAAACAGCGGCGGAAGAGGCTCGCTAAAGAACAGCGGCTGCCAGTATTCGATCCCCGCCGGGAGCATGCCTTTACTGACTTGCTGATAAATATGCTCAGGCTCGCGCTTCACATCAAACTTGTCGCGCCACTGGCTGCGGAACAGTTCGATGGCGGTTTTATCCGTCGGGAATTCATGCGCGGGCAGCAGGTTAATCGCATCCACTTCTTCAAGTGTGCGCTGCGTATCCACGTCAAACACGCGCAGGCTGTCGATTTCATCATCGAAAAAGTCGATGCGATACGGCTGCTCGCTGCCCATTGGATATAAATCTAATAACGCGCCACGCGTCGCAAATTCACCGTGTTCCATCACCTGATCAACGCTGCGATAACCGGCCTGTTCAAGCTGGCTACGCAAGTCGTCACGCGATAAACGCTGGCCTTTTTTCATCACCAGCGCGTGGCCGTGCAAATAACTGTGCGGGCAAACGCGCTGCATCAGCGTATTCACCGGTAGGATCAACACGCCGCGCTGCATGGTTGGCAGCTGATAAAGCGTGGATAAACGCGAAGAGATGATTTCCTGATGCGGCGAAAAACTGTCGTACGGCAGGGTTTCCCAGTCGGCAAGATTCACCACCAGGCTTTCCGTAAACTGGCTGATTTCGTCATGCAGACGCAAAGCATTCTGCATATCCGGGGCAATCAGCACCACCGGGCCATTATGGCGCTCGACGATTTCGGCCACTTCGGTCGCACAAGCAGAACCGGTGAGTTCACCAAGCTGGCGTTGATCGCCCGCTTTAACAGGTAAGGAGTAGCGATAATTTTCAGGCATAAATGCGTCAGAATCTCTCAGGTTGCGCCGTGTTGTGTGGGCTGATAGCCACCAGACGCGTCAAGAAGTTGCTTATTATTATCCGCGATCGTTTTGTATTAGCAACACAATCGCAACGCAACCTGGGATTTGTCCTGCGCTGAAACGGACTTAACGCGCCTCGGTAGCGGTCACCAATTTGGCTGGCGGTGAAAAGAACATGTCGCCAAACAGTGCGCGCGATAATTTCCGGAAACCTAAGCCTAAACATGTGCAAATCGCCAGGCTGGCAAACGGGTAAACCAGCAACACGGCGAGCAAAGCGTTATCGGAAATTCGCCCGGCGCTAATCTGCCCAAGGGTAAACAAACTCAATGCTTCAATGACGATGCGATGCGTGGTGTAAATCGCAATCGTGTTGGTGCCGACGATATTAAGGAATGCATCGGTACGGCTTTCGCGCCAGTTATCGAGCAGGTAAAACAGTTTCATAATGACAAAAATCGAGACCAGCGAAATGACCAAAGGCACATTAACCAGATACAGCGCCACGGAAATCACGGCTGCGGCGGCACACAACAGCGGATGCTGGCGAAGGTTAAATTCCTTCATCGCCGTCATTAATTGTGGCCCGAACCACGCGCCCAGCCCGTAATAACACATATTGCGCACCACACTGTTCATGCCCCACCACGGCAGCGGCATAAAGCTAATCACCACGTTGATTGCTAACAATAGCAAAATGACCGGGACCCGGTATTGGCGCAGGCTTTTGAACACCAGGAAATAAAGCACCAGCGCGTAGAGATACCAAAGGCTGGTGCTGGCTTTTGCCATGCTGACGGCGAATTGCAGCAGGGTTTCCGAATAGGCCGCGTTGGAAGTCGGGTTGCGCACCAGATCCGGCGCCAGCCATTGATTAATTAACGAAATCCCCAGCCACTGCAAGACGCCCCACAACAGCAGAACATAAAAGATATTCCACAGGCGCTTATCAACGCAGTCGCGCCATTTCACCGCGTCGATATAACGGGTGATCAAAAAGCCGGAAATAAAGAAGAACACCGGCATACGGAAAGGGGCTAAATAGAGATTCAGGTAAATCCAGCTCTTAGCGACGTACTCCGGGAACCCGGTTTGGAACTGCACCAGATGGGGATAAAAGGTGATCACCGAGTGGTAAATAACGACCAGGCAAATGCACAGCCCTTTGATATGGTTTATCCACAATTGTTTGTTTTTCATGCGCCAGTTAAATCTTCTGTTGGTCTGAATTTGCCTTCAGGGTGGAAGATCGCCGGGATTTTTATTACCTGATTTGTCTGTTTTTGTAAGAATCAGGCGTAATTCGGAAATTCTTTATGGTCAGTTAATCACCGTTTTAGCGTGGCTTCGCTGCGAAAACAATGCGTTATGGCGTTGATTTATCAGCGATTACTCATGTTCTTAAAAATCAAAAAAACGTTACGTTTCATTTACTTGATGCGGTATCGCTTATATACTTCTTGCCAACTTTGCATCCGCAACTGCAACAAGACGGAATACATGTATCAACCTGTCGCGTTATTTATAGGCCTGCGCTACATGCGTGGGCGAGCATCTGACCGTTTCGGTCGCTTCGTCTCATGGCTGTCGACTATCGGCATTACGCTTGGCGTAATGGCGCTGGTGACGGTGCTTTCGGTGATGAACGGCTTCGAGCGTGAGTTGCAAAACAACATTCTTGGGCTGATGCCACAAGCGATCATTACCTCGCCTGGCGGCTCGATTAATCCTGAAACTCTCCCAGCCAAAGATCTCAAACTCGAAGGTGTCACGCGTATCGCGCCAATTACCACGGGCGATGTGGTGCTGCAAAGCGCGCGCAGCGTGGCTGTCGGCGTGATGCTCGGCGTGAAGCCGGAAGAGAAAGATCCGCTTTCCCCGTTCCTGGTGAACGTGAAGCAAACTGATTTGGTTGCCGGGCAATACAACATCATTCTTGGTGAACAACTTGCCGGGCAACTGGGCATTAAACGCGGTGACAGTATCCGTGTGATGGTGCCATCTGCCAGCCAGTTCACGCCGATGGGCCGTTTGCCAAGCCAGCGTCTGTTTACGGTCATCGGGACTTTCGCGGCGAGCAGCGAAGTCGACGGTTATCAGATGCTGGTGAACCAGCAAGATGCCTCGCGTTTGATGCGCTACCCGGCAGGCAATATTACCGGTTGGCGTCTGTGGTTGGCAGAACCGCTAAAAGTTGACGTATTAAGCCAACAAACGTTGCCGCAGGGCACCGAATGGAAAGACTGGCGCGAACGCAAAGGCGAGCTGTTCCAGGCGGTGCGCATGGAAAAAAACATGATGGGGCTGTTGCTCAGCCTGATTGTGGCGGTTGCCGCGTTTAACATCATTACTTCTCTTGGCTTGCTGGTGATGGAAAAGCAGGGCGAAGTCGCCATTCTCCAGACCCAGGGGTTAACACGTCGCCAAATCATGGCGGTGTTTATGGTGCAAGGGGCGAGTGCGGGCGTTATTGGCGCTCTGCTCGGCGCATTGTTAGGCGCGTTGCTGGCCAGCCAACTGAACAACTTAATGCCGATTATTGGCGCATTGCTGGATGGTGCGGCGCTGCCTGTCGCCATCGACCCCGTGCAAGTCATTGTGATTGCGCTTATCGCTATGGCGGTCGCGCTGTTATCCACGCTTTATCCATCGTGGCGTGCTGCCGCGACTCTTCCCGCTGAGGCTTTACGTTATGAGTAATTCTGTCCTGTTGCAGTGTGACAAGCTGTGCAAACGCTATCAGGAAGGCAAAGTGCAAACGGACGTGTTGCACGATGTCAGCTTCAGCATCAATACCGGCGAGTTAATGGCGATTGTCGGCAGCTCCGGTTCCGGCAAAAGTACTTTGCTGCATCTGTTGGGCGGGCTGGATACGCCAACTTCTGGCGACGTGATTTTCAACGGCAAGGCGATGAGTGCTATGTCGTCTGCCGCGAAAGCTGAACTGCGTAACCGTGAACTGGGCTTTATCTACCAGTTCCACCATTTGCTGCCAGATTTCACCGCGATGGAAAACGTCGCGATGCCGCTGCTCATCGGTAAAAATAATACTGACGATACTAAACAACGTGCGCTGGAAATGCTCAAAGCGGTTGGACTTGATCACCGCAGTAATCACCGCCCGTCAGAGCTTTCCGGCGGCGAGCGCCAGCGCGTAGCCATCGCCCGTGCGCTGGTGAATAACCCGCGTCTGGTGCTGGCGGATGAACCGACTGGTAACCTTGATGCGCGTAATGCCGATAGCATTTTCGAACTGCTTGGCGAGCTGAACGTGCGCCAGGGCACCGCATTCCTGGTGGTAACCCATGACCTGAAACTGGCTAAACGTATGTCTCGCCAGCTTGAAATGCATGATGGTCGCCTGACCAGCGAACTGACTTTGATGGGAGCCGATTAATGGCTTCGCCACTGTCCCTGCTGATTGGTTTACGTTTTAGCCGCGGGCGTCGCCGCAGCGGCATGGTGTCACTGATTTCTATCATTTCTACCTTAGGCATCGCACTGGGTGTGGCGGTGCTAATTGTCGGCCTGAGCGCGATGAACGGTTTTGAGCGCGAGCTTAACAATCGCATTCTGGCGGTGGTTCCCCACGGCGAAATCGAACCGGTTAATCAGCCATTCCACGACTGGAGCGGCGTTTTACAGCGCGTAGAGAAAGTAAAAGGCATTGCGGCAGCAGCACCATATATCAACTTTACCGGGCTGGTGGAAAGCGGGCCAAATCTGCGTGCAATTCAGGTTAAAGGCGTTGATCCGGCGCAGGAAGTTCGCCTTAGCGCGTTGCCGCAGTATGTGCAAAGCAACGCATGGCAAAATTTCAAAGCCGGGCAACAGCAAATCATTATTGGCAAAGGCGTTGCCGATGCGCTGAAGGTGAAGCAGGGCGACTGGATTTCCATCATGATCCCCAACAGCAGCGCTGACCACAAACTGCTGCAACCTAAGCGTGTGCGCCTGCAAGTTGAAGGTATTCTGGCACTTAGCGGGCAACTCGATCACAGCTTTGCAATGGTGCCAATGGCCGATGCGCAGAGCTATTTAGACATGGGTGACAGTGTCACAGGCATTGCTATTAAAGTGAATGACGTCTTTAACGCCAACCAACTGGTGCGCGATGCGGGCGAAGTCACCAACGCTTACGTCTACATCAAAAGCTGGATTGGCACTTACGGCTACATGTATCGCGACATTCAAATGATTCGCGCCATCATGTATCTGGCGATGGTGCTGGTGATTGGCGTGGCCTGTTTCAATATCGTCTCCACGCTGGTAATGGCGGTGAAAGACAAGAGCAGCGACATTGCTGTGTTACGTACCCTCGGCGCGAAAGACGGTTTGATCCGTGCGATTTTCGTCTGGTACGGCCTGCTGGCGGGCTTATTAGGCAGCGTCAGCGGCGTAGTGGTCGGTGTGCTGGCTTCGTGGCAATTGACCAATATTATCCGCGTGATTGAGAAACTCATCGGCCACCAGTTCCTGTCGGGCGACATCTACTTTATCGACTTCCTGCCATCTGAGCTTCACTGGCTGGACGTATTTTATGTACTGATCACAGCTTTGTTACTGAGTTTGCTCGCCAGTTGGTATCCGGCGCGTCGGGCCAGTAATATCGATCCAGCAAGAGTATTAAGCGGGCAATAAATTCTAAAAAATTTGGGAGCAGCGAAGCGATGTATTACGGATTCGACATTGGCGGCACGAAAATGGCTCTTGGGGTTTATGACAAGGAACGTAAGTTGCAGTGGGAAACCCGCGTTCCCACGCCACACGACAGTTACGAGAACTTCCTGGCGGCGATTGTTTCCCTGGTAGAGCAGGCCGATAGCCGCTTCGGGACTAAAGGTTCGGTCGGCATCGGTATTCCTGGTATGCCAGTGACGGACGACGGCACGCTATATGCCGCCAATGTTCCCGCAGCCAGCGGCAAACCTGTGCAGGCTGATCTGAGCGCGATGCTCGACCGTGAAGTGCGTATGGACAACGACGCCAACTGCTTTGCACTCTCCGAAGCCTGGGATGATGAATTCCGTAATTACCCTGTTGTGATGGGGCTGATCCTCGGCACGGGTGTTGGAGGCGGGATTATCGTCAACGGCAAACCGATTACCGGGCGTAATTACATCACTGGCGAATTTGGTCATACCCGCCTGCCGGTTGATGCGCTTGATGTGTTGGGCCGTGATGTTCCCCTGACGCGTTGCGGTTGCGGCCAGCATGGGTGTATCGAAAACTACCTCTCCGGGCGCGGATTTGCATGGGTTTATCAACACTTCTACGCTGAACCACTGGACTCGAAAGAAATTGTTGCCCGCTATCGCGCAGGTGATGAAAAAGCCGTGGCGCACGTTAATCGTTTTGTTGAGCTGTTGGCCTGTTGCCTGGGCAGCCTGTTAACGGCGATTGACGCGCATCTGGTGGTGATTGGCGGTGGGTTATCGAACTTCACCGAGATGTATCAACAATTGCCCGAACGTTTGCCTAAATATCTGCTGCCAGTGGCGAAAGTGCCGCGCATCGAACCTGCACGGCACGGTGATGCCGGAGGCATGCGTGGTGCAGCTTTCCTCCATCTTACGGAGTAAATTATGCTATCGCGTCGTCAACATCGGCTGAGCCGATTTCGTAAAACCAAACGTTTACTCAGGCAGCGTCTGCGTCAGAGAGCCTTCTTTAGAGATATTCCAGGGCCTGAAGCGATGGAAAAACCCAGAGTCGTGGTGCTGACCGGCGCGGGGATCTCCGCCGAGTCTGGCATTCGTACCTTCCGTGCAACCGACGGTTTGTGGGAAGAGCATCGTGTTGAAGATGTAGCGACCCCCGAAGGTTTTGCCCGCGACCCGGATCTAGTGCAGGCCTTTTATAATGCCCGCCGCCGCCAGCTTCAGCAGGCAGAAATTCAGCCTAACGCCGCTCATCTGGCGCTGGCTCGTCTGGAAGAAGAACTGGGCGATCACTTCCTGCTGATCACGCAAAATATCGATAACCTGCACGAACGCGCCGGAAACAAAAATGTTATCCATATGCACGGTGAACTGCTGAAAGTGCGCTGCGCGCAAAGCGGGCAGGTCATTGAATGGAAAGGCGATATTACTCCGCAAGACCGCTGCCATTGCTGCCAGCTTTCTGCCCCGTTACGCCCACATGTAGTGTGGTTTGGCGAAATGCCACTGGGTATGGATGATATTTACCAGGCGCTGGCAACGGCAGATTACTTTATTGCGATTGGCACCTCAGGCCACGTTTATCCGGCCGCCGGATTTGTCCACGAAGCCCGTTTGCAAGGTGCGCATACCGTTGAACTGAATCTCGAGCCAAGCCAGGTTGGCAGTGAGTTTGAAGAGAAATTCTACGGTTTAGCCAGCGAAGTGGTGCCGGAGTATGTGGAGCGGTTGTTGAAGGGTCTTTCGTAGAACCATCCTCACCCTAACCCTCTCCTTGAAGGAGAGGGAATAGTGCGGTTTTCTCCCTCCCCTCCGGGAGAGGGGATTGCAAGGTGTTCTCCCTCTCCTTTGGGAGAGGGCCGGGGTGAGGGGGAGAAGCTAACGCTAAACTTAACGTCCAGCCTTCAATTTCTGATAATAATTCTCATAAATCGTACTCGCATCACCAACATCGTTCTGCCACTCGCCGTTTTTCAGCACCGCTTCATCCGGATACAGCGTCTTATCGCCTGAAACCTCTTTTGGCAGCAACTTACGCGCTTCAAGATTTGGCGTCGGGTAACCGATAGTTTCTGCGACCTGTTTTGCCACATCCGGGCGCAACAGGAAGTTAATCAGCTTCAGCGCACCATCAACATTCTTCGCATTTGCCGGAATCGACAAGTTATCCATCCAGAAAATCCCGCCTTCTTTCGGCCAGACGATTTCCAGTGGCGTACCCGCCTGGCGGGCGACGTACGCCGAGCCATTCCACACCATACCCACATTCACTTCGCCTTCCATATACGGGTTGGCTGGGTTATCGGAGTTGAATGCGGCGACGTTTGGCATCAGCTTTTGCAGTTCGTGATACGCCGCTTCAATCTCTTTTGGATTGGTGGTGTTGCCGGAATAACCCAATTTCATTAGCGCGACCTGGAACACTTCGCGGGCATCATCGGTCATCAACAGACTTTGCTTGTATTCAGGTTTCCATAAATCAGCCCAACTGGTGACCGTTTTCGGATCGATAGAATCACTGTTCACACCGATGGCTGTCGCACCCCAGATATACGGAATCGAGTAATCATTATTCGGGTCAAACGGCTTATTCAGCATCTCCGGGTCGAGATTTTTGAAGTTCGTCAGTTTGCTTTTGTCGATCTTCTGAATCATGCCTTCTTTGCGCATCTTCGCCACAAAGTAGGTCGACGGCACCACTAAATCATAGGCACCGTCTTTATAGGTTTTCAGCTTGGCGTACATGGTTTCATTCGACTCGTAGGTCGAATAAATCACTTTGATGCCGGTTTCTTTAGTGAACTGCTCAAGTAGGCCAGGCGGCACATATTCAGTCCAGTTATAGAAATACAGCGTCTTGCTATCGTCGGCATGTGCAGCGCCCATACCCAGTACCAGAGCGCCAGCAGCGAGCAGGTGGCGTGGCCATTTGATCATTTTAACGTCCCCTGAATTTAGAGCCTGTCCCATTAGGCTATTTTATTGGCTAGTTTGAACCTGGGCTGTGCTCAAAATCCTCACGTACTACGTGTACGTTCCGGTTTTTCCGCGCAGTCCGAGTCCAAACTATCTGCAACAATAACGCCTACTGGGACACGCTCTTAGTTTTATCACGAAGAATAAGCTGACTGGCAACCACCAGGACCAGCGAGAGTACCAACAGAATGGTGGCAAGTGCGTTCACCTCGGGTGAAACACCTACCTTCACCATCGAATAAATCTTCAATGGTAAAATTTCATAACTTGGCCCGGTCACAAAAGACGAAACTACTACATCGTCCATCGACAAGGTAAAACTTAGCAGCCAGCCCGCCGCAACCGCAGGCATGGCAAGCGGCAGCAGGATTTTGCGCAAAATAGTCAGCTCGCTGGCACCCAGATCTTTCGCCGCTTCTAACATTCGCACATCAAACCCTTTGAGTCGCGAGTAAACCGTGACGACCACAAAAGGCAGGCAGAAGGTGATGTGCGAGAACAGCAGCGACCAGAAACCGAGCGACACGCCGAGCAGCATAAACAGCACCAGCAGCGAAATCGCCATCACAATATCGGGCGACATCATCACCACAAATAACATACCGCTGACAAACGGCTTGCCGCGAAAACGGTAGCGATACAGTGCCACGGCGGCTAACGAGCCAATCAGCGTTGCGGCGGTGGCAGAAAACACCGCCATGGTCAGCGAGTGTTGCGCGGCTTGCAACAGGCTGTCGTTGTTCATCAGCAGGCTGTACCACTTGCCGGTAAAGCCCTGCCAGTTAATCCCAAAGCGCGAACTGTTAAACGAGTTAACGATCAAAATGATAATCGGGATATACAGATACGCGTAGACGGCGGTCATAAAGCCGCCACGAAGCAGGCGACCGATCATTCTAATTCCACCTTCTTATTGAGCAAACTGGCGGCGCGCCAGTAAATCAGCAGCATCAGACCCATCACCAGCGTCAATGTAATACTGGTGGCTGCGCCAAACGGCCAGTCGCGAATGTTCAGGAACTGGCTCTTAATCACGTTGCCAATTAGCAAATTTTTCGCGCCGCCCATCAGGTCGGAAACGTAAAACAGCCCCATCGCGGGCAGCATCACCAGCAGGCAACCGGCGATAATCCCCGGCATGGTGAGCGGAATAATGATGCGGATAAAGGTCTGAAGTTTGCTGGCACCCAAATCACGCGCCGCTTCCAGCAACGGCTTATCCAGTTTCTCAATGCTCGAATAAAGCGGCATCACCATAAATGGCAGCAGGATATAAACCAGGCCGATGATCACCGCGTTTGGCGTGTACATCAGGCGAATCGGGGTATCAATCACGCCGAGCCAGAGCAATAACTCATTCATATAGCCTTTGGTACTGAGGAAGATTTTCAGCCCATAGATACGAATTAAAGAGTTAGTCCAGAACGGAACAATCAGCAAAAACAGCAGCAGTGGGCGCACGCGTTCGGGTAAACGTGCGAGGAACCACGCAAACGGATAACCCAAAACCAGGCAGGCGAGGGTGGCTATCACCGCCATATTCAGCGAATGCAGCAGCACTTGCGCATAAAGAGGGTCGAGCAGGCGAGTGTAATTATCCAGCGTGAACACCATGCTGACAAAATTGGCGTCATCACGCGTCAGGAAACTGGTGGCGATAATCATCAGGTTGGGCAAGAAAACAAACAGCAGCAGCCAACCGACAATCATCGCAATCACTGCATTCTGGAATTTACGTGAGCTCTTCATCTGCCAGCACAACCTCCCAGCTTTCAACCCAATTTATCGACATTTTCTGGTCGAGCGTGTGGTCAAAATCAGGGTCATCTTCATTAAAGAATTCGCTGACCATCACCATTTTGCCATTTTCCAGCTCGACGTTAGATTCAAGCGTCATGCCTTTATAGTTGCGCTCGCGCACGTAGCCGACCAGGCCGTCAGCGACGTGAGTATCGTTGATCTCTTCGACGCGCAAATCTTCCGGGCGCAATAGCACTTTTAAGTGCTGCCCAGCGGTAACGGGCATGGTGGCGTAGATATGGCATTCGCGGCCTTCGACGCTCGCCAGCACGCGCTGTTCATCAACACGTTCGATAACGATCGCATCAAAGATGTTGATTTCGCCAATGAAGCTCGCCACGAACAGGTTTTTTGGCTCTTCGTAAATTTCACGCGGCGTGCCGTCTTGCTCAATTCGTCCATCGCGCATCACCACAATCCGGTCGGACATGGTCAACGCTTCTTCTTGATCGTGGGTGACGAAAACAAACGTGATGCCGAGTTTACGTTGCAGCGCTTTGAGTTCGTTCTGCATCTGCTTGCGCAATTTATAATCGAGCGCCGAAAGCGACTCATCAAGCAGTAACAGACGCGGTTTGTTCACCACCGCCCGGGCAATCGCCACTCGCTGCTGCTGGCCGCCTGAAAGCTGATGTGGTTTACGTTGGGCAAACTCTTCTAATTGCACCATTTTTAACGCTTCGGTGACGCGAGGCGCAATGTCTGCGGCAGGCGTTTTCTGCATTCTTAAGCCGAAAGCGACGTTTTCAAAAACGGTCATGTGGGGGAAAAGAGCATAGCTCTGAAACACGGTATTGACGTGGCGATGCTCGGCGGGAAGGTGCGTAATGTCCTGGCTATCAAGAACGATAGCGCCAGAATCCACGCTTTCCAGACCGGCAATTAAGCGCAGCACGGTGGTTTTCCCGCAGCCAGAAGGGCCAAGGAGTGTCAGGAATTCACCATGATTGATGGTGAGAGATAAATCAGAAATAACGGTTTTGCCATCAAAGCTCTTGCCTACTCCCGCCAGTTCTACCAGCGGTGAAAGCGAACATTGCTGTTTATTCAATTTTTTACGCTGTCCCATATAAGACGCATCAAATTGCGGGCTGATGCGGGGTTTGTGATTAACCACCTTGCGGTTGTGCACGTTAAGTAAGGGCAGGCATTCTACGGCAAACCATTGAAATCGCCAATCCTTCATCCTTTAGTGTGGCCTGGAATTAATACCATTGGGGCAGCGGTTCGCCAATTCACGACTATTTTTAATTCTACCGGGCTAAAAGTGACCTGACGCAATATTTGCATTTGCGGCTTACTGATAATGAAGTCACAAAAATTGAGGGTAGCGACATGGATAAATTACTTGAACGTTTCTTGCAGTATGTCTCTTTGGACACGCAATCCAAACCGGGCGTAAAACAAGTTCCGAGCACAGAAGGGCAGTGGAAG
This sequence comes from Buttiauxella izardii, assembly GCF_003601925.1. Lineage (GTDB taxonomy): Bacteria > Pseudomonadota > Gammaproteobacteria > Enterobacterales > Enterobacteriaceae > Buttiauxella > Buttiauxella izardii. Next base: position 104,041 of record NZ_QZWH01000006.1, read on the forward strand.
CTGCTGCGGTTGCTGAAAGAGCAAATGGAAGAGATGGGTTTGGTGAATGTGACGCTGGGCGATCATGGCACAGTGATGGGCACGCTGCCGTCTACCGTCGATAAAAAAGTCCCGGCCATTGGTTTTATTTCCCACGTCGATACCGCACCTGATTTTACAGGTAAAAATGTTAGCCCGCAGATTGTCGAAAACTACCGTGGTGGCGACATTGCGCTGGGCATTGGCGATGAAGTGCTTTCGCCGGTGATGTTCCCGGTTCTGCACCAGTTACTGGGGCAAACGCTGATTACCACCGACGGCAAAACGCTGCTTGGCGCAGATGATAAAGCGGGTATCGCTGAAATTATGACGGCGATGGCGGTGCTTAAAGAGAAGAACATCCCGCACGGCGATATTCGTGTGGCCTTCACTCCAGATGAAGAAGTGGGTAAAGGCGCAAAACATTTTGACGTCGAAGCGTTCGATGCCCGTTGGGCATATACCGTTGACGGCGGTGGCGTGGGCGAACTGGAATGCGAAAACTTCAACGCCGCGTCGGTGATGATTAAAATTGTCGGCAACAACGTTCACCCTGGTTCGGCAAAAGGCGTGATGGTTAACGCGCTTTCACTCGCCGCGCGCATCCACGCCGAAGTCCCAGCCAGCGAAAGCCCGGAAACCACCGAAGGCTACGAAGGTTTCTATCACCTCAACAGCATGAAAGGCACGGTCGACCGCGCTGAAATGCAATACATCATCCGTGACTTTGACCGCGAGCAGTTCGAAGCGCGTAAACGCAAAATGATGGATATCGCCAAAAAAGTCGGTAAAGGTCTGCACCCGGATTGTTATATTGAGCTGATCATCGACGATAGCTATTACAACATGCGCGAGAAAGTCGCCGAGCATCCATACATTGTGGAAGTCGCGCAACAGGCGATGCGTGATTGCGAGATAGAACCGATAATGAAACCAATTCGCGGCGGCACTGACGGAGCGCAATTATCATTTAAAGGCTTACCGTGCCCGAATATCTTCACCGGCGGCTATAACTACCACGGCAAACACGAGTTTGTGACGCTGGAAGGAATGGAAAAAGCGGTATCGGTGATTGTAAGGATTGCAGAGTTGGTGGCGAAGCGGGGTTGATTTTTTAGTTGGGTGCTGGCTGCGGCCAGCATTTTATTATAATTATTTTTGGATGTTGACGAATTCAGAGAGTTCTATTTTTTTACCATTTTATAAATATATGCAAATGTTTTTGTATTACACTTTGTGGACATATTCAACCGTATTTAAATATCCCGCCTGATTCCTCTGGTTTTATATGGCAATAAATAACAAATAACTACTTCTCTGTAATTCCATTTTTTGTTTTCATCTTAATTGTGAGCCACGCCGAAGATTTTCGGTTTCCAATAATTAAGTGAGGTTGTACTGTTGACTTATACAGTGCTATTAGCAGAGAGTGGTTGATAGGCAACATTGTTGTCTTTTATCCAAATAATCCGAGTTGCATCGCGGCGGCAAGAGAGTGAATCCCGCTGAGCTTACTCAAGTAAGTGATGCGGATGAGTTAGCGCAGCCAACAAAGATGCAGCTTGAAGTATGCTGGATAAAAAAAGAATCGCCCCCGAAAGGTGCGGAAACACCAGACGAGGGCTAACCATTAACGTTCACAATTAAGGAACAACGCTATGGCTGTTGCCAATAGTAACACAATTCTTCACCCTAAAATCCCTGCGGCTCAATCGGTTATTGCTGGGAATATCGCAGATCTACTAAAAATACCGTTAGGTACTAACCATGATTTATTTCAGGTGGTGGATATTTGCCAACGCTACGCTGATGAATTAATCGAAGCTAATAACCACGCTGAATATATTGCGCTTTGCGGGCGTTTACTGGCGGGGTTGAATGTATTGAAGGCGGTTTTAAAATTACCGTTGCCAGATTATCTGATTGAGAGATTAACGCTGGACGAGAATAACCCTGATGAATATCACCGTTCACTGCCAACGGATTCAGAGACGACTTGTGAGTATTGTTTCTCATTAACTATGGTGTTACTGAATCAACAGGCCACGATGGATCAGCAGGAACACATAGCAGAGTTATTGTTTGAATTACTAACCACGCTGGCCGAAGATTTAAAAGCACCGCGCTTTATCCGCACGGAAAACGGGTTGGCAATGATTGGTGGTGAAGTCATTCCAGCCATTCACTAAACGCCGTGTTACCGCCTTCTCAGCCAGTCTGCGGCTGAGAAGGTGGAAGACAATATCAGTCCTCGAAATACCAGTAACCGCTGTTAACCAGCGCGGCCAGCATGGCCAGGAACGACGGATCCTCTAATGCATCACCAAACATTTCGGCTTTTAGCGTGATGTTGCTCGCCAGGGCTTCAAGCGCCGGGCGGTGCGGGCTGTCAATTTTCTCGCCGTTGACGTAAATCTCATCGGCAATGCGCAGCACACGTAAACCCCCTAAACGGGTAATCGCGTCACCCTGTTTCAGGGCGTCGTAAATTTCGTCGGGCTGATACGGTGGCTCCGGCGGTGCAACATCCAGTTCATGGCGCGATTGGGAAACAAACTCGCCAAACCAGGTTTTAAAATGCTCAGGCTGGTTAATCAGCTCCAGCATCATTTCGCGCAGTGCATCCATTTCTTGCGGCAGGACATCCGCCGGGTGCTGGCGCGCAGGCACGTCTGGATCGGTATAACGTTTACTGCCCAACTCGCGCTGCAACACGTAATCGGCAAAACCGCTGATTAACTCGCGGCCGCTTGGCGCACGGAAACCGACGGAGTAGTTCATCGAGTTTTCCAGCGAGTAACCTTCGTGCGGGAAACCTGGCGGAATATAGACAATATCGCCCGGCTCCAGCTCTTCGTCGATGATGGCGTCGAACGGTTCAACTTGCAGCAAATCAGGATGCGGGCAGTGTTGTTTGAGGGCGACTTTTTCCCCCACGCGCCAGCGACGGCGGCCAACGCCCTGAATGATAAACACATCGTACTGGTCATAATGCGGGCCAACGCCGCCGCCAGGGACGGAGAATGAGATCATCAGATCGTCGATTCGCCAGTCAGGAAGGGCGCGGAACGGGCGCATTAAACGCGCACTTTGTTCGTGCCAGTGGTTCACGGCCTGAACCAGTAAAGACCAGTTGTTTTCGCCCAGGTGATCGTAGCTCTGGAAAGGGCCGTGGCTCACTTTCCATTTGCCGTCGTTATGACTGACCAGGCGGCTGTCCACCTCGTTTTCCATGGCAAGGCCTGCGAGTTCATCCGGGGAAATTGGGTCGATGAAGTTTTTGAAGCCGCGTTTTAAAACCACCGGGCGTTTTTGCCAGTAGTTCGCGATAAAATCGGGCCAGTTTAGGTCGAGTTGATAGTCCATATTATTATCCGGCAGGTGAAGGAGCCTGCCAGGATTATAACGGATGGAGCCAGACGTTACGGGAGTATTTTCAATCTTCTTCGCGGTCTGGACGCTGGCGCGCAAAAATCACTTCCATGCGTGCGCCGCCGAGTTCGCTGGTCGAGGTTTCAATCTCGCCGTCGTACTGTTCCACGATTTCACGGGCGACGGACAAACCCACTCCTTGCCCCGGTCGTAAGGTGTCTGCGCGTTGCCCACGGTCAAATACCATCGCTCGTTTGCTTTCAGGAATGCCGGGGCCGTCGTCATCCACGTAAATATGCAGCGTGTCATCCAATTGGCGGCCAGAGATCTCAACAAATTCGAGGCAGTATTTGCAGGCGTTATCCAACACGTTGCCCATTACTTCCATAAAGTCATTTTTCTCGCCCACAAAAGTGATTTCAGGGGAGATATCCAGCGTGATGTTCACGCCTTTGCGTTGATAAACTTTATTGAGTGCGGAGCAAAGGCTATCAAGCAGCGGCGCAACGGGATGAAGCTCGCGGCTGATTAGCGTGCTGTCGCCACGCATGCTGGCGCGATGAAGGTAATAGCCAATTTGCTGGGAAATACGGCTGATTTGTTCGAGCATCAGCGGTTCTGCCGTTTCAATATCCAGCTTATCGGTGCGCAGTGAGCGCAGTGTGCTCTGTAAAACTGCCAGCGGTGTTTTCAGGCTGTGGGTTAAGTCAGTTAATGTGGTGCGGTATTTATCGTTGCGGTCACGCTCGGTGCGCAGCAGGCGGTTTAGATTTCGCACAAGGCTTGTTAGCTCGCGCGTGGTTTCCGGGTTCAGACTGTCACGATCGTGTTTTTCTAGTTCCCGCACCTCTTTGGCAAGCTCCTCGATGGGGCGCAAACTCCAGCGTGCGGCGAGCCAAAGAAGGGGCACAACTAATAACAGGTTGGCAATGAAAACGCAGGCGAACATACTCAGTACGGTGTACTGGCGTTTTAATTCAAGTGGAATTGTGTCTACTACCACAATGGTTAAGGCTGGCATTTTCCCCGCTGCGGGGTATTTATTAACGGCGACAGAGTGGGTGACATCCTCGCTATAGTCGTCGCTATAAAAATTCTTTAGTTCGGTTTGCAGCTTTTCATTGTTCGCCAGCAAAGCGTGGCTGGTATCAAAATTGGTGTCCAGATCATGGAAACCATTCGAGGTGAGCCACTCGGGTTTAATTTGCCGCACGATTTGCGGTACATCGTGTTGAGACCACAATAGCTTGCCGTGATCGTCATAGATCAGCGCCATAGTAGGCGTTTTCAGATTCAGGTTGTCAGGCAGGGTGACATTAATGTGGCCATCATCAACGGTTGCAAAAGTATAAAAAAGATTGCTTTCGCCACGTAATAATCGGAAAGAAGTCTTATCAAAACTGATGCTGTAACCAATCAACGCCACCACACCGTAGGCCAATGACAGCACCAGAACCACGAGGGCTGTCGCCAGCAAAAAGCGGACGCGCAGCGATAGCGGTAAAAAATGACGGATGAATTTCATGGTTAGCGCAGATCGAAGCGGTAGCCCTGACCACGCACGGTGGTGATAGCTTCGTGAGGATATTCCGCCTGAATCTTTTTACGCAAACGGCCCATTAACACATCGATGGTGTGACTTTCACGTAATTCAGCATCTGGATAAAGCTGCAGCATTAACGAGTCTTTGCTCACCACTTTGCCATTATTGCGGATCAGCGTTTCCATAATGGTGTATTCAAACGCGGTGAGTTTGATCAGGCTTTCGTTGATCAGCAGCTCGCGGCGCGACAAATCTACCTGGAATGGGGGCAATGAAATCACCTGCGAAGCCAGGCCGCTGTTACGGCGCAACAACACCTGCATGCGGGCAATCACTTCTTCGAGGTGGAACGGTTTAGTGACGTAATCATCGGCACCGGCTCCCAGCACTTCGACTTTATCCTGCCAGCCTTCGCGCGCGGTCAGTACCAGAATAGGGATCGTCACGTCGTGACTGCGCCAGCGGCGAATCAGGCTGGTGCCGTCTTCGTCAGGCAAACCTAAATCGACAATCGCAATATCAGGGGTATGTTCACTCAGGAAATAGTCTGCTTCTTTGGCGTCTTCAGCAGCATCAACCTGATGGCCTGCTTCGCGCAACTGAACGGTAAGGTGGTGACGCAACAGGGCATTATCTTCGACGACCAGAACGCGCATCGTATTTCCTCAGTGTATAAATGGCATTGATAGTTTAACGCTAATTATCGGATAGAGGGCATAAACCTTGAGTAAACAGGGGGGATGAAGAAACGCCACCGCGAAGGGTGGCGTTTTGGGGGGATTACTTCAGTTCGTCAACCATGGTGATGGCGCGGCCAATATAGTTAGCCGGGGTCATTGCTTTCAGGCGCGTTTTTTCGTCTTCCGGCAGCTCGAGGCTGTCGATGAACTGTTTCATGCCTTCAGCATCGACACGCTTGCCGCGCGTCAGCTCTTTCAGCTTCTCGTATGGCTTCTCAATGCCGTAACGGCGCATCACGGTCTGGATTGGCTCAGCCAATACTTCCCAGTTGAGATCCAGTTCCGCCAGCAGACGGTCGCGGTTCACTTCCAGTTTGCTCACGCCTTTCAGAGTGGATTGATAGGCGATTAACGCATAACCAATACCCACGCCCAGGTTGCGCAGCACGGTGGAGTCTGTCAGGTCACGCTGCCAGCGGGAAACTGGCAGTTTGCTCGCCAGGTGTTGCAGCATCGCGTTAGACAAGCCCAGGTTGCCTTCGGAGTTTTCGAAGTCAATTGGGTTCACTTTATGCGGCATGGTTGAAGAACCGATTTCGCCCGCAATGGTTTTCTGCTTGAAGTGGTTCAGCGCGATGTAACCCCAGACGTCACGATCGAAGTCGATCAGGATGGTGTTGAAGCGCGCGATGCAATCGAACAATTCTGCGATGTAATCGTGCGGCTCGATTTGCGTGGTGTACGGGTTCCACTGAATGCCTAAAGAAGTCACGAACTCTTCGCTGAACTGGTGCCAGTCAACTTCCGGGTATGCCACCATGTGCGCGTTATAGTTACCGACCGCGCCGTTGATTTTGCCCAGGATGTCCACTTTTTCTAACTGACGGAACTGGCGTTCCATACGGTAGGCCACGTTCGCCATCTCTTTACCCATGGTTGATGGGGTCGCAGGCTGGCCGTGGGTACGAGAAAGCAGTGGGATATCGCGATACTGAACCGACAGGTCTTTTACCGCGTCGATAACTTTGCGCCAGTACGGTAGCACCACGTCTTTGCGCGCGGTTTGCAGCATCAGCGCGTGAGACAGGTTGTTGATATCTTCTGAAGTACAGGCGAAGTGAATAAATTCAGACACCGCGTGCAGGGCAGGGATCGCCTCGACTTTCTCTTTCAGGAAGTATTCAACGGCTTTTACGTCGTGATTGGTGGTGCGTTCAATGGTCTTGATGCGTGCTGCATCTTCTTCACTAAATTCAGCAACAATTTTATCAAGGTAACCGATTGCGTCTGCGTCAAAAGCAGGAACTTCCTTGATCGCTGTGTGCGTGGCCAGTTTTTGTAGCCAACGTACTTCGACTTGTACGCGGAATTTCAGCAAACCAAATTCGCTGAAAATAGCGCGCAGAGCGCTGACTTTGTCGCCGTAACGTCCATCAATTGGGGAAACGGCGGTCAGTGAGGATAATTCCATAAGTTACAACTCCAGAGAGGTTAACATTGAGCAAGAATTTGTTTGGCCTGAGCACACAGGCGACTACGAGAAAACATTAACTGCAAGCGGCCACCGCCAACCTGGTGCCACAACACGGCGGCACGAATGCCAGCCAGCAACGAGGCGCGGACTTTGCTTTGAACCTGCGGGCTTTGCAGCACGGCAGGGGAGCCAGTGACCTGAATACGTGGGCCAAGCGGGCTTATCACATCAACATAAATCCCGGCCATCGCGCTGAGCAGCGTTTCTGACTCGAGGTCAAAATGCTCCAGTTGGCGCTGTAAACCCGCGATGCTTGAGCCGAGTTTGTCCATCGCGCCTTTGCTGCCGTGAAGCTTACGCTCCAGCACCATCAGGCTCAGGGTATAACGCGTTAATTCAGCGTTTAAACCCTGACGATTACTGGCGTTCAGCACGCCCAGCAGCGTTTCAAGACCCAGTTTCAGATTGGCTTCATTGCCACCAAAAACGTCCAGCGTGGAACCTGGGTTTTGATCGATAACGCTATTTAGCGAAACATGCAGCGCATCGTTATCGCAATGCCCCTGATGCGCCAATTGCTGAACCAGACGGGCAGACTGGCAAATCCCTGCCAGCGCGATAGTAATGTCATAGTAATTTTTGGCCACGGGGGTATTCGTCCTTGTTTGTTATAAATTGACGAGCGGAATACGTTGTTCAATCACACCACCGCCGAGGCACACTTCACCGAGATAAAACACGGCTGACTGGCCTGGAGTGACGGCGGCAACGGGTTCATCAAAACGCACTTCGATGCGATCCGCGTCTAAAGGCGTGATGGTGCAAGGAAGGTCTGTCTGGCGATAACGGGTTTTCACCGTGCATTTCAGCGGTTCGGTCAGCGTTTCACGATCCACCCAATGCAGCTGCTGGGCAATCAAACCCACAGACATTAAACGCGGATGGTCATGGCCTTGCGCGACCACCAGAATATTGTTTTCAACGTCTTTATCGACCACGTACCACGGATCTTCGCTGCCATCTTTGGTGCCGCCGATGCCTAAACCTTTACGCTGGCCCAACGTGTGGTACATCAAACCCTGATGTTCGCCGATGCTTTCACCATCAACGGTGAGGATTTTACCCGGCTGTGCAGGCAGGTAACGGCCAAGGAATTCGCGGAATTTGCGCTCGCCGATAAAACAAATACCGGTGGAGTCTTTTTTCTTCGCGGTGATCAAATCTAATTCTTCGGCGATGCGGCGCACTTCTGGCTTTTCGAGTTCGCCAACCGGGAACAGGCTTTGCGCGATTTGCTCGTGGCCGAGCGTATAGAGGAAGTAGCTTTGATCTTTGTTGCTGTCTAAGCCACGCAGCAGGCGGCTTTTACCGTCCACATCTTCGCGGCGCACGTAGTGACCGGTGGCGATGTAATCGGCACCTAAATCTTCGGCGGCAAATTCGAGGAAGGCTTTAAATTTGATTTCTTTGTTGCACAGAATATCCGGGTTCGGTGTGCGCCCGGCTTTGTACTCTTCCAGGAAGTGTTCAAACACGTTATCCCAGTATTCTGCGGCAAAGTTTACGGTGTGCAGTTCAATGCCGAGCTTATCGCAAACGGCTTGTGCATCAGCTAAATCAGCGGCTGCGGTGCAATACTCCTCGCCATCGTCCTCTTCCCAGTTCTTCATGAACAGGCCTTCCACCTTGTAACCTTGTTGTTGCAACAGGTAAGCGGAAACGGAGGAATCGACACCGCCGGACATCCCGACGATCACTTTTTTCTGGCTGTTATCAGACATGGAGTAACTCACGACATTGAACTTAAAGGCGGCGTATTCTATCACGCATCACCGACCCTGGCACCCCTAACTCATAGGCCAGTTGAATGCACCGACCATACTGAGCGGATAACGTTCAGCCCGTTGATAGCAGCGAATACTTTCGGCGACTAATGGCGAGCGTAAATTCGTAGCGTTAACAATTTGTTGCGCATCCAGCCATAAACAGCGATCGATGTCGCTATCGTGCGGTGTCGTAGGCAGTTCTTCTTCCAAATCAATGCAGAATAAAAAACGCAGGAACGGCGTGTTATCTGGCGCTATCCATTGGTGCAGGCGGATGAACGTTTGGGGTTCGGCGCAAATTCCTGTTTCTTCATATAATTCGCGCTTTGCTGCTTCAACCAAAGTTTCGTTGGCTTCCAGATGCCCGGCGGGTTGGTTCCACAAGGCTTTGCCGTTGATCGTTTCTTCGACAACTAAAAATTTCCCCTGTGCCTGAACCACGCAGGCCACGGTAACGTGCGGTTTAAACATCGTTATTAATCCTGTTTAAAATTCGTTAGTTCGATCATTATAAAGTGATCTGGATCACATTTTTCTCTGTGACCTATACTCTGCTGGATTTCAAAAATCCCACGAGGGCACCATCATGCAGCTTACCACGCGTATTATGCCGCAACAGAAACGTATCGCTTTAGTGGCTCACGATCCTTGTAAACCCGAACTGCTGAACTGGGCGGTTGATAACCAGGCAGCACTCAGCCATCACACGATTTACGCCACAGGCACCACCGGAAACTTGTTGCAGGCTCACACCCGTTTATCCGTTCTGGCGTTGATGAGTGGCTCGATAGGGGGCGACCAACAGTTAGGGTATTTGATTGCTTCGGGGCAGATTGACGTGCTGATTTTCTTCTGGGACCCGCTGAGCGCGGTGCCCCATCATTCAGATGTTAAAGCGCTGATGCGGCTGGCAACGGCATGGAACATTCCCATTGCCAGCAACGCCTGTAGCGCTAACTTCTTGATTCATTCATCGCTATTTGAGGAAGCGCTGGAGATTGTTGTCCCGGATAGCGACGCTTTCCTCAGCAGCCGCGTTTCCCACGTTACGCAAAACGGCGTGAATACTCAGCACCTTTTATAGCGAATCAATGGGGATTTCGCGCCATTCACCCGGCGCTAAATCCGCCAGTTCCAGAGTTCCCATGGCATAACGAACCAGGCGCAGCGTTGGATAACCCACATGCGCCGTCATTCGCCGCACCTGGCGATTACGCCCTTCATATAATGTGATTTTCAGCCAGCTGGTGGGTATCGCTTTGCGCTCGCGAATAGGCGGGTTACGCGCCCAAATCCACTCAGGCTCTTCTACTAATTCCGCGCCCGCAGGCAGAGTAGGGCCGTCGTTTAACGTCACGCCGTTACGCAGTAATTCCAGCGCTTCTTGCGTTGGTTCACCTTCAACTTGCACGAAATAAATCTTCCCGGTGCGTTTGCCTGGCTGGGTGAGTTTGGCCTGTAACGCGCCGTCATTGGTTAATACCAACAAACCTTCGCTATCGCGGTCCAGACGTCCCGCCGCGTAAATTCCTTGTAACGGTATGTAATCTTTCAGCGTGCTGCGGCCTGCTTCGTCGGTAAATTGCGGTAGCACATCGTAGGGTTTATTGAAGATAACCAGCCGCTTCGGTCCGTCGGTATGCTTTTTTTTGGCAGTGCGTCGCGTGCTGAATCGTTCAACTTGGTGATTTCTAAAAGAAGTTTTATTCATAGTGTTTTCAGACGTTAGGTATTAACGCATTATAACGGAAATCACCAGTGATTGGCGCGGGCCTGATATTCAAGTAGTATTGACACGCACATTACAAATCATTAACAAAAAGAAGCGCTCGAAGGAGAGGTTAATGGAAAGCAAAGTAGTAGTTCCGGCGGAAGGTAAGAAGATCACCCTGCAAGATGGCAAACTGAATGTTCCTCACAACCCAATCATTCCTTTCATTGAAGGTGATGGTATCGGTGTGGACGTGACGCCAGCTATGATTAAAGTGGTTGATGCCGCCGTGCAGAAGGCCTACAAAGGCGAGCGGAAAATTTCCTGGATGGAAATCTATACCGGCGAAAAATCTACCCAACTTTACGGCCAGGATGTCTGGCTGCCAGAAGAAACTCTGGACCTGATTCGTGATTACCGCGTGGCGATTAAAGGGCCACTGACCACTCCAGTTGGCGGCGGTATTCGTTCCCTGAACGTTGCTCTGCGTCAGCAACTTGACCTGTACGTGTGCCTGCGTCCGGTGCGTTACTACCAGGGCACGCCAAGCCCGGTTAAACACCCTGAACTGACCAACATGGTTATCTTCCGTGAAAACTCAGAAGATATTTATGCGGGCATCGAGTGGAAGGCTGACAGCGCGGAAGCTGAAAAAGTCATCAAATTCCTGCGTGATGAAATGGGCGTGACGAAAATTCGTTTCCCTGAACATTGCGGTATCGGCATCAAGCCGTGCTCCGAAGAAGGCACCAAACGCCTGGTTCGTGCAGCCATCGAATACGCAATCACCAACGACCGTGATTCCGTGACTCTGGTTCACAAAGGCAACATCATGAAATTCACCGAAGGTGCTTTCAAAGACTGGGGCTACCAACTGGCGCGTGAAGAGTTCGGCGGCGAGCTGATTGATGGCGGCCCATGGGTGAAACTGAAGAACCCAAATACCGGCAAAGAAATCGTTGTTAAAGACGTGATCGCTGATGCGTTCCTGCAACAAATCCTGCTGCGTCCGGCTGAATACGACGTTATCGCCTGTATGAACCTGAACGGTGACTACATTTCCGACGCCCTGGCCGCTCAGGTTGGCGGTATCGGTATCGCACCAGGCGCGAACATCGGTGACGAATGCGCACTGTTCGAAGCCACCCACGGCACCGCACCAAAGTATGCTGGCCAGGATAAAGTGAACCCAGGTTCAATTATTCTCTCCGCTGAAATGATGCTGCGTCATATGGAATGGTTCGAAGCGGCTGACTTAATTGTTAAAGGTATGGAAGGCGCGATTAACGCCAAAACCGTAACTTACGATTTCGAACGCCTGATGGACGGCGCTAAACTACTGAAATGTTCAGAGTTTGGCGACGCAATGATCGAACATATGTAATTAGCGATTTCGCTGATGCTAAAACGGGAGCCTGGTGCTCCCGTTTTTTATGCCTACCTAAAATCTCTTCCCCAAAACCTTCCCCAAAACTCTTCCCCAAAACCCCTGATTTTTTAACCCGTTTTTACCTCAACTATTGCCCAGTCTTTACCTCGGTCATCATTATATTTATCGGTCATTTTTCTTGTTCTGTGGCCAAGCAGTCGTTGTGTATCGATACCCTGATCCCGGTACACCCTTTCCGCTAAAGATCGTTGTTCGTGGAAGGTTGGGGCAGTACCTTCTTCCCAGGTTAATCCGCACTTTTCCCTGGCCTTTTTAAACGTCGTTGTTAGCGAACTAGCTGATACGCGATCCCCGCGAGTTGCCATTGAAGTAGAGTGACGAAAATGCACCAGGTATTTACTGACAACCGCATCACGGCAAACAGCAATGACCTCTCGTAATGTCATATTTATCTTTTCACATTTGATGCTTAAAGGGATCGCTACACGGCTGCCAGTTTTTTCCTGTGTTACATGCAGCATGTCGTCCCAGATATCGCTAAATTTCATATTCGTGATATCGCCAATACGTTGACCAGTTACTAAAGCAAGTAGCATTCCACTAATTAAATAAGGAGGATGGTTTTCTGCTTGTTTAAATATCGCCTGCCATTCTTCAAAGGAAAGGCGCTGGCGTGTGACTTTATTTCTAGGTTGTCTTGTTGCCTGTGCCGGGTTATATCCTGGTGGCACATGCCCCGCGTGCTGAGCCTCTTTGAAAACATCCACCATCACCAACCTCACAATCTGGGCCATTCTGTTGTGACCTTCAGATTTCACATTATCCGTAATTTCAGCGATATCCAGTGCGGTAATGTTTTTTAGGTATTGCATACCTGAATGCTCCCGGAAAAGCCTTACTGGTTTTATTTTTTGCTTATATGAATTTGGTCGAAGTTCATTAAGACTCACTCTCTCTTCCTGAATTTTTAGATATTTATCCAGCCACTCAGTGACAGTGATGCTTGTTCTATCCCCTTTAATTTTAGCAATACGCTCATTTATGCTCAGGATCTGCCGTGTTCTTTGTTCGGCAATGATGGTATTAGCTTCATTCGCTATTTGCTTTGCCTCTTCTTCATCAGTACCCAGGCTATGAAACTTTCCTGATGTTGGATGTTTATACTGCCAGTAAATCCGACCAGTACGTTTGTCGAGTTTGCAGTACAAATTAGGAATAGTAACTTTATGAGTTCTAGGTCTAGCAGCCATCGGCAATAATCCGTAAAAGTCTTGGGTTTGCGTTAGCAGGAACCTGATGCGGGGCCGCTACACCCACAAAACGGGCTTCACGATCTACCATCCAGCAATGACCAACTTTTATTGCTGGTGGGGCAATCATTTTACCCTTGGCGAACTTCTTCAAGATTCGCTCACTGGGCGCCTGCTCGCCAAATTCTTCTTTAGCCCATTCGAGTAAAGGGATCATTCGTGCCATAAGTCCTCCACAACACCCGGCTGCACCCGGGCTGAAATGATTAAATATCGGTACTGATGAGTAAAATATTATTAATTAGGGTCGTATATGGTCTGTAATTGTGAAATTTAATCGGAATGGCTCATGTATAAACCGTTATAAGTGTAATGGCTCACACATGAGCTTATTTGCGTGTAATCTGGTAGTTATGGTTCATTTGTGACACTTTTGGCGTTGATTTTATCGACGTCCACCTCAATGTCTGCTGCGCGAACGGCGTCAATTCCTGCACGCAGCCCAACTACCTTTTGATGCCACCGCTCATACTTGATTCCGTGCACCGCCAATGCCGCCATGACCTTCTCCAGTTGCACAACAACTCCATGCTCGCTGTGGAATTCAGACGGCAATTTAACTACAGAGATGCCCTCTATCTCCATTAGCCGCTCATCGTCTGTTGGGTCATCCGGCACCGTCCCAGCCGGGAGTGGTGGGGCTGCGTAGAGCATGATTTGACGGCGTGGGTCTGTATTTTTGTCCTGATTTTTCATGGATAGCATTGCTGCATAACCATCTCGTTCCAAGTCTCGCAGCTCTTCTGCATCAGTCCATGCCACCGCCTTCTTGCTCGCTTTCCTGTACGCCAGCAACTCACGCGCCATAGCTGCGGCATCACCGCATTGAACGTGGTCGGTGTCCGTGATTACAGTCAGCTCGCCATCACTCAGTGTCTGCTCTAATCCCATGCGATTGGTAGTCATAGATCCTCCGGTCCTTCTGGAATAGGTGCCCAATGGGTAATGTCGAGGTCTGTCATGCCTTCAATCTGGAATGACCATTCCCACTCGCCGGTTTCTACTTGACCAAGACCATACCAAAGAGAACGCCAGCCAATAATCCAGCCTTCCCCATTAGCGTCAAACAACAAAACATGCCGATTAGCAGGAGGAAGGCAATCACGCACGCTGTTACAGCCGCCTTCATCATCAAGCGCAATGACATCCAGCCAGGCCACACGACAGAGACGGCCGCCAAGAATTTCAGTGTGTCCGTTTACTGCCGGCTCTTTCCCGTCTTCAAACTCAACAACAAAAGTTACTTTTCCCATCTCACTCACTCCCTTCAACATTGCCGCCAACAGTCATCAGCCAGTTTCGAATTACCCGCCATTCGTCGTTTCGGTATGCGCTATGGACGTAAATAAACGGCTCGTTAAGGTTGTGTCCATTCTGTCGCAGGTAGTCTTTGCAACCATCTTCGGTGAAGCACGCGGTCACAAAGCGCTTGATAGACTTCATTGCGTAGCGAGAATATCCACGCGTACCCCTGCAACCCTTATGAAGTGCTTCAAGCCTTCTTGCTGTGCGGTCTTCAACTTCACCATCACCGCATTCCCACACCCACGCTATGCGGTCGTGGTCGAATTCCTCACTAACGACCATTTCTTCTTTCTGAAAAATAACAAAAACAGGGTGACTGGTTATTCGGTTATCTTGAGTTCGCAAGTTTTCAGCAATGCGAGCAAATTCATCAGGCAACTCAACACACTTCCGCTTCATCTCTGCTAGTTCATTGGATAGCTGCATCATGCCGTTGTGGTGGGGTGGTGCGTATGCAATATTTGGATGTGCCATTCTCTCGTCTATAGCAGCATCGAATTCGTTAGCATCCAACTCCACCAATCCATCCCATCCAATTAATCCCGGCTCGCTCTCATCACCAAAAGCATCCTTATCCCGTATAAATTGATACCGCATAGCGTTACGCTGCGCCTGCTCCAGCGCCGCTATTAGCGACTTTGCTTCATCCTCTTTCAGCACCACAGTGTCAAAACTTTCAGTCTGCTTTTTGACTCTGGCAATCAGCGCTTCTATTCCCTTATCCATTGCTGGCCTCCACTATCAGTATTTCGCGCTGGTTGCAGGTGCAAAGGCGAAGGTCATCAGCGATCCCGTACCAGCGAAGGAATTTGCGACCGTCACTCGAGATCGCTTTCCACATCTTTCCCGGATAAACCCCGGATGGCACTGAGCCCGAATATTCCGCAAGGGCGCTGAACGTTTGGTTATCCATAACGGCATGCTTACCATCAATAAGAATCCCTTCTGCAGTAGGCTGTTGCCAGTGGCGACCTAGTGGATCGGCCATCGGTGGAATATGCACGTCGATGTTATTGCCCATTGCCGGCACCCCTTGCTTCGCTTTTAAATGCCGCATTATCAACAGCAAGGTTAACTACCTGCAGTTTCAACGCATCGCGCTCTTTCGTGAGAGCTTTACGCAGTTCTAAAGATTCAGTTAGGGCAGTAAAAGTCACACTTAGCCTGGTGGCGACTTCACGCATTAATTTAGCTTCTGCTGGTGGCAGAGTAGGAACCGCGGCATAAGCAGCGGCGACCAAGTCTTTAACTTTCAGATGCTGGTGCATGCGCGAAGCTCCATCAATTCGTTGAAGCGGGTCATGAAGAGGCCATATGCCTGACCCGGGCGAAGTGGGTTAATAGAGAACTGGTCGGTTGGTGAAATCCCTTCCAGAATTGGCCAGGTAGAGCCGTCGTGAATATCGAGTTCGTGGCGTTCGGTTTCCAGCATAATCAGATCCGCATACTTCACTGGCTCACTCATCGCTTCCGGCAAACCGTATTTCTTGCGGATCACCGATTCCACGTAGTTCTCAATCTGGAGGTAGTCGGGCAGCATGCGCTTTAACGGGGAAGGTATGTCACACACATAGGCTTCATGGGCATCGTGAAGCAATGCCTCCAGCGCGAACTCTGGCGACACCAACAGGCTGGTGAGAACCGAATGCTGAGCAACTGAATAGAACTCAGGAAGATGCCCGGCGAATCGGCAGCAGTTAGAGAGCGCTGTTGCAATATCTTCAATGACAATGTCGTCAGGATTGATGTTCAGGAAGTTAATATGCTTCCCGGTTAAGGTCTGGATATAAGACATTAAATTCTCCACTAAATAAGAGCGCCACTGCACCGGCGCTGAATTTTGGTTGCACGAATCCCTTGCCCGGAGGCAATAATTTATTCTTGGGATTAGTTAAACTTCTTCTGGCTGTTCTTCTTTCTCAGGTTCTTTATAGGAAAGAAGCTTGCAAAGCTTATTGATCACACCAGTCATAATGAAGAGATCAATACCTGCCGCCTGGCGCCATACGAACGCTTTATCATCTTCGGCATTTGCATCGGAACTTTTGGTATCAATGCGGCGAAAGTGGAAGTTTTCGGTAAGAACGAAGCTGGCGCCGTCGCTATATAGCTCGATGCTATCAACGCTGAACCCACTATTTAGGCTCTCTTCTATTTCGGAAACCACTGAATGGTGATCTGCTGAATAACGGATAGTTTCTTTAGTCTCGGCCTTGCGTGAAAGCTGCATCACGCTACCAACCTCGAACCCATCAAAAGCTTCACTGTCGCCGGCAATGTAACTCTTGAGTCGAGTGGTCAGGCCGTTCTTCACATCGCTGATATGAATGGTCTTGGTTTCAATCGAGCCGACGACTTTAACCAGCATCGAGCACAGTACATTCGCGTAGTGCTTACTGGTTGTGTTAACCATCAATAGGTTTTCTTCAGCCTGGTACAGCGCATAGATCAGCGAAGTTTTCACGAAAGCTTGTTTGCAGAGGTCCACTTTTACAGTGTCGATAACCTGCTGCTTTTCGATCTTGGAAATGCGCGCACCAAAGCGGCCTTCGATTGAGGCAATGCGTTCCAGCACTGTCTTTTTAATAACTGGCTTTGGAATGATCTTCTCGTCGATACGAAGACAAATAGCGTAACCATTGACGATCGGGGTGACGATTTCGCCAGTAATTGGATTCTCTACAAAGCTGTAGCGAATGAATTCAGTGTCGCCAATTTCTGAGTAGGGCAATTCAGCAAGGTGCTGATTGATATTGTCCACGCCAGGCAATGTAGCTTTGTAGACGATGGCATTTTTCAGTTTTGAAACTTTCACGTTAGTTCTCCAGTAGCGGTTTCTGCACATCCGCGGTTTAGTAACTTCACATCACAGGTGAGAGCACTGAATGAGCCGCCGCCCTCAAACGCATGGATTGGGTTATGGGCCCGTCATGCGCCAGTGCTCTCGCCTGTAGTGTGAAAAAAAGCTGGCGGTCACCGCGACATCAACGGGAAACAAACGGGCCGCCAGAACAGGGATGATTCATATTGTTAGCGCCTGTCTTTTCAACACATCAGGCTCGGTGCATCCTGGTTATTCCCCAACAACAAGGATTCGGTTAATCTGGATATCCCCAACAATAAGAAGAGTTTTCATAGTGATCGCTGAATTTTCTGCGGCTCTTACAGCCCTCAAAGAGACTACTGGTCTCGTAAAAGTAATAAGTGATGCTAAAACGGATGCTGAAATTAAAGCGGCTACCTTTGAGCTACAGAACAAACTATTAGCTATTCAGTCTGACTGTTTCATCCTTGGTGATGCGATTCGATCTCGCGACGAAGAAGTAATGCTTCTCAAAGCAAAAGTTGCTGAGTTTGAAGAGTTTAAATCCCAAACAGAAGGTTATGTTCTTAATAATCTTGAATCTGGTACGTTTGTGTATTCTAAGAAACAGATCGTGGGCGATACTGAAACTACGGTGCATCTTTGCCCACAATGTTTTACCAAAAAGGTAATATCGATTCTTCAGCCAACTGGTGAGCCTGCGTATAACTCCCATACGAATAAGTATTATTTTCAATCTAGGTGCCACAGTTGCACCTCCTTATTTCCAATGAATGTTTCAGCTTACAAACCAGTTTGGTAAGCAGGGATATCCAGATTGTTAAAGAGCTAAGCGTCCAGTAGGGCGCTTTTTTGTTGCTTGCGAATCATCCCCATCTTCATACGCCTGGGGCGGCTACTTCGTGGGCGTCCTGCCTATTCGCTGCTGATGATGTGAATATACAAAATGTATTTTATAAATGCAATACAAATTGTATATTTCAACTTTGACTTGTTAACGTTTTGTATTTTAAGTATTTATTATTTAATATCGATAAGTTTATGGAATAAAAACATCGGAATGGCTAGGAATATGAGGAAGTTGTGAAAGCTGCGGAGTTGGTTAGTACGGGGCAATAAAAACCCGGCTCGGTAGCCGGGTTTTGAAGGGCGAAGGTGTCAACATGACAATTATGGAGTAGGGGTCCCTGTTATAGCTCCATAAATTTTATATATGGTAAATGCGATTGCAGGGATCCCCAACGCCCATTTGATAATGTCTAGTTTTGCATCGCCAAGAGATTTCTCGAACTTATGTTCTTGAATTTGCAGTGCGGCGTTTAATTTTATTTCTTGAGCCCCAAAGTGCTTATCAAGGGAACCTTGTTGAGATTTAATCGCATCTTTTACGTCGCGCAAATCTGAGCGCATTTGCTCGCGCCATTCCGACATTTCGCGACGCATCTCTGCCGCAACGGCACCAACTTCGGCTTTGTTTTGAGCTAGTTTTGCGTCTAGCTCTTCTCTTGAGATTGTCATTACATCCACCTCATGGGTTTCCTGATGCTTATCAATTGGACTTTCCAGTACGGTGTTAGTTCTTACAAACTCCAATATAGCAGCAGTTTCGGATACTGGTGGGATGGAGGCAGTTGTTACTTTTTCATGATAGGCAGGCATGAAAAAAGCGTCAACACTAGAATTTTCCAACTGACTTTCAGATGTAGAAATCCGAACCTTCGAAACGCTGGCTTCCATAACTTATTATTTCTTCTCAGAAGGAGTCAGCAAACTAGCATCTGTTACTGGAGCATTAAGTATCGCTTGCGCCATATTTCGCGCCATAGACATTGGCAAAGTAACACTTTGACCTGCCTCAAGATAAAGACCTGCAACGGCATCACGCGTTCCTGGTTCAGGCATGTTCGTATGAGCTAACATGTGGCGGCAAAAGGTAATTTTGCAATATTCATTGTCTCCAATCTTCATTCCTGCCGTGATGAAAACATCTGCAAAACTATCCACGTAATCTTTGGACTTAATGATATCTGTCATGAATCCCACCTGTGTAAATTTATGTTAGTTAGACAATATGTATTTTAAAACGAAATCAGCCACGATGCCGACACGAAGAAATATTAGGGTCACTGCTAAACCAGTCGCAGCTTGGTTTCCACCGCCACACCAATGGTTTTACAATTTCCGTTAACCGGAACCAGTGGCCAAGCCGGATTCAAACCTTTCAAATACTTCTGTCCACCATCAATGATTAGCTTCTTGAATGTTGCTTCATTGGAATCTGACAACTTCGCTATCACTAGGCTGCCATTTACCGGCTCTCGGCCTGTATCAAACAGAACGAATGTACCTTCTGGCACACTCAGGCCAACTGGAGCTGTCATTGAGTCACCTTCAACTTCCAGCCAGAAGGCATCTCCCTGAATATGGGCATCTGACTCAAGCCACAGGTCAATATCTTTCAGGGTGTACGGTTCACATGCCTCGCTCCAAGAACCGGCCTGTACACTACTGATTACCGGATATTTCTTTCCTGGAGAATAGGGGCCAACATACTCGACATCACCCTTAATGTTTTCATCAATGATCAATCCACCGGCACCAACAGAGAAATTTCGTTTACCAAGAAATTGAAGGATTTTCGATATCTCTCCGAGACTGGGCTCTCTCCGGGCATTCAGCCAATGACTAACTGCACCTTTCGTTATGCCAAGGTGTTCTGCTAATTGTTCCTGATTAACTCCCTGACTTTTCATCAAGGACTTAGCTAAATCGTACCATTTCATAGTCATACCTAAATGATACAAGTTGTATACCTATAATCGAGACACAAAACGTATAACATTCTTGTGCATTAAGAATACAAAATGTATATTTAACTGTGTTTACAGGAGAACAAAATGAATAACCTTCGAGCCATAAGAACCAAGTTAGGAATTACACAAGGTCATTTAGCAAATGCTCTTGGGGTAACAAATGGTGCAATTTGCCACTACGAAAATGGCAAAAGAAGCATGAATATCGATCAGTGTAGAACCATAGTTTTAGCTCTCAATAGTTTTGGAGCGGGTGTCAACATTGACGACGTATTTCCACCAAGCAAGCCTAACGAATCAACAGTAAAACCATAACTACCAAAGGAAAAACGAGATGGTAGACAACATCAACTCAGCAATTACCAGGATGTGCAAAGCATATCCGTCCGGAAGAGTGGGTATGGCAAAAGCCCTGGGTATGTCCATCGATCAGTTTCACAACCACATGTACCAGAAGGTTGGCAGTCGTTTCTTCTCCGTGAGTGAACTGGAACAGATGGAAGACTTATCTGGAACGTCGCTCCTGGCTGACTACTTTGCGAATCGCCGCGGAAAATTGCTGGTGGATATTCCAAAACCAGAGTCCCTCGATAACGTTGACTTGTTTCAGCATGAAATGCAGTTGAACGCAGTGAAAGGAAAATTGGACCAGGCGAAGTTCGCGGCGCTGGAAGACGGCGTAATTGATAGCAAAGAGAAGAAGACTTTATCGCAGATGTTCCACAACAGCATTCGCCATCAAATGCATGGATTCATGGGGTTTATGGCGCTGTATGGGGTGTCTGATGGGGCAGTAGATATGTTTGTTGCGTCGAGAAAAGATGACGCCCGCGAGTGTGCAGCTCCGGGCGTCTTGGCGTGTCGATTCAGTGGAGAACTTTAACGCATGAACAGTTTAACCAGAAACATGGGAACACCGCAAATCCGCTGCCGTTCAATGGCTGGTAGTGATGCAACCCCGTTCCTGTATGAAGCGAATTTACAGGGTGAGTGGGTGGCCATCAACTACCAGTTCGTAGCGTGGTTGGTAGAAGACACGAAGATTCGTCATGAGGCTGAGCAATGCAAGAGCTTGACCGAAAGTACCGAGACTGGCGAGGGAATATCGTCCGGGTTACCGGTTACGACAGGGAAAAGCAGCAAGTCATATTCAGACGTGAAGACTATGAGCATGACTGTATGCAGCCAGTTGAGCAATTCCGCGACAAATTCACAAGGGTTGAAGAATGACTACCAGTAGCCGGATATTCGATGTTGTTCAGGCCATGTCGGGCCAGAAGAACGTAATTATTATTCCGCGCCCATACCTTCAATTTTTTGGTGAAGATCAGCAGGCGTATCAACTCGCTGCTGTGCTGAATCAGCTTGTGTTCTGGTCGGGTTGCGGCGGTCGTGACGATGGTTGGTTCTACAAAACTCATGAGGAACTGGGCGAAGAAGTGGAATTGGGCAGGGACCAGATACGCCGTATCGTAACCAAGCTGGAAAGTAAGTACCTGGCGGGCGTTCTGGATACTGCTAATCGTCGCCTGAACAATGGTGACAAGGTTAAGCACTACCGCCTGGATGGTGACAAGCTTATTGAGCTTATCTTCCCGGTAAAAAAAGATGCGTGTCCGCCGAATGGGAACGGCGAAAGTGCCGAACCGGAACAGCAGAATCGCCACTCCGAAACGGCGGATGTGCCGTTTGATGGGAACGGCGAAGGTGCCGTTCCTATTCTCTATACAGATCTAAACACAGATCCAAACTTACAGATCATAAAACCCTCTTGTCAGCCGGCTTCGCCAGCAGACGGAGAAGAATTTATTGCTAAACGTTTAACCAGAGAAGCGACCGAAGTGGTTGAGCATCTCTCGAAACTGACTGGCGTCACGTTTGAACTGAGCGACAATAACCTGCAACACATTCGTGCCCGTCTTCGCAATGCCACAGCGACCAAGGATGAAATGCTGGTTGTGGTCGATCACCTAGTTGCATGCTGGCTGGGTACTAAGTTTGCACGCGGCTTAAATCCATCAAAGATTTTCTCTTCCGAAAAATTCTCTTCCAACCTGCTGGCGGCAAAAGCCTGGGACACTGCTGGTCGTCCTGCGTGTTCTAGCGAGCCAGCAACCGCCTCGAACGATTCACTGATTGATGTTACCGAACGTGATGCAGCTTATCGCCGATACATGAGTGGGACTATCTCCCAGACCAAACCAAGCGATCTGGAATTACGTGTCTGCAAAGCAGCTGGCGCGGCGAACCTGCGCAAGCAGAACTCAACGTTTGCAATCAGTCGTTGGAACAGTATCTGGAAAGAACAAGCGCAGCGTGGCAACCAAGGGGCAGCAGCATGATCAAAGGAATAACCACAGCAATCATTTGGTACATCGGTGAAAACCCCGGTGTGAGCTCAACAGCTATTTGCCATCAGTTTCCTGAGCAACGGCACTCAGTGACATCGGCACTCGTACGCCTGACTAAAAATGGCACGCTAAAAAGATCAAAGGACAGTATTTATCGCTACACACTGGCACCCGGCGTTGCGACCCCCGCACCTCCTGAAATGGAAGAAGTCATTGCTAATCCGCACAAACCTAATCGTCAGGCTGCGATCGTAAAGGCAATGACACTCGAGAGTAAGTGTCTCTATTATCGCGCAGCTACCGAATGGCAAAAGGCGTGGGACTTGACGGGCAACATGAGTGAACGCACAGAGATAACGAGAAGGATTAATCGATGTAATGCGAAAGCTTTTCATCCTGCTCAATGCAGTTATGCGGGAATTGCTATTGCGAGGTATGTCGGATGAGTAACAAATACAAGCTTATTTATGCTGATCCACCGTGGACTTATCGAGACAAGGCAGCAGATGGAAATCGTGGTGTAGGGTTCAAATACGACACCATGACACAACTGGACATTTGCCGCTTACCGGTATGGGAGTTGGCTGATCCTGAGTCTTGCCTGCTTGCTATGTGGTGGGTGCCAACTCAACCAACCGAGGCGCTTGAAGTTGTTCGGGCTTGGGGCTTTCGTTTCATGACAATGAAAGGGTTTACCTGGCACAAAACCAATAAGCATAAAGGGAATAGCTCTATTGGCATGGGGCATATGACAAGGGCGAATAGCGAAGATTGTTTGTTTGCAGTGCGAGGTAAATTACCGGAAAGATTTGATGCTTCCGTTTGTCAGCATATTACTGCGCCACGTATGGAGCACAGCGCTAAGCCACCAGAGATTCGTGACCTGTTGGTTCGACTGGTTGGTGATGTACCGCGAGTTGAGTTGTTTGCTCGATCAGAGACCTCAGGTTGGCATTCTTGGGGTAATCAATGCAGTAGCTCGTTCGATTTAATCACTGGAGGTATTCGTTGAAGCTAACACTTCCTTTTCCACCAAGCGTGAACACTTACTGGCGCGCGCCGAACAAGGGGCCGCTAATAGGGCGTCATCTTATTAGTGATAAAGGGCGTAAATTCCGAACAGAAGCGTTTGCTGCTGTGATGGAACAGCTACGCCGAAAACCAAAACCTCTTGATGGCGATTTGTCTGTCACCGTCATTCTCTTTCCACCTGATCGCCGCAATCGTGATCTGGATAACTACGGGAAAGCCCTGTTCGATGCTCTGACTCATGCTGGTGTCTGGCATGACGATTGCCAGATGAAGCGAATGCTTGTGGAGTGGGGACCAATAGTGCAGAAGGGAAGTGCTGAAGTAACGATACGAGCATTTATTAATCAGACCGAAACGGGTGCAGCTGTCGGTCAATAGTGGAGAGCGTATGAATCAGTCAATCAGCAGTATTCAGATATGCCATAAACCTCAATTGATGGCTTCTGGACCAACCATGTCCAGTCGGGAGATTTCCATCCTGGTGAAGAGTAAGCATGGAGATGTGAAACGTTCAGCAGAACGGTTAGTTGCTGTGGGAGTTTTAACCGCGCCGTTGGCGCAGTTCGATTTTGACCATAACGGCAACACTTATCAGGAATATCGCTTCAACAAACGTGACTCCCTCGTGCTGGTAGCTCGTCTTTCACCAGAATTTACAGCGGCAGTAGTCGATCGCTGGCAGGAACTGGAACAGGGAAACGCAATACCACAATCCTTGCCTGAGGCTTTGCGTCTTGCTGCGGATTTGGCTGAGCAGAAACTTCACCTAGAAAATCAGTTACTGATAGCTGCTCCCAAAGTTGAGTTTGTTAATCAGTACGTCGAAGCTAGTGGGGCGATCGGTTTTCGTCAGTTGGCAAAGCTGCTAAAGGCAAAGGAATATGAGCTGCGCACCTTCCTCGAGAAGCAAAAGATCATGTATCGATTATCTGGTGGCATGATGCCTTACAGCCAGCATATCGAGGCTGGTCGATTCACCGTGAAAACAGGCACCAGTGAAGTCAGCAATCATGCATTTACCCAGGCACGCTTTACACCAAAGGGCGTTAAGTGGATCGCTGGGTTGTGGGCTGAGCATCTGCAAATGGGTAATAACGGATGAGGGCTCTGTTAAGACCCGTAGTGGTCAAGGAATTGGGATTGGTATTACTCAAGCCAAGTAAAGAACTGCTTCCGTTATTCTCTGGGCGAGTGCTCATCGATTACGCACCCGAATATATGATTGAGTGGCCTTCTGGCGCTTTGCCTACGGCAATGCAGTGTCTCGGTGAGGATCCGGTTCTTGTACCATTCTTTGCTAATGAAAAGGTGATTCAGGCTGCTGGTGGAATTAATGGGTTGAAAGACTGGCTCAAACGTCAGCCAAGCGGATGCCAGTGGCCACACTCTGATTATCACCACAAAGAGCTGGTTGCGACTGAATTCCACCCTGGTGCTATTCGCCTGTGTTGGGGCTGTGATACCCAGCTTCATGATCATCACACCAAGCAGCTATCTGATATCGCCAAAGCAAACATCATCGCCTGGGTGATAGATAAAGCTCGCCAGAATCTTGGGTTCAGTAAAAGCCATGTCCTCACATTGCCTGAAATTTGCTGGTGGGCGACACAAAGGGATCTGGTAAGCGCGCTGCCGGAAGGCATGGCCCGTCGTGCGCTACGTATGCCACAGGATGCCATCCCATCAGTAAGCCGTGAATGCGACATCGTTCCAGAGTTACCGGCCACCAGCATTATCCAGGAAAAAGTGAAGCCGGTTCTCAAGCTGAAGGTTGATCCGGAAAGTCCAGGCACTCTTATGAAGCGCCCAAAACGCATTCGCCTGGAAAAACCAACATACCTTCAATGGGTAAAAACACAGCCATGTGAGGGATGCGGCTCACCAGCGGACGACCCACATCATTTAATAGGTTGGGGGCAGGGTGGGATGGGTACTAAGGCCCATGACGTTTTGTCTATTCCTCTTTGCCGTACATGCCATACAGAACTACATAACGACCCGGTGAAATTTGAGCAAAAGCATGGCTCACAACCGGCAATGATCATTCGAGTTATTGACCGGGCTTGCTCGCTCGGCGTGCTGGCGTAAGGGAGACAGTAAATGATTAATTCAACAGCAACAGGCAAAAGCAGTGAGATGGTTCGTTTACGTACGCTCGAGAGCATCTGGATTCAGGGAAAACTGCGGATGTGGGGGCGCTGGTCATTCATTGGCGGTGGCAGTGGTGGCAACATGTTTAACCAGCTTTTGGCTACAAAGACACTGACTAAAACAGCCATCAACGAAGCGCTACGCCGCATGAAGAAGTCCGGCATTACCAAGCCGGAGTTGGAATTCTTCTTGAAGGATATGCTGAACGGGAAGCACAAAAGCAACTTGGCGTTTTGTACTGACGAGGAAGCCTTAAAGATTGATGGGGTGATTGGCTCAGTGCTTGCCAAGGAAGGGAACTACAAATTACTTCGACTCCTAGAAGATCGCTATCAGCAGCGTAAGAGCAAAAAGGCTATGGCGCGGGAACTTCACTATAAACATCCAGAATGGTGTCTGAGAACATGCGAAACACGAATTGATGTCTGGTTAAATTTGGTCGAATCGATGCTTTACGCCTCAATGTGTGACGTATTCGATACAAATGCCGACAGATTTAGCTTGCAGTCTTGCGCGGAAACTGTTTGAATTGTGTTAAGCTCGGGACGTAAAAACGAACTGAGCACACAGCACACTTTGTCAGCGAAGACGCTATAAGCCGAGCGACAAGAGTGATAAATGAACCCGCCTGGTGCGGGTTCTTGTATTTATAGGCACCTGCTTCCACATACACTCATGATTGACATGGATCACGATTCCTATGAGTTAAACACGTAATTATTCACCGTTTGAATAATTGGGCTGTTGAGCATGAAATTAAAATTGAAGTGGCTTATCCGAAATTATCCTGATTTCGTTTGTAATTTCCCGTGGGCAGTAGGTGCATTCTGGTTTGTCGTTATAGAAGCTTTCCACCTAGGGCCTATTTATTTAAGTAATGGTTTTGAGTATGCCAACACTATTACGGAATCTGATTACAATTTTCATCTTTGGGAGCAGGGGCGCATACCATTTATCCCTTTAGTTGCATTTTGTTTCGTCGCGGTAATGATTCAACGAGAATTCCTTAAGAAGAAACGTGGTTGAATTTTCTTCACTAATTTAAAGGCTCACTTAGGTGGGCCTTTTTTATTCCCCTCATCTGAGAGGATACACAGCAAAGAGGGGGGGCTTGATGGCCGCTGATCCAATATCTAGTACCGGAGCAGCAACTGCATTAACTGGTGTCACATTCTTCGGGATTCTTTCTGGCCTTGATTACGGCGTGGTATTTGGTGCTTTCGCTGGTGCCGTTTACTACGTCGCTACTGCAGCAGACCTGACTACACCACGCCGCGTTGCTTACTTCCTCGTATCTTATATTGCCGGGGTACTTTGCGCGGGGCTGGTGGGTTCAAAGCTTGCAGTTGTGACGGGCTACAGCGACAAACCTCTTGATGCACTGGGTGCAGTAATTATCTCGGCGTTAGCCATTAAGATCCTCACTTTCTTCAACAACCAGGATTTAGCCGGGATGTTCTCGCGATTCAGAGGGGGGACCAATGGTAACAAGTGACCCAATTGCGACAGCAAACGCCCTGATCTGCGTCGTGATAGTTGGCGTGCTGATGCTCTACCGCAAGAAAGGGGCTCGTCATCGCCCCTGGATATCACACCTCGCTTATCTTGCTGTGCTGGTTTACGCCAGTGTTCCCATAGCCTATCTGTGTGGCATATACGCCGAATCACACTGGCTGGTGGCGTTGGTGAATCTCATTATTTGTATCGTGGTGCTGCGTTCCCGAGGGAATGTGGCTCGCCTGGTCGATGCTTTGAGGCTCCTATGACTAAAGACGAAATCTTTGAAGCCATACTCGGCAAAGAGGGCGGTTACGTCGATCACCCAGATGATAAAGGTGGCCCGACCCGCTGGGGTATCACTCAGGCAGTAGCCAGGGCACATGGTTATGCAGGCAGCATGAAAGACTTACCTCGCACGACAGCTTTGGAAATTCTCACTGCTGATTACTGGGCTGGCCCACGCTTCGACCAGGTAGCTTCACTTTCTCCCGCTATTGCCGCTGAGTTATGTGATACCGGCGTGAACATGGGCCCGTCAGTGCAGAGCAAATGGTTTCAGCGCTGGCTCAATGCCTACAACCAGCAGGGGCAGTTATACCCTGACTTAATTGCTGATGGTCAGATAGGCCCGCGAACAATCAGCGCGCTCAAATCATTTCTGGCGGCGCGTGGTAAAGATGGCGAGCAAGTCATGCTTAAGTCGATTAATTGCAGCCAGGGGCAACGTTATCTTGAACTGGCAGAGCAGCGCCCCGCTAACGAGTCGTTTGTTTATGGCTGGATGAGAGAGCGGGTGGGGTTATGACAATTGAAATGATTCTTGGCGCTATCGGGCTGGCGGTTGCAGCTATCGCTGGAGCATTCGGCATTGGTCATTCACGCGGCACCAGTAAAGCGGAAGCGGCAGCCGATAAACAGCGTACTGAAGAGAACGCTGCAGCAGTCGAAGCCGTTTCAAACCGTCGTGTGGAAGCAACAAAGGGGGCAAGTGATGTTCAGCAAGCTGTTAACCATATGCCTGATGACGATGTTGATCGCGAGCTGCGCGAAAACTTTACCCGCAAAACCTGAAGTCATCGACACATCGTGTGACTGGGTGAAGATCATCTACCTGACTGAGCACGATATTGAAGTGATGGGCAGGCAGACAAAGAAAGACATCCTTTCTCATAACAAATCATGGCAGGCGAACTGCCAGCAACAACCTGACAAGGCAAGCCAATGAGTGAAGCAAAACCGCAGGATGGTAGTACCGTAACTGGTTACCGTACTTTGTCCCATGGCGAAGTTGGCAAGATGAATCAGTTTAAGGAAATAAGCCGTCAATTTATTCGTTTGTTACGAGAACATGCGGATGCAACCCATACAGAAACCATGTCTCCAGACGAGCGTTTTGAGGCAATGGAGTGGATTCGCCAGGCTGATATGCTTATGAAGCAGGCTTGCATGGCTGCATGCCGATCTGTAACCAAGCCAGACATTGATTGCTAAGGCATTACAGCAGGCATTCAATGAGTGCCTGTGATAATGTCCTGCAAAATTTTCATGAGGCTACCTATGGAATACTATTTAATCAGACCTTGTAAGGACAACTCTAAGGCTACTAAAGAAGCTATTCTTAGAGGACTTGCGTTGGCAAAGTCAGAAAGTAAAAAGCTGATTTTGGTTGTGAGCGCATATAGCCAAGCGAGAGACTCATCGTGTTTAAGGGTGGCGCTCGGAGCCGCTAATTTTGCTGCGCTCAATAAAAATAGACGTGTGGTGATAGGCTCTGTTGATATTCATTTAATGACGACCAAGTCTATCTCTGAGGTCGGAATGGGCTTCCAGGGCGTCATAGTGTATTTGTGGCCTCAAGATAACATCCTCAGAACAATCACAACTGACCTTCCCAATATCAAGGCCATTTTGGCGCTTGAATGGAATCCTGAGTCTTTAGAGGGTTGGCGACGCGAAATGAATGGAACGCTTATTACCCTAGAGTAGTTATTAGCATCAGTTAGGCTATTCGCAGCCAAAGATCAGATTGATAATCGCTAGCTAAAAATAGTACTTACATGAAGCCACTGGCATTTGCTGGTGGCTTTTTTATTGGAGCTTATATGCCGCCACGCACACCAAAGGCTTGTCGTTCTCGTGGGTGCCGCAACACCACCACAGATTCAGATGGCTATTGTTCTCAGCATAAAGGTGAAAGCTGGAAGTCACACAAACCAGGACAATCGCGACAACAGCGTGGATATGGTCGCCAGTGGGATGTCATACGGCCTCGCATACTGAAGAGAGATAAAGGTTTGTGCCTGAACCACCTCCGGCAGGGCGTGGTGAAGCAGGCGTCATGCGTGGACCACATCATTGCTAAGGCTCATGGTGGCACCGATGATGATGCCAACCTTGAAAGCCTGTGCTGGCCATGCCATGCCGCGAAGACCGCACGGGAACGCCTCAAATGAGATCGGTTATCATCATGGTGCAATGTAGTAACTGTATGAAATCATTATCATTCGAATGATATTCATTCTCATTACCGAGAGGGGGGGGAGGTGAAATCTCTGCGCACGACCGCCTTCCGGACTGCCCGCCTCGTCGTATTTTTACACCCGCGAAAAATGAAATTAAAACTGGAGCGATGTTATGCCCGGAGTATCTGGTCGTTCCGGGCGTCGACCAAAGCCAACTGAACTGAAAAAGCTTGGTGGGAATGCCGGGAAGCGCGCCCTCAATAAAAATGAACCTGCATTTACGCCCATCACGGGAGTTGATCCACCTGAGTGGCTGGATGAGATAGCCAGCACGATGTGGCAGATGGCCGCGAAAGAGTTGTGTGCTCAAAAAGTTCTGTGTGCAACAGACCTTCATAACCTCGAACTTTTCTGTATTGCTTATTCCAACTTTCGGGCCGCGCAGGAAGTGGTGGCAGACAAAGGAATTGTGGTTACTGGCGCAACCGGTGGCCCAATAAAGAACCCTGCACTTACCGTTGTTAGCGAGGCGGGCCGACAGATGGCAACCTTCGGCGGCATGCTGGGACTTGATCCTGGAAGTCGTCAGCGCCTGACCGGGCCGCAAAAGAAAAACTCTGACAATCCGTTCAAAAACCTATGACCCGTAAATCCTATCCGAATGTTAATGCGGCAAATCAGTATGCCCGGGATGTTGTGCGCGGGAAGATTGTCGCCTGTCGGTATGTTATCGACGCCTGTCAGCGCCATATTGATGATCTGGCACAGGAGAAATTAAAGAAATTCCGGTACCGCTTTGATAAAGATATGGCTGAGAAGGCGGCAAAGTTTATTCAGTTGCTCCCTCATACCAAAGGGGAGTGGGCTTATAAGCGAATGCCAATCACGCTGGAGCCCTGGCAATTATTCATCATCTGCTGTGCCTTTGGTTGGGCGAAGAAAGGAACAAAGCTGCGGCGTTTCCGTGAGGTATATACGGAAATACCCCGTAAAAATGGCAAGTCTGCGATTTCAGCTGGCGTGGCGCTTTATTGTTTCGCTTGTGACGATGAGTTCGGCCCTGAGGTTTATTCCGGTGCGACGACTGAAAAGCAGGCCTGGGAGGTTTTCCGTCCTGCGCGCCTGATGTGCAAACGCACTCCGGCGCTCGTAGAAGCATTTGGCATTGAAGTTAACGCCTCGAATATGAACCGTCCGGAAGACGGCGCGCGGTTTGAACCGCTGATTGGTAATCCAGGTGATGGCTCATCCCCAAGCTGTGCCATTGTGGATGAATATCACGAGCATGATACAGACTCGCTCTATACAACGATGCTGACTGGTATGGGCGCGCGCAAGCAGCCGCTAATGTGGGCTATCACTACAGCTGGGTACAACATCGAAGGCCCTTGCTATGACAAGCGGCGCGAAGTTATCGAAATGCTGAATGGTACGGTGCCCAACGAAGAGCTGTTTGGCGTTATCTACACCGTTGATGAGGGTGACGACTGGACAGACCCGAAGGTACTGGCGAAAGCCAATCCGAATATGGGGATCTCGGTTTACAGCGACTTTCTTCTTAGTCAGCAGCAGCGCGCCATCAACAACGCGCGCCAGGCGGGCGTGTTTAAAACCAAGCACCTCAATATCTGGGTATCGGCGAAAGCGGCTTACTTCAACATGGTCAGCTGGCGCAACTGTGAAAATCCTCTTCTGACACTCGAGCAATTTGAGGGGCAGTCCTGCACGCTGGGATTTGACCTTGCACGCAAACTGGACCTTAACAGCCGGGTGAGGCTGTTTACCCGGGAAATTGACGGGAAAAAGCACTACTACTGCATTGCACCGAAATTTTGGGTGCCATATGACACTGTTTATAGCGCTGATACCAATGACCAGCGCACCGCTGAGCGCTTTCAAAAGTGGGTAACAACAGGCCATCTGACCCCAACGGATGGTGCGGAAGTGGATTACCGAGAAATACTTGAAGATACCAAGACGCTTAACAAGTCGAATCCGGTAGACGAAAGCGCGATTGATCCGCACGGGGCCACCGGTTTGTCGCATGAACTGGCAGATGAAGGGCTAAACCCGATAACCATCGTCCAGAACTACACCCACATGAGTGACCCCATGAAGGAACTGGAGGCGGCAATAGAATCAGGCCGCTTTCATCATGATGGTAATCCGATCATGACCTGGTGTATTGGCAACGTGATCGGCAAAACCCTGCCGGGTAACGATGATGTTGTCAGGCCGATTAAAGAAACCGCTGATGCAAAGATTGACGGCGCTGTTGCGCTGATTATGGCTATCGGGCGAGCAATGCTACACGAACCCGGTGACTTCCTATCATCTCTGGATCCTGACGAAGACCTCTTACTTTTATGAAATCACTGCTGACTGATGCCACTGGGCTCGCCGGATTTGGCCTGCTCACGGCAGGGTGTTACCTGCAATTTGGTCTGGCACCAGCGCTGATGTTTTCCGGCAGCCTGTTGCTGGTGGGCGCGCTGACTGCTGCCAGGAGGGGGAAACGTGCTATTTGAAGCCCTGTTTCGTAATGAACCACTGGAAAACCCGGCTACACCGTTGAGCGGTGAAACAGCAGATATGGACAGAATTTTTGGGAGTGATGTTCACGTCACACCGGAAACATCCATGAAACTGGCTGCGGTTTACGCCTGCATTTATGTGCTTTCCTCCAACCTGGCGCAAATGCCTCTGCATGTGATGCGCAAGACAAATAATCTCGTCGAACCGGCACGGGATCACCCGTTGTTTTACCTGATCCATGATGAGCCGAATATCTGGCAGACCAGCTATAAATGGCGTGAGCTGAAACAGCGTCACATTCTCGGCTGGGGTAATGGATATTCCTGGATAAAGCGGGATCGCCGCGGGCAGGTATCCAGTATTGACAGTTGTATGCCATGGGAAACCACGCTTCTGAAAACAGGTGGGCGTTATACCTACGGTGTTTATAACGAAGAAGGGGCGTTTGCAGTCAGCCCGGATGACATGATCCATATCCGTGCGCTGGGGAATAACCAGAAAATGGGACTCAGCCCGATTCTTCAGCATGCAGAAACGATTGGTATGGGGATGAGTGGCCAGAAATACACTGAGAGCTTTTTCGGTGGTAATGCCCGGCCAGCCGGCATTGTTTCAGTAAAAGGTGAGCTTAATAAAGATGGCTGGGCTCGCCTGAAGGAAATGTGGCAGAAAGCATCCCTGGCATTACGCAGCCAGGAAAACAAAACCATGCTTCTGCCTGCTGACCTCGATTACAAGGCGCTCACTGTTTCCCCTGTTGATGCTCAGCTTATCGATATGTTGAAAATCAACCGCTCGATGATTGCAGGTATTTTTAACGTTCCTGCACACATGATTAACGACCTGGAAAAAGCCACCTTCAGCAACATTACCCAACAGGCCATTCAGTTTGTGCGCTACAGCATGATGCCTTGGGTGGCGAACTGGGAGCAGGAGCTAAACCGTCGCTTGTTTACCCGGTCCGAACGCGCCGCCGGCTATTACATTCGCTTTAATCTGGCCGGGTTGTTGCGCGGCACACCGCAGGAACGCGCTCAGTTCTATCACTTCGCCATCACCGATGGCTGGATGAGTCGCAATGAGGCCCGTGCATTTGAAGACATGAACCCGGTTAAAGGTCTGGATGAAATGCTGGTGAGCGTCAATGCAGCCAATCCTGCGAACAGTTTTAACACCGATAAAACCAATGAGGATAAAACCGATGAGTGACCGCGAGACTCGCTGTTACAGCGGAGAAGTCCGTGCCGAGCAGCAGGGCGAACAGCCGACGCGCATTATCGGTTACGGCTCTGTTTTTAACAGCCGTTCAGAACCTCTCTGGGGATTCCGCGAAATCATTAAACCGGGCGCATTTGATGACGTACTGGGTGATGACGTTCGCGGCCTGTTTAACCATGATCCGAACTTTATTCTGGGGCGCAGCTCCTCTGGCACGCTGACAGTTGGCGTGGATGACAAAGGCCTGCGCTACGACATCAACGCACCAGATACCCAGACTATCCGTGATTTAGTGCTGGCACCAATGCTGCGGGGTGACATTAATCAATCGTCTTTCGCCTTTCGTGTCGCTCGTGATGGTGAGCACTGGTTTGAAGACGAAGAGGGGATCGTGATCCGCGAAATCTCTCGCTTCTCTCGTTTGTTTGATGTCAGTCCGGTTACTTACCCCGCGTATCAGGAGGCCGATTCTGGTGTCCGTTCAATGAAAGCCTGGCAGGAGGCGCGCGACAGCGGTGCGCTACAGAACGCCATTAACCAACGAATGGCGCGAGAGCGCCTGCTGACCCTTCTTAATGTGTAAGGAAAATCGATGAAACTGCACGAACTGAAGCAAAAACGAAATACTATCGCCACTGATATGCGCGCACTGCATGACAAAATCGGTGATGTCACCTGGACCGATGAACAGCGCACTGACTGGAACAAAGCTAAAACTGAGCTGGATGCGCTGGACGAGCGTATCGGTCGCGAAGAAGAATTGCGCCGCCAGGATCAGAACTATATTGACGAAAATGAGAAGGAAAATCGTCATCAGCAAATCAAAGATCCAGCCAATCCGAACGCAAAAACTGACGAACGGCGCGCGGCTGCGTTTGACCGCCTTCTGCGCCACGGCTTTTCCGAACTGACATCTGAAGAGCGTCAGGCCGTCAAAGAACTGCGAGCTCAGGGCACGACACCTGACGATAAAGGTGGTTATACAGTACCGACCCAAATGCGTAATACCATCATCGACTCAATGAAAGTCTATGGCGGGATCGCAAGCGTTGCTCAGATTCTGAATACTTCTAATGGTCAGGATATCTCCTGGTCAACTTCAGACGGTACCGCTGAAGAAGGCGAACTGCTCGCAGAAAATGCAGCAGCCTCTGAGGGGGATGTCACGTTCGGTACTGCTATTCTGGGTGCCAAAAAACTGTCATCTAAAATCATTCGAGTGTCCAACGAACTGCTGCAGGACAGCGGCGTTGATATTGAGGCATACCTTGCTGGTCGTATCGCGCAGCGAATCGGGCGTGGTGAAGCTAAATATCTCGTGCAGGGTACGGGTGCCGGGACGCCTCAGCAGCCTAAGGGGCTTGCAGCTTCTGTAACGGGTACAACGTCCAGTTCAGCTGCTGCAGCCTTTAACTGGAAGGATATGAACGCGCTGATTCACTCACTTGATCCGGCATACCGCGGCGGACCATCGTTCCGTTGGGCGTTCAATGACGCAACGCTGGCGAACATTGAGCAAATGGAAGATACACAGGGGCGCCCACTTTGGTTGCCTGATATCACCGGGGGCACGCCAGCGACAGTTCTGGGGATCCCGTATGTTATCGATCAGGCCATCGAGAACGCTGCTGCCAGCAAGAAATTCATCTACCTTGGGGACTTTAACCGCTTCATCGTTCGCCGCGTGGCTTACATGACACTTAAACGCCTGGTAGAGCGTTATGCAGAATACGATCAGACCGCCTTCCTGGCATTCCATCGCTTTGACTGTGTGCTGGAAGATACCGCAGCGATTAAAGCGCTGGTGGGTAAAGCGCCTTAATTACCCTTGATTTGAATCCTGCCGCGAAAGCGGTTTTTTTATGCCCGTCATCTGGCGGGCATGGAGTTCCCCATGCTTGTGACGCTTCAGGAATTAAAAAGACAGCTTAAGCTGGAGGACGATTTTACCGAAGAGGATGAGCTACTGAATCTGCTGGGTGGCGCCGTTCAGACCCGGACGGAAACCTTTCTGAATCGCAAGCTTTATGCAGCTACCGAAGCGGTGCCTGAGGCTGATCCTGACGGTCTTAAGTTACCGGAGGACGTGAAGCTGGGCATGCTGATGTTAGCGACCCACTTTTACGAAAACCGCTCTTCAGTATCAGAGGTTGATCAGCTTGAAATGCCGCTGTCATATAAGTGGCTGGTGGGACCCTACAGGTTTATTCCGCTATGAAACTTCGCCAGGCGCAAACCAGCGCGACCTACATTTTACCCGATCCCGGAGAGCTGGACACGCGGGTAACCATTCGCATGCGGGTAGATCAGCCAGCGGCAGATTTTGGTACCACCCCTGAGTATCCGGTGAAATATCCAGTCTGGGCGAAGGTACGGCAAACGAGCGCCACAACCCTGCAGGAAACGGCGCAGACAGATAATGCCATTACGCATTACATCACTGTCCGCTGGCGCAGGGGAATTACTTCGGATTATGAGGTGGTGATGGGGGCGACGGTATTGCGCGTCAGGCGCTCAAGAGACCTGAATAATAAGCGGCGTTTCTTGTTACTTGAATGTACCGAGCTGGGTGAATTGACGGAAAACGCAGGAGGTGGCAGTAATGGCGACACCCTTTTTTCACGTTGATTTTCAGCAACCCAATGAAATGCGATTCAACCGCGCGCGCGTTCGTCGGGCTTTTATCCGCATAGGACAGGTGCACATGCGTGATGCACGCCGCCTGGTGATGCGGCGTGGCCGTTCAGAGCCCGGTGACAATCCGGGGTTTCAGACTGGTCGACTGGCTCGTTCAATTGGTTTCATGGTGCCGAAGGCCAGTAAGCGACGCCCTGGTTTTATGACACGCATTGCGCCCAACCAACGTAACGGTCAGGGAAACCGGATGATCAACGGCGACTTTTATCCGGCATTTCTGTTCTACGGCGTGCGCGGCGGGGCGAAACGTAAGCGTGGCCACCATCGTGGTGCCTCCGGTGGTAGCGGCTGGCGGCTGACTCCGCGTAATAACTTCATGGTTGAAACGCTGAATAAAAACAGCTCCTGGACCCGCTATTTCCTTGCCCGTGAATTGCGGCAATCACTTAAACCGGAGAAACGGCGTTAATGAAACTCACCCCCATAATTGCCACGCTCCGTACACGTTGCCCGTATTTTCAGAATCGGGTGGCGGGTGCTGCGCAATTCAAAAACCTCCCTGATGCAGGGAAGCTACTTTTACCTGCTGCGTATGTCGTTCCCGGGGATGATGTGCCTGGCGAACAGAAGAGCCAGACCGACTACTGGCAGGATCTGAAAGAAGGTTTTTCAGTCATTGTGATGGTCAGTAATGGGCGTGACGAGCTGGGCCAGTTTGCGGCCTACGATGTTGTTCATGGAGTCAGGCAGATGTTATTTAAAGCACTGCTGGGCTGGAATCCTGAGCCACGTGGAGAGCCTATTTGCTATGACGGCGGAACCCTGCTGGATTTAAACCGACATGAACTTATCTACCAGTTCGATTTTGTGGTCGATAACGAGCTGAGCGAAGACGATACCCGCCAGCAGGATGATTTGGCTGAACTGGACGAGTTCAAATCGCTGTCAATAGATGTTGACTTTATTGAACCTGGTCACGGTCCGGATGGCGTCATTGAGCACCACACAGAGATAAAACTCACCACCTGAGAGGCAACATGCTTGTAAAACCTAAAGACGGGCGATCAGTTCCTGATCCTGCCCGCGGTGACCTTTTGCCTGACTCCGGGCGAAACGTTGAAGAAAGTCAGTACTGGTACCGTCGCGAACAGGACGGAGATATTGAAATTATTCAGCCCGAAAAAAAGGCTGAGTCTGCTAAAGAGGCGAAGGATAAATGACAGTTTCATTTAATGGCATTCCGTCCGATATCCGTGTTCCGCTGTTTTATGCAGAGATGGATAACAGCGCAGCCAACACCGCACAAACCAGTGCACCATCATTGTTGATTGGACACGTTAATGCGGGGGCGGCTATTGCCACCAATCAACTGATTTTGATGCCCAGTCCGGATTATGCAGTCCGCCAATGTGGCGCTGGCAGCCAGCTTGCTCGTATGGTTGAAGCTTACCGACAAACTGACCCATTCGGCGAGTTGTGGGTCATTGCAGTCCCTGATACCGCAGGTACGGCGGCGACGTTCACCCTGACTGTTACCGGGTCAGCTGCGGCTTCGGGTGTCATCAGTCTTTATGTTGGTCGCCGGCGCATTCAGGTCAATGTCACCACTGGCGATGCACTGGCGGTTATCGCAACGAGTATTGCCAGTGCCATCACGGCGGACGGGCAGACGCCATTTACTGCCACTGCGGCCGCAGGTGTGGTGACACTGACCGCGCGCCATAAAGGCACATGGGCAAACGACATCCCCGTTTCGCTGAACTACTACGGTTTCAGTGGCGGTGAAACGTTGCCGGCAGGTGTCAATGTTGTTATTGCCAACGGAACGGCTGGCGCGGGCGCACCTGCGCTGACCGCAACAATTGCCGCAATGGGCGATGAACCATTTGATTACATCGGCCATCCGTATAACGACACCGCATCCGTCAATACTTTCACGCTCGAGATGAATGACTCTTCCGGTCGCTGGAGCTGGCTTCGTCAGATTTACGGCCATGTTTATACGGCAAAAATTGCTGCAGTGTCTGACCTGGTGACAGTGGGCGACATGTTCAACGACCAGCATCTCACTCTGGCGGGCTACGAAAAAACAGTTCAGTCATGTCCGGATGAACTGGCAGCCAGCCGGACAGCTCGCGCGGCGGTATTCCTGCGTATCGATCCGGCGCGTCCCACACAAACGGGCGAACTGGTCGGAATGCTTCCACCACCAACGGGCAAGCGTTTCATTAAAACGGAACAACAAAGCCTGCTGACCCATGGTATTGCGACGGCCTACACCGAAGGTGGTGTGCTACGCGTTCAGCGCGATATCACCACCTATAAAAAGAATGCCTTTGGCGTTGCAGATAACAGTTATCTCGACAGTGAAACGCTTCATACCAGTGCTTATGTGCTGCGCCGTCTGCGTACGGTGATTACCAGCAAATACGGGCGCCATAAACTGGCAAATGACGGTACCCGCTTTGGTCCCGGGCAGGCGATTGTTACGCCAGCAGTGATTAAAGGCGAGTTGCTGGCGACGTATCGCCAGATGGAGCGAGAAGGGATTGTCGAAAACTACGATCTGTTCAAGCAGCATCTTATTGTTGAACGTGATGCGAATAACCCGAGCCGCATCAACGTGCTTTACCCACCGGATTACGTCAACCAGCTGCGTGTGTTCGCGCTGCTTAATCAGTTCCGTCTTCAGTACCAGGAGGAGACAGCATAATGGCTAAGATTGCCGGCACCTGTTATTTCAAAATTGATGGTCTGCAGTTGTCGCTGACCGGTGGGATTGAAGTGCCAATGAACACGAAGATCAACGACGATGTTCTTGGTCTGGATGGCTCAGTGGATCGTAAAGAAACTCATCGCGCGCCATACACCAAAGGCACCTTCAAAGTGCCGAAAGGTTTTCCTGTCAGCAAAATCATTGATTCAGACCAGATGACGATCACCTCAGAACTGGCAAACGGCATGACTTATGTTCTGTCGCAAGCTTGGTTACATGGCGAAGCCAACCATAACGGTGAAGAAGGTACCGTTGATCTGGAATTCCACGGCGAAGAAGGAGATTACCAGTAATGCCAGAACTCGAACTGAAAAAGCCCATCATTGCGCATGGTGAAACGCTGTCTGTACTGGAGTTTGATGAGCCAACCGGGAAGGATGTGCGCGAACTCGGTTATCCCTATCAAATGAACCAGGACGAATCAGTAAAACTGCTGGCGCATGTCATCTCAAAATATATCGTGCGCCTGGCAAAAATCCCACAAAGCTCGGTTGACCAGATGTCTCCTGGTGATCTCAACAGTGCTGCCTGGCTGGTGGCTGGTTTTTTCCTCCAGGCCTGACAGCGGAATATCTCACCGACCGCTTTTTCGATTGCGCCAGATACTGGCGCATCAACCCTTTTGAATTGTTGAACATGCCTGTCAGCGAGATACCTCTGCTGGTTAGTCAGGCAAACAGAATAGAGCAGGAGAAGCACACCAATGGCTGAGTTCGAATTGAAAGCTCTCATAACTGGCGTCGATAAATTATCGCCAGCGCTTTCACGAATGCAGAAAAACATTCGTGGGTTTAAGAAGCAAACCGAAGAGGCGTCAAAAGGGGGGCTTGCATTAGCGGGAGGGCTTGCCGCTGGGCTAACTGTGTCCATGCGTGCGTATGCAGATCAGGAGAATGCGGCAGTTGGTCTTAAAGTCGCCATGATGCAAGCCAATGGCGAAGTGGGAAGTAGTTTTGAAAAGATCAACAAACTTGCTGTTGGACTCGGGAACCAGCTTCCGGGAACAACATCTGATTTCCAGAACATGATGCAAATGCTGGTTCGCCAGGGTATTCCAGCCGAAAGTATTTTGGGTGGCGTGGGCAAAGCAACGGCATATCTTGCCGTTCAGTTGAAGAAAACCCCGGAAGCAGCCGCAGAGTTTGCCGCTAAAATGCAGGATGCAACGGGTACGGCATCTGAAGACATGATGGGACTGTTCGATACCATTCAGAAAGCCTTTTATCTGGGGGTGGATGACACGAATATGCTTTCCTTCTTCTCCAAAACCAGTTCAGTTCTAAAGATGGTTAACGCCGATGGGCTAAAGGCGGCTCAGGGCCTTGCACCGATTGCCGTGATGATGGACCAGATGGGCATGCAGGGGGAGGCGGCTGGCAATGCTTTGCGTAAAGTTATACAAGGTGGTCTTGACCTTAAAAAGGTAAATAGCGCCAATAAACTGATGCAGGGGGCAGGTCTAAAAATTAATCTTGACTTCACTAATGGCAAAGGCTCATTTGGTGGTCTGGATAAATTAATTGCCCAGCTGACTAAGTTGCGGGGATTAAATGATGTTCGACGAACCCGTGTACTGAAAAACATTTTTGGTGATGATGCAGAAACTCTGCAGGTCGTAAATGCCCTGATAGATAAGGGCAAAGATGGCTACGATCAAGTTCAGCAAAAGATGAATAAGCAAGCCACCCTGAATCAACGTGTGGGCGCTCAACTCAATACATTGACCAATCTTTGGGAGGCAATGACAGGAACCGCGACTAATGGACTCGCGGCAATTGGCGGTGCTTTTTCCGGTGATATTAAAGCGATTACCTCATGGCTTGGAGATCTTGCTGAGAGATTTACTGATTTTGCGGAAAGTAATCCAGCAGTAGTTCGCAGTGCTTTTGGGTTAGCAGCAGGTCTGGCAGCGTTAAAACTTGGATTTATGGGCGTTAATTTAGCTCTTGGCCTGGTAAGCAGAACCATGGCAATGTCGCCCATTGGAATGATCGCTACTGGTATCGCTTTGGCAGCGGGCCTTATTATCTCAAACTGGGATACTGTCGGACCGTACTTCAAAGCATTATGGGGATTTGTTCAACCAATATTTTCTGACTGGATGCGCTGGGCAAAAATGGCATTTGACTGGTCTCCGCTTGGAATGGTCATCAATAATTGGGGGCCGATAGTTCAGTGGTTCCAGGATATGTGGACAAAATTAAAGCCGATCATTGAATGGTTCACTGATGGTGCCAGCGACACAGTTAACACTATGAATGCCACGCAGTGGGGGGCGGGAGGTTATGGCGCGTACGGTACTGGTGTGCCAAGTAGTGGTTATAACCCCTATCAGATAAATCAGGATTCATCTGCACATCCTCAGGATCAAGTTGTTAGTGATGATAATCCATACAGAATAAAGCAAATGGCATCGAAACAACCTGAAGCAAAAGTGGTGGTTGAGCTAAACGGTGCGCCTGCTGGTTCTCGTGTAATTGAATCAAAATCCAGTGGTATCAATGTGACTACTGATGTTGGTTATACAAGGATTGGTAGAGTAGGAATGGGAGGTTAAACCCCCCATTAAACTATTTTATAAATTGTACAAATTTGCCATCAGAATCATATTCGGCTTTGGAGACTTGTTTAACCATGCTACCAAATTGATTCTTTCCACGAAATTGCATCATTAAAACGTAATCATCTTTGCGCTGAATAACATTAGTTTCTATACAACTAAAACTTGCAGGTTCGTTCATGGCTTCCTTGACTCTTTTTTTCAAGTCTAATGGGCATCCATCTACTGAATTGCTGAGTCTGGCCATGACTAGCTCTTCTTGTGTCTTTTCCTGTTGAGGTGGAGACATAACGAACGCAGAAATAATGAAAGGGACAAAAAAACCAAATAGAGAAAATAAAATAGCACCAGTTATCTTTCTAGATTTTGTTGATTCCTTTCTATATGCCCATCTTGCAAGCAAGAAAGATAATGTAACGCCAATTATTAACGGTATTAAATACTCCATATTTACCTCAGTCGTTGCTTAAAATTCATATCAATCACCAGTGCATTGCACATTCATGAATACACGCAATATACACCAGAATTAGACAGGTGAAAAAATGGCATGGAAAGACCGATTGCAGAATGCGTCATTCCGCGGCGTACCATTTAAAGTAGAAGAAGAAAGTGCCGTTGTTGGCCGCCGAATGGAAACCCACGAATTTCCCAATCGTGATAAGCCCTACAGCGAAGACCTCGGTAAAGTTACATTTCGTCCTACCATCACAGCGTATGTCATCGGCGATGACTGTTTCGACCAGCGCGACAAGCTGATTGAAGCACTGAATAAACCAGGGCCAGGGGCACTTGTTCACCCCACTTTTGGTGAATTGCAGGTGTGTGTTGATGGTGATATCCGCGTCAGCACGACAAACAACGAAGGCCGCATGGTTCGCTTTGACCTGCGGTTTGTCGAAGCCGGTGAGCTTTCTTATCCAACCTCCGGCGCCGCCACCGCGCAGAACCTGACATCATCTTGCTCTGCTTTGAACAAATGCATTAGCGATGACTTTAATAACTTCAGCATTGATGGCGTGGCTGATTTTATTCAGAACGATGTGATGAAGTCTGCAACAGGGATGATGGGGTATGTATCCGACTCAATGAAGATGGTTGATTCAGCGGTGTCAGATGCGGCCAGACTGATGCAGGGGGATATTTCTGTACTGCTTCCGCCACCATCTTCGGGAAAAACCTTCGTCGACCAGTTACAAACAATGTGGAGGGCAGGTAATCGTCTGTATGGCAATTCAGGTGATCTCTTCGCAATGATTAAATCCTTTTCGGGCATCAGCCTTGGCAGTGACCTGGCGCCAAGAGGTGTCTGGAAAACTGATAGCGCTACAACGAAAACGACGAAAGAGCAGAGCAATTATGTTGCCAGCGCTATCCGGGCGACAGCAATCAGCGAAGCGGCCAACACAGTGGTTGATTTGCCTGTGCCGGGATCACAAATGATGGTGGGCCAGGACACCCCCTCAGGTTGGGCAACGGTATCTCATCCAGCTCTGAATGATGCTCCGCAAATATCAACACCAACTGCGGTTCCATCATGGGACGAATTGGTTGAAATCCGCGACACGCTGAATAGTGCGCTTGATAAAGAAATGAGTCGTACTGGCAACGACCAGATTTTCTCTGCGCTGCGCCGTGTAAAAGCCGACCTGAATACCGATATTAAGCAGCGATTAAAACAGACAGAAAAAAGCGCAACGATAAAGTTGCCTGAAAGTCTGCCTGCCCTGGTGCTAGCGGCGCAGATTTATGATGATGCGAACAGGGCAGATGAA
The DNA here is from genome assembly GCF_003601925.1 of Buttiauxella izardii. Taxonomy (GTDB): domain Bacteria; phylum Pseudomonadota; class Gammaproteobacteria; order Enterobacterales; family Enterobacteriaceae; genus Buttiauxella; species Buttiauxella izardii. Next base: position 147,304 of record NZ_QZWH01000006.1, read on the forward strand.
CTGATACAGCGAAACAAAATTGCCCACCCTGGCTTTATTCCTGCTCAGTCAATCAGGATTTCCAGCCTTGGAATGCAATTGCCACCTGTCTATTTCTCAATAACTGAGCAGCAAATCGAAGCGACCGCTTCAGACTATTTAAACTGGGCCATTTCTGTTGAAAAAGCAGCTGCCCTTGGATTCTGAGGATACTCATGTCTCAATTTACTAACGCAGACTCCGCCGTTAATCGCCTGAATGCTGCTGTCGAAGCGTTTGAAAAAGTAATGAATTCACCCGAAGGTGAAATGGTTGATGTACCGGGCTCTTTACCTCAACCCAGTCTTGCAGAGCGTGTTAAACGATCTCTCGATGCACTTACAGAGAGCCCTGCAATATCTGCCAGTAAGGCGCTTCAGTCTGAATTAAATGCCAAAGCCAGTGAGTTATCTGCAAAAGCAGAGGCTGACCGCGCCGCAGTCGCCAACCCGGATAACTGGAACGCGCCATATCCTGATGTCTGGATCCCTTTTAATGACAGCTTAAAAATGGAGGCTGGTTTCGGCGCTCAGGACACAATTACCGTTGGCGCCGAAACTATCAAGTTGCCATCGCGCAGCGCGACATTCACTCGCGCCAGTACAGCCACCTATATTGATAAATCAGGTGTGCTGCAAACGGCGGCAATTAACGAACCACGATTCGAGAAAGAAGGTTTATTGATTGAGGGGCAGAGTACGAATCTTATGGCGCAAAGTAACCCGCAGGTTACAGCGGGCGCGTGGACTCGATCCGCAAATCATACGTATGTGAATGAAGGCACCGAGTTTTTACATATCACAGGCACCACAGGGTTAGCGGGAACGTATAACGCATCCCTGGGGACTTTACAGCCCGGCTATTACACTTGCTCATGTTGGGTGAAGGTTATATCTGGTAGTTTCCGTTTTGGCTTTGAAAAAGCGCCAAACGGCGTTGTAGATATTCCCGCCGCAAACGCGCCCGATTTTGTTCGGGTGTCGCAAACTATCAATTTAGCCGCCGCGGCGCAGGGTACGATTATTCTGTATACCAGCCCCCAGCCTACAGGTGGGAGTGAATTTATTGTGGGTCGAGTGCAGATTGAAGCCCTTCCCTTCGCAACGAGCTATATTCCAACGAACGGGGCTGCTGTAACACGCACTCCGGATAATGTACGCCTAGACCCGCAATTAAATTTAATTAATACGGGCAACGAGATGACAATTTCTTCAGAAATTAGTGATGCTAATTCAATGTTTGGGTCATGGCCCCGAATAATTGAAACGTCATCACTTTCACAAAATAAAGGATTTTATTTCACTCGTGGTACTTCTGGCCCACTGTGTTGGGGGAGTAGCAGTTTACCTGTGAACCCAACAGATCGTTATAAAACATATACTGTAAAATTTGTTGAAGGTGTAGGTGCAACCTATTATTTGAACAGCAAGACTGCGCTGATAGCTGACCATATTAAAGGGTCAGGCGGCAGCGGTTCAATTCTCTCAGGCCCCGGTACTATTTCCCGACAATTTTATGGTCATATTCGCAATTTCCGCATATGGCACCGCGCACTCAACGACGCCCAAATTAAGAGCCTCCGCTAATGAAAGACATCTATCTGAAATTCCCTAATGAGGATCAAGCCGGAGCAGCGTTGGTTGGCTTTGGTTTCGAACAGGACGAAAGCGGTGCCTTTTATCATCCAGGCATCTGCATCGATGTCATCGGAGTGATTTACACCACCGATAATCCCGACGCTGAAGAGCCGGAATATTCACCTGAACCAGGCTGGCATATCAATCTGCGTATTGTTGATGAGATTGATACATCGGCGCTGGCTCAGTTCATGGTCAATCCCGATACGCCAGCTCGCGTGTGGGCATGAATATGAACGATATAGTTACCCTCAGAGTCAATGGTCGGGAGTGGGGCGGTTGGACATCTGTACGGATTGGCGCGGGCGTTGAGAGGCTGGCGCGTGATTTCAGTGTCGAAATTACCCGCCAGTGGCCCGGTGAAAATACTGACCAGGCATTCAGTCCTAGAGTGAAAAATGGAGATCGTGTCGAAGTCCTGATCGGCGATGACCTGGTTATTACGGGCTGGGTTGAGGCAACCCCTGTTCGCTACGATGCCCGGTCTGTTAGTGCCGGGATTTCCGGAAGAAGCCTGACAGCTGATCTAATTGATTGTACCGCAGAACCCGCACAGTTTAACGGTCAGTCACTGGTGCAGGTTGCCGCTGCGCTTTCCAAACCGTTTGGTATCGAGGTCGTCAATACCGGAGCACCTTCAACCCCCATTCCTGCAGTGCAACCAGATCACGGCGAAAAAGTGATAGACGTGATTAACAAAATGCTTGGTCAGCAACAGGCCCTCGCATACGACGACCCAGAAGGACGGCTGGTGATTGGCAGTATTGGTGCTACAAAAGCCCACACTGCTTTGGTGCTCGGGCAAAACATTCTTTCCTGTGATTCAGAAAAGAGCATCAGGGAGCGATTTTCAACTTATCAGGTCGCGGGGCAGCGTGCGGGGAATGATGCCGACTTTGGTGTGGCCACCACTACAGCTTTACGGGCAAAAACCACTGATGCCTCCATTTCTCGATACAGGCCGATGTCTATGCAACAGACTGGACAAGCTACTGGTGCCAGTTGCATTGCGCGTGCTGAATTTGAAGCGCGTCAGCGTGCAGCCAGGACCGACGAAACCACATATGTGGTTCAGGGGTGGCGACAGGGGAACGGTAGCCTGTGGCAACCAAACCAGCGCGTGGTTATATCAGATCCTGTCTGCGGTTTTGATAATCGAGAACTTCTGATTGCTGAGGTTAATTTCACAAAAGACAGTAGCGGCACGCTGACGGAGTTGCGAGTCGGCCCTCCGGATGCATACCTGCCTGAACCTGAAGATCCAAAGGCGCGGAAGAAAAAGAAAACATCCACTGAGGTGACATTCTGATGGGAGCTTTAGAGCGAATGCAACGGCAGGTGATAAACCTGATTAGCCGTGCTGTAGTAAAGAGTCTTAATCCAGAGACCAAATGCCAGACCATTGATGTTGAGCTGATAGCCGGCGAGCCGAAAGCAGCTATCGAGCATCTTGAGCCTTATGGCTTCACATCACGAGCCAAAGACGGTTCAGAGGCGATCATACTTTTCCCCGATGGCGACCGTTCACACGGCGTGGCTGTTCTGGTCGCTGACAGGCGCTATCGTCTCAAGGGGCTAAAAACTGGCGAGGTGGCTTTTTATGATGACCAGGGACAGAGTGTGACATTGACACGAGACGGCATCGTTGTGGATGGAGCCGGCAAACTCATCACTTTCAAAAATGCCCCTAAAGCCCGCTTTGAAATGGATATCGAGGTAACCGGCCAGATCAAAGACCAGTGTGACAGTAATGGTCTGACGATGGCGGCAATGCGTCTGGCTTATAACGGTCATACACATCTGGAAAACGGTCAGGGCAAGCAGACTAAAGAAACGGACACAAAAATGGAGGCGTGATGGAACTTATGCTGACGGTAAACGGGCAGCAGATGAAAGCAACAGATCAGCTCGACCCTCTTACCCGTGCTGTTGTTATTTCTCTTTTTACACACCGACGTGCTGAACCTGACGATAATGCCGATGTACCTATGGGGTGGTGGGGTGATACCTGGCCGGCTGTTCAGAATGACCGTTATGGCTCCCGCCTCTGGCTGCTTCAGCGCAGCAAACTGACGAATCAAATCACTAATACCGTACGAACTTACATCAAAGAATGCCTGCAATGGATGCTGGACGACGGCGTGGTATCGAGAATTGATCTGGATATTCAGCGGACCGGTATTACTACCCTGAGCAACAACATCACACTATGGCGACGAACCGGGCCAGTAACCCTTTCTTTTGACGATTTATGGAGCGCAATAAGCCATGGCGGACAGTGAATTCCAGCGCCCTACGCTGGCAGAAAACATCAGTATGCTCCGTTCCGATTTGTTCGCGAGGCTGGATATCAACGATAACTTGCGTCGTATGGATGAGGATGTCCGTGCAAAGGTTTATGCAGCAGCGCTTCATACTTTGTATGGCTACATAGATTACCTGGCGATGAACATGCTACCGGATACGTGTGACGAAATCTGGCTGACTCGTCACGCCGCGATGAAGCGCTGCCCACGCAAAGCTGCGACAACGGCATCAGGTTTTATGCGCTGGGATGGCGTCGCTGACGGTCTGAAAGTTTTGATGGGCAGCGTCATTCAGCGAGATGACCTCCTGCAATACACGGCAACAGCGGATGCAACCAGTGCTGGTGGTGTATTACGTGTTCCTATCATTTGCGATATTTCGGGGGTGACGGGTAATGCTGATGATGGCACAGGCCTCATCCTCGTCACACCTGTCAATGGGCTGCCATCAGGAGGGTTAGCTGACTCGATAAAAGAGGGGTTCGACGTTGAAGATCTGGAAACCTGGCGAGCGCGAGTCATCGAGCGTTATTACTGGACACCAATGGGGGGCGCAGACGGTGATTATATTGTCTGGGCTAAAGAGGTTCCTGGCATTACACGCGCCTGGACTTATCGCCACTGGATGGGGGCGGGTTCTGTTGGCGTCATGGTTGCCAGCAGCGACCCGGTCAACCCGGTACCGGATGCGGGTACAGTTCAGGCTGTAAAAGAACACATTGAACCCCTGTCACCTGTCGCCGGCTCTTCTCTTTATGTTTTCGCACCCGTTCCTAAGGTTGTAGATTTTCATATCAAATTGACGCCGGATACCGCCGCTGTACGCGCCTCTGTCACCGCAGAACTTCGGTCTTTCCTGCTCCGGGACGGGTATCCAGAGGGGGAGCTAACACTTTCACGTATTAACGAGGCGGTGTCTATTGCGACCGGGGAATACAGTCATCAGCTCATTGCGCCGGCAGCACCTGTAACAATCGCAAAAAATGAGCTGGCTGTTCTGGGGGTATTGACGTGGACCTGATAGAAGATGATTACACCAACCTGCTGTCTGCGCTGCTTCCCCCTGGCCCTGCGTGGTCAGTAGATGATCCAGGGATTGCGGGGGCCGCCCCGTCTCTGCTGAGAGTTCATCAGCGTGGTAATGATTTGATGCTGGAACTCGACCCACGCACGACGACAGAACTTATTGACCGCTGGGAATTGTGCTGTGGTTTGCCGGATGAATGTATTCCCAGAGGCACTCAGACTTTGCAGCAGCGGCAGCAGCGCCTGGATGCAAAGGTTAACCTGGCGGGTGGGATTAACGAGGCATTTTATCTGGCACAACTTGCAGCACTGGGAAAGCCTGATGCCACGATCACCCGTTACGATAAGTCACCCTTTAAATGTATTTCAGACTGCAATGAGCAGGTTTTCTCTATCGACTGGCGTTACTACTGGGAAGTGAACATGCCTTCCTCGACCGATGCCATCAGTATGACCTGCATAAGCACTTGTGATTCTTCCCTTCGTATCTGGGGCGATACCGTTGCTGAGTGTGTGCTCAGTAAACTTTGTCCTTCCCATACCTATCTCATCTTCAAATATCCGTAATCCGGAGAAAAAATGGCACATCGTATTGATACAGCTACTGCGCAGAAAGATAAATTCGGCGCGGGAAAGAATGGTTTTACCCGTGGCAATCCACAAACCGGTGAGCAGGCAACTGCACTGGATGATGATTATTTTGACATGATTCAGGAAGAACTTATTGGCATTGTTGAAGCGGCAAATATCACGCCGAACAAAGCAAAGCACGATCAGCTCTTAACAGCATTAAAAGCTCTGTTCCTGGATGCGTCGTTAAATGGCTCTGATATTGCAGACAAAGCGGCGTTTCTCTCAAATCTTGGTCTGAAAGCTGCCGCGTCCCGTGATGTGGGTACTGGTGCGAACCAGATACCGGACATGGGCAGTTTTACTTTTTCGAATGCAACGCAGGGATTTAAGAAAGACCCAACGGGTGCTATGGAACAGTGGTTTTCCGCAACCATTCCAATAGCCCCATCAGCTACGGTCAACGGCACCATTGATGTGTTGTTCCCGAACCCATTCCCTAACAAATGTTATGGAGTACATGTTACTTACGCGGGTGTTAGTGCAACACGTGACGGTACACCGTTTGTATCCGGGCTGCCGGTGGATAAGTTTACCTGCCGTCTGGCATCAACCTACCTGAACTCTGGTCTTGATGTCTTTGTCCGTGCGGTGGGGTACTGATATGAAATATTTATGGTCTGCTTTACATAACGCATTTTTCCCCGAGGTACTGACTGATGATTATGAATCAGCAGGCTGGGATTTGAGTGATGTCGTTGAAGTCGAGACTGCTGTTTTTACTGAGTTCTCAGCATCAAGAATTGGCAAGGTGCGCATCGCCGGTAAGGACAAAATGCCAGCATGGGCAGATATACCACCTCCGACGCAGCAAGAGCTAATTATTACCGCGACTGCAAAAGTCCAATCATTGATTAGTGAAGCCAATGGCGTCATTGCCCCTTTGAAGGATGCGCTGGACGGTGGCTACATTGATGATGCTGACAAGCCAAAGTTAATTGCCTGGCAGAAGTATCGCTATGCACTGACGAAAGTTGACCCAGCCAACCCTGTATGGCCCGTCAAACCAGAATAGGAACCTTTGATAGAAGCGTTAGTTCTGAAAATTTACACAACGCGTAATTCCTTCATCATTAAAGCCCTTTACCACCTTTCGACATTTCAGTGCCAGAGAAACGATCCAGATCGCTTGATCTCCCTTTTAATGAATTTATACTGTATGCATATACAGTAATGATGAAAGGGTAAATTATGCCTCGTAAATCCGATATTGAATCTGCATTTCACCATGCAATCAGGCTTGAACAGAGCGGACGACGGACGGTTACGACCGCTGATTTTGTTCGGGAACTGGAGAAAGTGAACTGGTACTGGAGTCAGAAGGAAGCCAATAAGTGGATTGAATTCTACGTTACTACTTTTAAAGACGTATCAACGCAGGAAGGGGACGCTCGTACCTTTATGCTCTACAACCCAAATGGAGGGCTTTAACTATGGGCTTCCCCTCTCCAGCGGCTGATTACGTCAGTAAGCCATTAGACCTCAACGATATACTCGGCGTCACGCCTGGTGATACCGTTCTGGTGACGAATGATGAAGGCTACGTTTTACTCAGCAAATCCGCGAGGCTGAAGCAGGGTGACACGATGCTGATTCAGTTCTGTGGAAGCACACAATTCGCGAAGTTACAGGGCTCATCATTCATTACCGCGGATGGTGAAGCTATTGAAGGTGAGGCACTTGATGACGCGGTTGTGATCGGAAAAGTAGTGAATATTATTCTAGCTACCAGGCAGGATGATTTGCCGGTCATGTAATAAGTTTGTTTTCCCGAAAAGGTGGCAACAAAAAACCCGCCTAGGCGGGTTTCTGTTGGGAGAAGGAGCCGCGTATCTTTTGCGTATCCTTTTTAGTCCCGTTTGTGTCTCGACAGTGTCCGGTCTGGAGCCGTAACATCATGTTTATCAAGGTGTTGTCCTTGCACTGTCCTATCCTAAGTGGTGGAGCTGGGGGGAGTTGAACCCACCGCCATTATTTGGGTGGGTAATTCGCCGGATAAGATAGAAAATCATTCCCCAAAACTATCGTAATAGTTCGCTATAACAATAAGTTAGATAAAGCCCTTTTTAGTGAAAACCTCATCGTTATTTATCTTCTTTGCATTTTATATCAATGAGTTAGTCACGAACCGCTAATGTAATGCTGCGTCATATGGAATGGTTCGAAGCGGCAGACTTAATTGTTAAAGGTATGGAAGGCGCGATTAACGCCAAAACCGTAACTTACGATTTCGAACGCCTGATGGAAGGCGCTAAGCTGCTGAAATGTTCAGAGTTTGGCGACGCGATGATCGAACATATGTAATTAGCGATTTTGCTGATGCTAAAACGGGAGCCTGGTGCTCCCGTTTTTTATTATTATTTTACTGAAATCGTGAGCTACCACCCTTTACGAAAACGCTGGGCGTGATTAATAGATGAATTCATTAGAGTTCATGTTCAGCCAAAGAGGATGTGGTATGGAAAATTACTCCAACAAAAGCGGCGATTCACAGGTTGTCAGTTTCCAGATTGATGCAAACTCAATGAAAGTCCGGTTCAAGAATAATCACGTGTATCTCTACGATATCCGTCATCCAGGGCCCGAGCATCTGGAAAAAATGAAAGAACTGGCGCGTGCCGGATGGGGTTTGAACACTTATATAGAAAGCGAAGTCAAAAACGATTTCTCATCAAAAGTGTTTTAAATCGCCGTAACCGGTTTATGAGAAGTGCGATTTTTACACAAAATACAGATTTTTCGCTCGTGACTGGTTGATTTTATAACAATAAGTTGAATTTTTAAGCGAACAGTTCGCAAGGAATTGCATCGTAGATCGAGTTTATGTACTATGCATTCCACGCCGACTTAGCTCAGTAGGTAGAGCAACTGACTTGTAATCAGTAGGTCACCAGTTCGATTCCGGTAGTCGGCACCATATTTAAGAAAACCACCTTTCAGGTGGTTTTTTTTCGTCTGTATGAAATCAAAATCGAAGGAAGGCTTACTATCGCAAGCGCTTCCTTCGTGGTTCGTTAAATCCAACCCTGCTGGCTTGCAAGCCAGACCAGAATGGCGACAACGATTAATACTATGGTTGTTTTTCTCATTGTTGTTCGACCTGTTTTTAGTCTTCGCTAACCAGCCAGAAATCCGCTTCGTCAAACATCTCTTCAACCAGGCGGTTGATCTTTTCTTTCTCATTTTTCGTGCAATCGCTGTGAACCGCGTTCATCTGCATGGGTTTCACTCGGACATCGGCATCCGGAAAAATGCACTGAACTCGTCGGGTTAGCTCTGCAAGAATCTTTTCATTTGCACCGGGAAGGCCCGCTACATTTCGTTTGTCGTAAACCAGTTCTACGAACATCAATATGTTCCTTTTAAGGCTGTGTTTATATACAGTAATAAATCTCGACATTCAAGGCAAGGGATGTTACTGAAAAAGAGTGCTGGAGTTTTAAAACGGCAGGGCTATTCAGCCGCGCTGGCGTCCGCAGGTAATTCTGATTTGCGGGCTTTTATTTGTTCTGTGATGAGCTGGTAAGCAACGTAATACTTAAAGATATTGCTGACATATTGTACTGTTTCATTGCCGATACGTTTTTGCGCAATGCGTTCAACATTGTTAAACCATATGTTGGGATCAAGGTCATTGGCTGTGGCTTCTTTGCGAAGCCGGGCAATTTTTGCTGGGCCTGCGTTATAGGAAGCGAAAGTAAAAAGCATTTTGTTCATTTCAGTCATGGGTTCATCGGCAAAATAACGATCGCGCATAAAGCGGATGTACTTCACACCGGCATTAATATTGGGGTCGATTAATTTAATGTCTCCAACGTTTAACTCCTTGCCTGTGCCAGGGAGAACCTGCATCACCCCTATGGCACCGCTTTTGCTGCGCACCGTCTGGTCAAGACGAGACTCCTGGTAGCCTTGTGCCGCCATTAATAGCCAGTCGACATTATATTGTTCACCGTATTTACGGAAGATCTCAGTGACTTGATTAAACTTCTCTATTTCCGCTTCTGAGCGCGCATCTTTCACCCATTTGGTATTGCGTAAGTACTTATAAACCTGCTGGTTACCAAACGATGTACCAATTTTATGGCTTGTGGTGAATTCATCGAGCTGCGCTTTAAGTAAAGGGGAGTTTTTCCGCATCGCAAGAGCAATTGAACCGTCATCCCGCAGCGTAATGTTTTCATAAACAACTATGTTGGGATAAATCTGTTTCCACAAAACTGCCAGATATCTGTCCACAACGGTGTAATCCGCAAGATTCGCATTCACCATTTCCAGAATATCTTCAGGTTCAAAATTGCCAGGCGCTTTTATCACTTTTGCCAGAGGAAGATTTTTATCTTTCAACGTCTTATTAAGCGTATCGATACTTGAGATGTAGCTTGTGGAAGGGTTAACAAACAGTGATTTTCCGGACAAGGATTCTGCTGTTGTGAGTTCCGGTGCCTTGCTGCTGGCGATGACGACTTCGTGAACATTTTTAGCCAGGGGGGCGCTGAAAACGACGAGTTTTTCTCGTTCTGGCGTAATCGTCAAATTAGCCGCGATGATATCGCCTCGGCCAGCGATAAGTTGAGGGATAAGCTGATCTCGCGCAGTCGGAATAAACAGGAGATGGGTTTTTTGCGAAGGCTTAAGACCTTTATTAATTTGCTTATCAAACTGTTGCATCAACTCAACCATGATGCCGCGCTGTGTAGCCCGGTTATCAAGAAAGTAGAAGGTTTTGCTGTAAGGGATTAAAACGCGTATCACGCGCCGATCTTTCATCACATCAAAATCACCCAAAACAGTGTTGACCGTGGTGTCGAATTTCAAAGGCTGCTCGTCGGTGGCTGCATGCGTCATCGGCAAAAACGGAGACATCAAGAGTAATACCAGCAACAAATGGGCCATCGCTACACCATCTACACATTCCAGCAGGCTACCGTTTAACTATAGCTCGCACGCAAATGCTTTGATTAAAAAATGCACACTGATATTTCGGAAAGTAATAGGGGAGCGGGGAAATCCCGCAGTTGATGAGAAAATTATTATTTGAAAATAATTCTTGCTTCCAAAGCTCAGGCATGAGTAAATGCGTCATCGGTTTGGAAGACAGACCTTATGAAAGCAGTTTTAGTAAAGCAGTCCTCAGTTCAAGCGCTATCAAGTCATCAGATACCCTTCTTCGTGAGTCTCCTCCTAAGTGCCTAAATAAGAAACGTTCTGCAATACAGACCACGTTCGCCATAGTAAATGGCTATAAAATAATGAGGAAGTATCTATGTCTAAAATGACTGGTTTAGTAAAATGGTTTAACCCAGAAAAAGGTTTCGGTTTCATCACTCCTGACAATGGTAGCAAAGACGTGTTCGTTCACTTCTCTGCCATTCAGAGCAATGATTTCAAAACTCTGGACGAAGGCCAGAAAGTTGAGTTCTCTGTTGAGAACGGCGCTAAAGGTCCTTCAGCAACTAACGTTGTTGCTCTGTAAGACTGCTAACGCATACTGAGACTGACGCATGCGAAGACGGTGAATAACCCGAGCCGTTAAGTCAAAGTGAATAAACCCGCCAATGTGCGGGTTTTTTGTTATCCAAATTCCGCAAACTCCCATCTTTTCTTCCTTGAAATCAATCACATATAATTGATGTGGTTACCGCTGCTATTTACATTAAATCACGATACACCGTCTGTAGGTTTACGCTCAGTAGACTATGCTTGTAGTGAAATATGCTTTTTTCAGCATAGATAGTATTAATAACTGGAGTTTTTTTATGGGCTTTTGGCGTATTGTTTTTACGATTATTTTACCCCCACTGGGTGTACTGCTAGGAAAGGGATTTGGCTGGGCATTTCTTCTGAACATCGTGCTGACGCTGTTGGGCTATATCCCGGGTTTAATTCATGCGTTCTGGGTACAAACCCGCGATTAATAAAAAAAATCTTCTCGCTGGTTTTGATACTCGCTAAGTAAGCTTTAAATTTGCACGGCGTGAAGTTGGAACGGTGACTTGACGCAACAGGCTGCGGGGTAAAATCCGTGGCCTGTTTACATTTTCATCTAAGAATGTTCTGATATAGTCAATTTTTTAAAGTGCTACAGAGTCATCTTATGTTTCAGTTAAAACCGGGAATGCTGGCAATGATTATCGGCTCCCGTACCGCCGCAGGGCGTGTGAATGTTGGAAAATCAGTCGAGCTTTTTGGTCTGTGTGAGCCGGGGGAAAGCTTTATAAACCCGGTCACTGGCGTTGTGACGCAGCTTCCGCATGATGCAAATCATCCGCTGTGGTTAGTCACCGGCAATGTCGTCGCCTTCGATGGCCGTGAAGGTTATACCTTTGTTCGCGCTGAATATTTGATGCCGCTGGATAAAACTTTATTGCCAGAAGTTGATGAAGCACTGTCGGTTCTTTAATGCGCTGCGGGTAATAATTAAAGACTTATTACCCGTCTAATTCTGCAACTCGAGCCATTAAAGCGGCAAGCTCACTTTCTGCGTAAACTTCAATACCATGTTGGCGCAGTAACGCCGCCGCAACACCCATCCCAGGCTGCGTCCTTCCTTGAAATGTCCCGTCGTAAATCTTCAGACTGCCGCAGGTTGGGCTACCGTCGGTCATCAACGCCAGGCGACATCCGGACTGTTGGGCGGTTTTTAGTGCCAGCCACGCTGCCAGCAAGTAGCTTTCACTGACATCTGTACCATCACTTTCCAAAATGCTTGCTTCGCCGTTCAGTGCATCCAACCCGCTACCACCGACCAGTTCAGCAGGCAAACGAGGTGTGGCGAGACCAGCAGCCAGTTCCGGGCAATGAATCACCAGTCGCTGCTCTTGATGCCAGCGCTCAAGCACATCAGCCATCAGAGGCTTATCTTGCCCGTTATAGCGCACTTTAAAACCCATCAAACAAGCGCTAACCAGAATTTTCGTTTTCATTGCACCACATCAAGTCAGGAGAAAGAGATACGCTACACCAGTGTGTCATCGCTTTGCTACCCTGCTAATTTTGGGCGTTGCAAGGCAAAAAATAACGGCCTATCCTATCATTCCTTATGTATCAGAAGCTCTTAAACATAAGGATAATCAATTAAATGCCTCCGTTACCCCTCAAGCAAATCCTTCGTATTGCCCTGGTTGGTGATTTTAATCCTGCTGTTATCGCGCACCAGGCTATTCCTCTCGCTTTAGATAATGCCGCTGAATATGTCGGTGTTACGGCTGACTATGACTGGTTACCAACGCCAGAAGTGACAAGCCCGGAAGACTTAGTGGGTTATGACGCCCTCTGGTGCGTCCCTGCAAGCCCATATCAAAACGAGGATGGGGCTTTTCTCGCTATCCGTTTTGCCCGCGAAAACCAAATCCCATTTCTTGGAACCTGTGGAGGATTCCAGCACGCAGTCATTGAGTTCGCCCGTAATGTTCTCGGTTGGAATGATGCCAGGCATGCTGAAACGGAATGCGAAGGTAGGTTAGTTATTGCGCCATTGAGTTGCTCGCTGGTGGAGAAATCTGACGCCATAATTTTAAAAAGCGGTTCTCTAATTGCTGAGGCTTATGGTCGGACACAAATTGAAGAGGGCTATCACTGCAATTATGGCATTGCCGACATTTTTGCAGACCAGATTCGCCAATCAGAATTGCAAATGACAGGGTGGGACAGTGAAGGTGAAATTCGCGCTGTGGAGCTTAGCGGGCATCCATTTTTTGTCGCGACACTATTCCAGCATGAACGTAATGCACTGAAAGATAAACCTGCGCCGCTAGTTGAAGCGTTACTGAAAGCGGCGCAGCGTTAATCAGGAGGAGTGGTGGGAGCGTGCCGGGCTTATTTCTGCATTTCGCCCCGCGAAACCACCGAAGATCGCCATAATACAGGCCAACACTGCGCAACCGATTAGTGGAAGGCTCCACTGGCCTGAAATATCATGCACTTTACCCATCACCGGTGGCCCAAAGGCCGCCAATAAATAGCCGACACATTGCGCCATGCCCGAAAGTGCTGCCGCTTGATGCGCGCTATTGGCACGCAAGCCGATGAACGTAAGCCCAAGAATCATCGTCGCCCCTGTACCAAAGCCAAATATCACCACCCAAACGCTGGCGAGATCCGGAATAAACAGCAAGCCAATGGCGCTGACGGCGCACAGCAATGCCATCAGAATGGCGATCCCACGTTGATCTTTCAGGCGGCTTAAAATCAAACCAATGAGCAAGCCAGGAATGGCGGTCGCTAGCTGCATTAACCCGTGCAGGGAACCTGCCTGCGCTTCGCTGTAACCATGGCTGATCAGTATCGAGGGCAACCAACCAATCACAACGTAGTAAATCAGCGAGTTAATACCGAGGAATAACGTCACTTGCCAGGCAAGTGCTGAAGTCCAGATGCCCCGGCTATGCAGAGCTTTGCTACTGCTGAGTGTTGATGGGGTGTGGTTTGAGAGTTGCGGGAACCAGACGAGCATCGCCACCACCGGGAAAACCATCAAAGCTAGTAATGCGCCTGGCCAGCCATAACCCTGCTGGGCAACAGGCACCACAAGCATCGAGCCAATAGCTGCGGCAACCCCCATTGTTAGTGAATATGCGCCAGTGAGACGCGCGACTTGGCCCGGAAAATCTCGCTTTATTAGCCCGGGTAAAAGCACATTCCCTATGGCAATACCGCAGCCAATTATCGCCGTGCCAAAGTACAACAATGCGGTATTCCCCGCAGAACGTAGTGCAATCCCTGCGCAAATAATCAACATGGCAGCAAACAGGCTGCGTTCAATTCCAAACCGACGAGCAATGCCTGCGGCTAACGGAGAAATCACCGCAAACGCTAATAATGGCAACGTGGTGAGTATGCCTGTTTGCGCTGTTGTCAGGCGGAATGTCTCGCGGATCATATCTAATAATGGAGCGGCGCCGGTAAACGTCACGCGTAGTGTGGTGGCAATCATTAAAATGCCGGCCAGCAGTAAGCCATGTTTTTTAAAGCTGGCAGTAGTCATTGAAGTCATAAAAAGATCCCTTGAAACGATGCGCTCAAGATACACGCTTTAGGGATCGATGAAATCAACGTAAAATGACAGATTATCCCTAAAACCGGACAAGTTTATGGAACGTGGTTTAGCCCTGGAAGGATTCAATCCTGATAGCAATTGCCAGCCAGCTCAGGCTTTCCGCATTCTGGTATCCGAAAGCGAAAACGAAATCGCTTTCCATCAGCATAGAAAGGGGCAACTGATTCTTGCTCTACATGGTGGGATTACCTGTGAAGTGGAGCAGGCGTTGTGGATGGTGCCGACTCAGCATGCCGTCTGGATCCCAGGGGAAATGCCACACAGCAACCGTGCCACTGCCAATGCGCGGCTGTGTTTTCTGTTTATTGAGCCGGGTGCGGTAGAGATGCCCGCGCAATGCTGCACATTAAGAATTTCACCGTTGGTTCGCGAGCTTATCGTTCATCTGACTGAGCAAAATGAAGGGGATTTGTCTCAACCGTCGACGCAAAGGCTGGTTCAGGTATTGTTCGATGAACTGCCGTGCCAGGCCGTAGAACAGCTCAATTTGCCAATGTCCAGGCACCCTAAGATTCGTTTTATTGCTGACCAACTGGTGCAACATCCGCAGCAGCGTCTGACTCTGGAACAATGGGCTTCTCAACTGGCGATGAGCGAGCGCAATCTCGCTCGCCTGGTAGTAAAAGAAACGGGGATGAATTTTCGTCGCTGGCGTCAGCAGTTGCAGTTAATCATCGCGTTGCAACTGCTGATTGGCGGCATGTCAGTACAACAAATTGCGGGCGAACTGGGATATGACTCGACCAACGCGTTTATCACGATGTTCAAAAAAGCGCTCGGCAATACGCCGGGGCGTTATTTAGCCTCGCTCGAGCCTTAAGTTTTTCCAACAATTAATGACACCAGCCCGGCGGCAATCAGTGGCCCGACGGGGACTCCACGGAACAACGCTACGCCCAAAACGGTTCCCACCAACAAACCGGCCACTAAACTTGGCTGGCTGCTCATTAATGTCACTCCGCGCCCACCGAGCCATGAAACAAACACGCCGACCACGATGGCAACCAGGGATTTCCAGTGAGTAAACGAATGTAGCAGGGTGCTTGCAGGCAGGGTGCCGCTGGCAATGGGTGCCATTACGCCAATCGTAAGAATGATTATGCCCACCGTTAAACCTTGCTTTTCAATCCATGGAAAAAAATGGCTCAGAGGCGTAACGCGGACGATGATAAGCACCAGAATGGATACTGCAACGGTGGTGTTATGGCTGACAAAACCGAGTCCAGCCAATGCCAGAAGGATTAATAACGTAGAGTCGATGACCATGGTTTTTCCTTGCGAAAAATAAAGTAGCGGCTTTTTTAATTGTTAATAACCACTTTACTCGCAGGCAGGGATAAGCGTCAGCTTTTTTAAATCTAATCATGATTTTTCAGGCAGTTGCATAATAAACCTTAGAAATTAAATTGCTTTTAACGATCAATTCGATAGATTTGATCTATAAAAACTATTTGAATCCCTCAAGTATACTCTCGTATTCTTTTCCCAATTATTGGGGGAGTTGACTCCTTGTTCTAAGCACAATTATAGATTTTTCTGAGTCACTCATCCTATTTTTTGATCAGCAGAGAAACCTTAACGTGAAAGCAATTTCTCCTCATTTTTACCAACACGATTTTTCTTGTCCTTGCGGCTGTGGTTTTGCTGATGTCAGTAAAGAACTCGTCGCACTTCTTGAGTCAATTCATCAACATTTTGAGCAGCCAGTCCAGGTACAGCAGGGATGCTGTTGTGCGGACTTTAACAAATCTCACGGTGGCGAATACGCCTCTCAGCATTTATTGGGTACGGCGGCGGATATTACCGTGAATGCGATTGCTGCAGATGTGGTGGCTGATTACCTGGAATCTACCTATCCCCAGAAATACGGAATTGGGCGCAGTGCAAGTTATACACATATAGATGTGCGTCCAGTTGCTGCTCGGTGGAGGGAATAAAAAAGTCAGCCAGAATAAATCTGGCTGACTTTGCGTCTGTATCAGGAATTAACTGTAAGAGTGATTAGCCTGCTTCTGGAACAGCTCACGGAATACCGGATAGATATCATCCTGGTCGCGAATATGCTGCATCGCGAAGTTTTCAAACGTTGACTGTAAATCTTCATATTCACGCCACAGCGTTTGATGAGCGCGGCGTGTTATTTCGATATAGCTGTAATAACGCACCATTGGCAGTATTTTTTTCGCCAGCAGTTCATGACACAACGGCGAATCATCTGCCCAGTTATCGCCATCAGAGGCTTGTGCGGCGTAGATATTCCACAGCGCCGGGTCATAGCGTTCTTTTACCACTTCATCCATCAGTTTCAGGGCGCTGGAGACAATGGTGCCGCCGGTTTCCTGGGAGTAAAAGAACTCATGCTCGTCTACTTCTTTGGCCTGGGTGTGGTGGCGAATATAAACCACCTCCACATTTTTGTACGTCCGACTCAGGAACAGATACAGCAAGATATAAAAGCGTTTTGCCATATCCTTGGTGGCCTGGTCCATCGAACCGGAAACGTCCATCAAACAGAACATCACCGCCTGGCTTGAAGGCTCAGGGCGTTTTTCGTAATTTTTGTAGCGTAAGTCAAAAGTGTCGATAAACGGCACGCGGGCAATTTTCTCGCGCAGTTCAGCGATTTCTTTGCGCAAGCGTTCTTCTTCAAGCAACTGCGCGGGTTCGCTGTTGCTCACGGTTTCAAGACTGTCTTCCAGCTCATGCAACTGGCGACGTTTCCCGGCAGTCATCGCGGTACGACGAGCCAGGGAGTTTTGCAGCGAACGAACCACACTGATATTCGCCGGGACACCATTTGAGGTGTAACCCGCACGATGCGATTTAAACTCGGTTATTTGGCGATGCTGATTCTTTTTCAGATTCGGCAAGGCCAGGTCTTCAAACAATAAGTCGAGATATTCGTCTTTCGAGATTTGGAAAACGAATTCGTCCTGGCCTTCGCCATCCTGACTCGCCTGACCCTGGCCGCCACCTGAACCCCCGCCGCCGCCCTGTGGGCGCTCGATACGGTCATTCTGCACAAAGTGATCGTTACCTGGATGAACGCGATGACGCAGCCCGCCACGCCCCTGATGAAACATCGGTTCGCTGATGTCTTCACTGGGGATAGAGACGGACTCGCCGCTGTCCACATCGGTTACCGAACGCTTGTTGATGGCCTCGGAAATCGACTGTTTGATCTGTGCCTTATAACGACGCAAAAAGCGCTGGCGATTCACCGCGCTTTTGTTTTTGCCGTTCAGTCGCCTGTCTATAAAATAGGCCATATTTCCCCCAAACTTCTTTGCCAACTGCGCAGGGGGGCCACAGCGCGTGGCCCCATCTTTGACTCAGCCGTTATGAAGATTTGCGCACTCGCAGATACCATTCGCACAGCAGGCGAACTTGTTTGCGGGTGTAGCCTTTCTCCATCATACGATCAACAAAGTCATCGTGTTTTTTCTGCTCGTCGGTCGAGGTTTTGGCATTGAACGAGATAACGGGCAGCAGCTCTTCAGTATTCGAGAACATTTTCTTCTCGATGACGGTGCGCAGCTTCTCGTAGCTGGTCCAGTTAGGGTTACGACCATTATTGTTGGCGCGAGCACGCAGCACGAAATTGACGATTTCATTACGGAAATCTTTCGGGTTGCTGATGCCTGCCGGTTTTTCAATTTTTTCCAGTTCCGCATTCAGGGATTCACGGTCAAACAACTGGCCGGTATCCGGGTCGCGGTATTCCTGATCCTGAATCCAGAAATCAGCGTAGGTTACATAACGGTCGAAAATGTTTTGCCCGTACTCTGAGTAAGATTCGAGATATGCCGTCTGAATCTCTTTACCGATAAATTCAGCATATTTCGGGATCAGGTAGCCTTTCAGGTGCTCGAGATATTTCTCCGCCACATCTTGCGGGAATTGCTCGCGCTCGATTTGCTGTTCCAGAACGTAGAACAAATGCACCGGGTTGGCGGCCACTTCTACGTGGTCAAAGTTGAACACGCGGGAGAGGATTTTGAACGCAAAACGCGTCGACAGGCCATTCATGCCTTCATCCACGCCAGCGTAATCTCGATACTCCTGGTAAGATTTCGCTTTCGGATCGGTGTCTTTCAAACTCTCGCCGTCATACACCCGCATTTTGGAGTAAATACTGGAGTTTTCTGGCTCTTTCAGGCGTGACAGAATTGAGAAGCGCGACAGTGTTTCCAGCGTGCCAGGAGCACATGGCGCGTGCATCAATTCAGAGTGAGTCAGCAGTTTCTCGTAGATTTTGATCTCTTCGGAAATCCGCAGGCAATAAGGCACTTTGACGATGTAAACACGGTCAAGGAACGCCTCATTGTTTTTGTTATTACGGAACGTCACCCACTCAGATTCGTTGGAGTGCGCCAGAATAATGCCGTTAAACGGCAGGGCGGAGATACCTTCAGTCCCGTTATAGTTCCCCTCCTGAGTTGCGGTCAGCAACGGGTGGAGCACTTTAATTGGGGCTTTGAACATCTCAACGAATTCCATGATGCCCTGGTTTGCGCGGCACAGTGCACCGGAATAACCATAAGCATCAGGATCGTTTTGCGCGTGGTTTTCCAGTTTACGGATATCCACTTTACCGACCAGCGCCGAAATATCCTGGTTGTTTTCGTCACCTGGTTCGGTTTTAGCAATGGCAATTTGCGCCAGAATCGACGGCCAGACTTTTACCACGCGGAATTTGGTGATGTCGCCGCCAAACTCGTGCAGACGTTTTGCCGCCCACGGCGACATAATCGTGCCGAGATAGCGGTTTGGGACGCCGTACTCTTTTTCAAGAATCGAGGCATCTTCTTGCGGATTGAACAGACACAGCGGGTGGTCATTCACCGGGCTGCGTTCGCCATTGGCACTGAGCGTATAAATTGGCACGCGCTGCATTAACGCTTTAAGGCGTTCAGCGAGTGAGGATTTACCGCCACCAACCGGCCCTAGTAAGTAGAGAATTTGTTTCTTCTCTTCCAGACCCTGGGCCGCATGTTTGAGATAGGCAACAATTTGTTCAATGGCTTCTTCCATGCCATAGAACTCTTCAAACGCCGGGTAGCGGGAAATTACCCGGTTCGAAAAGAGACGGGACAGCCGTGGCTCTGTGGCAGTATCCACCATTACGGGTTCACCAATGGCCATCAATAGCCTTTCTGCCGCATTAGCATAGGCACTGCGATCTTGCTTACAAACAGCAAGAAACTCCTGCAGTGTGAACTCTTCGTCCTTGGCAGCTTCATAACGCTGGCGATAGTGATCGAATATATTCATGGCATGCCGTCCTTTCGTTTTTAGCACAGGTTAGAGAGCCGTTCGTATGAGTAATGGAGGCTCCCGGAAGACGTCTCCTGAATCTTGAGCAACCCTTATGCCAACTTGCAGCGTGGCATTTTCAGTGCTGCGTTCAGCGTATTTCATCTTCCTAAAATAAAGCGTAGATGGCATTTGCAAAACTTGCATACGGCCACAAGCCAATTTCAATGACATATCAATAACTCATCCATTTATTTCTCCTTTTGTTGTAAAGAGAAGGCGTTGGCTTCATCTAAGATTCATATAAACGAAACGTCGCTGAAACCCGTTTGAGAGAGTTTGAACGGTTAATCAGAGGTTTCTGAAACGTAAAAAATTTGGGGTGAAAGGAAAGGGGGGTTACACTCTCGTCGCTGATTATTTGATTAAAGGACTTAAAAGATTGTGAGCAAATTCAAAATTATTACTTTGGGGGCGCTAATTGCCTCTTCTTTTTCTGCTGTTCATGCCGCAGATGGCCCATGGTCTTTAGGGGCGGCAGCCCTGGTTACACCGAACTTGTATAAAGGCGATCAGGACCGTGTGTATCCGGTACCGATGATCGGTTACGAAGGTGACAGTTTCTACTTGCGTGGACTGACTGCGGGTTACTACTTGTGGAATGATCAGACCGATAAGCTGTCTATTACTGCCTATTATTCGCCACTGTTTTTCCGCGCCAAAGACAGCGACCGTCACGATATGCGTCAGTTGAATAACCGGTACGCGACGCTGATGGCGGGGCTTTCATACGCTCATTACACCCAATATGGGTTCCTGCGTACGGTGTTGGCTGGTGACACGCTGGACAACAGCAACGGTATTACGTGGGACACGGCGTGGTTGTATCGCTACACCACCGACCGCCTGACCCTCACACCGGGTATCGGGATCACGTGGAGCAGCGAAAACCAGAACGAATACTATTATGGCGTGAGTAAAAATGAATCCGCGCGCAGTGGCATGAGTTCTTATGATCCCAATGATAGTTGGGCGCCGTATGTTGAGTTGTCTGTGAACTACAAGCTGACAGATAACTGGAATGTGTTCGGCATGGGTCGCTATGTTCGCCTGGCGGATGAAGTCACCAGCAGCCCGATGGTAGATAAAGAGTGGACCGGCATTTTAATGACGGGTATCACGTATAGTTTCTGATAGTGCAGTTAATGTCTTGATGCGGGGCGCTTGCGCCCCGTTTGCATTATTGTGGTGCAACAGTTCTGGAGGGATGTCATGGCAAAACAAATTCTCTTTTCTGATTCAAAACCAATACCGGCCATCGGGCAGGGCACCTGGTACATGGGCGAAAACTCAGCCCAGCATGTTGACGAAGTCAATGCATTGCGAGCAGGACTCGATCTTGGTTTAACGCTTATCGACACCGCCGAAATGTATGCCAATGGCGAAGCTGAAAAAGTAGTGGGTGAAGCTATCTCTGGCCGACGTGACGAGGTTTTCCTCGTCTCGAAAGTGTATCCGTGGAATGCCGCGGGGCAGAGCGCTATTACCGCCTGCGAAAATAGTCTTAAGCGGCTGAAAACCGATTATCTCGATCTCTATTTGCTGCACTGGCGCGGAGATATTCCTCTGGAAGAAACCGTCAGCGTGATGCAACACCTTATTACACAGGGGAAAATTCGCCGTTGGGGGGTATCCAATCTTGACTACAGCGACATGCAGGAATTATGGAATGTAGCGGGAGGGCGAGAATGCGCCACCAATCAGGTGCTTTACCATCTGGCTTCACGCGGCATTGAGTATGATTTACTGCCGTGGTGCCAGCAGCAAAATATGCCGTTAATGGCCTACTGCCCATTGGCGCAAGCAGGACGTTTGCGTAGTGGATTGATGAATGATCCGGCTCTTAACCATCTCGCTCAGCAAAAAGGCGCGACTGTTGCACAACTATTGTTAGCCTGGGTTATTCATCACGATGGTGTGATAGCGATCCCGAAGGCGGGAAGTGTGGCGCATGTAAAAGAAAATGCCGCAGCGCTGGAAATTGAGTTGAGCCAGGAAGAGATTGAACTGATGGAAAAGGCGTTTCCGGCACCGGGCCGTAAAACGCCTTTAGATATGGTTTAAGCTTTTTTCGCTACACGCAGTGTTGCCGCTAAACGCGCTGGTTTGTCAGCCGTTGCTTTTTGCGGTGCGCTGGCACACGCCGTTTCTACGCAAACAAAAGTCTTATAACCCTCGTCTGGCATATCCGCCATAGAGGCTGACAGTGCCGGGCCTGGGTTCCAGCCAACGACGTTGATGTGGTGATGGTGAACCACATCGATAGTGCGATTCAGGCTGGCATCATGAATAACGCTGCACTCTTCTGGTTCCAGATACACACGGTCAGTGCGATCCGGGAAGGTCTGCACGCCATCGGTTAACTCGCCGAGAGAAGCGTTCAGCACTTTATCAATATATTTGTTGCCCAGCCCACTCACTTTCACATCGGCGATATCGCCAACATTGAAGTAAGTATGCAGTGCAGAGTTCACTTCAAACTCGCCGTGTGCTTCCAGTTCCATCTCACAGGTTTTACCCAGTTTGT
Source organism: Buttiauxella izardii (assembly GCF_003601925.1). Taxonomy (GTDB): domain Bacteria; phylum Pseudomonadota; class Gammaproteobacteria; order Enterobacterales; family Enterobacteriaceae; genus Buttiauxella; species Buttiauxella izardii. Next base: position 169,822 of record NZ_QZWH01000006.1, read on the forward strand.
AACGTGCGTACAGGGTAAAGTCATGTGGCCAATATTTGCGAGTCGCATCGCTGCTTGGCAATTCGAAAGTCAGTGAAACACCGCTTTCATCTTCATTGTGTGCAGTCAGTGTCCACGGCAGGTTACGGGCAAAACCGTGCGCTGGCAGATTGGCTTGTGCGCCTGGGCCAAACCATGGCCAGCAGATTGGCACGCCGCCACGAATCGCTTTACCGTCCTGGAATGGAGTGTTGTCGCTCAACCACAGCACTTCTTCTTCACCAGCCGGTTTCCACGACAGCAAATGTGCACCTTGCAAAGTAAAGGAACCGCGAGCTTGTGGATGGTCAACTACGATAGCTTCCAGTTCATCAATCTGGCGACGAGACACGGAAGGGGTGATTTGTTCAATAACCGGAAGGGCAAAAATTTTATTAATCATTGGTTCAACCTATCGATCAAAGGCGAAAAAAAAGGGCGACCGTAGTCACCCTTCAGGATTAATTACTCATCTCAACTTATTTAGAGATGTGAGCAATCAGATCCAGTACTTTGTTTGAGTAGCCAGTTTCGTTGTCGTACCAGGAAACCAGTTTCACAAAGTGGTCGTTCAGTGCGATACCTGCTTTAGCATCGAACACAGAAGTACAGATTTCGCCGTTGAAATCAGTAGATACAACGTCGTCTTCGGTGTAACCCAGAACGCCTTTCATTGGGCCTTCAGAAGCCGCTTTGATTGCTTTCTTGATTTCTTCGTAAGACGCAGCTTTTTCCAGACGAACGGTCAGGTCAACTACAGACACGTTTGGAGTTGGAACGCGGAACGCCATACCAGTGATTTTACCGTTCAGCTCTGGCAGTACAACGCCTACAGCTTTAGCAGCACCGGTAGAAGATGGGATGATGTTCTGAGCTGCGCCACGACCGCCGCGCCAGTCTTTGTGAGACGGGCCATCAACAGTTTTCTGAGTAGCGGTAGTTGCGTGAACAGTTGTCATCAGACCTTCGATGATACCGAAGTTGTCGTTGATAACTTTAGCCAGTGGAGCCAGGCAGTTAGTGGTGCAAGATGCGTTAGAAACGATATCCTGGCCAGCATACTTCTCGAAGTTAGCACCTTTAACGAACATAGGAGTGCTGTCTTTAGAAGGACCAGTCAGAACAACCTTTTTAGCGCCAGCAGTGATGTGCTTACGAGCAGTTTCGTCAGTCAGGAACAGACCAGTTGCTTCAGCAACTACGTCAACGTTGACTTCGTTCCACTTCAGGTTAGCCGGGTCACGTTCTGCGGTAACACGGATAGTTTTGCCGTTAACAACCAAATGGCCGTCTTTGACTTCTACAGTGCCGTTGAAACGACCGTGAGTTGAGTCGTACTTCAGCATGTAAGCCATGTATTCAGCGTCTAACAGGTCGTTGATTGCAACGATCTCGATGTCAGAACGTTCCTGAGCAGCACGGAAAACAATACGGCCGATACGGCCAAAACCGTTGATACCTACTTTGATAGTCATATATTCCACCAGCTATTTGTTAGTGAATAAAAGGTTGCCTGTAAAATTACAAAAACCTTACTCAGCGTCAAGCGGAATCGTGTCAATCATTGCGACAAATCAATCCTATGGACATCATTTGAACGACTGAACCGCCTCGCGCTTCCCTTTTGGCTCTTTAGCCATATGGGGACGATGCGAGGAATTTTAAAGATCAATTCCAACAAGAATGTGACGGTGATCACAATTGACGCTGCGTTAGAAATTCAGGGCTAAGTTTAGAACAAAAAAGAGCACGGCGTTGTTAATTTTTTGTTAGAATCATGCTGTTATCAGTTACAGTACCCACGGCACGAGATGTACGCATATGGCAAATCAATTACCTCCTGATTCATCTAAAAAAAACCTGTCTGAGATGCAGTTTTATGTCACCCAGAAGCATGGCACCGAGCCTCCGTTTTCAGGGCGTTTACTGCATAACAAACGTGATGGTGTTTATCACTGCCTGGTCTGTGATGCGCCGCTGTTTATGTCCGACTCTAAGTACGACTCAGGCTGCGGCTGGCCTAGCTTCTACGAGCCGGTCAGCGACAATGCCATCACCTATATCAAAGACTTCACACATGGCATGGAACGGGTAGAAATCCGTTGCAGCAATTGTGAAGCGCATTTAGGTCATGTTTTCCCGGATGGCCCGCAGCCAACCGGTGAGCGTTACTGCGTAAATTCAGCGTCGTTAAACTTCACCGATGATAAAAACGGTGAACAAACTGAAGGCTGAAAAATCGATTCAGCAAATTATTCCACAGGAACTTGCCGCATGATGAACCTGGATGAAATGTTAGACACAATGACACCGGAAGTTTATCAACGCCTGGTGACTGCCGTTGAGCTGGGAAAATGGCCTGACGGTGTGGCGCTGACGCCTGATCAAAAAGAGAACAGTTTGCAATTGGTGATGATGTGGCAGACGCGTCATAACACCGATCCGCAGCATATGACCATCGGCACTGATGGCAATATCGTGATGAAGAGTAAGCAGCAGCTCAAAGCCGAGTTCGGTATTGAACCTGCGCCGATTTTGACGGTGAAGCTGTAGGTTTTAAAATTGGGTGGCGCAAAGGCCACCCAACTTAACTTGCTATTAATGCTCGGTTTTAATACCCAAATCTTTGGCTAATTCTTTCGCCAATTTATTGTTGTCATCCGCTCCATACTCCCAGAACATCGCACCGCCCAAACCTTTCGCTTTGATGTACTCCGCTTTGATTGCCACAGAACGCGGGTTCTCATACGAAATCGCGAACAGATCTTTTCCTTCAGCCGACTTAATCGTCAGGTACGGCACATGCGCATCGTCATCCCAGTTTTCCGTAAAGCGCTTTTGCGGATCGTTAAGCATCTTGCTGACGATATCGTTGTATTTCATGTAGCTGTCTTTCGTCAGATCAACGCCCAAAGACATAAACAACGCTTTTTCGGTATCGCCAAAATAGGGTTGAGTGACCGGGTTTTTCGCCGCGTCTGGCTTATCCCAGTCAATACCTGGCTCGGTTGCGCGCTTAGGGATTCGCCCGTAGAAGCCAATGCCGAGGTTCATTTGTTCAGGTTTCAAACCGGCTTTAATGTAGTTATCGACGACATAATTGACATTGTATTTATCAGCCGCAGCCACCGTCGGCCAGGTTTTTGAATCATAAAGATTGGCGTTAAAATATTGCGTGCCGTACGCCATGTCGTAGGTCATCAGATTGATGTAATCCAGCGCTGGCGCGATGGCTTTCACATCCACCCATTCGGTTGGGCTTTTCACATTCGCGCCCACGGCAATGGTCAGGAGCTTGTCTTTGCCGATAGCGGCACGTAGCTCATTAAGCAAAGTCGTAAAATTAGCGCGGTCTTCCGGCAGACTCGCAACCAAACCCCACGCGCCGTTCACCGGATACTCCCAGTCAAGATCGATGCCGTCCAGCCCGTAACGTTTCATCACTTCCTGGGCTGAGCGGATAAACACCGCACGGTTTTCAGCGGTAGCTGCCGCACCGGAGAAGCCACGAGCCCCCCAGCCGCCAACGGATAACAATACTTTTAGCGATGGGTTTTGTTTACGTAAGGCGGGGATCTTTTCAAGGTCGGCCATCACTTTTGGTGACAGCCAAATTTGATGCAGTTTCGACGAGTCTTTCAGTGCGGGATTTGTTTCGTCCTTTTCATCGTTATAAATCAGGCCGAAGGAATAGTTGAGGTGAGTTATCTGGCGCACATCGAGTTTATCAATATCACCGCCAGGCCCGGCAGTCACATCACCACCGCCGTTGAAATAACCTACTGAAAGATAATTGCTTGCCTGAGCCGCTCCGGCACAGGCGATTTGTATCACTGCCAGCAATGGCAGCAGTTTACGCGTGAAAACCATTGTGTCGTTCCTCTTTGACGGGCAAATAAAAGTAAAGCTAAGTTGCTGCATTAATAAACAAATTGATTATGAGAGCGCTCTCAAAAATGAGCGAGCATTAAAAGTTGAGAATGAGAGCGGAATCGAATAAAGAAAGGAGGGCGCTTTCACGCCCCGGGGATTGGGTCAGCGAAATTTAGTAAGTGAAATCAGCCAGTGTCATCAACGTCGCACCGGCCGCCGACATATCCTGGAATGCTCGCAGGCCATCTTGTGGATGCAGATTCACCGCCCGGCAGCCATCCGTCACCACCGTGACTTCATAACCCAGCGACAGGGCGTCGAGCACAGTGAACTTCACGCAATAGTCTGTCGCCAGCCCCATCACCACCAGCTGTTTTATCTCGTTGCGATATAACCAGTCATCAAGCTGCGTTTTCTGGCGATGGCCGTTATCGAAAAACGCGCTGTAGCTATCAATCAAAGGGTTTTCACCCTTTTGAATAACAGCGTCTATCTCCGGCGTATTTAACAACGGATGGAGTTGTGCGCCTTCGCTGTTCTGCACGCAATGATCCGGCCACCAGGTTTGTCGCAATCCGTCGAGTTTACCTTGTGAAAAAGGCTCGGTTCCCTGAACGCTGGCAAAACTCCCGTGATTGCTTGGATGCCAGTCCTGGGTCGCAACTACGGCATCCCCCTTCGCCTTGCAATAGCTTATCAACGCATTTGCGACATCAATCGTGCTATCGCCTTCCTGCACGGCAAGTGCGCCACCCGCACAAAAATCATTCTGTAAATCAACCAATAACAAGGCACGTTTCATGGTTCTTCCTTATTCGTCCGGAGTCAGCTCGCCACGTAAATTGCGCGACATTGCTTCGCGAATGGCCTGCACGTCCAGATTCTGGCTGAGCAAATAATGAAGTTTAGTCAGTGTGGCTTCTACCGTCATATCAGAACCACTGATTACGCCCGCCTGAGCCAACGCATTGCCGGTCGCATAGCCGCCCATATTCACTTTACCGGACATACATTGCGTCAGATTGACCACCACAATGCCGCGCGAGGAGGCTTCTTGTAGCTCTTTGAGGAACGCTCCGTTTTGTGGAGCGTTGCCCACACCGTAAGAGCGCAGAATCAGTGCTTTCACCGGCTGGCGTAAAAAGTTGCTGACCACATCCGCAGAAATCCCCGGATAAATCGTTACCACGCCAATCGGCTGTGGCGTGATGGGGTGAACGATAAGCTCACCGTCACCGTGTGGGGCAGGCGGTGTATTCAGGCGGCGAATGTGAATCCCAGCTTCCAGTAACGGCGCAAGATTTGGCGAAGCGAACGCATCGAAACCATCAGCATGGGCTTTGGTGGTGCGGTTGCCGCGATACAAACGATTATTGAAGAACAACGTCACTTCGTTAATCGGGAAATTTGCCGCCACATATAACGAGTTCAGCAGGTTAATCTGGCCGTCAGAACGCAATTCAGCTAACGGAATCTGCGAGCCGGTCACGATAACGGGCTTGCTAAGATTTTCCAGCATGAACGACAGCGCGGAAGCCGTGAACGCCATGGTGTCAGTGCCGTGCAGAATCACGAAACCGTCGTATTCGTCGTAATGCGCTTTGATGTCATCAGCGATGTGTTGCCAGTCTTCTGGCGTCATATCCGAGGAATCCATTAGCGGCTGATATTCGTGAATCGTGAAATCAGGCATTTCCTGACGGTGGAATTCTGGCATTAACGCCAACTGGCGCTGGAGATGACCGGAAACGGGGATATAACCGTGTTCAGAGCGTTGCATACCGATAGTACCGCCGGTGTAGGCAACGTAGATGGATTTCTTTTGCATGAGAGAACTCAGGGAGTTGGCGTAATGGGGCGCAGTATATACCCGTCATACTTCAAACTGTATCATTGTTGGCTGCGTTTACTTACCCGAATCACTTACTTATGTAAGCTCATCGGAATGCGTTCACTTGCCGCCTCGATGCATTTTGAATTATTGAGGGTATAGGTGGATCGAGGCAAAAAAATCAGCCCGGTAAATACCGGGCTGGATTCAGATTATCGCACATCACCACAGGTGAGGCAGAAAGCGTAGCGGTTCTGCGGGTCGTTCATGGTGCCAAACTTATCGTTTTGCGCTTTAACAGCCAGCGCTGCGTCAGCCAACGGCGCAGGTAAATAAGCCTGCAACGCTTGTGGCAACATGGCGCGCACCGAGCCGCTCATGCTATCGAACACCATATCCAGGAAGCTTGGCTCATCCTGCCAGAAATCCAGATGCCAGGTTTTCACCTTCGCCAGTTCCGCCGCTTTCGCTACCGCATCGTCGAAATCACCGAGGCTATCGACCAGACCGTTCGCTTTCGCATCCTGGCCGGTCCAGACATGGCCTTGCGCGATGGCATCAATTTGCTCTGGTGTCTTCTTACGCGAATCCGCCACCAGGTTCACAAAGCGCTTATAGCCATTTTCGATGGTCAACTGCATCATTTGCTGCACTTCTGGTGGCAATGATTTCGTCACCGCGACATCCGCCAATGGCGAAGTTGCCACGCCATCGGTATGCACGCCAATGGAATCAAGGCTATTTTCAACCGTGTTAATCACGCCAAAAATACCAATCGAGCCGGTCAAAGTATTCGGGCTGGCGACGATATAATCCGCCGGAGTCGAAATCCAGTAACCGCCAGAGGCTGCCATGCCACCCATCGAAACGACAATCGGTTTGCCCGCAGTTCGCGCCGCTTCCAGTTCGTCACGAATTACTTCTGACGCCGTCACGCTGCCGCCAGGGCTGTTGACGCGCAGCACAATCGCTTTCACTTTCGGATCAAGACGCGCTTCGCGAATTTGCATTGCGGTGGTATCGCCGCCGACTTGTCCTGGAGTTTCTTCGCCATCCATAATCGCGCCATTGGCGATAATAACGGCAATCGCATCACCGGTATCAGCCGGTTTTTTCACTACATAGTCGTACATGCTGGTGTAGCTGAAATCTTTGCTCTCTTTATTCCAGCCAAATTGCTTAATCATCGCTTTATCAACGGTCGCGCTGCTGGCGAGTTCATCCACCAGTTTATTGTCCAGCGCGTATTTCGCTGTGTCGCCACCGAGTTTTTGCAGGCTATCCAGCAAACCTTGCGCGCCTGGGAACACTTGCTGCGCAGTTATCTGACGGTTAGCCGCGATAGTGCCCAGGTAGTTTTGCCACAGCTCGCCAATCCAGCGGCTATCAGCTTCACGCGCGGCAGGAGACATATCGTCACGAATAAACGGCTCAACGGCAGATTTGTAAGTGCCGACGCGGAAGATATGCGTCGAGACTTTCAGCTTGTCGAGCAGCGTTTTGTAATAAAGGGAATTGGTCGCAAAACCGTGTAAATCCACCATGCCTTGCGGAGAAAGCCAGATTTTATTGGCAAAACTTGCCAGGTAATATTGCCCCTGGTTGTAGCTATCACCCACGGCGTAAACCGGTTTGCCACTGTCGCGGAACTCGCGTAGCGCTTTACCGATATATTGCATAGAAGGCTGATCGCCACCGGCAAACTCTTTCAAGTCCAGCACAATCCCGGTGATATTGCGGTCGTCTTTCGCCTGGCGAATAGTATCGACCACATCAAACAGCGAGTTTTCCTGTAGGCGATCCGAACTGGCACCCAGTAACTGGCGGCCAATCACGCCCAGTTTATTGCTTACCGAAGGTTTATCGACAACCACCCCGGTGATATCCAGCAATAACGCGCCACGCGCAGGCTCTGCTGGCGCGCTGTTAAGCTGCATCCAGATACCGACGCCCACCAGAACTAAAAGCACTAAAAACAGGTTGAGAATAAACTCTCGAATAAAGTTAAGCAGACGCCAGGTCCACTTAAAAAAACCGCCAATAAATCGCCCAATGGTGCGCATGAATACTCCGTTATTTCTGGCAAGCTGTGTGTGACAGCCAAAGTTACCGCTATCCTAAATACCTCAAGGGCGAAAGTCAGTAGGAAATCTGCCCTGCGCTGTAACAAAATTTACGGCTGTGTTAATTTCGCCGTTAAACCTCATTTCAGGAGTTTTCAAATGGATGCACTCGAACTACTACTTAACCGTCGTAGCGCTTCCCGCCTGGCAGAACCCGCTCCGGCAGGCGACGTGCTGGAAAACATCATTCGTGCCGGTATGCGCGCACCGGATCACGGCACCTTGCAGCCGTGGCGTTTCATTGTGATTGAAGGCGAAGGCCGCGAGCGCTTTAGCAAAGTGATGGTACAAGCCGCCATCGCTGAAGAACAAGACGAAAAGGGTATTGAAAAGGCGCGTACCGCTCCTTTCCGTGCGCCAATGATTATCGCGGTCGTGGCGCATTGCGATGACAACCATAAAGTCCCGGTTTGGGAACAAGTGGTTTCTGCCGGTTGTGCGGTGATGGCGATGCAAATGGCGGCGGTGGCTCAGGGCTATAACGGCATCTGGCGCACCGGGATCTGGACGGAAAGCGAAGCCGTTCGCGATGCGCTCCAGTGCCGTGAACAAGACGAAGTGGTCGGATTCTTGTATCTGGGAACGCCACAACTGAAAGCATCAACGACAGTTAGCGTGCCGGACACCACGCCGTTTGTGCGCAGATTCTAAGCAATCACGCAAAAGCTGTCTGGATTGTGACCAGCAATGGCGCAATTCAGACACTGATACTTACTACTCCCAGGCGTTAGAGTTACCATAGCGGCATTGCCAATGACAGGAGTAGTCCATGAGTGAGCAAACCGTTCGTCTAACCCAGTACAGCCACGGCGCTGGTTGCGGTTGTAAAATTTCCCCGAAAGTCCTGCAAACTATCCTGCAATCCGAGCAGGCTAAATTTGTCGATCCCAATTTGCTGGTCGGCAACGAAACCAGTGATGACGCGGCGGTTTACGATCTGGGCAACGGCACTTGTGTCATCAGCACCACCGACTTCTTTATGCCGATCGTCGACGATCCTTTCGACTTTGGGCGTATTGCCGCCACCAACGCGATTAGCGATATCTACGCGATGGGCGGCAAACCGATTATGGCTATCGCGATTCTCGGCTGGCCGATTAATACACTTGCACCTGAAATCGCTCGCAAAGTGATCGAAGGCGGGCGTTTCGTTTGCCAGCAAGCCGGTATTTCCCTGGCGGGTGGTCACTCCATCGACGCACCAGAACCTATCTTTGGCCTTGCCGTCACCGGGATTGTGCCAACCGACCGCGTGAAGAAAAACAGCTCCGCCACCGCAGGCTGCAAACTGTTCCTCACCAAGCCGCTCGGAATTGGCGTGCTGACTACCGCCGAGAAAAAATCCCTGCTCAAACCTGAACATTACGGCCTTGCCGCCGAAGTGATGTGCCAGCTTAACAAGCCAGGTGCGGAATTTGCCGACATCGAAGGCGTCACCGCCATGACGGACGTCACCGGTTTTGGCCTGCTCGGTCACCTTAGCGAAATGTGCCAGGGCGCAGGCATTCAGGCCGAAGTTTGGTTCGATAAAGTGCCGAAACTGCCGGATGTCGAAGACTATATCGCCCAGGGCTGTGTGCCAGGCGGCACCTCCCGCAACTTCGCCAGCTACGGCTACTTGATGGGTGAAATGACCCAGGCGCAACGCGATTTACTGTGCGACCCACAAACTTCCGGCGGTTTGCTGCTTGCGGTTGAAGCGGGCGCAGAAGACGCGGTTGCCGCCGTAGCTGAAAAAAATGGCATCAAATTGACCGCCATTGGCGAGCTGAAAACCGCCCGTGCAGGCCGCCCGATGATTGAGATTCGTTAGTCTGATGCGTCTGTTTATTGCCGAAAAACCCAGCCTCGCTCGCGCTATTGCTGATGTGCTCCCAAAACCCCATCGCCGTGGTGATGGGTTCATTGAATGTGGGAATGGGCAAGTGGTGACCTGGTGTATCGGTCACCTGCTGGAACAGGCTCAGCCAGATGCTTACGACGCAAAATACGCGCGCTGGAAGCTCGCCGACCTCCCAATCGTGCCTGAAAAATGGCAGTTGCAGCCGCGTCCGTCCGTCACCAAACAGCTTAACGCCATCAAAAAATTGCTCGTTCAGGCCGATGAAGTGGTTCACGCAGGTGACCCGGATCGCGAAGGGCAACTGCTGGTGGACGAAGTGCTCGACTATCTTGAACTCGTGCCGGAAAAGCGTAAACAGGTGCAACGCTGCCTGATAAACGACCTCAACCCACAGGCCGTTGAACGTGCGATTAGCCGCCTGCGATCCAACAGCGAATTTATCCCGCTGTGTGTTTCAGCACTCGCCCGCGCCCGAGCCGACTGGCTTTATGGCATCAACATGACTCGCGCGTACACCATTCTTGGGCGTAACGCCGGTTATCAGGGCGTGCTGTCCGTTGGGCGCGTACAAACGCCAGTCCTGGGATTGGTGGTGCGTCGCGATGAAGAAATTGAAAACTTCGTCGCCAAAGATTTCTTTGAAGTGAAAGCGCATATCGTCACCCCAGCTGATGAACGTTTTGTCGCGACCTGGATCCCCAGTGAATCTTGCGAACCGTATCAGGACGAAGAAGGGCGCTTGTTGCATCGCCCGTTGGCTGAACATGTCGTCGGGCGCATCGGCGGGCAACCGGCCATCGTCACTGCGTATAATGATAAACGGGAATCAGAAGTCGCTCCGCTGCCATTCTCGCTCTCCAGCCTGCAAATTGAAGCGGCGAAGCGCTTTGGTTTAAGCGCGCAGAACGTGCTGGATATCTGCCAGAAGTTATACGAAACCCACAAACTGATTACTTACCCGCGTTCGGATAGCCGTTATCTACCGGATGAGCACTTTGCCGGGCGTCATGCGGTACTGAATGCGATTAGCATTCACCAGCCCGATTTATTCCCCCAGCCTGCGCTGAATACCGATCTGCGTAACCGCTGCTGGGATGACAAAAAAGTCGATGCGCACCACGCGATAATCCCGACCGCGCGTAGCTCCAAAATTTCGCTATCTGAAAATGAATCTAAAGTTTACAACCTGATCGCCCGACAATACTTAATGCAGTTCTGTGCCGATGCGGTGTTCCGCAAATGCACTATCGATCTCGATATCGCCGGCGGCAAATTTAACGCCAAAGCCCGTTTCCTGGCCGAAGCAGGCTGGCGCACGTTGCTTGGCGGTAAAGAACGCGATGAAGAGAACGACGGCACGCCGCTGCCGGTAGTCGCCAAAGGTGATGAGTTGCTGTGTGAAAAAGGTGAGGTGAATGAACGCCAGACCCAACCGCCGCGCCATTTCACCGATGCCACATTACTTTCGGCAATGACCGGAATCGCCCGCTTCGTGCAGGATAAAGATCTGAAAAAGATCCTGCGCGCCACGGACGGATTAGGTACGGAAGCGACACGCGCCGGAATTATCGAACTGCTGTTTAAGCGAACGTTTCTGGTGAAAAAAGGGCGCTACATTCACTCGTCCGATGCAGGGCGCGCGCTGATTCACTCGCTGCCAGAACTGGCTGCAAGGCCGGATATGACGGCGCAGTGGGAATCAACGCTGACGCAAATCAGTGAAAAGCAGTGTCGTTATCAGGATTTCATGCAGCCGCTGGTTAATACGTTGTATGAGCTGATTCACCAGGCGCGAACTAAGCCGGTTCATCATGCGTTCAAAGGCGTTAAAGCGCCTGATGAGCCGAAGAAATCCCGCAAACAATGGGCGAAAAAAGAGGGAAGTGATGATGCAACTAAAAAGCCTGCTCGCCGCCGCCGTGGTGCTGATGGTGAGCCTGCCGGGGATGGCGCAGCGTCTTGATCCGCAGGTCGATATTTCGGTGCCGCCGGAGGTGTTTAACACTCAAGGGCAACGTGCCGCACCGTGCAATCAATGCTGTATCTATCAGGATCAAAACTACTCTGAAGGGGCGGTCGTGAAAGCCGATGGCGGCGTTTTACTGCAATGCCAGCGCGATGAAAAAACGCTTAGCACGACCCCTTTAGTCTGGCGGCGCGTAAAGCCATAAACGCTTCAAGTAATGGAATATCTGCCGGGGCAAGCTCGTAGCCAAATGCCTCGGCAGGTAAACACCACACCAGTTCACTATGGCAAAGCGCCGTTAACTCCCCGCTAAATTCGCTGACATGCCACGCATGCAGGCGAATAATGCGCGCTGAAACTTCCCGCTCATGGCTGGCAACGTAATCGCCCACCACCGCGTTAATCGCCAGTTCTTCTTCTAACTCACGCGTCAGGGCTTGCGGTTGAGATTCACCCGCATCGACTTTGCCACCGGGAAACTCCCACAAACCCGCCTGATCGCCACCTTGCGGACGACGAGCGAGTAAAATCTTATCATTGCGCTCAATGATTGCCGCCACAACATCAATGGTTTTCATGATACTCATCCGTTCTTTCGCTTTGGGCGTGGCATAATACGCGCCATTAAAGATTATCTGAAGATCTTCCCCAATGACGAACAAAACCCCATGGGTGGCACCGCTCGAAAAATTACCCGTCAGTTTAAGGCCCATTGTTTCGATGCAACAAAAGCATTTCGGCTCAGTGCTAAACCCAACGCGCTGGTGGGGGCGCTTTCCGTTTTTGTTCTGGCTGGTGGCGCTGTTTGTCGGTTTTCTGGAACGCAAAAAATCAGGTATTGACCCGGTGGTGCGTTCGCTGGTGATGACGCGTGTTTCCCAACAATGTTGTTGCGAATTTTGCATAGATGCCAATAGCTTACGCCTGGCTGAACGCAGCGGTTCGATGGACAAAGTGTTGGCGGTAGCGAACTGGCGGGAAGAAACGCTGTTTTCCGCTAAAGAACAAGCGGCTCTGGCCTACGCCGATGCGATGACCGCCACGCCGCCGCTTATCAGCGATGCCATTAAAGCCGAATTGAAAACTCATTATGACAATAAATCCATCACCGAATTAACCGCGCTGATCGCTTTCCAGAATCTCTCTGCTCGCTTCAATGCCGCGCTGGAGATTCCGGCACAAGGGCTTTGCGTCACGCCTGCGGAGAAACCGCATGTTTGATAGTTACCTTCACCCACGTATTAAGCCGTCCCTCGAACGAATCGCAGCTGCGTTAGATAAACCGTCAATTACACCCGATGGGCTGACGCTGATTGGCTTTGCTATTGGCGTGCTGGCGCTGCCATTTTTAGCACTGCAATGGTATGGCGCGGCGCTGGTGGCGATTATCCTGAACCGTCTGTTTGATGGTTTAGACGGCGCACTGGCGCGGCGACGTGGGCTAACCGACGCCGGTGGCTTTCTCGATATTTCACTGGATTTCCTGTTTTACGCGCTGGTGCCGTTTGGATTTATTCTTGCCGAGCCCACACAAAACGCGCTGGCCGGTGGCTGGTTACTTTTTGCGTTTATCGGCACTGGCAGCAGTTTCCTGGCGTTTGCGGCGGTGGCGCAAAAGCACCAACTGGATAATCCGGGCTATGCGCACAAGTCGTTTTACTATTTGGGCGGGCTGACGGAAGGCACGGAAACCATCGCGCTGTTTGTTTTGAGCTGCCTGTTTCCGCAGTGGTTTGTCTGGTTTGCGTGGGTGTTTGGTGCGTTGTGCTGGATGACGACGTTTACGCGGGTGTGGAGTGGGTATGAGACGTTGCGGCGGGTGGGGCAGTGATGGTATTGCCCTCACCCCGGCCCTCTCCCCAGGGAGAAGGGGAAAACAGAGCAATCCCCTCTCCCGTGGGAGAGGGTTAGGGTGAGGGAAAAAGATTAATCCGGCTTCCGCTCCCCACTCACCACTGGGTTGTCAGGATTGCTACTCCACTCGTACCAGCCGCCGTCGTACACGCCAACATTCTGCCAGCCCATCGCGCGGGCATACATAAACGTCTCGGACGCGCGCCAGCCGGTGCCGCAGTAAAATGCCACATGCTGATCCGGGGTAATATTCCAGCTTTTCCACATCGCGGCGATATCATCAGCCGAACGCATGGTGCCATCTGGATTGTGGAAATCTTCCATATGTGTGGAGTCGGAACCCGCATGCCCCCAGCGCGCACCGGCAATTTCGCCTTTTGGCTTGATGTAGCTATATCCGCTCGTTATGCCGATAAACTCCGGCCAGGAACGGATACTCACCAAAGATGCGTCTTTACGGCCTAACAGACCGCGCGCCTGTTCGGTGTCGAGCATCAGTTGCGGCTGACCCGGAATGGGCGCACCGAAATCTGGTGCTGGTTTCACATCATTTGGCAAACCGCGCTCAACGGGCAGTTGGGCGTCAGACCAACTCTGCCAGCCGCCATCCAGCAGGCGCACATCTTTCACGCCCGCATACAGCATGATTTGTGCGACACGCGCCGCAGCGTAGACATCACGTCCGTACAGAACCACGGTGGTGTCGTGACGAATCCCGTGTTTTGCCAGCAACGCTTTCAGCTTGTCGTCGGAAACTTTGTTCCACAACGGCTCGCTTTCCACCTCGTTGGTGTCGATGTAATCCGCGCCGGGAATATGGCTCAGCAAATATTGTTTTGGCGCGCCCCATGCGGCTTCGATGATTTTCACTTCACCGGCTGGCTTCGCCGCAACAGGTTTGTTCTGCATCAGGTTATGCAGCCATTGCGGGTAAACGAGCTGCTCGAAATGGGCCATTTTCTGCAAACGCGCAGGCTGTTGCAGAGCGTCGGATAGCAGCGCGATATGCGAATAGCCCAGCTTAGACAGGCGTTCTTTAACCGCTTTTGTCTCAGCGCTTTGGCCGTACAACGCAATCAGGCTGTCCGCTGCGATGTTGTGTTGCTTCGCCCAGACTTGCAGTTGCTCGTCATTCATCATGCCCAACCAACTGGCCGACAAATTCTGTGCCGCAGGTTCATGCCCGCCGACGCCGTGAACGGTTTGCGGCCAGCCGTTATAAAAGGCACTTGGACGGGTATCAATCACCACGCCGTGCTGCGCCTGAAGGTTGGATAAAGTCATCTGCGAAGGCATCTGGGCGGCAAAAGTCATGTGCGCCAACCCGGATAACATCAAGGCGGCGGTTAGTTGAGAAACACGTTTCATCTTATAACCTGAAATGAGGGGAAAAAAGAGCCGCCATTTTGCTCGCATAACGGCGGTGAATCTTTGCGGTAACGCATATTTGGTTCAGAGATTAATAATCTGCCCGGCTGCGGGAATATCTTGCGGATCGTGCGTCACCAGCACCACCGGAATAGCCTGCTGTTGCACTTGCTGCCAGACGAACTGGCGAAACTGTTCGCGCAAAGTCTGATCCAGACGTGAAAAGGGTTCGTCGAGCAATAAGGCTTCCGGTTTTGCCAACAACGCTCGCAACACGCTAATACGTGCTCGCTCGCCGCCAGAAAGCGTTGCCGGGTCGCGGCGGGAAAAATGGGCAAGATGGGCATTTTCTAGCGCCTGTTCAACGCAATGCTGGCGCTGTTCACGGCCTTTAACCGAGGCGGGAAGCGCCATTGCCAGGTTTTGCCCGACATTCAAATGGGCAAACAACAGCGCGTCCTGAAACAGAATGCCGATATTTCGCCGCTCGGTGGGCAGATTATCGCGCCGCTGATGGTTCAGCCACAGCTCGCCTTTGACGCTAAACTCTGGCGATAACGCCCCAATCATCCAGCTTAAAAATGTCGACTTTCCCGCGCCAGACGGCCCCATCAGCGTTAATACTTCGCCGGGGGAAACGGTGAAATTCAGCTTATTAATCAGCGAATGCGAGGCGTTGGAAATCGAGCAATCCTGAACTTTTAGCATCAGCTTAATCCTTGTCGATAATGGCCCATCACTCTGCCCGCCTGAAGTGTGACAATAAACATGATTGCCGGGAGCAACATTTGCAGCAGCGCCTGAATCGCCAGCTGTTGCGGGTCGCCGCCGCTACTGAGCGCCACAGTTTCAGTGGTGACGGTAGAAAAACGCCCGGCCCCGGCATACAGCGTCGGTAAATATTGTGCGACGCTTACCGAAAACCCAACCGCCAGCGTCGCCAGCATCGGGCGCATCAGCAAGGGCAATTTCACCCGACACAAAATCTTCCACGCCGACCAGCCAAAAGTCCGCGCGGTAACCACCAACCGCGCATCAAACTGCTGCCATGCAGGGCGCGCCACCAACAGCATATACGGCACCACCCACAGCAAATGGCTCCAGATCACCCCGAGCCAGCCGCCGTCTTGATTTAGCATTAGCAACAATTGGTATTGCCCGGCGACCAGCGGCAGAGCGGGTAAAAACAGCGGTAGTGCCAGCCAGAGATCAAAACGAGAATCGCCGCCTTCCAGCCACAAAACAATCACCAGTAAACCGGTCAGGCTACTTGCCAGCGCCAGCAAAAGCGTAGTGACTAAAGGCGAAAATTCAGCAGATTGCCAGCCGGAAAACGCGAGCGCATCGGGGAAAAGAGAAGGGTAAAACCAGCCGTCAGAAAACGACCACATCAGCAGCATCGCTATTGCCGCAATGCCTGTCGCGGTCATTAAAAAGCCGATGCCGGAAGCTAGCGGCTGAATATCAACCTGATGGCGTCTACCGGAAAACTTCCCTGACGCGCGGCTGAATAATTTCCACAACGTCCATCCAGTAACGATAAATATTCCCAGTAACACCAGCAATAAAAGCGAGGTCAACATGCCCATTAACACGCGCTGCGGATCGGCGTCGTTCAGCCACTGCCAGGCTAAAACCGCGAGCGTTGGCGGGTTTGCCGGGCCAAGAATAATCGCCACATCTACTACCGAGAGGCTGTAAGCCACGACGGCCATTAATGCCCATTTCAGGCGCGGCAAAAGCTGCGGAACCAACACCCGAACACGACATTGCAGTGGGCCATAACCCAGGCTTTGCGCCACGGTAAGCTGTTGGGAAAGGGTTTGCTGGTTAAGCTGCGAGCTGGCAATCCATAACAAAAACCAGCTCTCTTTGAGTGCCAGTAAAAACCCCAGCCCCACGCCAAATTCATCAAGATGGAAGGAGACACCGCACAATCGCGCCAGCCAGCCATTATCGGCGAATAACAGCAGAAAACCGCTGGCGAAGGCAACATGTGGCAACGCTAAAAGGAGTGGAAGTTGCGCGGTATAACGCTGCCAGCGCGCACCGGGCCACAAGCCGCAAAGAATCAATAAACAGAATGCCAACGCGCCTGCGACGCTGATAACCGTGGAATTCAGCGTCGCCAGCAGCGCGAGCGGCCATTGGTTGTCAGCCCATAACGCCTGCCAGATTTCTGGCAGCAGCGCTGGTTTTGCCATCATCATCAAACCCGGCAACAGCGGGGCGAAAACGCAACCCACCGCCAGCCAGGCTAACAAACGACGACTCATTTCGCCCCGTAACGTTGCAACCACTCTTTTTCCAGAGCATCAACCCAGGCAGCGTGCGGTTCGGGCAAATACGGCACCGCTTGCTGGTGGGCCGGTTTTTGCGCGTCGAGTTGTTCTTTTAACGTTGACGGCAGCGTGGCGCTATCGAGCACCGTGGCATCGCCCCAGATTGCCGGAGTCGCCTTGCGGATTTGTGCTTCTGGTGACATCAGGAAGTTTGCCAGCACCTGCGCGCCAGCCTGCGCATTTGCATTCGCCGGGATCGTCACAAAATGGACGTTGCCCAACATGCCTTGCTCAAAGCCAAAGGCCTGCGCCGTTTTCGGCAGTTGCTTGCGGTCGATTAAGTTATCGACGTGCGCGGGATTGAACGTCACGGAGAACAGCAACTCGCCATCGGCCAGCATTCTGTCCATACGCGCAGGGGATGGCGGGAAGGTTTTGCCCTCGCGCCATAGCAGCGGGTGCAGCTTGTCCAGATAATTCCACAGTGGAGCGGTCACCTGTTGGAACGTTGCAGGATTTGGTGCGCTGCGCAGCGCTTGCGGATCCGCTGTCAGCACAATCAACAATTGTTCGATAAACGCGGTGCCGGTGAAATCAGGCGGGCGAGGGTAGCTGAGTTTGCCGGGGTTTTCTTTGGCAAATGCCAGTAATTCTGCGGCATTACGCGGGAATTTCACATCAGGTTGAATCTTACCAATCAACATCAATTGCGCGCTGCCCCACGGCGCTTCGGCACCGTCAGTCGGCTGCGAGAAATCTTCGCGCACCGGTTTTTTCTGGTCAACGTAGCGCCAGTTCGGTAGTTCCCACGCCCAGCCTTCTTTCAGTAATCCGGCTTGTTTGAGCGTGCGGAAGTTCTCGCCGTTCACCCAAAGTAAATCCACGGAACCATTGGTTTTACGCCCGGCAGCCGCTTCGCTTTGAATGCGTTTTACCGCATCGCTGGCATCAGCCAGGCGCACGACTTTTACCGTCACGCCGTATTGCTGTTTCATCTCGCCCGCTACCCAGTCGAGATAGCTGTTGACCGCCGGGTCGCCGCCCCAGGCGTTGAAATACACCGTCTGACCTTCGGCCTGCTGGCGCAAAGTTTGCCAGTCGCTGCTGGCCGCAAACGAAGTTGTGCTGAGCAGTAGTGAGAATAAAACGGTGTAAACCAGGCAAATTAAGCCGCGCAAGAAAGACTCCTTAAAAAAAACGGGCGACAAGCCGACGCGAAACCAGCGGCAACAACCCCAGCAAAATAAACATCAGCATCATACCTGGCGAAAGAATATCGCCCAGTGACCGAAGCTGGCTCAGTTCGCGCCCGGCGTTAAGATAAACCACAATCGCCGGGAGCATCCCGACAAGGCTAACGGCAAAGTAACGCCAGGTGTTGACCGAAGTCAGACCCATTAGCAAATTGATCAAAAAGAACGGGAACACGGGCGTCAGGCGCAAAGCAAAAAGATAGTACAAACCTTCGCGTTCCATGCCGCGATTGATGGCCGACATCGGCGTGGCAAAGCGTTTTTGTACCCAGTTACGCAGCAGGTAGCGGCTGATTAACATGGCAAAAGTTGCGCCGCTGGTCGCCGCCAGCGCCACCAGAACGGTGCCCTGAATCAAGCCAAATTGCGAGCCAGCCAGCAGCGTTAACAGCGTGGCGCCGGGAATCGAAAGGGTAGTGACCAGCACATAAATGGCGAAGAACAACACCGCCGTTTGTAGCGGATGTTGCTGATGCCAGGCGGAGAATTGCGCTTGATAGTGTTGCAGCGCCGCCAGGCTTCCCGGCGGCAAATAGACGATTAGCAGAACGAAAACCACAACCAGCGTGGCGAACAGTAACTTACGCATCGGATGTGGTGTTTACCTTTAAAGCTTAAATTCTGCCCAAACCGGCGCATGGTCAGAAGGCTTTTCCATGCTACGAATCTCGTAATCAATGCCGGTTGCGACACAGCGTTCAGCCAGTGGTTGGCTTGCCAGCAGCAAATCGATACGCAGGCCACGGTTGTCATCAAAGCCTTTCGAGCGGTAATCAAACCATGAGAATTTGTCTTGCGCTTCCGGGTTAGCGTGGCGGAAAGTATCGACCAGGCCCCAGCTAATCAGGCGGTCCATCCACTCACGTTCTTCCGGCAGGAACGAACACTTGCCGGTGCGCAACCAACGCTTGCGGTTATCTTCACCAATGCCGATGTCCAAATCCGTTGGGCTGATATTCACATCACCCATAATCAGCACCGGATTGTCTTTCTTAAGTTCAGTGTCCAGAAAGTTTTGCAGATCCTGGTAGAACTTCATTTTGGCCGGGAATTTGGTCGGATGGTCGCGGCTTTCGCCCTGCGGGAAGTAACCGTTAATCACCGTAAGGTTGCCTAATGGCGAAGGAATTTCCGCCATAATAAGGCGGCGCTGCGCTTCTTCATCGTCGCCGGGGAAACCACGACGCACCGAAATCGGCGTCTCTTTTGTTAATAACGCCACACCGTAATGGCCTTTCTGGCCATGATAAAAGACGTTGTAGCCCAGTTTCGCCACATCTTCGAGCGGGAACATATCATCGTGGACTTTCGTTTCCTGCAAACCGATAACGTCGGGCTGATGCTGTTCAACAATAGCTTGAAGTTGGTGCGGACGGGCGCGCAGGCCGTTGATATTAAAAGAGACGAATTTCATAAGTCGCTGCCGTGGTTACTTAACAATGTTGCAGGATGTTAGCAGAAAAAGCGCGGAAGTGCTGCGGCCGGTTTGTCGGATGGCTCTAACGCTTATCCAACCAACGCTTCCCACGTTTAACCCTATACAAAATCTGCACCAAAACACGCCGTACCGCCCCGTTTTGGTGCGTAAACACTGCGCAAATCCCATCATCGATCACAAATCCAGTATTAAATTTTACCACTGCATAATATTTCTTGTTTTCGTGCGGCGATCCATACGCCACCGTAAAACTATGCACTATTTATTCACAATAAGTGAATAGCGTAGATTTGTAACTCATTGAATTTCCTTTCTTAACCCTCCGCTATTCATTTATATCGCTGGCTGGCACGAACCCTGCAATCTACATTTACAGCGCAAACACTCAATTATTTAACATATGAGTAACTTTTAATTTACCCGGAGAGGTTTCTATGTCGCAGTCTATTACCCGCCAAAATTTCGACGAATGGATGATGCCCGTTTATGCCCCAGCTTCTTTTATTCCGGTGCGCGGTGAAGGGTCGACATTGTGGGACCAGCAGGGCAAAGACTATATCGACTTTGCCGGTGGGATTGCGGTGAACGCCCTCGGGCACGCCAACCCGGAATTGCGCCAGGCACTGGAAGAGCAGGCGGGCAAATTCTGGCATACCGGCAACGGCTACACTAACGAGCCGATTTTGCGTCTGGCAAAACAGCTGATTGATGCCACCTTTGCCGACAAAGTGTTTTTCTGCAACTCAGGTGCGGAAGCTAACGAAGCTGCGCTAAAACTGGCGCGTAAATACGCTCACGATAACTTTGGCCCAGAGAAAAGCGGCATCGTTGCCTTCAAGAATGCGTTTCATGGCCGCACGTTATTTACCGTTTCGGCGGGCGGGCAACCGGCTTACTCGCAAGATTTCGCACCGCTGCCACCGCAAATCAGCCACGCCATTTATAACGATCTGCAATCTGCCAGCGAACTGATTAACGAAAATACCTGCGCGGTAATTGTTGAGCCAATGCAAGGCGAAGGCGGCGTGGTGCCAGCTGACCCAACCTTCCTGCAAGGTTTGCGCGAACTGTGCGACCGCCATAATGCGGTGCTGATTTTCGACGAAGTGCAAACCGGCGTGGGTCGTACAGGCGAGTTGTACGCCTACATGCATTACGGCATCACGCCGGACGTGCTTTCCACCGCTAAAGCGTTGGGCGGCGGCTTCCCGATTGGCGCGATGCTGACCACCGATAAATTCTCCAAAGTGATGGTCGTCGGCACCCACGGCACCACTTACGGCGGCAATCCATTAGCGGGCGCGGTTGCCGGGCGCGTAATGGAAATTATTAATACCCCGGAAGTGCTTAACGGCGTGAAACAGCGTCACCAATGGTTCGTCGAGCGCCTTAACAACATTAACCAGAAGCACCAACTGTTCAGCGAAGTGCGCGGTTTAGGGCTGTTAATTGGCTGTGTTTTACAGCCGCAATACGGCGGAAAAGCTAAACTTATCTTACAGGCCGCCGCTCAGGAAGGCTTGATGATGCTTATCGCCGGGGCCAATGTGGTTCGTTTCGCCCCTGCGTTAATCGTCAGCGAAGCGGAAGTGCAAAAAGGGATGGATCGTTTTGAGCGCGCCTGTGAACGCTTCTTAGCGGGAGAGCAATCATGATGATTATCCGTCCGGTTGAGCGCGGGGATTTATCCGGGCTGCTGGCGATGGCGGGTAAAACGGGCGGCGGGCTAACCTCGCTGCCTGCGGATGAAAAAACGCTGTCGGCTCGTATCGAACGCTCCATTCAAACCTGGCAGGGCGACCTGCCCGAAGGCGAACAGGGCTATGTTTTTGTGCTCGAAGATACGTCCATCGAGCGCATTGTCGGCATTTGCGCCATCGAAGTGGCGGTCGGCTTAAACGATCCCTGGTACAACTATCACGTTGGCACGCACGTTCATGCTTCTAAAGAGCTGAATATTTACAACGCGTTACCGACGCTATTCCTCAGCCACGATCACACCGGCAGCAGCGAACTTTGCACGCTTTTCCTCGATGCCGACTGGCGTAAAGAGGGCAACGGTTATCTGCTTTCCAAATCGCGCTTTCTATTTATGGCGGCGTTTCGCGAGCGCTTTAACGAAAAAGTCGTCGCTGAAATGCGCGGCGTGATTGACGAACACGGCCATTCGCCATTCTGGGAAAGCCTCGGCAATCGCTTCTTCTCGATGGAATTTAGCCGCGCCGATTACCTGTGCGGCACCGGGCAAAAAGCGTTTATCGCCGAACTGATGCCGAAGCACCCGATTTATACCGATTTCCTGTCGGAAGAAGCGAAGGCGGTGATCGGCAAAGTCCATCCGCAAACTGCGCCAGCGCGGGCGGTGCTTGAGGCGGAAGGTTTCCGCTATCGCAATTACGTCGATATTTTCGACGGCGGCCCGACGCTGGAATGCGACATTGACCGCGTGCGCGCGATTCGCAAAAGCCGCCTGGTGGAAGTGGCGATTGGCCAACCGGCAACCGAAGAGCTGCCGATGTGCCTGGTCGCCAATGAAAAATATAACGATTTCCGCGCCATGCTGGTGAAGGCGAATCCAAAAGGTGACAGGCTGATTATTGATGCCGTTACCGCCGACGCCCTGAAATGCAGCACTGGCGATAAAGTACGACTGGTGCGTTTGTGCCCCGAGGAGAAAAAAGTATGACCCAGTGGATTAATGGACAATGGCTTTACGGCCTGGGCGAAACGCTGCAAAAGCACAATCCGGTGAATGGCGATTTGCTGTGGGCAGGCGCTGCCGCCGATGCGCAGCAGGTCGAACAGGCGTGTTTTGCGGCACGTGCCGCATTTCCGGCGTGGGCGAAACGCCCGTTTGCTGAGCGCCAGGCGATCGTTGAAAAATTTGCCGCTTTGCTTGAAGCCAATAAAGAAGCGCTGACCGCGACCATTTCCCAGGAAACCGGCAAACCGCGCTGGGAAGCGACGACGGAAATCACCGCGATGATCAATAAAATCGCCATCTCGATTAAGGCGTACCACACGCGTACTGGCGAAACCCACACTGAAATGCCAGACGGCGCGGCAACACTACGTCACCGTCCGCACGGCGTATTAGCGGTCTTTGGCCCGTATAACTTCCCCGGACATTTGCCGAATGGGCATATCGTTCCGGGTTTGTTGGCGGGCAACACGCTGGTGTTTAAACCCAGCGAACTGACGCCGCTGATTGGCGAGCAGGTGATGAAACTCTGGCAGCAGGCGGGCATTCCCGATGGCGTGCTGAACCTGGTTCAGGGCGGCCGTGAAAGCGGTCAGGCGCTGGCGCAACAGCCGTCGCTCGATGGTTTGCTGTTCACTGGCAGCGCGGGTACGGGCTATCAACTTCACCGCCAGTTTGCCGGGCAACCAGAAAAAATCCTTGCGCTGGAAATGGGCGGCAATAACCCGCTGATCGTCGAAGATCCGCAGGATATCGACGGTGCCGTGCATCTGGTGATCCAGTCAGCGTTTGTCACCGCCGGGCAGCGTTGCACTTGCGCCCGCCGTTTGTTGGTCAAAAAAGGCGCGCAGGGCGATGCGTTTTTACAACGCCTGGTGGAAGTGGCGGGGCGCATTCGCCCGGATGCATGGGATGCACAACCGCAGCCGTTTATTGGCGGGCTGATTTCAGCGCAGGCCGCAGAACGCGTGCTGACCGGCTTCCAGGAACATATCGCTCGTGGCGGTAAAGCGCTGCTTGAGCCAAAACTGCTCAAAGCGGGAACGTCGTTATTAACGCCGGGGATCGTTGAACTCAGCGGCGTGGCAAATGTGCCGGACGAAGAAGTGTTCGGGCCGTTGCTGACCGTTTATCGCTACAGCGATTTTGATGAAGCCATCGCCATGGCAAACGACACGCGCTATGGCCTGGCAAGCGGGCTGATTTCCCCGCATCGCGAGCAGTTCGACCAGTTGTTACTCGAAGCGCGTGCCGGGATTGTTAACTGGAATAAGCCGTTAACGGGCGCATCGAGTGCGGCTCCGTTCGGCGGTGTGGGAGCTTCCGGCAACCATCGCGCCAGTGCGTGGTATGCGGCAGATTATTGCGCGTGGCCGATGGCGACGCTGGAAAGTCCGTCATTCCCACTGCCTGCAACCCTGAGTCCAGGGCTTGATTTCAGCCGAGAGGAATAATCATGAAAGCGCGTGAAGTCAATTTTGATGGACTGGTGGGCCTGACCCACCATTACGCCGGGCTTTCTTTCGGCAATGAAGCGTCAACTAAACACCAGTTCCGCGTCTCGAATCCTAAGCTTGCCGCCAAACAAGGCTTGCTGAAGATGAAAGCACTGGCGGATGCGGGTTTTGCGCAGGGCGTGATCCCGCCGCAAGAACGGCCGAATGTTCCTTTATTGCGCCAGCTTGGGTTTAGTGGCAGCGACGAGCAGGTTGTTGAGCGCGCGGCAAAACAAGCACCACAACTGCTTTCGGCGGTCAGTTCGGCTTCATCTATGTGGGTGGCGAATGCGGCGACGGTTTGCCCTTCGGCGGACAGCCTTGACGGCAAAACTCACTTCACGGTGGCGAATCTTAACAACAAATTCCACCGGGCCAGTGAAGCGCCAACCACCGAAAACTTACTGCGCGCTATTTTCCGCGACCAGCAGGTTTTCTCGGTACATGGCGCATTGCCGCAGGTGGCGATGTTTGGTGATGAAGGCGCGGCAAACCATAACCGCCTCGGCGGTGCTTATGGCGAGCCATCCACACAACTGTTTATTTACGGGCGCGAAGAGGCGAAAGCGGGGCTGGTTCCGGCGCGTTATCCCGCTCGCCAGACATTAGAAGCCAGCCAGGCCGTGGCGCGACTTAACCAGGTCAACCCGGATTTGCTGGTGTTTGCGCAGCAAAACCCGACGGTTATCGACCAGGGCGTTTTCCATAATGACGTGATTGCGGTGTCCAACCGCCAGGTGCTGTTCTGCCACGAGCAGGCGTTTCTCCATCAACATGATCTTTATGCGCAACTGCGTGAAAAAGTTTCTGGTTTTACTGCCATTGAAGTGCCTGCGGATAAAGTGAGCGTCGCGGATGCCGTCGGAACCTATTTGTTTAACAGCCAGTTACTGAGCCGTGAAGATGGTAGTATGACGCTGGTCTTGCCCGAAGAGTCACGCCAGCACGCGGGAGTCTGGCGCTATCTCAATGAAGTTTTGGCGGCGGATAACCCAATCAGCGATTTGCAGGTGTACGACCTGCGAGAAAGTATGGCGAACGGCGGCGGCCCGGCGTGTTTACGCTTGCGCGTGGTGCTCAACGAAGCAGAACAAAAAGCGGTAAACCCGGCAGTGATGATGAACGATAAGTTGTTCATCACGCTCAATAATTGGGTGGATCGTTGGTATCGCGACCAGTTAACTCAGGCTGATTTAGCCGACCCACAACTGTTGCGCGAAGGGCGCGAGGCGCTCGATGAACTAACGCATATACTAGACTTAGGTTCTGTTTATCCGTTTCAACGCTAAGAGCCTGCTTCGGCAGGCTGTATCTGGAGGCTCAATGTTGGATTTTTTGGCGCAAACCCTGGCGGGTAAAGTGCCAACGCAGACCGCAGGGAAAAATCGTCATCTTCGCTGGCAGTGGTGGGACGAGGGGATTTTGACGCTCACGCCCCCGCAAACTGTTGAAAAGACGCTGGTGTTGTCGGCTGGCGTCCACGGTAACGAAACCGCACCGGTAGAAATTCTGGCGCAGCTGGTGGATAGCCTGCTGGCCGGAGAGTTTAAGTTAGAGTGGCGAGTGCTGGTGATTCTCGGCAATCCGGCGGCATTGCGTAGCAATCAACGTTACCAGCATAGCGACATGAACCGCATGTTTAGCGGCGGCTGGCAGCAATTCCCGGAAAGCATTGAAACTCAGCGTGCCTGTCGTCTGGAGCACGCGCTGGATTTGTTCCTCGCAGAAAGCGAAGAGACGGTTTGCTGGCATCTCGATATGCACACCGCGATTCGGAGTTCGTACCATCCGCGCTTTGGCGTTTTACCTTCACGCCCGACGCCCTACGATGAGAGTTTCCTCTCGTGGCTCGGTTGCGCGGGCTTACAGGCGCTGGTGTTCCATCAATCGCCAGGCGGCACTTTTACCCATTTCAGCAGTGAACATTTCAATGCGTTGAGTTGCACGCTGGAATTAGGCAAAGCGCAGCCCTTTGGCGAGAACGATCTCAGCCAGTTTGAACAAACTAAGCAGGCGTTGCAGGCTTTACTGAGCGGCGAAACTGCGCCGCAAGCGCAAGGTGAACCGCTGCGTTACAAAGTCGCGCAACAAATCACGCGCCTTAGCGATGATTTTGTGTTGCATATGTCGGCTCAAACGCAGAACTTCACCGCCTTCCCGAAAGACACATTATTAGCGGAAGACGGGGATACGCGTTATGTGGTGAAAGAAGACGTCGAATATGTGTTATTCCCGAATCCTAATGTCGCGACAGGTTTGCGTGCGGGATTAATGCTGCGAGAAATATAATATCCGCTGGCCTCAGAAGTTGAGGCCAATAAATAATCACCATGCAAACAACAATATACAGATAAATCTTAATCAGCGGCTTTATCCCGTCGGCGTCTTACTATATACTCTCTACATAATTCCTTTAAAATCATCGCGTTGTTATATCTTGTTGCAATTATCCTACGCTTTATCCTTATTCTCTTCATAATTGCTGCAAATTTGTTTTTTCCCCTTTCAATGCTTTACCGATGCGCACTATTCCTTGACGCTTAACCCCGTACACTTAATTTCGTCAACGCGGCAAACCCTGTCGTAATTATAAAATTATTGCCCTAGAGATTTTCTGTTATAGCAAGGCGGCGAGCAGAAGAGGCCTGGGAGCTTAGTGAACTAAGTGACCAGACGATGATGTGAAGCCAACGATGCTAGAGCAGAAAAGATGACGGGCAAAAGAGGAAATACAACATGCGTAAACTAACTGCTCTATTTGTTGCTTCAACTCTGGCTCTGGGCGCGGCGAACCTGGCTCATGCAGCTGACACCACCACGACCACAGCGGCAAAAACCGACGCGCCGATGATGCACCATAAAGGCATGCGCGGCGGCCATCACGATATGATGTTTAAAGATTTGAATTTGACGGATGCGCAGAAACAGCAAGTGCGCGACATCATGAAAGAGCAGCGCGGTAAAATGGAGCGCCCATCAGTAGAAGAACGCCGTGCGGCCCATAACATTATCGCCAGCGACAGCTTCGATAAAGCCAAAGCCCAGGCGCAAGTGGATAAAATGGCCGAGCAGAACAAAGCTCGCATGATGGCTCATATGGAAACGCAGAATAAGATCTACAACATTCTGACGCCTGAGCAGAAAAAACAATTTAATGCCAATTTTGAGAAGCGTCTGACAGAACGTCCTCAGCATGAAGGTAAAATGCCTGCTGATCAGGAATAACTGATCGACTGACTTAAGACCGCCGGTCCTGTCCACAAAGCGTTATCGTTGTGGACAGGACCGGCGGTTTTCTTTTTACCCGTCATACTTCGAGCTGCAGGTGTGTTGGCTGCACTCACAAACCCCAGTCACTTACTTTAGTAAGCTCCTGGGGATTTGCTCCCTTGCCGCCTTCCTGCAACTCGAATTATTTAGGGTAAAATGTTGTTGATATTCGGGTTTTGTAGGGGGGATAAGCCGCAGGCGTCATCCACCAGTTTTCGCTCAGGCTATCTGCTGCGCACTGCTCAACATTGCGCGGATAAGCTGCTCCAGCAAGGGTTGTAACTGCGGGGCGTGCTTTTCCCGCCATGCAAACGGCGGTTGCTCATCCATATAATTACATTGAGCTAACTCTAGTTGTACCGCGTGAACCCCTTGCGACGGTTGCCCATAAGCGCGAGTGATATACCCGCCTTTAAAGCGCCCGTTTGCCACCCAGCTAAATTGCTTTTGCGACGCCGCACACGCCACCAGATGTTCCTCAATCAGCTCGTCACAGCTTTTACCGCCGTTGGTGCCGAAGTTAAGATCCGGCAGTTTCCCTTCAAACAAACGTGGAATATGGCTGGCGATAGAATGCGCATCGAACAGCAGCGCGTAACCGTGTTCGGCTTTCAATCTTTCTAGTTCGCTCTGCAATTGCTGGTGGTAGGGCTGCCAGATATTATCCAGCGCCGCTTTGCGCTGCTCTGCGTTCGGTTCTTTGCCCGGGGTAAACAACGGAGTGCCATCAAATAACGTATCGGGATACAGCCCCGTGGTGGCAGTGGTATAGAGCGGTTTGTCGTCGGCGGGGCGATTTAAATCAATCACCATCCGCGAATAGTTCCCGACGATCACGCTTGCGCCGAGCGCGTTAGCAAAATCGTAAAGTTTTGGGATATGCCAGTCGGTATCTGGCAATGGGCGGGCCGCATCGCTCAGGGCCGACTCCACTTCCGGCGTAAGCGCGGTGCCTGCGTGGGGAATGCTGATCAGAAGCGGCAGTTTTCCACGGTTGAAATTAAAAGGTGCTGTCACGTTTCTCTCCCTGATAAATCACGGTGCAGGGCAATTGCCCCCCTAACCAATAGACCAGTTCCGCAGGGCGCGCCACGGGCCAGTGCACAAAGTTGGCAACTTTCCCGCATTCAAGGCTGCCGTGGCTTTCACGAATGCCCAGCGCTTGTGCGGCGTTGAGCGTGACGCCAGCCAGCGCTTCTTCAGGCGTCAGCCCAAACAACGTACACGCCATATTCAACATTAAGCGCAACGACAACGCAGGCGAGGTGCCAGGGTTAGCATCGCTGGCAACCGCCATTGCCACGCCATATTTGCGGAAAGCAGCAACCGGCGGCTGTTGCTTTTCGCGCAGCAGATAAAAGGCTCCGGGCAGCAACACGGCTACGGTATCGGCAGCAGCCATCGCTTGTGCGTCGGCATCCGTAGCGTATTCAAGATGATCGGCAGATAACGCCTGGTAACGCGCCGCCAGGCTGCTGCCACCAAGGGCAGAAAGCTGTTCGGCATGGAGTTTTACCGGTAATCCTAAATCGCGGGCGGCGGCAAAAACCTTTTCGGTTTGCGCCGGGCTAAACGCCAGATGTTCGCAAAACGCGTCCACGGCATCGGCGAGCTTTTCTTGCACCACTCGCGGCAGCAACTGCTCGCAAACCACTTCAACCCATTTATCGCCATCGCCGCTAAATTCTGGCGGAATAGCATGAGCCGCCAGGCAGGTAGAATAAACCTCAACCGGAAGCGTTTCGCCAAGCTGGCGAATCACGCGCAGCATTTTGATTTCGTTGTCGATATCCAGGCCGTAACCCGATTTAATTTCAACCGTGGTGACACCTTCTTTCAGCAGGTGATTTAAACGCTGGCGGGCGGAGTTCAGCAGTTCGTTTTCGTCGGCTTCGCGGGTGTGGCGAACGGTGGAAATAATCCCGCCGCCTTGTGCAGCAATGTCCGCGTAGCTCACGCCGTTTAAGCGCATTTCAAATTCGGCACTGCGATCGCCGCCAAAAACCAGATGCGTATGACAGTCGATAAAACCCGGCGTGACAATCCCGCCGTCAAAATGGTGGTGTTCCGTGGCGTTGATGTCGGGAAGTTCATCGCGCCCCCCAAGCCAGACGATTTTCCCCTGATGCACTGCGATAACGCCATCTTCAATCAGGTGGTAAAGACCGTCCTTCATGGTGACAAGGGTTGCGCCACTCCACAGGCTGTCGCAGGCGCGAGGATAAGTCATGACATTCTCCACATCAGGTTGTATAGACAATTGACTACAAGCTAGCGCAGCGTAGTTTATTCAGCAAGCCATCTGGCTGGAAGTTTGACGCGTATAGACAAGTTTAAAATTTGGTTTGCGTAAATTCGTTTTAGTCGCTAAATCATTGGCATCGCAAAAGAAGGAATCAAAATTATGCCAGCATTTTTTGCACCGGTTGTGATGCTCCCGCAGGGCTGGGGACACAATGTGCGCATTACCGTCAATGAACAAGGGACAATCACTCATGTTGAGGCTGGCGCCACCGGCGAGGATGCCACGCTGCTGCCTGGCGTTGTGATTCCTTCCATCTCGAATTTGCACTCTCACGCCTTCCAGCGGGTGATGGCGGGGCTGACGGAAGTGGCGGGTAACCCGCAAGACAGCTTCTGGACGTGGCGCGACATGATGTACCGCATGGTGCAAAAGCTATCGCCTGAACAAGTCGGTGCCATTGCGACCCGTTTGTATATCGACATGCTCAAGGGCGGCTACACCCAGGTCGCAGAATTTCACTATTTACATCATGACGTTAACGGAAAACCGTATGCGTCCGGTGATTTGATGCTACAGCAATTGGTGATGGCTGCCGATAACAGCGGAATAGGGCAAACGCTGTTGCCCGTGCTCTATAGCCATGCGGGATTTGGCGCGCAACCACCTGACGCCGGGCAAAAAAGATTTATTCAGGATGTCGACCGTTACTTGCGCCAGCAACACGCGCTGGCAACGGCGCTGAGGCGTTATCCGTTGATTAATCACGGCTTGTGTTTCCACTCGTTAAGAGCGGTGACGCAGGAGCAAATGGAAGATGTGCTGGAGGCGAGTGATTACCGCTTGCCGGTGCATATTCATATTGCTGAGCAGGAAAAAGAAGTCGATGACTGTGTGGCCTGGAGCGGTGAACGCCCGGTGGAATGGTTGTATAACCGCTTTGCAGTGGATGACCGCTGGTGCCTGGTTCACGCCACGCATTTGTCGCCGGAAGAGTTAACCCAAATTGTCGAAAGCCGCACCGTGGCGGGGCTGTGCCCGACTACCGAGGCGAATCTCGGCGACGGTATTTTCCCAGCCACCAATTTCATCGCGCAGGGCGGGCACTGGGGAATTGGCTCCGACAGCCATGTGTCGGTGAATGCGCTGGAAGAGTTACGCTGGCTGGAATACGCTCAGCGCCTGCGCGACAAACGCCGCAACCGCATTGTGCTGCCGGAACTTCCGCAGGTTGGCGAGGTGTTATGGCGCCAGGCGGCAGTGGGCGGTGCGCAAGCCTGTGGCGTCAACATGGGCATGATAGCGCCGGGGCAACGTGCCGACTGGCTGGTGCTCGAACGTGATTCATGGCTTGCGCATATTGAAGATTACGCGTTGCTCAACCGCTGGATATTTGGCGGCAACCGCGAACAAATTAGAGACGTGTGGGTGGCTGGAAAGCAGGTGATATCTGACAGGCAGCACCCGCTCGATGAACAAAGCAATACACAGTTTGCGCAGGTGATGCGTACCCTTCAGGAGTGGTGATGGAATTTTTTGATATACGGAAAGTGCCTGTCAGCTTGTGGCGTAACGGGGCCGGAGAAACCCGAGAAATTTGCTGCTTTCCGCCTGCAACACGTGATTTTAACTGGCGTGCCAGTATCGCTTCAATCGCCAGTAGCGGCGAATTTTCGGCCTTCCCGCAGGTTGACCGCGTCATCACGTTACTCGAAGGGGGCGAAGTGGTGCTGGATGCGGGAAAGGCGTTTCGTCATACCTTAAAGCACTTTCAGCCGTTTGCTTTTGCCGGTGATTACACGGTGAAAGCGGAGCTGAAACAGGGGATGTCGATGGATTTTAATATCATGACGCACCGTGACCGTTGCCGAGCCAAAGTGCGCGTTGCTGACCGCACATTCACCACCTTCGCACCGCGTGGCGGCATTATTTACGTGCTCAGCGGCGAATGGCAACTCGGCGACAAACTGCTGAAGCCGGAGCAGGGCGCATGGTGGCAAGAGGGTCGCCACACTTTGCGCCTGCTGAAAACAGAAGGGAAACTGCTGTTTAGCGAAATTACCTACTTGTAATTACTTTCCAGTAAAACTGCCCACTAACTGATAACGCGAGCCTGGATACAACAGCCGGGCTACCGTCACCACCTGCGAATGGTGCCAGGTGCGGCGTTGAATCAACAAACAAGGCTGACTGGCAGTCACTTCCAGTAAACCTTGTTGCGTTTCATCAGCCAGCACCGCTTCCACAACATGTTCACCAGAGGTTAACGGCGCGACTTTGCTCAGATAATGGTGCGGCGTGAACAAGCGAAAATCCTGCTGTAAATAGTCTGCGGCGAGCGCGGGATTCACGTAGCGCGTTTCCAGTTGCACCGCCATATCGTTATCGTAATGAACCAGTTGTGAGTAAAACAGCGGTTCGCCAACATTCACCGAAAAGGCATGCGCCAGTTTTTCATCGGCGTTGATTTGGGTGAGCGCCACAACCTGATTGCGGTAATGATGGCCGCGCGCGGTAATTTCTTCGGCAATGCTCCCAACTTCCAGCATCGCGGTATGGCCTTTTTGCTCCGCAACAAATGTTCCCACGCCCTGCATCCGCACCAGCCAGCCTTCGCCTGTCAATTCGCGCAGCGCACGGTTAATCGTCATTCTGCTGACATTCAACTCATTCACCAGCTCAGTTTCTGAAGGGATGCGCTGGTGGGCGAGCCAGTTGCCGCTGCGGATTTGGCTGATAATTCCCTGCTTAACCCGTAAATAAATCGGCGCGGGCAAATCGCTGATTGCGGCGCGTAGCTGAGCCAGTGTGTCAGACATAAGCTTGTTCCTTCATGGTTTCATTTTGCGCACAAAGCGCGATCCCGCTCACTGTTCAATAAAAATTACCTATGACGTACTGGCGGTCATTTGGGTTTATTAGTTAGGTTGTCTATACAACCATATACGTTCATATGAATTGATGCCATCAGGAACTCCTTATGTCGATGCAAAAAGGGTCGCTGCAAAAGAAGCTTTGCTGTCTCACTCCAGGGCGCGTAACGCTCGCCACACTGCGTGAAATCTATCATGGAACCGTGACGCTGAGTCTGGATCCCCAGGCCATTGACGCGGTTGAAAAAGCGCAACAAACCGTTGAAGCCATCGTCAAACATGGCGATGTGGTTTACGGCATTAATACCGGGTTTGGCAAACTGGCGCAAACCACTATCGCCAATGACCATCTGGCTGAATTGCAACGCAATCTGGTGCTTTCGCATAGCGTCGGCCTGGGTAAACCGCTGCCGGATGACGTGGTGCGCCTGGTGATGGCGAGCAAAATTATCAGCCTCGCGCGCGGTCATTCTGGCGTGCGCATGAACGTTATCGACAGTTTGTTGAACCTGTTTAACGCCGGAGTGATGCCGGTAATTCCAGAAAAAGGTTCGGTAGGCGCATCGGGGGATTTAGCGCCGCTGGCGCATCTTTCCTTGATGCTGTTAGGCGAAGGCAATGTACGGATCAATGGCGAAGAAATTCCTGCGATTGCCGGGCTGAAAATTGCTGGCGTTGAGCCGTTGGTGCTGGGGCCAAAAGAAGGGCTGGCGTTATTAAACGGCACCCAGGTTTCTACCGCACTGGCGCTGCGCGGCCTGTTTGAAGGCGAAAAAGTCTTTGGCGCGGGGCTGGTGGCGGGGGCGTTGTCCCTTGAGGCCATTCAGGGTTCGGTGAAACCGTTCGACGCCCGTATTCACGAAGCGCGTGGGCAAATCGGGCAAATTGACGTTGCGGCAGCGGTCAGAACCCTGCTGGAAGGCAGCGAAATCGTCAATTCCCATCAGCATTGCGGGCGCGTGCAAGACCCGTATTCCATTCGTTGCGTGCCACAGGTAATGGGCGCATGTCTCGATAACCTGCGCCACGCGGCGCGTGTGCTGCAAATCGAAGCCAACGCCGCTTCCGATAATCCGCTGGTGTTTAGCGAAACCGGTGAAGTGATTTCTGGCGGTAACTTCCATGCGGAACCGGTGGCGTTCGCCGCCGATATTCTGGCGCTGGCGATTGCCGAAATTGGCGCGATTTCCGAACGCCGTCTGGCGTTACTGCTCGATACCGGGCTTTCCGGCCTGCCGCCATTCCTGGTGAAAGAGGGCGGGATCAACTCCGGCTTTATGATTGCTCAAGTGACCGCCGCCGCTTTGGCCTCAGAGAACAAATCGCTGGCGCACCCAGGAAGTGTGGATAGCCTGCCAACTTCTGCCAACCAGGAAGATCACGTTTCTATGGCGACCTACGCCGCTCGCCGCCTGGGCGACATGTGCTTTAACACCGCAGCGGTTGTGGGCATCGAAGCGATGGCTGCCGCTCAGGGTATTGAGTTTTCCCGCCCGTTACGCAGTTCGGCGCTGATGGAACAGGTGTTTAGTGGCGTGCGCGAGCGCGTGGCCTTCCTCGATAAAGACCGTTTACTGGCACCCGATATTGAAAGTATGCGCCAGTGGGGTTGTAGCGGCGATTTGCCAGCAGCGATTACTCAACTCTTTCCTTCTACATCGGCCTGATGCCGGGAGCCACGACAATGACTGAATCTGTAAAACAGGCGGTAGCCCGCACGGTACGTGCTCCACATGGCAGCACGTTGCATTGTGAAAACTGGCTGATCGAAGCAGCTTACCGCATGATCCAGAATAACCTCGACCCGGATGTTGCCGAGCGCCCGGAAGATCTGGTGGTGTACGGTGGGATCGGCAAAGCTGCGCGTAACTGGGAATGCTTCGAGCAGATCCTTTCCTCACTTCGTTCGCTTAAAGCGGACGAAACGTTGCTGGTGCAGTCCGGTAAACCAGTGGGCATTTTCCGCACCCACGCTGACGCACCGCGCGTCTTAATCGCTAACTCCAACCTCGTTCCACACTGGGCTAACTGGGATCATTTCCACGAACTCGATAAAGCCGGGTTGATGATGTACGGCCAGATGACCGCCGGTTCGTGGATTTACATCGGCGCGCAGGGCATTGTGCAGGGCACGTTTGAAACCTTCGCCGAAGCGGGACGCCAGCACTACAACGGCGATCTACGTGGCAAGTGGATCCTTACGGCGGGCTTAGGTGGAATGGGCGGTGCGCAGCCGTTGGCAGGCGTGCTTGCAGGCGCTTCGGTGCTGGCAATTGAATGCCAGGAATCACGCATTGATTTCCGTCTGCGTACCCGTTACCTCGATTACAAAGCGACAAGTCTCGATGAAGCGCTGGCGATGATCGAACAGGCGAATGCAGAGAAAAAAGCCATCTCCGTAGGCCTGCTGGGGAACGCCGCCGAGTTGTTGCCGGAACTGGTAAAACGCGCCAAAGCGGGCGGAATCAAGCCTGATATTGTCACCGACCAAACCTCCGCGCACGATCCGGTGAACGGTTACTTGCCGTTGGGCTGGAGCGTGGAGCGCTGGCAGAGTGAACGCACAACACAGCCGAAAGCGGTAGAAAAAGCGGCGCGTGAGTCAATGGCGGTGCATGTTCAGGCGATGCTCGATTTCTGGGAAATGGGCGTGCCGACGGTGGATTACGGCAACAATATTCGCCAGGTCGCATTTGATGAAGGCGTGGAAAATGCCTTTGATTTCCCGGGCTTTGTTCCGGCCTATATTCGCCCGTTATTCTGCGAAGGCAAAGGGCCATTCCGCTGGGTGGCGCTGTCTGGCGACCCGGAAGATATCGCCAAAACCGACGCCAAACTCAAAGAACTCTTCCCGGATAACCATAACCTGCATCGCTGGCTGGATATGGCGCAAGAACGCATTGCGTTCCAGGGATTACCGGCGCGTATTTGCTGGCTGGGACTCGGCGAGCGTCATCTTGCCGGGCTGGCATTTAACGAAATGGTGCGCAACGGCGAGCTGAAAGCACCGATTGTTATCGGGCGCGATCATCTGGACTGCGGTTCGGTGGCGTCACCCAACCGTGAAACGGAATCCATGAAAGATGGTTCGGACGCGGTTTCTGACTGGCCGCTGCTTAACGCGCTGTTAAATACCGCGGGCGGCGCGACGTGGGTGAGTTTGCATCACGGCGGCGGCGTTGGAATGGGCTTCTCACAACACGCGGGCGTGGTGATTGTGGCGGATGGTACGCCAGAAGCGGCGGTGCGCTTGGGTCGCGTATTGTGGAATGACCCGGCAACGGGCGTGATGCGCCACGCCGATGCGGGTTATGAAAGTGCCGTGGAATGCGCGAAAGAACATGAATTAAAACTGCCGATGATCAAATAACGCGTTAACTGTAGCGGCGGGTTGCAAACCAACATAAAAGCGATCCGCCGACTACCATCGCAACACCCTGCCAGAAACCCCAGCCCGGATGTAAACCCAACCACAAACTCGCAATCAACGCCGAAAGCACCGGCGTAAAGTACGAGGCCGTCGCCAGCAACGTCATATTCCCGCGCTGAATGCCATGGTTCCAGGCCGAATAGGCTATCGCCGTGGAAGCGCCCATAAACAACAATTGCAGCGTTGAAGGCAGCGTGAAGTGAATCGGTGCTTCGCTAACAAAGGCAAATTTCACCCATAACACGGCTGCGGTGGCGCAGAAGAACAGCGAAACGCCATTTGTGCCTGCGCTCCAGCGGCGGGTGATATTGCAATAAAGCGCCCAAATGAGGGCGGCGGCAAACGCCAGGCCGTAAGCTAATGGGTTATCGAGAATGTTGTGCCACATCTGCAACGGCGACCATTCACCGTCGCCTTTCATCACTTGAACGATCCCCGCCAGAGAAAGCGCCAGCCCCGGCCAGAGCCATAAATTGCTGCGTTGCTGGTTGATAAACAGCGCCAGCAGAATGGTCAAACTCGGCCACAGGTAATTAATCATCCCCAGTTCTAATGACTGGCTGCGGCTATGGGCAAGGCCAATGGCTAAGGCGAGAAATATTTCGTAAGTGACAAATAACGCCCCGCCCACCCACAGATAGCGCGGCGGTATTTCACGGATTTTCGGTAAACCCCGCGCAACGCACAAGCAAATTGCGCTGACGGTGTAAATCAGTGCGGCACCGCCCACCGGGCCAAAATGCTCGCTGATACTGCGCAGTAAACCGACCGAGGTGCTCCAGAGGAGAATTGCCAGCAGGCCAAAAGCCGTGGCGCGTTTTGCAGAGGTGTCCATGTATTTCCAGAGCGGTATTGTCGGATGACGCTGTTGTACGACCTACACGCGAG
Source organism: Buttiauxella izardii (assembly GCF_003601925.1). Classification (GTDB taxonomy): domain Bacteria; phylum Pseudomonadota; class Gammaproteobacteria; order Enterobacterales; family Enterobacteriaceae; genus Buttiauxella; species Buttiauxella izardii. The sequence goes on from NZ_QZWH01000006.1 coordinate 206,571, forward strand.
AACGGGTTTTCGTAGGTCGGATAAGCGCAGCGTCATCCGACGCTATTTTCAGAAAGGGTTATTTCCAGAAATCATCAAACACGGTAATCGGCGTGCGACGTTTGTGTTCGGTTTTCAGATACCAGCCTTCGATGATTTTGCTGGTGCCTTCATCAAGGGTTTTGCCTTCAAGGTAATCGTCAATCTGCTCGTAAGTCACACCCAGCGCGGCTTCGTCCGGCAGAGAAGGGCGATCGTCTTCAAGATCCGCCGTCGGCGCTTTCTGGTACAAATGCTCCGGGCAGCCCAACGTTTTCAGCAGCGCTTTGCCCTGGCGCTTGTTCAGGCGAAAGATTGGGTTGATGTCGGTGCCGCCATCGCCGTATTTGGTGAAGAAGCCGGTTACTGCCTCTGCGCCGTGGTCAGTTCCGACCACCACGCCTTTAGTCATTCCGGCAATGCTGTATTGCGCTTTCATACGTTCGCGGGCTTTTTCGTTGCCGCGAATAAAATCGCTCAGTTCAATTCCCGCTTCGCGCAGCGCTTGCTCGCTCGCCAATACCGCACCTTTGATATTCACGGTTAATACGCGGTCGGGTTGGATAAAGGTGATGGCGTCCTGGCAGTCTTGCTCATCGGCCTGCACGCCAAACGGTAAGCGCACGGCAATAAACTGGTAGCTGCTATCGCCGGTTTCTTCGCGCAGTTCGTTTATCGCAGTCTGGCAAAGTTTGCCGGTCAAAGTGGAGTCCTGGCCGCCGCTGATGCCCAGCACCAGAGACTTAATGAAGGGATATTTTTGTAGGTACGACTTTAAAAAATCGACGCTGACACGAATCTCGTGTGCCGGTTCGATCTGTGGTTTAACCCCCAAAGCCTGAATAATCTCTTGTTGCAGAGCCATTTAACCCCTCCGATTGAAATTCACCTGCGCGCGCAGGCATATAGATTAAAACTAACCTTTTGTAGGTAAAACGACAAGACTCATGCGGGAACATGGGAACCATTTGGCGCGATTTAGAGCGATTCGACGCTAACCTGGTGTTTTGTATAATAATCCTAAAATTTGTTCATTTGGTCTGCTTAGTTGAAAAAAGCGCTTTTATATTCCAGGCTTATCTAACACGCATGAGCAATACCCTGAAAAACGAGGATAAAATATGAACAAGACTTTCGCAGGAATTTTAGGTGCAGCAGCGGTAATGACTATGTTGGCGGGTTGTACGGCCTATGATCGCACAAAAGATCAGGTTGCGACCCCAGTTGTAAAAGACGTGAAAAAAGGCATGAGCCGTGAGCAAGTGCAGCAAGTTGCCGGTAAGCCTTCTTCTGAAATCACCATGGTTCACGCACGCGGCACTTGCCAGACTTATATTCTTGGCCAGCGTGATGGCAAAACCGAAACTTATTTCGTCGCCCTTGATGAAACCGGTCATGTGATGAATTCCGGTTATCAGACTTGTGCCGAGTACGACACTGATCCACAAACCAAAAAATAAATTCCCGTTATAAATAAAAAAGCCGTCACAGATGTGACGGCTTTTTTGTGGGTTACGCCGGGATATGCGCGATTTTGTTATGTCGCGACCAGACGCGGTGAGCGGCTAACAGTTTCAGGAAATCATCGGTAAATGCTGTTGTGACAGTGTCACCTTCAACAATGCCTTCCTCGCCTTGTGCATCAATGCCCAGTTTAGATTTGAACTGTCGGGCATCGCCAGACAGGCCAATAACTTTCAAATGTTTATAAGCTTCCAGTAAATAATAAGCGGCATCGCCATTATCAAGAATGGAACTCAAGTCGCCGCCAGGCACAATGACCGCATCCACCGTTACGGAAGGTGAACCCGCAAAGGTGGCGGCAACAGGAAGTTGCGAACCATCGTTGGCGGTAATTTCCCCGAGTCGGGCAAACAGCAGTTTGGTATGCACGCCCTGAGCCTTCAGCGCTTTCATGGTCACCAGCACATCTGCCGCATTGGCTTTTTCACTAAGCAAAATCGCCACCACGCGACCTTTCACGGTGCCGCTCGGCACGGCATACAGACTCAGGCTTGGATCTTTCTTCAGGCCGTTGACGTCTTTCGGTGGCGCGATATGCATTTGCTCATCAGAAAGCTCAATTCCGAGATTTTCTGCCACCGGATTGGCGAGAGAAATATCAATATGAATCAGATGATCCACCACTCTTTCGCGGATATAAGGCCGTGCGACCTTCGATAATTCAAAACTAAAAGCGCTGATAATGTGCTGCTGTTCAACTGGCGTCTGGCTCTGCCAGAACAGGCGCGGTTGCGAGTAATATTCGCCAAACGATGGGCTACGCTCGCGGACTTTATGCCCTTCGATGCGTTCCTGATAACTTTCAAAACCGCCGCGTTTCGGGCCGGGCGGTGTTTCACGCGGCCAGTTATCGTTAATGGAATTCGGCTCGTAGTTCGCCGGATTATTGTCGATATCCATGCGGTGCATGCCGTCGCGCTGGAAGTTGTGATACGGGCAAGTTGGGCGATTAATCGGGATTTCGTGGAAGTTTGGCCCACCCAGACGACTGATTTGCGTGTCGGTATACGAGAACAAACGCCCCTGCAACAGCGGATCGTTACTGAAATCCAGCCCTGGAACGATATGGCCGGGGTGGAATGCCGCCTGTTCGTTTTCGGCAAAGAAGTTATCCGGGTTGCGATTGAGCGTCATTTTGCCCACCAGATGAACCGGCACCAGCTCTTCCGGGATCAGCTTGGTCGGGTCGAGCAGGTCAAAGTCATACTTAAATTCGTCCTCTTCTGGAATTAATTGCAGCCCCAGTTCGTATTCCGGGAAGTCACCGGCTTCAATAGATTCCCAAAGGTCACGGCGGTGGAAATCCGGGTCACGGCCCGTCAGTTTTTGCGATTCGTCCCAGATTAGCGAGGCTTTACCGGCGACAGGTTTCCAGTGGAAGCGCACGAACGTCGCTTTGCCTTCGGCATTAATCAGGCGGAAGGTGTGAATGCCAAAACCTTCCATGGTGCGATAACTGCGCGGCAGGCCACGGTCAGACATCGCCCACATGACGTTGTGCAGGGTTTCGGGCTGGAGCGAAACATAGTCCCAGAAGGTGTCATGCGCGCTGCCGCCTTGTGGAATCGCCCAGTGTGGCTCGGGTTTGACGGCGTGGACAAAGTCCGGGAATTTATGCGCGTCCTGAATGAAGAACACCGGCGTATTGTTGCCGACTAAATCGAAAATCCCTTCTTCGGTATAAAACTTCGTCGCAAAACCGCGGATGTCACGCACCGTGTCGGCAGACCCCGCGCCGCCTTGCACGGTAGAGAATCGTACAAATACCGGAGTGATTTTGTCCGGGTCAGACAAGAAGTCGGCTTTGGTCACATCGGACATATTTTTGTACGGCTGGAAATAGCCATGAGCCGCAGAACCACGGGCATGGACGATACGCTCGGGAATACGCTCATGGTCAAAATGGGTGATTTTTTCCCGCAGGATAAAATCTTCCAGGAGTGTAGGCCCGCGCGTACCGGCGCGTAACGAGTTTTGGTCATCGGCAATGCGCACGCCCTGATTGGTGGTGAGTGGGAAGTTTTCACCATCTTTGCGATGCACATCGAGGGATTTCAGTTTTTCGTTGGAGGTATCCGGGCTTTTAACGCTGCCAGGGGCGGTGGGTTGTGCGCCGGGTGGAGTGGGTTCAGCAGAAGGGCGGTGTGAGCCATCCTCGGGTGCCAGTGAGTCCATTCCGGGTTTAGATTCATTGGCGTCATGTATCGGTGCGTTGTGGCTTAGCGGATGTTTATCGTTCGTCGACATTGAACTCATCTCCTGATTTAGTCTTGTTATAAGGGTGCTTTGTATGATCAAAACACCTTTAACTATAGAACAAGGTCATCTCAACGCGAGACGAGGAGGGCAGTTCTCCGCTATCATAGTGAAGTTGTTCATCAATTTAGTTTCGATTCCATAGCCTATGAAACCTTTGCGCCAACCCAATACTCGTCCCGTTCTTACATACCAACCGCGTGTTGAACCCGCGCCACCGGCCCATGCATGGCGTGTCGAAGGGTTCAAGGATGTGTGGATGCTACGCAATCGCTATGTGGCATTTGTGCTGGTGGGGAATGCGTTCCGCCAGTCGCCGCCGTTTACGTTACCGGAGGCCGCGCAACGTTGGGCGACGCAGGTCAGAAATGAAAATGAGATTTCCTGAAGGGAACGGCGGTTTACCCGCCGTTACTGATTCGTTCGAACTCTTCGCAGCCGGTATCAAAACCTTCTGTGCAGCTTAAATTTAGCCACTGCAACGCGCGTTGTTTGTTGGCGGTAATAAATCCTTTCTCACCATTCAAAAACAGCATGCCCGCCCAGTACTCGGCGTAACCGGTGCGGGACAGTGTCGAGCTGCGTTTGAACCAGAATGTTGCTTTGTCATCATCCTGGGCGATGCCGACGCCGTTGGCGTACAGCAAGCCTAAGAACATTTGTGCATCTACCGCTGAGTCACTTTCTATATCTTGCGAAGCGCTTTCCAGTAATTTCACGGCGGCCGGGTAATCCGGATTGCCCGCCTGGGTATTCACCAGAATCCGCGCCAGCGTGACTTCGCCTGTTTTACTTCCGCGCTGAACGGCCTGTTCAGCTAATGATTTGGCTTTTTGGTAATCAGCTGCGTCCGGGTTTTGAATTTTTAATTGCGCCAAAAGGGCGAGCGCATCAGCATCTCCCTGAGCCGCTGATTTCGCCGCCCACTCTTCGGCTTGCTGATATTCGCCTGCGCTAAAAAGGGTATCGGCCAGGTAAAACTGGGCACGGCTGTCACCCGTTTGCGCTTGTTTCAGGTAAGGGCTATCGGGCGTTTCGGCCCAGGCGGTGGATATACACAACAAAAGCAGAATGCAGAATCGTGTCATGACTGTAGTGGTCCGTAGAATGCGAGAATGTTTTGGGGCCCTGTCGCGGGCTCTAAGTTATCAATAAAAAACGGCTCCCTGTTACAGGAGCCGTTTTATTGTCGCAGATAATACAGTCGTTTTGCTAATGTTTAGCGATGCGCCAGTTCCGCTTCTTCGTCGCTATTAAGCACTTCTTTATCGGTCTGTTTCATCAACTGGCTGGTGATAGTACCGGCAGTCATGGAGCCGCTAACGTTCAGAGCGGTACGGCCCATGTCGATAAGCGGTTCAACAGAAATCAGCAGCGCGACCAGAGTCACCGGCAAGCCCATGGCTGGCAGAACAATCAGCGCGGCGAATGTGGCACCGCCACCGACACCGGCAACGCCTGCGGAGCTAACGGTCACGATTCCGACCAGAGTAGCAATCCATACCGGGTCAAGCGGGTTAATGCCGACAGTAGGAGCGACCATCACCGCCAGCATGGCAGGGTACAGACCCGCACAACCGTTCTGGCCGATGGTGGCACCGAAGGACGCCGCAAAGCTGGCGATGGACTCAGGCACGCCCAGACGACGCGTTTGCGCTTCCACGTTCAATGGAATACTTGCAGCGCTGGAGCGGCTGGTGAAGGCAAAGGTCAGTACCGGCCATACTTTGCGGAAGTATTTCAGCGGGCTAACGCCGTTGACTGTCAGCAGGATGGCGTGCACGCCGAACATAATTGCCAGGCCCAGGTAAGAAGCAACCACGAAGCTGCCCAATTTGATGATGTCTTGCAAGTTAGAACCGGCAACGACTTTGGTCATCAGAGCCAGCACGCCGTATGGCGTCAGTTGCATCACCAGACGAACCAGTTTCATCACCCAGCTTTGCAGGGTATCAATGGCAACCAGAACGCGTTCACCTTTTGGTGCATCGTCTTTCAACAATTTCAGGGCAGCGACACCGAGGAAGGCCGCGAAAATCACCACGCTGATGATTGACGTTGGGTTGGCACCGGTCAGGTCGGCAAACGGGTTTTTCGGCACGAAGGAGAGAATCAGCTGCGGCACGTTCAGGTCAGCCACTTTACCCACGTAGGTGGATTGGATGGTGCTCAGACGTGCAGTTTCCGCAGTCCCTTGCACCAGGCCTTCGGCAGTCAAACCAAACAGGTTGGTGACTAATACGCCGACGAGGGCTGAAATCAAAGTGGTGAACAGCAAGGTGCCGATGGTCAGCACGCTGATTTTACCCAACGATGATGCATTATGCAGTCGGGCAACCGCGCTCAGAATTGAGGCGAAGACCAATGGCATGACGATCATTTGCAGCAGTTGAACATAGCCGTTACCGACGATGTTGAACCATTGAATAGATTGCTTCAGTACCGGGCTGTCTTCACCGTAAATGGTATGCAGAGCAAGACCAAATACCACGCCGATAACCAAACCAAGCAGCACTTTTTTCGCCAGACTCCACTGTTTATGGCGAGTTTGCGCCAGTAACAGCAGCAGAATAACGAACACAATAACGTTCGCTATAAGTGGAAAATTCATCCCGTATCTCCTGAGTGTTTTGTAAGCAGGTAGACTTAATTGCTACCTTTATTCGGTAAATCGTACCAGAAGCTTATAGCGAGGCTTATATTCAAAAGGAATTGATTATTACAAAATGATTAGTTTTGTACGATTATTGTACCCGGTGGTTATTTAAAAAACGATCGAAGGACGTTTGCAGCGAAATTATCATGTGCGATGACCACCGCACTGCACTGTTTTCGGGCACACCCTGCGGCATCCACACCGCCAGACCAAAAAACACCATGCATAAAGCACGCTCAAGTTGGTTACCTTTTTGCGGTCTGATGATCGGGAAACGAAAACGCCAGCGGCATGGCCACAGCAGCGGAACGCCAGCCGGGGTCAGCATATCTGCCAGAATATGACTCAAATAACCCAGCACCATTCCCTGCAACGCATCGGCGGGAATCAGCCAGGTTTCTGGCACCTTGAGGTAGAACAGCGCGAGACTGGCGAACACGGCAAATAAGCTATGGGTAAAGCCCCGATGGCCGCAGGCGCGGGCAATGGGTTTAGAAATCCACGGCAAACGCTGGCCGAGAAAAGACTTAGGATGGTCAATATCCGGTAATAAGCAGGTCAGAATGGCTGAAGGCACGATATGCCACCAGTCGCCCTGAGCGAGCACTGGCGTCAGTTCGGCATTTTTAGCAAAAACTGCACAGGCAATGGAAAAAAGAAGGTGGCCTTCCGCCGTCATGATACTACCTGGATGAAAACTGTCGATTCATACAGTATAGGGTTTTTATACAGTGGACGGAAGAGGTGACGGCGTAACATTTTGCAACCGCCAGTTGCCCGGCGGCGGCGTGTTTAGCGGGCTAGCCAGCCGCCATCGACGGCAACGGTGTAACCGTTGACGTAATCAGAAGCGCTCGAAGCGAGAAAGACAATCGGCCCTTGCAGATCGGACGGCAGCCCCCAACGACCCGCCGGAATGCGGTCGAGGATTTCCTGACTGCGCTGTTCGTCATCCCGGAGTTGCTGCGTGTTATTTGTCGCCATGTATCCCGGCGCGATAGCATTCACATTGATGTTGTGTTGCGCCCATTCGTTCGCCAGCAGGCGGGTGACGCCGAGTACTGCACTTTTCGATGCCGTATAAGAAGGGACGCGAATGCCGCCCTGGAACGAAAGCATCGAGGCGATGTTGATAATTTTGCCGCCGCTTCCTTGCTTGATGAACTGCTTTGCCACCGCCTGTGACAGAAAGAACACGGATTTAATATTCAGGTTCATCACGTCGTCCCAATTCTTCTCGCTGAATTCCAGGGCATCTTCGCGGCGAATGGTTCCGGCGTTGTTCACCAGGATGTCGATTTTCCCCATCCCGGCGACGGCTTGATCCACGATGCTGGCGATGGCGTCCTGCTGGCTTAAATCTGCCTGAATCGCCATAAAGCGCCGCCCAAGCGCCTGCACTTTTTGCGCTGTCTCTTGCGGAACTTTGCGGTTCACGCTGACGATGTCACAGCCAGCTTCCGCCAGGCCAATCGCCATTCCCTGACCCAATCCAGTGTCACAACCCGTGACGATAGCGACTTTGCCATGCAGATTAAAAGCATCGAGAATCATAGTTACCCCGGTATCCGGAAATGCGCACTTGCGCGTGTGAATAAAGGATAGGTAGGGGATGAGGTAAATTCAAACTTAATTGAAATGACGTTTCAATAAATTTGACGCAGGTAGGGTTTTGAGAAAGATGCGGGGAACCCCGCATCTTAAAATATTAGCCAATCAGGTGTTCAGGACGTAACTCAGTGAGCGAAGCGAGTTTCACATTCGCCAGGCACCAGCGTTCGTCGTGACGGTTTTCTTCTGCCGGAACCACAATCGAACGCATACGCGCGGCTTTGGTAGCAATCATGCCGTTCACCGAATCTTCAAGGGTTACGCAGGTGAGTGGATCAACACCCAGTTTGGCGGCGGCATCGAGATAAACTTGCGGATGCGGTTTGCTGTACGGCAGGCGTTCTGCGGAAGCAATGGCGTCAAACTGGTCGCGCAGGTCAAACATTTCCAGCACGCGCTCAAGCATATGCAAAGGTGAGGCTGATGCCAGACCGACTTTCAGACCCTGTGCTTTACATAATGCCACGGCCTCGCGAACACCCGGTAAAATAGGGCGTTTCTCTTCTACCAGCGTAATGGCGCGAGTGATAACGCGCTGGGTGACTTCTTCACGCGATGGGCCATTCCAGGGTTGCTGGGCAAACCATAAATCCACCACCAGGTCGATACGCAGACCGAGCGTGTCAGGCAGTTCGGAGCGGCGCGAAATATCCACTCCCAGGCTTGCCATGACTTCCAGCTCGGCCTCGTCCCATAATGGTTCTGAATCAATCAGCAAACCGTCCATATCAAAAATTGCAGCTAAAATCTGGCGAGTTACAGCCATTTATCGACTCCTGTCTGTGTGCATTACCAATAAGATGCCTTATGAATAGCTGGAATCGGCGCATGTTGCCACCGCTTTGTGAAAATCGCCCGCAAAGCTCAGGCGAAATCACATCAGACGAGGTAAACTTTGTGCCAACAAGTTACGTCTCAACCAAAGGGGAACGAATGACGTATCAACAAGCTGGACGCATTGCCGTGCTCAAACGTGTGGCTGGCTGGGTGATTTTCATCCCGGCGGTGATTTCAACACTGATTTCAATTTTGAAGTTCATGTACGAACATAGCGAAAAACAAGCGGGCATTAATGCCGTGATGCTGGATTTCGCGCACGTGATGATTGAGATGATGCGTTTTAATACGCCGTTTTTAAATTTCTTTTGGTACAACTCGCCGCAACCTGAATTCCATCAACAAGCTAACGTGCTGTTTTGGGTGATCTACGCGCTGATATTTATTGGTTTAGCTTTACAAGCTTCGGGCGCACGCATGAGTCGCCAGGCAAAGTTTCTGCGCGAAGGTGTGCAGGATCAATTGATTCTGGAGCAGGCAAAGGGGCCGGAAGGGTTAACGAAAGAACAAATCGACGCGAAGATTGTGGTGCCGCGACATACCATTTTCCTGCAAATTTTCCCGCTCTATATTTTACCCGTCATTATTATCGTTATCGGTTACTTCTTCTTTTCACTTTTGGGTTTTATCTAGAAAAACGCCACTCCGGTTTGGGAGTGGCGAGGTTTTTACGCGGCTAAAACTCTATCAAGCGCTTTCTGCGCGACCACTAAGTGCTGGCCGCCAAATAAAATGGCGCGGTTGAGCAGGGTGTAGAGTTGATAAATCGGCTGACGTAACAGGAAATCGGCGGGGAGCGGGGAAACTGACTGGTATCCGTCATAAATTTGCGGTGGTTGATCCGGATGTAATGGCAGCATGGCTAAATCGCACTCTCTGTCTCCCCAGTAACAGGCCGGATCGTAAATGAACGGCCCGTCCGGCCCCATCGCGCAATTCCCTGACCACAAATCGCCATGTAATAAAGAAGGTTGCGGCTGGTGAGAGGCGAGGGCTTGATGGACAAACTCGACGATTAAGTCGATGTCACCAAACTGAATACCCTTTTCAGCGGCAAGTTCCAGTTGCCAGCCGATGCGTTGTTCGGCAAAGAAGGTTGACCAGCGCCGTTGCCAGGCGTTGGGCTGCGGCGTAGTAGAAAGGTCGTTATCAAAATCGAGCCCGAACTGCGGCTGGTCGCTCCACTCATGCAAACGCGCTAGCTGCTGCCCGAGCAAAAAGGCATTGTGCGCATCCAGCGGTTTCGCAGGCAGGTATTCGAGTAGCAGGAAGCTGTAATCACGATCGCTACCGAGCGCCCAAACTTTTGGGACGCGCACCGTATGACTGCGCGAGAGCAATTCAAGTTGATCGGCTTCGGCGGTGAAAATGGGCAACATCTCGCGAGCATCGCTTTTGACAAAAATCTCATGACCGGCATAGTGAATACGCCAGGCGGCGTGGATTTCTCCACCGGGTAATTCCGTGCGTTGTTCAATTTCTGCTGTGCCGAGTTGTTCACTTAACAGACGACTAATGGCTTGCCACATGATACTTCTCCCCAGGTTTTCTGGTAGATCATTAGCTTATCGCTGTTAACCGGGTCAAACTTCGAACTAACGCACATCCCCGGTCATGATATTTGAAACAATGCTATTTACTGTCTTGCTGCCAGGTGTCCCAGGTGGTGACTGAAACTTCTGGTTCGGTTCCCAGGGCTAGAGTGCCAAGGCTGCGGGCGAGTTCTTCAACTTCCTGCGGGCTGAGGGGGCTTATCAAGCCGAAAGTGTTAATACCCAATTCATGGATTTTCCCTTCTTCGTCGGACATCGTCAGTAAAAAACCGCCGCGCGTCAGATGGTTATTTAACTCGTTCAGCTCCGTGAGGTTGTGTTCCTGAAATTTTAATGTGACGACATAGCGCTCGATGTCTCCGTTACTCATGATTCACCTCGTTGTTATCCCGAAGGTTTTAGCATAGTCCTTCTGCGAAAAATGGCGACTTTTGGCGAAACGATAGTGTGGCTTGCAAACGCACGTTGCAGAATCTTCTTGTTCAAACGTCCGGCAACAATCATCTAAAGTCACTCTCTCTTGTGTAGTTTATTTTTAAATTTGATAAACTGCGCGTCGTTAAATGGTCGGGTCTAACCACAAACCCGCGACACGTACTTTAGAGAATTGAAATGAATTTTGTTAAGACAGTACCGGCTGCAATTTTGCTGACCGGAAGTGCGCTTTTAAGTCACTTTGCAATTGCAGATAATTCGGTTTTCACTGTCATGGATGACCCAGCTACTGCTAAAAAGCCTTTCGAAGGTAACCTGAATGCGGGCTATTTGGCTCAATCAGGTAACACCACGAGTTCCTCGCTGACGGCGAACACCAACATGACCTGGTATAACACCTCTACCGCATGGTCAATATGGGGTAATGCGAACAACACTTCTGCGAACGATCAGCGCTCTTCTGAGACTTACGCAGCGGGTGGTCGTAGCCGTTACAATATGACAGACAGTGATTATCTGTTTGGCCAGGCAAGCTGGTTGACTGACCGCTTCAACGGCTATCAAGCTCGTGACGTACTCACCGCGGGTTATGGTCGCCAGTTCCTGAGCGGGCCGGTGCACAGTCTGCGTGTGGAATTTGGTCCGGGTGTTCGTTATGACGAGTACACTGACGGTGAGCATAAAACTCAGGCTCTGGGTTATGCGTCCGGTATCTACAACTGGCAGTTGACTGATAACGCCAAATTTATCCAGGGCGTTTCTGTGCTGGGTAGTGAAGATACAACCGTGAACTCCGAAACGGCGCTCGAAGTGGCAATTAATGAGCACTTTGGTTTACGTGTTGGCTATAACGTCACCTGGAACTCCAATCCGCCAGATTCTGCTCCGGAACATACAGACCGCCGTACCGCGATTACTCTTGGCTATAAGATGTAATTGGCTAAGCCGGGGAATACCCGGCTTTATTGTTTTATATTACCATTACGTGCTAATATAATTATGGCCCGCGGTTTTATTTTAATTAAAAATGAAATCCAAAACACTTTCTCCATAATTTCTCCTTAATCAGTGTTTTAGTCATATCTTCTGTATATTTGACACGAATTGATAAATAAACACCCTTGTCAAAAGTGTGATCTGGATCTACTCTTGTTTTGTGGCGAGTTAATAACTTGCTGGTCCACTAAATAAGAGAATAAAGAATATGAAAAATATTAAATATGCTACTATAGCCGTTGCCCTTTCGGTGCTTTCATTTGGTGCATTTGCTGCAGCACCTACAGCTACCACTACAACAGAAACTGCTCCATCCTCCGTATGGCATGCGGCAGATATCGAAGCCGGCTCAAATATTCAGCCTGGCGCGCAATCTACAGGTCAATCTATGGATGATGCGTTCAATGTCCATACCCTGGTAGCAGGTGATTGGTCATAATTGCACTAAATTTTATTATCCTCGTATGCGGTAAAGATAATTGATCGCTCAATTTAAGTGACGCATAAAATAAAAAGCCGAGCATGAAGCCCGGCTTTTTTACGTCTTATTATTTGTGCCACTATCCAGATTGGTATTTAGTTGAAACTTTAGGGGAGCTTATTAATAGTGACTATTGTGTCAGCGTTTTAATTAATAAGGATGACTAACCAGTGCTATTAAAGTAGTGATAAAACAGGTGGTTATTCTTATTGTCAGATAATGCATTGCCATTGCAAGGCGCGACAATCCCTCCCGAAAGTGATAGTATTCTCAACCGTCGCGAAGCAGTGAACGACACGCTCGCGCATAAATTGTGCAATCGGCCTTGCAATTGTAGGTGAGATGACTGCACAACCAATTGAAACTAAAGCAAAATAAACGTTGCATGTGATCTTACGTGTGGGTCACCACTGCAAATAAGGACTTATAATGCCTGTTATTACTCTTCCTGATGGCAGCCAACGCCATTACGACCACGCTGTTAGCCCGCTCGATGTAGCACTGGATATCGGTCCAGGCCTCGCAAAAGCGTGTATCGCTGGCCGTGTTGATGGTGAACTGGTTGATGCATCCGATGTTATTGAGCACGATGCTAAACTCGCGATTATCACTGTTAAAGATGAAGCTGGTCTGGAGATTCTCCGCCACTCATGCGCCCACTTATTGGGTCATGCCATCAAACAGCTGTGGCCGCACACCAAAATGGCGATTGGCCCGGTGATCGACAACGGATTTTACTATGACGTTGATATCGACCACACGCTGACGCAGGAAGATCTTGAGCTGCTCGAGAAGCGTATGCACGAGCTGGCTGAGAAAGATTACGATGTCATCAAGAAGAATGTGAGCTGGCATGAAGCCCGCGAAACATTCGTGAACCGTGGCGAAAGCTACAAAGTTGCGATTCTTGATGAAAACATCAGCCATGACGATAAGCCTGGTCTTTATCATCATGAAGAATATGTTGATATGTGTCGTGGCCCGCACGTACCGAATATGCGTTTCTGCCATCATTTCAAACTGCAGAAAACTTCCGGTGCTTACTGGCGTGGCGATAGCAACAACAAGATGCTGCAACGTATCTACGGCACTGCATGGGCAGATAAAAAACAACTGAACGCCTATCTGCAACGCCTGGAAGAAGCATCCAAACGTGACCACCGTAAAATTGGTAAGCAACTCGACCTGTATCATATGCAGGAAGAAGCACCTGGTATGGTGTTCTGGCACAACGACGGTTGGACTATCTTCCGTGAGTTGGAAGTGTTTGTGCGCTCCAAACTCAAAGAGTACCAGTATCAGGAAGTGAAAGGCCCGTTCATGATGGACCGTGTGCTGTGGGAAAAAACCGGCCACTGGGACAACTATAAAGACGCAATGTTTACCACTTCTTCCGAGAACCGTGAATATTGCATCAAACCAATGAACTGCCCAGGTCACGTTCAGATCTTCAACCAGGGCTTGAAATCCTACCGTGACCTGCCATTGCGTATGGCTGAGTTTGGTAGCTGCCACCGTAACGAACCGTCAGGCGCGTTGCATGGTCTGATGCGTGTTCGCGGCTTTACTCAAGACGATGCGCACATTTTCTGTACCGAAGAACAAGTTCGTGATGAAGTAAACAGCTGTATCCGCATGGTTTATGACATGTACAGCACCTTCGGTTTTGAAAAAATCGTTGTGAAACTGTCTACTCGTCCTGAAAAACGCATCGGTACTGATGAAATGTGGGACCGTGCAGAGGCCGATTTGGCTGTTGCGCTGCAAGAAAATAATATTCCGTTTGATTATCAACCGGGTGAGGGTGCATTCTATGGCCCTAAAATTGAATTTACCCTGTACGACTGCCTGGACCGTGCATGGCAGTGTGGTACTGTACAGCTAGACTTCTCATTACCATCACGTTTGAACGCTTCGTTTATCGGCGAAAGTAACGAACGCCTGGTTCCGGTAATGATTCACCGTGCAATTCTCGGGTCAATGGAACGTTTCATTGGTATCCTGACCGAAGAATTCGCGGGTTTCTTCCCAACCTGGCTTGCGCCGGTACAAGCAGTGATCATGAATATCACTGATGGACAGTCTGAATACGTTAGCGAATTGACCCGTAAACTGCAAAATGCTGGCATTCGTGTAAAAGCAGACTTGAGAAATGAGAAGATTGGCTTTAAAATCCGTGAACACACGTTGCGTCGTGTCCCCTACATGTTAGTTTGTGGCGATAAAGAGGTCGAAGCAGGCAAAGTAGCCGTTCGCACCCGTCGTGGCAAAGATTTGGGGAGCATGGACGTAAACGAACTGATTGAAAAACTGCAATTAGAAATTCGCAGTCGCAATCTTAATCAACTAGAGGAATAGAGTTATTAAAGGCGGAAAAAGAGTTCAACCGGCGCGTCCTAATCGCATAAACAAAGAAATTCGTGCCACAGAAGTTCGTCTGACAGGCTTAGAAGGCGAACCTATTGGTATTGTCAGTCTGAATGAAGCTTTGGAAAAAGCCGAAGAGGCAGGAGTTGATTTAGTCGAAATCAGTCCTAATGCTGAACCGCCTGTTTGCCGCATTATGGACTACGGCAAGTTTCTCTATGAAAAAAGCAAATCTTCTAAGGAACAGAAGAAGAAGCAAAAAGTTATTCAGGTCAAGGAAATCAAATTCCGACCTGGTACCGATGATGGCGACTATCAGGTAAAACTCCGCAGCCTGGTTCGCTTTCTGGAAGAGGGTGATAAAGCTAAAATCACACTGCGTTTCCGCGGTCGTGAGATGGCTCACCAACAGATTGGTATGGAAGTGCTTAACCGCGTCCGTGACGATCTGAGTGAACTGGCAGTTGTCGAATCCTTCCCATCGAAGATCGAAGGCCGCCAGATGATCATGGTGCTCGCTCCGAAGAAGAAACAGTAAGGCCTTCCAAGTAACAGCTCTCGCGAGGTTTCGGCCTCGTGAGATTTGTTCGCCTTCTGGTTCGTTTTATTAACAATGCGAAGTGGAAAGTTATTAAATGCCAAAGATTAAAACTGTACGCGGCGCCGCAAAGCGCTTCAAAAAGACCGCCGGTGGTGGTTTTAAGCGTAAGCACGCTAACCTGCGTCATATTCTGACTAAAAAGTCTACTAAGCGTAAACGTCACCTGCGTCCGAAAGGTATGGTCTCCAAAGGGGATCTGGGCCTGGTCATCGCTTGCCTGCCGTACGCATAAGTAGCACTTTTTTAATTAATTCAGAATATAGAACAGGAGAGCTAATATGGCTCGCGTAAAACGTGGTGTTATCGCACGTGCTCGTCACAAAAAAATCCTTAAACAAGCCAAAGGCTACTACGGTGCGCGTTCACGCGTTTACCGCGTTGCTTTCCAGGCTGTTATCAAAGCTGGCCAATACGCTTACCGTGACCGTCGTCAACGTAAACGTCAATTCCGTCAGCTGTGGATTGCACGTATCAACGCTGCAGCTCGTCAGAATGGGATCTCTTACAGCAAATTCATCAACGGCTTGAAAAAAGCTTCTGTTGAAATCGACCGTAAGATCCTGGCTGACATCGCCGTATTCGACAAAGTGGCATTTACTGCACTGGTTGAGAAAGCGAAAGCAGCTCTGGCGTAAGCCAGTTATGAGAGGGAGCTTGTCTCCCTCTTTTAATTTCTAACGGCAATGTTTAACACTGATCAATAAGGTAACTGCAAGCATGAATGCTGCTATTTTCCGTTTCTTTTTTTACTTTAGCACCTGAATCAGGGGGCTTTGCGCGTAAGAAAAGAAACGAAAAATAGCGCCGAAAGCCTCCATTATGGAGGCTTTTTTTTTGCTTTTGTATACGGATCAACTACCCCGGCAATTGTGCCGGCATAAGAGGAATACCATGCCACATCTCGCAGAGCTGGTTGCCAATGCAACGGCCGCCATAAACGAGGCCCATGATGTTGCCGCGTTAGACAACGTACGCGTCGAGTATTTAGGGAAGAAAGGGCATCTGACCCTCCAGATGACAACCCTGCGTGAATTGCCACCAGAAGAGCGTCCAGCCGCTGGTGCGGTAATCAACGAAGCGAAAGAGAAAGTGCAGGAAGCTTTGAATGCACGCAAAAACGCCCTGGAAAGTGCAGCGCTGAATGCGCGTCTGGCAGAAGAGACTATCGATATATCCCTGCCGGGTCGTCGTATTGAAAACGGCGGCTTGCACCCGGTGACGCGCACCATTGATCGCATTGAAAGCTTCTTTGGTGAACTTGGCTTTACCGTGGCAACTGGCCCGGAAATCGAAGACGATTATCACAACTTTGATGCGCTGAATATTCCTGGGCACCACCCAGCGCGTGCCGATCACGATACTTTCTGGTTCGATGCCACTCGCCTGCTGCGTACCCAAACATCTGGCGTGCAGATTCGTACCATGAAAGACAAGCAGCCGCCGATTCGCATTATCGCGCCGGGCCGTGTTTATCGTAACGACTACGATCAGACTCACACCCCAATGTTCCACCAGATGGAAGGTTTGATTGTTGATACCAACATCAACTTCACCAACCTGAAAGGCACTATTCACGATTTCCTGAATAACTTCTTCGAAGCGGATCTGCAGATTCGTTTCCGTCCGTCTTATTTCCCGTTCACTGAGCCGTCCGCAGAAGTTGATGTGATGGGTAAAAACGGCAAATGGCTGGAAGTTTTAGGCTGCGGCATGGTTCACCCGAACGTTCTGCGTAACGTGGGTATCGACCCAGAAGTGTATTCAGGCTTCGCATTCGGCATGGGCATGGAGCGTTTGACTATGTTGCGCTACGGCGTGACCGATCTGCGTGCATTCTTCGAAAATGATTTACGTTTCCTCAAACAGTTCAAATAAGGGCGGGATATCCAATGAAATTCAGTGAACTCTGGTTACGCGAATGGGTAAATCCAGCCAACAGCAGTGAAGAGCTTTCCAGCCAAATCACTATGGCTGGTCTGGAAGTTGATGGTGTTGATGCCGTTGCCGGTGCCTTCAATGGCGTCGTGGTGGGTGAAGTGGTTGAGTGCGGCCAACATCCAAATGCAGACAAACTGCGTGTAACGAAGGTCAATGTCGGTGGCGATCGTCTGTTAGACATCGTTTGTGGCGCACCAAACTGCCGTCAAGGCCTGAAAGTTGCTGTGGCAACGGTTGGCGCTGTACTGCCAGGTGATTTTAAAATTAAAGCGGCGAAACTGCGTGGCGAACCTTCTGAAGGCATGCTGTGCTCTTTCTCAGAGCTGGGCATTTCCGACGATCACAACGGTATTATCGAGCTGCCGCTGGATGCGCCAATTGGCACTGACATCCGTGAATACCTGAAGCTTGACGACAACACTATCGAAATCAGCGTCACACCAAACCGTGCCGACTGCCTCGGAATTATCGGTGTTGCCCGCGATGTTGCGGTAGTGAACCAGTTGCCGTTGCACGAGCCAGAAATGCCAGCCGTGGCCGCGACAATTAACGATACGCTGCCAATTCGCGTTGATGCGCCAGAAGCGTGCCCACGTTACCTGGGCCGTGTGGTTAAAGGCATCAATGTTAAAGCGCCAACTCCGCTGTGGATGAAAGAGAAACTGCGTCGCTGCGGTATTCGTTCTATCGATGCTGTGGTTGATGTCACGAACTACGTTCTGCTTGAGTTGGGCCAGCCGATGCACGCGTTCGATCTGAACCGCATCGAAGGTGGCATCGTGGTACGCATGGCGGAAGAGGGCGAAACCCTGACGCTGCTGGACGGCAACGAAGCGAAGCTGAATGCAGATACGCTGATTATCGCTGACCACAACAAAGCACTGGCAATGGGCGGTATCTTTGGTGGCGAACATTCTGGCGTAAATGATGAAACTCAAGACGTGCTGCTGGAATGTGCATTCTTCAGCCCGCTGTCCATCACCGGTCGTGCGCGTCGCCATGGCCTGCATACCGATGCTTCTCATCGTTATGAGCGTGGTGTGGATTCAGCTCTGCAATATAAAGCCATGGAGCGTGCAACTCGCCTGTTGACTGATATCTGCGGTGGTGAAGTCGGTCCGGTTATTGACGTGACTAACGAAGCACATCTGCCAAAAGCTGCCACAATTACTCTGCGTCGCAGCAAACTGGATCGTCTGATCGGTCATCACATTGAAGATGCACAGGTTAGCGATATCCTGCGCCGCTTAGGTTGTGAAGTGACTGAAGGTGACAACCAGTGGACGGCAGTCGCACCAAGCTGGCGCTTCGATATGCAGATTGAAGAAGATCTGGTTGAAGAAGTGGCGCGTGTATATGGCTACAACAGCATCCCAAATGAGCCTGTGCAAGCGGGTCTGATCATGGGCAGCCATCGCGAAGCAGACTTGTCGCTCAAGCGTGTGAAAACCATGCTGGTCGATAAAGGCTACCAGGAAGTGATCACTTACAGCTTTGTTGATCCTAAAGTTCAACAACTGCTGCATCCGGGTGAAGAAAATCTGATTCTGCCAAGCCCAATTTCCAGCGAAATGTCAGCAATGCGTTTATCCTTGCTGACAGGCCTGCTCAATACGGTGGTCTATAACCAAAACCGCCAGCAGGCACGCGTGCGTATCTTTGAATCAGGCTTGCGCTTTGTTCCTGATACTCAGGCAGACCTGGGTATCCGTCAGGATCTTATGCTGGCTGGCGCGATTTGTGGTAACCGCTACGAAGAGCATTGGGATCTGGCGCGTAACGGCGTCGACTTCTATGATCTGAAGGGCGATCTGGAAGCGGTATTGGATCTTACTGGTAAGCTTTCTGACATCGAATTTAAAGC
Source organism: Buttiauxella izardii (assembly GCF_003601925.1). GTDB lineage: Bacteria > Pseudomonadota > Gammaproteobacteria > Enterobacterales > Enterobacteriaceae > Buttiauxella > Buttiauxella izardii. Next base: position 225,708 of record NZ_QZWH01000006.1, read on the forward strand.
TGCAACCAACCCTGCGTTGCATCCAGGCCAAAGTGCTGCAATTTATTTACGCGGCGAATACGTTGGTTTCATTGGTGTTGTGCATCCAGAACTCGAACGCAAGCTGTCACTCAATGGCCGTACTCTGGTGTTCGAAGTGCTGTGGAACAAGCTCGCAGACCGCGCTGTGCCTGAATCGGCTGAAATTTCGCGCTACCCTGCGAACCGTCGCGACATCGCTGTTGTGGTCGCTGAAAACGTTCCCGCAGCAGATATTTTGGTCGAGTGTAAGAAAGTTGGCGCAAATCAGGTAGTTGGCGTAAACTTATTTGATGTGTACCGTGGCAAAGGCGTAGCCGAAGGCTATAAGAGCCTTGCCATAAGCCTTATCCTGCAGGATACGGGCCGTACACTCGAAGAAGAGGAGATTGCCGCTACCGTTGCAAAATGCGTAGAGGCATTAAAAGAGCGATTCCAGGCATCATTGAGGGATTGAACGTATGGCGCTTACAAAAGCTGAAATGTCAGAATATCTGTTTGATAAGCTAGGGCTTAGCAAACGTGATGCTAAAGAGTTGGTAGAGCTGTTTTTCGAAGAGATCCGTCGCGCTCTGGAAAACGGTGAGCAGGTTAAGCTATCAGGCTTTGGTAATTTTGACTTACGCGATAAAAACCAACGTCCCGGGCGTAACCCGAAGACTGGTGAAGATATTCCTATCACGGCTCGCCGTGTTGTGACTTTCCGACCTGGTCAGAAGTTGAAAAGTAGGGTTGAAAACGCGTCGCCAAAAGACGAGTAACCTGAGTTAACCAAAAAGGCCGCTTCCAGCGGCCTTTTTCTTTTCTTCTTGTCCTGCACGGAAATTCCCCCGTAAAATCAATTTTATGAAATGTTACTAATTGGATCTTATTATCCAGATGCACACTTTTGTTGCGCGACAACGCTCTCTCGAACGCCGTTGGCTACTCGCATTATTTGCCACAATGTTGGGAATGGTAGTGCTGAGTTTGAGTGCCGGGGATCAATGGTTTGCCCCTCAACACTGGATGCGCGAGGATGCGCAACTGTTTATCTGGCAAATTCGCCTGCCACGCACATTAGCGGTTTTGCTGGTGGGCGCAGCACTGGCGATTTCTGGCACCATCATGCAAGCGCTTTTTGAAAACCCCCTGGCAGAGCCCGGACTATTAGGTGTCTCCAATGGGGCGGGTGTCGCATTGGTGGCGGCGGTACTACTCGGGCAAGGCATGTTGCCGAGTTGGGTGTTGGGTATTTGTGCGATTGCTGGCGCGCTGATTATCACATTTATCCTGCTGCGCTTTTCGCGGCGCCATCTTTCTAATAGCCGTTTGCTGCTTGCCGGTGTGGCGCTGGGGATCATTTGTAGCGCACTCATGACCTGGGCCATTTATTTCAGCAGTAGCCTCGATTTGCGCCAGTTAATGTACTGGATGATGGGCGGATTTGGCGGCGTGGATTGGCGGCAGTGGTGGCTAATGATCACTTTATTGCCTGTGATGCTATGGTTATGCCGCAACTACGCGCCACTCAATTTAATGGCATTGGGCGAAATATCCGCCCGACAGCTAGGTTTACCCGTCTGGATGTGGCGCAATATTTTGGTGATTGCCACCGGCTGGCTGGTGGGAGTGAGCGTGGCGCTTGCCGGGGCGATTGGTTTTATCGGCCTGGTCATTCCCCATATGCTGCGCCTCAAAGGCTTAACCGATCACCGTATTTTACTGCCCACTAGCGCGCTGGCAGGTGCTACCGTGTTATTGGGTGCCGATGTGATTGCGCGTCTGGCACTGGCTTCCGCAGAATTACCGATAGGCGTCGTGACCGCAACTTTAGGCGCACCTGTATTTATCTGGCTATTATTAAAGGCTGGGAAATAATCAATGTAGTTCAATTCAGGGGTAAACAATGCAAGACATTCTGAACACTCAAGTTACGACCATTGATGGTGAAACGACCACGCTCGAAAACTGGAAAGGGAAAGTGCTGCTGGTGGTGAACGTTGCCTCTAAATGTGGCCTGACCGTGCAATACGAACAATTGGAAAACCTGCAAAAAGAGCTCGAGCACGATGGTTTTACCGTTTTGGGCTTCCCTTGCAACCAGTTCCTGGGGCAGGAACCGGGTAGCGAAGAAGATATTAAAACGTTTTGCAGCACCACTTACGGTGTGACCTTCCCGATGTTCAGCAAGGTGGATGTTAACGGCGAAAACCGCCATCCACTCTATGCAAAACTGACTGCAGCAGCGCCGCAAGCGACTGCGCCAGAAGGCAGTGGTTTCCTGGAAAAAATCAGCGGCAAAGGATTGGCTCCAGCTCAGACTGGCGACATTCTGTGGAATTTCGAAAAATTCCTGATTGGCCGCGATGGTCAGGTGATTCAACGTTTTGCTCCAGATATGAAACCTGAAGATCCGATTGTTGTGAGTGCGATTAAGTCGGCGTTGGCCAGATAATGCCGTTGTTGCAACTTAATGAAATAGCGGTGGCGGAGCGGCTTGGGCCGATTTCCGCCACGGTTCAGGCTGGCGAACTGGTGCATTTAGTGGGGCCAAACGGAGCCGGGAAAAGTACTTTGCTCACGCGTGCTGCGGGTTTAAGTTCAGGTGCCGGGAAAATTACCTTCCTTGAGCGTGAACTGAATGACTGGCAGCCGACGCAACTGGCACGCCACCGCGCTTATCTGTCTCAGCAACAGATGCCGCCGTTTTCTATGCCGGTCTGGCACTATCTACAGCTTCATCAAACGCTCGGCCCAACAGACACGGTAATGCTCAACCTGGTGGAAACGCTCGGTCTGGCCGACAAACTCACCCGCAGCGTGAATCAGCTTTCGGGCGGGGAGTGGCAGCGCGTTCGTCTGGCCGCCGTCGTTCTGCAAATTCACCCTGAAATTAATCCGCAAGGGCGTCTACTTTTATTAGACGAGCCGATGAATAGCCTGGATGTCGCTCAACAAACCGCGCTGGATAGAATCCTGGTGGCGTTGTGTGAAGCGGGCATTGCAGTGGTGATGAGCAGCCATGATTTGAACCACAGTTTGCGTCATGCGCACACCGTCTGGTTATTGCGGGCAGGTAAAATGATTGCGCAGGGAAGTCGGGATGAAGTGCTGTCACCGCAACATTTAGCGACAGCTTATAACATGCACTTCCGCCGATTGCAGATTGAAGGGCACAGTATGCTAATAGCCCCGCTTTAATGATGGTAAAAACTTGCACCAAATCATAGGTAAGCGCTAAATTACTGGAAATTATAAACGGGTGAGGATTAGCCTGAAATGCGTGTGTGGATTCTTCTTGTAGCATGTCTGGTACTTGCAGGGTGTAGCCATCATGCGCCGCCGCCAAATTCTCGTCTCTCGGACTCGATAACGGTCATTGCGACACTTAATGATCAACTAAGCGGATGGCATGGAACACCGTATCGTTATGGTGGAATGAGTCGTCGTGGCGTTGATTGCTCCGGCTTTGTGTCAATTACTTTCCGCGACCGGTTCGAGCTACAATTGCCGCGTGAAACAAAGCAGCAAGCGAAGATTGGAACTGAAATCGATAAAGACGATCTGCTTCCGGGCGACCTGGTATTCTTCAAAACGGGGTCTGGCGAAAGTGGCTTGCACGTCGGTATTTACGATACTGATAACCAATTTATTCATGCCTCGACCAGCCGTGGCGTTATGCGTTCGTCGTTAGATAACGTCTACTGGAGCAAAAAATTCTGGCAGGCTCGCCGCATCTAGCCTCTCCTTGAAAGGACAGTTCATGGTTACTCTGGAAGATGTTGCCGCCAGTGCAGGTGTATCCCGGGCAACCGTTTCACGCGTGGTGAATGGCGATACTAAAGTCAGATCCCAGACGCGAGTCAAAGTTGAAGCTGCCATTATTGAACTGGGTTATTCCCCTAATCCTGCCGCTCGCGCGTTAGCCTCCAGCCAAAGTCATACTCTCGGTTTAGTAACCACGTCATATCGCGGAGGTTTCTTCGGTGCCTTAATGGACACCGTGCAAAGTGAAGCGGAGCTACACGGTAAACAGTTACTGGTGACGCAAGGGCGGGACACGGCCGAGAAAGAACTCAATGCGATTTCGCGGCTTTTCAATCTGCGCTGCGATGGGCTGGTATTACACGTCCGTGCCATCAGTGATGAAACACTTAACCAACTGGCCGAGCGAGAAAAAAAATTTATCGTATTAGATCGGGATGTTCCCGGCCTCGAACAGCGTTGCGTCGTGTTTGATCATCGTGCTGCGAGTGCGCTCGCGACTCAGGTTTTTATTGATGCAGGCCATACAGAAATTGCCTGTTTGCACGGGCCGAATACGCGTTCCTCAAGCATGTTGCGCAGGCAGGGGTTTATTGATGCCATGGCGCGGGCAAAATTAGAACCCGTGGCAGTTTTGGGTGGTGAGTATGATATGCCCAGTGGCTATGAACTGGCCGCACAACTGCTTGAAAATACGCGCCCGACGGCTATTTATTGTTGTAACGAAGAACTGGCGATTGGAGCCATGCTGGCTATCACCGAACGTGGGCTGCGAATTCCCCAGGATATCTCGCTTATTTGTTATGATAGTGGGGAGCGTGCCGCATTTGTGCGTCCGGCAATGACCAGTGTGCATTTCCCGATAAGTGAAATGGCTCGTTTCGCTATCCGGAAATTATTGGATAATGATTGTGAGAATGAATCTTTTTCTCCCGAGATAATCTCTCGTGAATCGGTTCGAGTTATTCGCTAAAACTGGCGATAGTAAGATAACCAGGATAATATAAAATAAATTCAAAAATAATTCTGATAAAGACTCAGGGATGAACTTGCGCTTAATACTTTTAAAATCAATCCAGTTAATGCTGGATGTTCATTGTGCTGCGATACCCTCCACCCCTTTTGATACACGGCTGGCACCATGATCCTGGAACTTGAAACACAATATCGTTCAGATTTTTACTTTCAGCCAGTTTACTTGCCGGGTGATGAGGTTTTAGGCATTGAATTATTAGTTAATTTTGTTGGGATTGATGCGCCAGTACGTATTCCAACAGAATTAGTCACAACAGTAATTACGCCCGATCAGCAATTAATATTATTCAAAGAACAAATAGAATTACTCGAAAACTATCAAGAGTTCTTTAAGGCTGAAAGAATAGTTGTGTGGGTTAATATAAGCGTGGTAATTGTTGACGCGATTTTAGCCAGTACCGAGCTGCTTTCCCAGCTGGTGCAGCTTTCTTTCATTGAATTTTCAATCAATGAGAACTTTCCCGAACTTAATCTTGGCAATGAAAATGCCCGGCTAATGGCAATGATTAAGCATTATCCATTAGCGCTGGCTAATTTTGGTGCCGGCATTGCGACCACCAAACCGATTTTCGACGGCTTATTTAAACGTGTTTTTTTGGATAAAGTATTTATTCACAAACAAATTAAACAACGTTCTTTTGAGCCTTTTATGATGGCTTTGCTGGCACAGCTTTCACCGTTTTGCCAGACTCTGGTGATTAACGGTATTGAAGATGCCGCCGCTCGCCAAACAGTGCTGAAATTATCGGACTTCGCAATGCAGGGTAATTACTGGCCTGGCATTCCCTCAAATGCACTGATCGACTGGCTTCATCCTTATTCTCTGCATTAATGGAATACCCCTGCCAATGTGCCGTGTTTAAAACTTCACACAAGCACTACACTATCGGCAGGAGGATCCATGACCCATAAACCTGTATTCAATAATAGCTGGCACGATGAATTGTCCGGCTTCTATACGGCTCTTAAGCCAACGCCGCTGCATAATGCGCGCTTGTTTTACCATAACCGTCCGCTGGCCGATGACCTTGGGCTTGATGACTCGCTGTTTGATGAAACTCACAGCGGTATCTGGAGTGGCGAAACGCTGCTGCCGGGAATGCAGCCCCTCGCGCAAGTTTATAGCGGGCATCAGTTTGGTGTCTGGGCAGGGCAACTGGGCGACGGGCGCGGAATTTTGCTTGGTGAACAACAACTGGCAGACGGGCGTAAATTCGACTGGCACCTGAAAGGGGCGGGGCTCACGCCATATTCACGTATGGGCGATGGGCGCGCGGTGTTGCGTTCAACGATTCGTGAATTTCTCGCCAGTGAAGCGATGCACGGTTTGGGCGTTCCCACCACTCGCGCGCTCACGATTGTTACCAGCGACACGCCAGTGCAACGTGAAACCACCGAGCAAGGTGCGATGCTGATTCGCATTGCGCAAAGCCATGTTCGCTTCGGTCACTTTGAGCATTTTTACTATCGCCGTGAACCGCAAAAAGTCCAGCAACTGGCGGATTACGTGATTGCTCATCACTGGCCGCATCTGGTTGATGAAGCAGACAAATATCAGCTTTGGTTCCGTGATGTTGTTGAGCGCACCGCGCAGATGATTGCCCACTGGCAAACAGTTGGCTTCGCCCATGGCGTGATGAACACTGACAATATGTCGATTCTCGGACTGACGATGGATTACGGCCCCTACGGTTTCCTCGACGATTACCAGCCTGATTTTATCTGCAACCATTCTGACCATCAGGGGCGCTACGCTTTTGATAATCAACCCGCCGTGGGATTGTGGAACCTGCAACGCCTGGCGCAAACTTTGTCACCGTTTATTTCGGTGGAGTGGCTCAACGAATTGCTCGACCATTATCAATTCGCATTGATGAAAGCCTTCGGGGAATTGATGCGCGGGAAATTGGGTCTGTTAACCGAGCAAACGGCGGACAACGAAATACTGACTGAAATGTTCGGGCTGATGGCAAAAGAGGGGAGTGACTACACGCGCACCTTCCGCATGCTAAGCCTGACCGAACAGAACTCGGCAAGCTCGCCGCTGCGCGATGAATTTATTGACCGCGCCAGTTTCGATAGCTGGTTTACCCGTTATCGCGACCGTTTGCAGACTGAGCAAATTAGCGACGAGCAACGGCAGCAGACGATGAAAGCTGCCAATCCATCGGTAGTGTTGCGTAACTGGCTGGCGCAGCGGGCAATTGATGCTGCCGAACGAGGTGATGTTAGTGTTCTTGCGCAGTTGCATGAAGTATTACAAAACCCGTTCGCCGATCATTCAAGTGATTTAACCCAGCGCCCACCTGACTGGGGCAAACGTCTCGAAGTGAGTTGTTCGAGTTAACGCGATTACTGCTGCAACCAAACCTGTGGCACCGGGTGTTCGGGATGATTGAACACCCGTAAATCGGCCTGATACCAATGCTGCAATACTGATTCGTTCAGCACTTCTTGTGGCGAACCACTGGCAACCAGACGCCCTTCATGTAACAACACAATCCGGTCGGCCCATAGTGCGGCCAGATTTAAATCATGCAGCACTACGCAAACTGATAACGTCCCCATCAGCGATAAGCGGCGCAATAAACGCAGAATATGTTGCTGATGATAGAGATCGAGTGCGGAAGTGGGTTCATCTAAAAACAGCCAGCCGTGCGGTTGCCCGTTCTGCCATAACTGAGCCAGTGCGCGAGCAAGTTGCACTCGTTGTTGCTCGCCGCCAGAAAGCTGGCAAAAATCCCGTCCGGCGAGGGAGTCGCAACCCGTCAACGCCATCACTTCCTGAACGATTGCTTTGGTATCCTTTTCGGGCCACGGCGCTCGCCCCATGGCAATCACATCTTCCACCGCCCAACTAAATGCCATGCCGCTGCGCTGGCGCATCACTGCACGTTTAAGTGATAGCGCCTCGCCAGACCACTCTTGTAGCGGGTGCCCGGCAAGGGAAATCGCGCCGCTTTCGGGCAACTGAAATCCCGTAAGCACTCGCAGCAAAGTGGATTTCCCGGCACCGTTCGGGCCGATTAATGCCACCACTTCGCCCGTAGCCAGCGTCAGATTAATATCATCGAGCAACTTTCGTTCGCCACTGCGCAGCGTGACGTTTCTCGCCAGGAGTAAATCAGCCATCCGTTTCTCTCCGTTGACGGAAAATGAGTGCTAAAAACCACGGGCCACCGAGCAGGCTGGTCAGCAAGCCGACGGGCATTTCCGCAGGAGCAACCAGCGTGCGGGCGAGGGTGTCGGCAACCAGCAATAACATCGCCCCAGCCAGTACCGAGCCTGGAATCAGCCAGCGATGATCGGCACCGAGCCACATCCGCACCAGGTGCGGAACCACCAGACCCACGAAACCAATCACGCCACTGACGGCAACTGCTGCCGCCACTAAAAGCGCGCTGAGAATCAGTAATTGCCGCTGAGTTTTTTTGACATCAACGCCAAGGTAATGCGCCTCTTCGTCGCCAAGCTGCAAAAGGTTAAGGCGTCTGGATGCAAACGCGATAGCCACTGATGCCGGAACAATAAACGAAGCGGTAGCCAGTAACGTTGACCACTGCGCCTGCCCGAGGCTGCCCATTCCCCACAGCGATAACTGGCGCAACTGCGCGTCGTTGCTGATCCACGAAAGCACACCCACCGCCGCACCGCATAACGCGTTAATCGCGATACCGACTAACAGCAGCCGCGAAAGGCTGTTATTGCCCTGGCGGCTCAGGAAGAAAATCACCAGCGTGACGGCAATACTGCCCAAAAATGCGGCCAGCATCGGAACGTACAACGCCAACACCACGGGCAAGGCGATCGGCAGAACCACCGAAAACCCAACCGCCAGCGCCGCACCGCTGCTGATCCCGAGCAAACCCGGATCAGCAAGCGGATTGCGAAACAGCCCCTGCATCACGCACCCTGAAAGCGCCAGCGCACCGCCCACCAATGTGGCGAGGAGCACACGCGGCAGGCGAATGTTGAGCCAAATATGGCGTAAGGCTTCATCCTGCGCTTGCCACAAAACGGCAATAGAAAGCCGCATCGCACCTAAATTGGCGGCAACCAAAGAAAGTGCTAACAACGCCAGAACCATGGCGAACAGGGCGCGTTGAGGCAAGGGGCGACGCATCAAGGCAATTGCTCCGCTTTATGACGTAGTGCAAGAATCGCATCCGGCGTTTGCAGGCCAAAACCCAACAGCGCCATATCATCGACAACTAACAGCTGGCGATTTTTCCCGGCGGGTGTTTGTGCAAGCCCTGGCAAATTCCAGACGTTGTCTTCACCGCCCAGGGTTTTCACGCCATCGGCAGTCACCAAAACCAGTTGTGGTTGGCTGGCAATCACGCCTTCCTGCGACATCGGCTGGTAACGTTTGAAACCTTGCATTGCATTTTGCAAACCTGCGGCATGAATCGCGGCGTCCGCTGCCGTTTCTTGTCCGGCTGCCATCGCAGTCATGCCGCCGTGACTCATGATAAACAGCACTTTAACCGGCAGCGGTTTATCAGGAATCGCTGCCAGTTTTTCATGCACTTGCTTGCGCAAAGTTTCACCCTGAGCGGCTTTCCCCATCGCCTGCGCGACGGCATCAATCTTGTCATCAATGCCATCCAGCGAATTGGTTGCCGGAATAGTGACGACTTTGACGTGGCTGCTCGCGACTTGTTCAAGCGCCAGCGACGGTTTGGCCTGAGCGCTCGCCAGCACCAGCGTCGGGCGCATTGCCAGAATCCCTTCGGCATTGAGCTGACGCATATAGCCCACATCGGGCAGTTGAGTGGCCGCCGCCGGATGCAAACTGGTGCTGTCGCGAGCGACTAACTGGTCGCTCGCGCCTAACGCAAAGGCAATTTCTGTCACGTCACCGCCAATCGCCACCACGCGTTCACTGGCGGTGGCAACTGCTGGCAATGCAAGCAGGGCAATTAACCAGCGTGTCATGCGGCAAGCCCTTTGTTGACCAGCGCTTCAAGCTGGGTGCGCCACTGTTGTTGCTCTGGTTCACCTTCAGTACGTTGGCCGTAAAGCTGGGCGATTTGCGTGCCATCGGCGGCAAACAGTTCCAGGCTGGTGACGTAACCGTCACCGCTGGGTTTGCGGGTTACCCAGCTTTCAGCGATGGTGTCAGCCAGCAAATGCAGCGTAAATTGCGGGTTAAAGATGTTAATCCAGTTGTCCATCGGCACCACTTTTTCAACGGTGCCAGTGAAAATCTGCACGCTGCCACGGTTGCCTACAAACACCATGATTTCGTTTTTGTCTTGTTTAGCCATCGCCAACAGTTGTGCCAGCGCGCTGTTATCCACCTGGCAGGCAAGATCTTCAGCAACCAGACGGAACGCCTGTTGGCGCGTGAGCTGGTGGCGTTTGAGCAGGCCAAAGAACTGATGCACGTCACGCATGGCACGCCATTCAGCTTCAATTTCTTTGCCATCAACGGCTGGCGTCATCACACTTTCTTCCGGGGCTTGCAGCTCAAGCTCCGGGTTATCGGCATAAATATAGGTCGCCAGAACCTGACCCCAGGCCGCGAAATCCGTGTTGTCGGTGGTATACACCTTCAGCAGCGCATCACCCTGATGATCAAAGAACTGAATACTTTGACGCTCGCCGCGCGCGGTTTCTTCACGAACATGGAAGGCGAAAGCCCATTGATTCAGGAACAGACGCAAATCCAGCGCGCGCGGGTTCAGCACCAGCCCGGCATGGCCGTGCAGTTGCTGGTTTTCAAAACGCCCGATGTGTTCATGCACCGCATATTCGTTACGGCAAATGGACTTGATTTCGCCGACGCTTTCCAGCGACGTCAGAATGTCGCGCACTTCACCTTTTAAACGCCAGGCATCATGCCCCACGCGGGCATGAGTCAGTTCGGCTTCGCTGATATTCATCAGACGAGCGATGTCGCGAGCATATTTTTTAGGGTTCTCTTTTTTGAGCTGCAACCAGTTTTCATAACGCTGAGTCATTTTGCTTCCTTACCATTGATAACTAACGAAGATTTTGCCGTTACGGCCATCTTGTGGGAGCCCCTGTGGTGACCAGTATTCCTTATCAAAGGCGTTACCCAGTACCAGGGAAGTGGTTAGCCCGCGCAGTTGCTGCTGGCCGGTATAACTGATGTAGAAATCGTTCACGCCGTAGCCCGGCTGCGCGCTGTAGCTGCTGCTGATGTGCGTTGAACGCTCGGCAAATGTGCCGACCCAGCCCACTGAGAAGCCGCTTTGTGCTACGGGAACATCCAGAATGCTGGTGACAGTGTCCGGGTTCAGGCTTGAAATCCAGTCGCCGGTATCGGTGTCTTTCCCACGGGTACGGTTGTACGCCAGGTCCAGGCTAAACCATGTGCTGGTATATTTCGCCGTCATATCCCAACCCCAGATTTTGGCATTCGGGACGTTGTAGGACATGGTGGTCGCTTTGGCGAAATCGACGGTGGTGGAAATGTAGTCTTTCGCGTTGGTATCGAAGTAGCTGGCTTTAAACTCGATGCCGTCGTCAGCCAACATTAAATCGTCGAAGCGCAGGCCAAAACCGTATTCCTGGGTTTCGTTAGTTTCCGGGCGCAGGTTCGGGTTCGGCACCCAATAGTTGGTGTAACGCGTGCCAATCGAGAAGTGTTTCGCGTCGTTATACATCTCGCCCATTGTTGGGGCGCGGAAGGCTTGCGCGTAAGAGCCGAACAACATCAGCCAGTCGGTTGGCGTAATAGAAAGTGCACCACGAGATGACCATTGGTCGGCATTCACATCTTCATAGCCGTCGCTGCTGCCGCTGTAATCGTCGTAACGCGTGCCCGCAAGAATCGACACCGGCAGGTCGCGCAGAGTGATTTCATCCTGCAACCAGCCAGAACCGAAGTCGATATTGGCCTGTGGGAAGCCGGTGGTATTGCCGCCCGGTTTTTGATCCTGGCGATAATATTCACCGCCGTAAGTCAGCAAATGCCCGGCGAAGCTGTCGGTAAACAAGTGGCTGCGGTTTTCAAGTTTGCCGCCAGTGGTGGTTTGTTTGCGGAATTCAGCGCCGTCCGTTTGGCCTTGTGCGTTGATACGCGCCTCAGACCAGTAAGCGGTAGCGTCGGCATTCAGCCAGTCGCTTTGGTCAGGGCCGATATGGTATTTCAACTGCGCGTCACGCTGAATCGTTGAGCGATCCACCATCGGATTGCTTGGATCTGCCGTGGTGACCTGCGGGTTTTTCGGTTCCTGAGCGGCGTTATTGTAGTAACGCAGAGAGCCGCCCAAAGATTGCGCCGGGTCGATATACCAGGTGCCTTTGGTCAGGAAGTTACTGATGTTTTCATCGTTGGGTGCTGTTTCGCCATCGCTCTGACGAATATCCCCACGGTCACGGCTTGACCAGGCGACAAGGCCATCAAGATTGTCAGTGCGGCCAAAGGCGCTGGCACCCATTCCCACACTATGATCGCCCGTTGCGCCAGTGCCGAAAACGCGGAAACCACTGTTCTGGCCTTCATACAACAAATCGCTGGCATCGGCGGTTTCGTAAGAAATCACACCGCCCAACGCACCGCTGCCGTACAACAAAGCGCCGGGGCCACGTACCACTTCGATACGTTTGATTAACGCCGGGTCGATAAATGTGCTGTTAAGGTGCCCGGTGTCAGTCCCCTGGCGAACGCCGTCAACCAGCATCAATACGCCACGGCGGTCGTAACCACGCATATTGATATCCTGGCCGTTGGTACGCCCAGAGCCGGAAGCGGTAATCCCCGGCACTTTACGCAACATATCGGCGGCGGAAGAAGAGGTCTGGCCTTCAGGGGTATCGCCATCAATGACGGTGACCATCATCGGCGCTTCAAAAGTGCTGCGTTGGTTGCCGGTGGCGACGACGGTCATTTGATCATCTTTGGCACTGGCAGGCAGGGCAGAAAAAACCGCAACAGTCAGTAATGACAGACGGAAGCCGACTGTGTGTAAAGCAGGCATGCGCAAATCTCCATAGGAAAAATTAAAAGCGCTGGCTGCCTGGGATAACCTGGGTGGCTTGCGGAACTGATTATTTAGGGTTTATTTGGTCAGGATTAACTTTCCTGCCTGGGTCTGACGTAATTGATATTGTTGGCCTTCGTGGACAATCACCACGCGTCCGTCAGGGCCGAGCAGAAGTTTACTGTCTATCTGACGGGGAACAGCCGCAGATTGCGAATTCGTAGGGGCGAATGTTTTATCCATGTTTCACTCTGTATACAAATGACAATCGATGTAACAATGATAATCATTATCAATAAACTGTGTTTCGTCATCAAGTGTTATTTGTAAGAAATTTGTGAATGGATCAATTTTGAGTAAATCGGGGAAGTAAGGGGCGCGCAAACCCCCTCTCCCTAAGGGAGAGGGCTGGGGTGAGGGTGGCTTCAAAATGAGACACCCTCATCCCAACCTTCTCCCCAGGAGAAGGAGCTCAAAAATCAGAAGCGGCTGTCCGTCGCGTCTGCCAGCATATCCAGCAGCGTTTCAGTGTCTTCCCAGTTCAGGCAAGGGTCGGTAATCGACTGGCCGTAAACCAGCGGTTGCCCGGCGACAATCTTCTGTGTGCCTTCGCGGATAAAACTTTCTGCCATCACGCCTGCAATGGCGCGTGAGCCGTTGCGAATCTGGTTACAGACGTTTTCGCACACTTCTAACTGGAGACGATGCTGCTTCTGGCAGTTGCCGTGGCTGAAATCAATCACCAGTTGTTCTGGTAAATCAAATTCATGCAGGCTGTCGCAAGCGGCGGCGATATCGGCTGCGTGGTAGTTAGGCTGTTTGCCACCGCGCATAATAATATGGCCGTACGGATTGCCGCTGGTCTGGTAAATCGTCATCTGGCCGTGCTTGTCCGGCGAGAGGAACATATGGCTGGCGCGAGCGGCGCGAATCGCATCAACCGCAATACGCGTATTGCCGTCGGTGCCATTTTTGAAGCCGACCGGGCAGGAAAGGGCTGATGCCATTTCGCGGTGGATCTGGCTTTCCGTAGTACGTGCGCCAATCGCGCCCCAACTGATTAAATCGGCAATGTACTGACCCGTCACCATATCGAGAAATTCAGTGGCGGTCGGAACGCCCAGCTCGTTCACCTGCAACAGCAAGCGACGAGCCTGCTCAATGCCGTGATTCACACGATAGCTACCGTTTAAATCCGGATCTGAAATTAACCCTTTCCAGCCGACAACAGTGCGCGGCTTCTCGAAATAAGTGCGCATCACAATCTCAAGGCGATGTTGGTGCTTTTCACGCGCCGTTTGCAGGCGATGGGCATAATCCATGGCTGCATCCAGGTCATGAATTGAGCAAGGGCCAACAATAACCAACAAGCGATTGTCTTCGCCATTGAGGATTTTTTCGATACGACGACGTGCGGCAGTTACGTTTTGCGCAACTTCCTGCGAAACGGTCAGGCGCTGGGCCAGTTCCGCAGGTGTAACCAGACTGTCGATGCGCGCGGTGCGCAATTCATCTGTTTTATTCATTGGGTGTCTCAGAAAATTTTGTCTTCAGCTCGGCAGGAATACCGGGAAGTGATGGCAGTCACGATAAACCAATTTATGTTGAATTCAACCGTAAAACTGAATCGTTACCACCAGATTGCGTACACCCTACCATACAAAATTGCACCTTTGAACTAGTTTGTTAGTACATGCGGCGATTCAGACCCATGATATCGAGGATCTTAGTCGCCATCTCTTCAACGGAATAATTGGTGCTGTTGAGGTAACGAATTTGGTTCTTGCGAAACAGCGCTTCCACTTCCGCCACTTCAAGGCGGCACTGGCGCATTGACGCATAACGGCTGTTTTCGCGACGTTCTTCGCGGATGGCGGCGAGGCGTTCTGGGTTGATCGTCAGGCCAAACAGTTTGTGTTGCAGCGGTTTGAGCACCGCAGGCAGTTGAATATTGTCCATATCATCGGCAATAAACGGGTAGTTTGCGGCACGGATCCCAAACTGCATCGCCAGATACAAACTGGTTGGCGTTTTCCCGCAGCGCGACACGCCGAGCAAAATCACCTGCGCCTGGTCGAGATTACGCATTGAAATGCCGTCATCATGCGCCAGCGTGTAATCAATGGCGGCGATACGCGCATCATATTTGATTAAGTTGCCTGGATTCAGGCCATGAGTTCGGTGGGCAATCGGCGTTGGCTCAAGCTTCAATTCTTGCTGCAAAGGCGCAACCAGCGCTTGCACGATATCCTGACAAAAACCTTCACTTTGCAAAATAATGTCGCGAATTTCCGGTAAAACGATGGAGTAGAACACCAGCGGACGCACGCCAGATTGCTGGTAAATAGCATTAATTTGCTCTTTCACCGCATTGGCCCGACTTTCGTTTTCGACAAACGGCAAGGTAATACTGTTTATCGCCACTGGGAACTGCGACATCACCGCGTGACCGAGCACTTCAGCGGTAATCGCGGTGCCGTCGGAAATATAAAAAACCTGTCTATCTACAGAGTTATCCATTTTTCAATCCTGAAAGTTTCGACCTTCGCTGAAGCATAAATTAAAACTTAGCCTGATGGATCATTCTCATTTCATTTTTAAAAGTGAAACGTGGTTTTTATTTTTAATGAAATCACTGGTTCATTTTTATAATTGCATTAACCCCTTATTAAAATAGGGATTAAATTAAGAATCAATGGGTTATGCAAAAGGTAAATATATCTGAAAATTTCAAATTTTTATTTTGCTTGAACGATTCACCCGTTTCACTACGCCCTACAAATATGCCAATCTAAAAGAGATGTAATACCCATTCATCTATCACAAAAGGATTGTTTCGATGTCCAACTCGTCACCGCTGGTGCTTTGGTACAACCAACTCGGCATGAATGATGTAGACAGGGTCGGGGGCAAAAATGCCTCTTTGGGTGAAATGATTACTAACCTTTCAGGCATGGGTGTTTCCGTGCCGAATGGTTTTGCCACCACGGCCGAAGCGTTTAACTTGTTTCTTGACCAAAGTGGCGTGAACCAGCGTATCTATGAGCTGCTGGATAAAACGGATATTGATGACGTGACTCAGCTTGCAAAAGCGGGCGCGCAAATCCGTCAATGGATAATCGATACGCCATTCCAGCCTGAGCTGGAAAAGGCCATTCACGACGCCTACGAACAACTTTCCTCAGACGATGCTGATGCTTCCTTCGCTGTGCGTTCCTCCGCCACCGCCGAAGACATGCCGGATGCGTCGTTTGCCGGACAACAAGAAACTTTCCTCAATGTGCAAGGTTATGACGCGGTATTGATTGCCGTGAAACACGTCTTTGCGTCCTTGTTTAACGACCGCGCTATTTCTTATCGCGTTCACCAGGGTTATGACCACCGTGGCGTTGCGCTCTCTGCGGGCGTGCAGCGTATGGTGCGTTCGGATCTTGCTTCTTCCGGCGTACTGTTCTCCATCGACACCGAATCTGGTTTCGACCAGGTGGTGTTTATCACCTCCGCTTATGGCCTGGGCGAAATGGTGGTGCAGGGCGCGGTCAACCCGGACGAATTCTACGTTCACAAGCCAACGCTTGCGGCGGGTAAACCGTCGATTGTGCGCCGTAATATGGGTTCTAAAAAAATCCGTATGGTGTACGCGCCAAGTCAGGAACACGGTAAGCAAGTGCGCATCGAAGATGTGCCGCAGGCCGACCGCGATAAATTCTCTATCACGCCGGAAGAAGTGCAGGAACTGGCGAAACAAGCGGTACAAATCGAGAAACACTATGGCCGCCCGATGGATATCGAGTGGGCGAAAGACGGGCATACGGGCAAGTTGTTTATTGTTCAGGCGCGTCCGGAAACCGTGCGTTCGCAAGGCCAGGTGATGGAGCGTTACCAGCTGCATTCTCAGGGCAAAATCATTGCTGAAGGGCGTGCCATCGGTCATCGCATTGGCGCGGGGCCGGTGAAAGTGATTCACGACATCAGTGAAATGAACCGCATTCAGCCGGGCGACGTGTTAGTCACCGACATGACCGACCCGGACTGGGAACCGATCATGAAAAAGGCGGCGGCTATTGTCACGAACCGTGGTGGACGTACTTGCCATGCGGCGATTATCGCCCGTGAACTGGGTATTCCGGCAGTGGTCGGCTGCGGCGACGCCACCGAACGCATGACGGATGACCAGAATGTGACGGTTTCTTGCGCCGAAGGCGACACCGGTTATGTCTACCAGGAACTGCTGGATTTCAGCATCAAGAGTTCCACCGTCGATACCATGCCGGATCTGCCGCTCAAAATCATGATGAACGTCGGCAACCCGGACCGCGCCTTTGATTTCGCTTGTTTACCGAACGAAGGTGTGGGGCTGGCGCGTCTGGAATTCATCATCAACCGCATGATTGGCGTACACCCGCGTGCGTTGTTGGAGTTTGATCAGCAAGAGCCTCAGATTCAAAACGAAATCCGCGAAATGATGAAGGGTTATGACGACCCGGTTGAGTTTTATGTTGGCCGCCTGACGGAAGGGATCGCCACACTCGGCGCGGCCTTCTGGCCGAAGCGAGTGATCGTGCGTCTTTCTGATTTCAAATCTAACGAATACGCCAACCTGGTCGGCGGCGAGCGTTATGAGCCGGAAGAAGAAAACCCGATGCTCGGCTTCCGTGGCGCGGGGCGTTATGTTGCTGATAGCTTCCGCGACTGCTTCGCGCTGGAATGTGCGGCGATGAAACGCGTGCGTAACGAAATGGGCCTGACCAACGTCGAAGTGATGGTGCCGTTTGTCCGTACCGTGGCGCAAGCCAAAGCTGTGGTTGAAGAACTGGAACGTCAGGGGCTGAAACGCGGTGAAAACGGCCTGAAAATCATCATGATGTGCGAGATCCCATCGAATGCCTTATTGGCCGATGAGTTCCTGCAATACTTCGATGGTTTCTCAATCGGTTCTAACGATATGACTCAGTTGACGCTGGGGCTGGATCGCGATTCTGGCGTGGTTTCTGAACTGTTTGACGAGCGCAACGATGCGGTGAAGGCACTGTTATCGATGGCGATTAAAGCGGCGAAGAAACAGGGTAAATACGTTGGGATTTGTGGTCAGGGTCCGTCCGACCATGAAGATTTTGCCGTGTGGTTGATGGAAGAGGGGATTGATAGTCTTTCTCTGAACCCGGATACCGTGGTGCAAACCTGGTTGAGCCTCGCAGAAACGAATAAGTAAAAAAAAGCTCCTCATTGTGAGGAGCTTTATTATCTCGTAGGTCGGATAAGCGCTTGCCCGACCTACCATACATTTATTACAAGGTTCCTGGCGTCATCACTCCAGTGACTTCGCTCTCGCTCTGGAATCTTCCTTCGCGAAGGTCGCTCACCACCACGTTCATTCTCTCTTCGGTCAGTTTGTAATAACGAATCGAGATAGCGGTAATCAAGTAGAAAATAGCGGGCAGTACGGTAAACAGAATCAACACACCCTGCACAGCTTCGGCAGATTGCTGTTCAACGCCAGCCTGATAACCAAATGCCGCCAGACCCCAACCGGTTAATGCACCACCAATCGCGACACCTAATTTAATAATGAAGATATTTGCTGCGACGTTCATACCGGTAATACGGCGCTGGGTTTTCCATTCGCCATAGTTATTGGCATCGGTAATCATTGACCATTGCAGCGGGGCGTTAATGCCTTGCAGTATATTCAGGAATATATGCACCAGGAATGCGGGAATCCAATAATTGGTTGGCAGTACGAGGAATAATAATCCGACTAATGCGCTCAGTACGTTAATCCAAATAGAGGCGCGGATTTTACACATCCAGCCACCGAGATGTTTGGCAAACAAACTACCAAATACGGCGGCAATCGTTGTGGCAAGCATAAACATCGAAATAATGCCACTACCTTGATTGAGGATATATTGCACAAAGTAAACTAACAGGCTGCCACGAACCACCACACCGCACAGCATCGCCAGGTTATAAACCGACAAAATACGCCACTGATCGTTTTTTAATAATACTTTCACGTCACGCATTATATTCAGGTTTTCTTCTTTCACTGGCGTAATACGTTCGCGAGTAGTAAGGAAACAGATCAGGAACATGATGCAGCCAATCACGCCAAAGAGGCCCATCGCCCATTGCATACCGGCAGCTCTGTCGCCTGGCGAGATAAAATCAGCCAACGGCAGAATCAATGCTGTACCCATCGCACCGCCAATAGGCGCTATAGCGAAACGCCAGGATTGCAAAGACAAGTTTTCTTTTGGGTCAGAAGTAATAGCGGCACCCAGCGAGCAATAAGGGATATTAATCGCCGTGTACATTAGCGTCATGAATATATAAGCGAGGACGGCATAAACAATTTTACCGGTTTGCTCAAAGTCTGGCGTTGAATAAACCAGCACACAACTTACAGCAAAGGGAACGCAGATAATCAATAACCATGGGCGGAAACGACCCCAACGGCTTTTAGTCTGGTCGGCAATTGCACCCATAATCGGGTCGGTAATCGCATCCAATACCCGGACAACTAAAAACAGTGTCCCCATTACGGCTGGGGGTAAGCCATAAATGTTGGTGTAAAAATAAGCCAGAATAGCGACGGAGGAATCAAAAACGATGTGGCTTGCCGCATCGCCAAGGCCAAAGCCCAGTTTTTCTTTGTTGGTAATTTTTTCAGTAAGCACGGACATGCATCCACCTTTATTAAAATCACGAATATGGCACTAGTTATATGTTGTGAATGTTAATTGGAGTATTGTAATTTTTCATTTGTGTTTTATGTTTCTTATCAAATGTGACGGAGTTATCTCTAAATCCATTTTCTTTGTACAGAAAAGTCCTGATTCCCTGTCTATTTTTGAATCCCGTCACACTTATGGCTAAAAACCAAAAAACGTAATCTCACTGGTTATTCTGGCAATTGTTCCCCGCGCTATACATCACTCATATTGATGATTGGATCTCATCTTTGCGAACGCCTGAATTGAAAAGGGGAATATATGTCTGCCATTTACCAGGATGCTCACCGCCCAATAAACGAAAGAGTCGTTGATTTACTCACCCGTATGACGCCGGAAGAAAAATTTGCCCAAATGCATGCCTACTGGCTGATTTTATCCAGCGACGGCAACCACCGGGAACGCACCGATTTGAGCGATGAGTTTTCCGGCGTCACCGAACAGGCAGCACTTTCGGAGCGTTTAAAGCTGGGCATCGGTCAAATCACCAGGCCGTTAGGCACGCATATTGTGGATGCAAAAGAGGGCGTTCGTGCCGCTAACCGCTTACAGAAAACGCTGGTGGAAGAAACCCGACTCGGCATTCCTGCCTTGTTCCATGAAGAGTGTTTAGTCGGATTGTTATGCAAAGACGCCACGCTGTTCCCGTCCTCGCTTAACTACGGTTCCACCTGGGATTTGGAACTGATTGAGAAAGCCGCCGCCGCGATTGGCGAAGAAGCTCGTTCGACGGGTTGCCACCAGGGTTTGGCACCGGTTCTTGATGTATCGCGTGATGTGCGATGGGGGCGCACCGAAGAAACATTCGGTGAAGATCCGTGGCTGGTGGGCATGATGGCGACGCATTACGTCAAAGGTTTGCAGGGCAAAAACCGTGACTTATTAGCCACTCTCAAGCATTACGTCGGCCACTCGTTTAGCGAAGGCGCACGTAATCACGCCCCGGTTCATCTGGGCTTTTGCGAATTAAACGATACCTTCCTGCTGCCATTTGAAATGGCGGTAAAACTGGCGAACGCCGGTTCAGTGATGCCCGCTTACCACGATATTGATAACCAGCCGGGGCATTCGGACGAATTCCTGATGACCACCGTTTTGCGCGAGCAATGGGGCTTTGACGGGCTGATTGTGGCGGATTACGGCGGCGTGAGTTTGTTGCATCAGCACCACGGAATTTCACACGATGCGGCTGAGTCCGCGGCGCTGGCGTTTAACGCCGGGCTGGATGTGGAATTGCCAAAAGATGATTGCGCCCGTCATTTGGCTGAAGCCGTGGAACGCGGTTTGATTTCAATGGCAAAGGTCGATGAAATCGTCAGCCGTGTATTAAAGGAAAAATTCCGCCTTGGACTGTTTGAACATCCTTATCGCGACGAAAATGGCATTGTTTTGCAAAGCGAATCGACCAAACAAATCGCCCGCGACGTGGCGACGCGTTCAATAACGCTGCTGGAAAACCACGGCATTCTGCCCCTGCAAGGCAAACCTCGCGTGGCGGTAATCGGCCCGACGGCGGACGATCCTCTGGCGTTATTGAGCGGTTATAGCTTCCCGGTACATCTCATCATCAGCGACATGCTGGAACAAACCTCGCAAGTCACCACGCCTTTGGAAGCCCTGCGCGAGCAACTGGGCAGCGACAACGTTCGTTACAGCAAAGGCTGTCACATTATCGAAAAACGTATGGCGGGCGCACCGGTATTCCCCGGCGATAGCGGCGGAAAACCAATGCAGTCATCGCCTGTTTCACGCGATATTTCTCTGATTCCTGACGCCATAAAAACAGCTGAACAAAGCGATGTGGTGGTGCTGTGCGTCGGTGATTTATCCGGCCTGTTCCAGAGCGGCACCGTGGGCGAAGGCTCCGATACCGACAGCCTGGAATTGCCTGGCGTACAGCAACAATTGCTTGATGAATTAGTCGCGACCGGGAAACCCGTAATCGTGGTGATGACCGGAGGGCGACCTTACAATTTAGGCGGCCAGGAAGATAAAGTCGCCGCATTACTGATGGCTTGGGCTCCGGGACAAGAGGGCGGATATGCTATTGCCGATGTGCTGACCGGACGCGCAGAACCTGGCGGACGGCTGGTGGTTTCCATGCCGAAAAGCGCGGGTGCCGTACCGTATTACTACAACCACAAACTGAAAAGTGGCGGCACGCCGTTTGCTTTCCATTTTGGCTCGCGTTACCCGTTTGGCTACGGCAAAACCTGGACCGAGTTCGACTACAGCCCTCTGCAAGTTGAAAGCGACAGTGTTCCCAACGACAACGGCGTGGTGAGTGTCAGCGTCATCGTTCGCAACAGCGGAACCGCAGCTTGCAGCGAAGTAGTGCAGGTTTATGTTCACGACAAAGTGGCATCAATGGTGCGCCCGGTGCAGGAATTAAAAGCCTTCCAGCGCGTGCATCTTGAACCCGACGCCAGCGCGAAACTCACCTTTAACATCCCCACCGATATGCTGAACTTCACTCGCCGAAATGGTGAGCGCGTCGTGGAACCGGGCGAGTTTGAAATTCGCATCGGTGCATCGAGTGCTGATATCAGAAGTGTTGGAGTCGTCAAGGTTACGGGCGAAACGCGAGTGATTAACGGAAATTGGCGCATGGTAAGTGATTGTAAGGTTTTATAATCACGAATTTAATGCGTGCCCTAAATAATTCGAGTTACAGCAAGGCGGCAAAGGAACTCATCCCCAGGAGCTTACTCAAGTAAGTGACTGGGGTGAGTGAGTGCAGCCAACGCCGCTGTAGCGCGAAGTATGACGGGCAAACGATATGCAAAAAAAAGCCCATCAGTGATGGGCAAAGACTACACACAGCAATTCGTTGTTTCACTCAGGGGATTTCCATGCTTATAAATCAATGTGTTGATTCATAGCCATGGACTAATAGTAGGCATCTCGACTTTGAGCGTCACTCGGATTCGTCTCAATAGTTAATAAGAAGTTAACGGTTGAGATCACATTACGGCATGTTTGTAGAATCAAAGGGTTAAACAGAAGATTAAAAGCGGGGGATTGATAAGCTTTGTTAATCAGTTTGCCTGTATTGCTCCCCATCCGGGCGAGCAACACAGGCTTTAACGTCTTTTATTCTTATCCTTCGAGAATTTCTACCACTTCATTTGGGTCATCTTGTGGCGGTGGGGCTTCGTGCATCCATACCGAAATTAAACGATAAGAGACTGCCAACAGAACTGGGCCGATAAACAGGCCAATCATGCCAAAGGCAATCAAACCACCGATAACGCCAGACAGAATCAGGATCATCGGCAAATCGGCACCCATGCGAATCAGCACAGGGCGGATAAAGTTATCCATCGTCCCGACCACACAACTCCACACCAGCAACACCGTGCCCCAGGTGGTATCACCGGTCCAGTACAACCAGGCAATAGAAGGAACCAACACCAGCAACGGGCCGATTTGCACCAGGCAACACAGCATCATCACTACGGTTAACAGCGTGGCATTCGGAATACCTGCAATGGCTAAACCCACACCACCAAGTACCGACTGAACCAACGCGGTAACAACCACGCCCAGCGCAACGGCGCGAATCGCTTGCCCTGCCAGTAGCACCGCAGCATCACCACGTTTACCCGCCAGACGGAATGCAAAGTGACGAATACCATTACCCAGCGTTTCACCTTTGGCATACAGCAGCACGCTGAACAGCAACATCAGGCCGCAATGCATCAGGAAGCTTCCAACGTGGATTGCCTGGCCGAGGAACCAGGTTGTCGTGGTGCCAATATAAGGGCGAATTTTCGCCATAATGGCGCTGCCGCCGCTATCAACCAGCGCATTCCAGCCGGCATAAAGTTTGTCGCCTACCAATGGAATGGTATTAAGCCAATCAAACTTCGGCAGTTCCATATTGCCTTTGGTCGCCCAATCAATAACCGGGCCGCTGTTATCCACCAGACTATTCACCAACAGAGCAACGGGGATCACGAATAACATCAATAGCAACAGCGTCATCACCAGAACGGCAAGCGAGCGTTTGCCCCATAGCAATTTCTGAAATTTGAGCATCAGCGGCCAGGTGGCGATAACGATCGTGCCAGCCCAGGCAAAACCAAGCACAAAGGGGCGGACTATCCACAAACAGGCGATGATCATCACCGAGATAAACAACACCGACAGCAGGATTTGTAGCAGATCCTTTGGCTGAGTCACTTTAACCATAGATAAAATCCCTTAATTACTGATAACGGGCAAAACGCCACGTTAAAACCGCGAAGCGGATGGGTTAATGATGATGTATTTCCTCGATTTTGGACAGGGACAAAACAGACGGGATTGTCTGAATAAAATGTGTTAAAAAATAAATGGAAGCAAACGCAAACGATAACTCACAACTTATAACGTCAGGCAGGGTCGACCCACTAATGATCCCACAAATTTCTCAGGCACCTGGACTCGTTCAATTGGTGCTCAATTTTTTGCAGGCACTGGAACAACAAGGTTTCACCGGCGATACCGCCACCAGCTACGCTGACCGGCTGACAATGGCCACTGATAACAGCATTTATCAACTGTTGCCGGATGCCGTGTTATTCCCCCGTTCAACAGCCGATGTCGCGCTACTAACAAGGCTCGCCTCGGAAGATCGTTTCAAATCTCTGGTCTTTACGCCAAGAGGCGGCGGCACTGGCACCAACGGCCAGGCGCTGAACAAAGGCATCGTCGTCGACATGTCGCGCTACATGAACCGCATCATCGAAATCAACCCTGAGCAGGGTTGGGTGCGCGTCGAAGCGGGCGTGATCAAAGATCAGCTCAATCAATATCTCAAACCTTACGGTTACTTTTTCGCACCGGAACTCTCAACCAGCAACCGCGCAACCCTGGGTGGGATGATCAACACCGATGCCTCCGGGCAGGGTTCGCTGGTCTATGGCAAAACTTCCGACCACGTGATGGGCGTGCGCGCGGTGCTGTTAAACGGCGATATTCTTGACACACATCCTATGTCGACAGCGCTCGCCGAAGAGATGGGGCGCGATGACACCTCGACCGGCAAGATCTATAGCACCGTGCTTGAACGTTGCCGCGAACAGCGCCAGTTGATTATCGATAAATTCCCAAAACTGAACCGCTTCCTGACCGGCTACGATCTGCGCCATGTCTTTAACGACGACCTCACGCAGTTCGATTTGACGCGTATTCTCTGCGGCTCTGAAGGCACGCTGGCGTTTATTACTGAGGCGAAGCTGGATATCACGCGCCTGCCAAAAGTGCGCCGCCTGGTAAATATCAAATATGACTCTTTCGACTCGGCCCTGCGTAACGCACCATTTATGGTGGAAGCGAAAGCCTTATCCGTCGAAACCGTCGATTCCAAAGTGCTCAATCTGGCGCGGGAAGATATCGTCTGGCATTCAGTCAGTGAATTAATCACCGATGTTCCCGGCAAAGAAATGCTCGGCCTGAACATCGTTGAATTTGCCGGCGACGACCTGGAATTAATCGAAGGGCAGGTTGCGTCACTGTGTGAACGCCTTGATTCATTGATTTCACAAGGCGAAGGCGGCGTAATTGGCTGGCAAGTTTGTACTGAACTGGCTGGCATTGAGCGCATCTATAACATGCGTAAAAAAGCTGTCGGCTTGTTGGGTAATGCCAAAGGTCAGGCGAAGCCGATTCCTTTTGCGGAAGACACCTGTGTGCCACCGCAACATCTGGCTGATTACATTACCGAATTCCGCGCATTGCTCGACAGCCATCATCTGAGTTACGGCATGTTCGGCCATGTTGATGCGGGTGTTTTGCACGTGCGCCCGGCGCTGGATATGACCGATCCGCATCAGGAAGTGCTGATGAAACGCATTTCTGATGATGTGGTTGCGCTAACCGCGAAATACGGCGGTTTGTTGTGGGGCGAACACGGCAAAGGGTTCCGCGCCGAATACAGCCCGGCGTTCTTTGGCGAAACGTTGTATGAAGAACTGCGCCGCATCAAAGCAGTATTCGACCCGGATAACCGTTTAAATCCAGGGAAAATCTGCTCGCCGTTGGGCGTTGACGATCCGATGATGCAGGTTGATGCCGTCAAGCGTGGCACTTTCGACAGGCAAATTCCTATTGCTACGCGTACTTCATGGCGTGGGGCGATGGAATGCAACGGCAACGGTTTATGCTTTAACTTCGACGTGAAAAGCCCAATGTGCCCGTCGATGAAAATCACCAGCAACCGCATTCACTCGCCGAAAGGGCGCGCAACATTAACTCGTGAGTGGCTGCGTTTACTGGCGGATCGCGGCGTCGACCCGGACGCACTCGAAAAACAACTGCCAGAAAAACGCGCCAGCCTGCGGGGGTTAATCGAACGGACGCGCAACACCTGGCATGCAAATAAAGGCGAATACGATTTTTCACATGAAGTGAAAGAGGCGATGTCTGGCTGCCTGGCGTGCAAAGCGTGTTCCACGCAATGCCCAATCAAAATCGACGTGCCGGAATTCCGCTCGCGGTTCTTGCAGCTTTATCACACTCGCTATTTGCGCCCGATGCGTGACCATCTGGTGGCAACCGTTGAAAGCTACGCACCGCTGATGGCGCGCGCACCTAAGACATTTAACTTCTTTATTAGCCAGCCGTGGGTGCGCAATCTTTCGGCTAAACACATCGGCATGATTGATTTGCCGTTGCTCTCTACGCCGTCGCTACAGCAGCAACTCGTCGGACACACTTCAGCGAACACCACGCTTGAGCAGCTCGAAAGTTACAGCGCTGAACAACGTGCCAGAACGGTGCTGGTGGTGCAGGACCCGTTCACCAGTTATTACGATGCACAAGTGGTCGCCGATTTTGTGAAGCTGGTTGAAAAACTCGGCCTTGATCCAGTGGTATTGCCATTCTCACCAAACGGTAAAGCTCAGCACATCAAAGGTTTCCTGCAAAAATTCGCTCGCACTGCGCGCAAAACCTCTGAATTCCTCAACCGTATTTCAAAACTGGGGATGCCAATGGTCGGTGTCGATCCGGCGCTGGTGCTGTGTTATCGCGATGAATACAAGCAGACGCTTGGCGAAGAACGCGGCGATTTCCACGTTCAACTTGTTCACGAATGGCTGCCGGATGTGTTGGCAAACCGTGAGTTAACGACGGTGGGCGGTGAATCCTGGTATTTGTTTGGTCACTGCACAGAAGTCACTGCGCTGCCAACTGCACCAAACCAATGGGCGGCAATATTCGCACGTTTTGGTGCGAAGCTTGAGAACGTCAGCGTCGGCTGCTGTGGCATGGCGGGAACCTACGGACACGAAGTGAAAAATCACGCCAATTCGTTGGGCATTTACGAGCTTTCCTGGCATCAGGCAATGCAACGCCTGCCTCGCCAACGTTGCCTGGCAACCGGTTATTCGTGCCGCAGCCAGGTAAAACGCGTGGAAGGCAACGGCGTGCGTCATCCGCTACAAGCATTACTGGAGATTATGGGATGATCTGGCGACGTGAAGTAAACCTGGAAGCGCTCAATAAAATGGGCGCGAACAACATGGTTGAACATGTTGGCATCGTTTTCACCCGCATTGGTGAAAACGATCTTGAAGCCACCATGCCAGTCGATAATCGTACCCGCCAGCCGTTCGGCCTGTTGCACGGCGGCGCATCTGTGGTTCTGGCGGAAACGCTCGGTTCTGTTGCCGGGTATCTATGTACCGAGGGCGAGCAGAAAATTGTTGGCCTGGAAGTCAACGCCAACCATCTGCGTTCCGCGCGTGAAGGCATGGTGCGCGGCGTATGCAAAGCGGTTCACGTCGGGCGCAGGCATCAGGTCTGGCAAATTGAAATCAGCGACGAACAAGGGCGGCTTTGTTGTACATCGCGGCTGACGACGGCGGTGGTGTAATTAAATTGCCAGCAGCACATTAATCAGCGCCGGGTTATGTTCGAGCATCAGCAATATTTTTAGTGATGACCCGGACGGGATTCGGCGCTTTTGCTCCCAGCTTTGCACCAGCGAAGGGCTAACACCCACCGCCTGGGCAAATTCTTCTTGTTTTAGCCCGACATTTTCACGCAGGGCTTTAACATCTGGCAGAGGGTGCCGATGGACTCGTGCTGGCTGCATTTCACCTTTTTCAATCGCCACCATCTCTTCCATGCTTTGCACAAGATCGTTGAAAAGTTGCTTATCCATAATGTCACCCTTAAATTTTCTTCGTGAAAATCAGACAGCGCCTGATCGAGTTGATGTATCAACCGTTTAAGCACTGTTTTCTCAGCTTCGGTCATATCCTCTTTGACGTTCTTCGCGTAAATCGTCAACAGATAGAGTTTTCCTTTTTCAGTCACCGCGTAGTAGATAACTCTGACACCACCCCGTTTACCCGTTCCTGGCCGATTCCAGCGCAGTTTCTTACAGCCCCCGGTATTTCTTATGGTGTCACCGTCAACATGCTGTTTCAGGAGATATACCTGTAATTGCTGGAAAGTCTCATCATCCAATAAGTGCTCACGCTGCCTGAAAAACGTCGGTGTCTCTATAAATTCGAAATATTCCATCATCTGAGTTGTCCTTGAGAGGTATTTTTAATCGTACTCGGTGCGAGTGTCAAGGTTTGGTTTCGTACTTGGTACGAAATTTTATCCATCGTTCGAAGCAGTATTGGCTACGAATCTGTGACTCTAATTTCATTGCAAGCGTAAAAACAAATTCATGAATAAACTCCGGAAAGCGCCTCGCAAATAATTAATTCTCAGCGTCATAAGCGCTATGCGGGGTGAGACTCGCTGGCCCATTTCTGCTAACGTTTGCGAAATAAAAGACATCAGGAGGTCGTATGCGTCAGAGAGTTATCGTTTGTCCCATCATCGAAAATAATGGTGAAGTGTTGCTGTGTAAGATGGCAAACGATCGCGGTGTTTTCCCTGGGCAATGGGCATTATCTGGCGGCGGAATGGAGCCAGGTGAACAAATGGAAGAAGCTTTGCTGCGAGAAATTGGTGAAGAGTTAGGAACACAACTGCAAATTACCAGTATCAAGCCCTGGACCTTCGCCGATGATGTGCGCGTGAAAACTTACGCTGACGGCAGTAAAGAAGAGATTTATATGATTTACCTGATGTTTGACTGCGTGAGTGCCAACCGCCTGGTGGCCTTTAACGAAGAGTTTCAGGAAATCGCCTGGGTTAAACATTCCGACCTCAACAACTATGATTTAAACGAAGCGACGAAAGTGACATTCAGCAAGAAAGGCTGGATTTGATTCCCAATCAACTATTTCCTGATTAAGGAACGCAATGCTTAAGGTACTCATTTGGCTGATTTTGACTGCGCTGTCGGGTAGCGGCGTGGTCGTTTATGCGTTGCATCAGCAATATGAGGAACAAAGTGCCGAGTTCCGTATTTTGTACCGTGACATTACCGTTAAACTCTCGCAAAACGATGTGATTCTCGCACTGCTTTCTAACAGCAGCGACCCTGCGGTGGTGCAACAAAAATTCCCCTATATTTTGCGCTGGCAAACCAAACCCCATAAACCTCCACGCCCGGATATCAATCCCGCACGAGCCGGGACCTACTGGATTAATTCTCCGCAAGGCTCTCTGTTGATTGATTTACCTAAGCTGTTGGCTGATTTCGTGCATTCACAGAAATTTCATCACTTTAGTTTGAGTTGGCAGGGAACGCCGCTTCTCAGTCAGGGCGCGGAAGGGAAAAAAGATAGGTGGCGTTGGGAAAAACAGATCGCCAGCCCTTCGCAGCCGCTTAATCTGCTGGTGACCAACAATCCGGATTGGCGAGCTTTGCCGTGGTTTGTTCTGCTGTTAATCGGTATTTTCTGGGCTGCGGTTATCTACTTTTATAATCAGTATCAGGTGACTAAACGGCAGCGCTATATTGCTGACTTACGCGCCCATTATTCAGAGTTGGCGCGGTTGAATGCGATGGGGGAAATTGCGGCGGGTATGGTGCATGAACTGAATCAGCCGCTGACGGCGATTCTCAGTTATTCGCAAACGGCGCAGCGATTGATTAAAAACCAACAAGCGGAAAAAGCGCAGCCCCTGCTCGATGCTGCGGTGATGCAAACCAAGCGGATTAGCGCTTTGCTGCTGGCGTTTCGGGAAAAATTGCACAGTGATGAACAGGTTTTACAACCGGTCAATTTACGCCAGGTTTGGGAAAGAGTGGTGATGCTGTTGGGCAACGAAATCGAGCGTGGAAAACTCAGCATTATTAATCAGATTCCTGATTCGTTGCCGCCGCTCACCGCCTCGCCATTGGGTATTGAGCAAATCTTCCATAACCTGCTTAATAATGCGATTCAGGCGCAGCAGCAAACAGACAAACCCTGGGTCGCGATTAATGCAACACAGACGTCGGACAGCATTATGCTGACCGTTACGGATGGCGGGCCAGGTCTGTCCGAAGTGGCGTTACAACAGGTCTTTATGCCGTTCTTTACGACTCGCAAAGAGGGGCTTGGGCTAGGAATGGCGCTGACGGAAACGTTGGTGCAGCGCTTAAATGGCAGAATTCAGGTTGAAAACAGTGCCACTGGCGGGGCATGTTTCACTTTAGTTTTCCCTCTCACTCAACAGGAGGCGTGATGGCGCAATGTATCTATTTAATTGATGACGATGAAGCCATCCGCTGCTCATTGACGGCACTTTTGGCGACGATGGGTTGGGAAACGCAATCCTATGAAAGTGTGCAAAGTTTCCTGGAATCTCAGTCGGAGTTGCGAAATCTGAATGGTTGCCTGCTGCTCGATATTCGTATGCCCGGTAAATCAGGCATCACGTTGCTTGAAAGCTGGGAACAAATGGGCAGCACGTTGCCGGTTATCATGATGACCGGCCATGGCAGTATTGACCTTTGTCGCCGAGCATTTAAAAACGGCGCTTTTGAATTTCTCACCAAACCGGTTGATGCTGATTTATTGATTGAAACGGTTGGGGCGGCACTTGAACAGCAGCAACAGAGTCAACAACTGCGAGAAAATCAGGCTGATTTGCAGGCAAAACTTGCCACGCTTTCTGCTCGTGAACAGGAAGTGATGGCACTGATTATTCAGGGTAAATCAAATAAAGAGATGGCTCGGGATCTTTCGCTATCACCGCGAACCGTGGAAGCGCATCGCGCCAGTTTGTTTGCCCGGCTCGAAATAAACTCGCTGGCGAAACTGATTAAAATCTACGGTGGCCTGAAGGGGATTACGTAAAATTACCTGGTTTGCCAGGTATTCGCCCGAATGGTTTTGCATCACACGGTTCGTTACCTTAACTCCTGTCAATTAATCACACCGAGTTGAGGGAATAAACCATGAAAACATCAATCTTGCTAGCGGCTGCTCTGTTCAGTAGTGCGGCGGCAATGCCAGTATTTTCCAGCAGTGTTCTGACTGAAAAGAACCTCTCTCTCGAGTTTGCTGACAAACTCGCCCAAAGCGCAATTCAGGCTTGTGGAGCTAAAAACTACAACGTAGCGGTAACGATTGTTGACCGTGCGGGTGTGGTGAAAGTGGTTAAACGTATGGATAACGCAGGCCCGCACACCGTGGAAGCCAGCCGTATGAAAGCGTATACCGCGCTGACCACCAAATCTGTCACTGGCGATGTGATGAAGAGCGCACAAGATAACGCGGGCGCACAAAACCTGCGTGATATTCCTGGCTTCCTGTTGCTCGGCGGCGGCGTGCCGGTGAAAGTGGATAACCAGACCATCGGAGCAATTGGGATTGGCGGTGCACCGGGCGGCCATTTGGATCAACAGTGTGCAGTTGACGCGCTGGAAGCGAATAAATCTGCGCTTAACGCTTCTTAATAACGAGACATTTTCAATGCTTTAGTTGCAGGCGCCTTACAGTCCTGCAACAAACCTCACCTTGATCATGGTCAAATTTTTTGTCAAAATATTACTTTAAGCGTCAAATACTTTGAGTGTTACACGGACGTTTTAAGCATTGATAAAAAAGTGAGGGAGTAAAAATGAAGTATATGGTCGCACTGGTACTGACGATGACACTATCAGGCTGTACAGCGAGTGATTGGGTTGATGCCGCTGGTGGAATTATGCAGGCCAAAGATCAAAATGAAAAAGATGCGCGTAATAAGCGCATTAAAGCCGCTAACAAAGCCGCAGGTTATTAATATTTTTCATCTTTGAAATAGCATTTGAAGTGTTCCTCTTTTGATAGCTGAAGAGGAACACGACATTAGAGAAATAACTTAGCGACTAAAAACACCCTTAGATCTTGCTTCTATGCAGGTAATATAACCAAATTGTTTCCGGTTTCCGTTCTTATCAAAAGCGACGTAAAAAGGCATAGTTTCAGCCTCTTTTTTTAACGTGTAATTGATGCAAGTCCCGCCGATTTCAGGAACATTCATCTCGCTATCCGGTTTGCCACCAGCAGCAATAACCGAACTCTTTGTCGCACCAGTGGCATACGTTGCCTGCACCACAGGGTCATTATCAAATTTCATAAAACTAAAGCTACATGCACTTAATAAAGGCACAATTAATAAAGGTGTATAGCGCATTAAATATCCTTCCGTAGAATATAGAGTAATAAAAACAAAATGATTCAGCGGGACTAAGCAATACTGGCTAAATTCATTAGCGTATTATTTTACGCAAATGATTGAACAGAACAAATATCCCGCTAATGGTCACTGTGATTAACAAATTGCTTGTACCAGCTTATCGCGCGACCAATCGCACAAATTGGTATTTTCTATACATCTTCTGTTTTCTATCGCCTAAGCTTTTTCTACGCAAATAAATCCTCTTTGTATCAGCATGTTAATAAGCCCTGAACACCGTCTGCAAGAGTTTCAGCAGGGTCTATCCTTAACTAAGACGCTTAAAAAGTCAGCATTTCGTGAATACCCCTGTTATCAGGATGTTGTATTGATAATTGTTATCATTAACATAGGGTATTGGCCTTTGGGCGGCAAAACATAAAGAGGTGAACTATGGATGTGCAAACCGGTAGCTTCGATCCCAACGACTTCGCCTGGAAGGGGCTGACGTTAACCCCTGATGCTGCGGCACATATTCGCAAACTAGCCAGCCAACAGCCGGGGTTTTTGGGCGTGCGTTTGGGTATCAAACAGACGGGATGTGCGGGTTTTGGCTATGTGCTGGACACCGTAAAAGAGCCTAAGCCTGACGATCTCCTTTTTGAAACGGACGGCGCAAAGTTGTGGGTTCCGCTTTCAGCGATGCCGTTTATCGACGGAACGGAAGTCGATTATGTGCATGAAGGATTAAACGAAATATTCAAATTCAACAACCCGAAAGCACAGCACGAATGTGGCTGTGGTGAAAGCTTTGGGGTGTAGGCGGGATTATGTCACGTAACACTGAAACGTCTGAAGAAGTGCAAACCTGGGCGGGAAGCCATTCTTATAAAGAAGGTTTTTTCACCCAGTTAAAAACCGACGAAATGGCGCACGGCATCAACGAAGATGTGGTGCGGGCAATCTCTGCGCGTCGTAATGAGCCGGAATGGATGCTGGAATTTCGCCTGAGCGCTTATCGCGCCTGGCTTGAAATGGAAGAGCCGCACTGGCTGAAGGCCAATTACGAAAAACTGAATTATCAGGATTACAGCTACTATTCCGCGCCGTCTTGTGGCAGTTGCGATGATAACTGCGAGTCGCAGCCGGGCGCGGTTCAGCAACCTGGCAGCAACGCGTATCTGACGGGCGAAGTGGAAGAAGCGTTTAAACAGCTCGGCGTGCCGGTGCGTGAAGGTTCGAATGTCGCCATGGATGCGATTTTTGACTCGGTTTCCGTCGCCACCACTTATCGTGAAAAACTCTCCGAACAAGGGATTATTTTCTGCTCCTTCGGGGAAGCGATTCACGAGTTTCCTGAACTGGTGCAGAAATATCTCGGCACCGTGGTGCCGAGCAATGACAACTTCTTTGCTGCACTAAACGCAGCAGTGGCCTCCGACGGCACCTTTATTTACGTGCCGAAAGGCGTGCGCTGCCCGATGGAGCTTTCAACTTATTTCCGTATCAACGCCGAGAAAACCGGTCAGTTTGAACGCACCATTTTAATCGCCGACGAAGGCAGTTACGTCAGTTACATCGAAGGGTGTTCGGCTCCGGTACGCGACAGCTATCAGCTGCACGCGGCGGTGGTGGAAGTCATCATCCATAAAGATGCGGAAGTGAAGTATTCGACGGTGCAGAACTGGTTCCCAGGCGATGGCAACACAGGCGGGATTCTTAACTTCGTCACCAAGCGTGCGCTGTGCGAAGGGGCGAATAGCAAAATGTCCTGGACGCAGTCTGAAACGGGTTCGGCGATTACCTGGAAATACCCGAGCGTGATTCTGCGCGGTGATAACTCCATCGGTGAATTTTTCTCGGTGGCGCTGACGGCGGGGCATCAGCAGGCGGATACCGGCACCAAGATGATCCATATCGGCAAAAACACCAAATCGACGATTATCTCGAAAGGGATCTCCGCCGGGCATAGCCAGAACAGCTATCGCGGGCTAGTGAAAATCATGCCGACGGCGACCAACGCCCGTAACTTTACCCAGTGCGACTCAATGCTTATCGGCCCGGACAGCGGTGCGCATACGTTCCCATATGTCGAATGCCGCAATAACACCGCGCAACTGGAACATGAAGCGACAACGTCACGCATCGGCGAAGATCAGCTGTTCTATTGCCTGCAACGCGGGATCGCCCAGGATGATGCTATCTCAATGATCGTTAACGGATTCTGCAAAGATGTGTTCTCGGAATTGCCGCTGGAGTTCGCGGTGGAAGCACAAAAATTATTAGCTATCAGCCTCGAACACAGCGTCGGATAAAGCCTGG
This sequence comes from Buttiauxella izardii, assembly GCF_003601925.1. Taxonomy (GTDB): domain Bacteria; phylum Pseudomonadota; class Gammaproteobacteria; order Enterobacterales; family Enterobacteriaceae; genus Buttiauxella; species Buttiauxella izardii. Next base: position 260,005 of record NZ_QZWH01000006.1, read on the forward strand.
ACCAGCAGGCTATTTTATTTGTCATTTTGACCCGGGGCAGTGCTCAGAATCCTCACGTACTACGTGTACGCTCCGGTTCTTGCGCGCTGTTCCGCGCCAAACTGACGGCAACAATTACGCCTGATGGACCAGGCTTCAGGAGAAAGTATGCTGAGCATTAAAGATTTACAGGTAAGCGTTGAGGACAAAGAGATCCTGCGCGGTTTGAGCCTTGAAATAAAACCGGGTGAAGTGCACGCCATCATGGGGCCGAACGGTTCAGGAAAAAGTACGCTTTCTGCCACGCTTGCCGGGCGTGAAGATTATGAAGTCACCGGCGGCGAAGTTCATTTTAAAGGCAAAGATTTGCTGGAGTTATCGCCAGAAGATCGTGCCGGTGAAGGCATTTTCATGGCGTTCCAGTATCCGGTGGAAATCCCTGGCGTCAGCAACCAATTCTTCCTGCAAACCGCGCTGAATGCGGTACGTGAATATCGTGGCAAAGAAGAACTCGACCGTTTTGATTTCCAGGATTTGATGGAAGAGAAAATCAAATTGCTGAAAATGCCGGAAGATTTACTGACCCGTTCGGTGAACGTTGGTTTCTCCGGTGGTGAGAAAAAACGTAATGACATTCTGCAAATGGCGGTGCTGGAGCCTGAACTTTGTATTCTTGATGAATCCGATTCCGGGCTGGATATCGATGCGCTGAAGATCGTTGCCGAAGGGGTGAACTCCCTGCGTGATGGCAACCGTTCGTTCATTATCGTCACGCACTACCAGCGTATTCTTGACTACATCAAGCCTGATTTTGTTCATGTGTTGTATCAGGGGCGAATCGTGAAATCGGGTGATTTCAGTCTGGTGAAACAACTGGAGGAGCAGGGTTATGGCTGGCTTACCGAACAGCAATAGCAGCAACGCCCTGCAACAGTGGCATCACCTGTTTGAAACCCAGGGCGAAAAACGCAGCAAAGAAGCTCAGGAACATATGCAGCAAATGCTGCGCCTGGGGCTGCCAACGCGCAAACATGAAAACTGGAAATACACTCCGCTGGAAGGGTTGCTGAATAACCAGTTTGCGTTGCCTGCACCAGAAGCGTTGAGCGAAATAGAGCGCGATAAACTGGCATTGCCGGTGGACGCATGGCGGCTGGTGTTTGTTGATGGCCGATTTAGCCGCGAGTTAAGCGACGATCTCACCAACAGTGGTTTTGATGTGTCCGTGGATGAAAAGCGTGAATCGTTGCCAGCCGCAGTACAGAGCGAAGTATTTTTGCATCTCACCGAAAGCCTCGCCGAAACCGTAACGCATATTCGCGTGGCGCGTAACCACAGCCCGGCGAAAGCCCTGTTGCTGATGCACATCAGCCGGGGAAGCGGGCAGGAGGAGATGAACACCGCGCATTATCGCCACCATTTGTCTCTTGGCGAAGGCGCAAAGGCGACGGTTATCGAACACTTTGTGAGTTTTGATGAGCAGCCGCATTTTACTGGCGCACGTTTTACTGCAGAAGTGGCGGCCAATAGCCAACTCCATCATGACAAACTGGCGTTTGAAAACGCCCAGAGCTACCACTTTGCCCATAACGATTTAGTCGTCGGGCAGGATGCGACGGTTGAGAGCAATAGCTTCCTGCTCGGCGCGGCGGTGTTGCGCCACAACACCAGCACCCAGCTTAAAGGTGAGAACACGCAACTGCGCATGAACAGCCTGGCGCTGCCGGTTAATAACGAAGTGTGCGACACGCGCACCTGGCTTGAGCACAACAAAGGCTATTGCAACAGCCGTCAGCTGCACAAAACCATCGTGCGAGACAAAGGCCGGGCGGTGTTCAACGGCATGATTAAAGTCGCGCAACATGCGATTAAAACTGACGGACAGATGACCAACAACAACCTGTTGCTCGGGCGTCTGGCGGAAGTGGATACCAAACCGCAGCTCGAAATTTATGCCGATGACGTGAAGTGTAGCCACGGCGCGACCATTGGCCGCATCGACGACGAACAGATGTTTTATCTGCGTTCGCGCGGGATTAAAGAACAGGCCGCCATGCAGATGATTATTTTTGCCTTTGCCGCAGAATTAACGGAAAACATCGGTGACGAGGCATTAAAACAGCAGGTGTTGGCGAGGATCGGCCAGCGCTTTGCAGGAGATGATGCATGAGTTTTTCCATCGAACGAGTGCGGGCTGATTTCCCGATTCTAAGCCGCGAAGTCAACGGCCAGCCGCTGGTCTATCTGGACAGCGCCGCCAGTGCGCAAAAACCGCAGGCGGTTATCGACGCCGAACTGGATTTTTACAGCCACGGCTATGCGGCGGTGCATCGTGGGATCCACACCCTGAGCGCGGAAGCCACGCAGCTTATGGAAAACGTGCGCAACCAGGTTTCACGCTTTATTAATGCGCGATCGCCAGAAGAAATCGTCTTTGTGCGCGGCACGACTGAAGGGATTAACCTCGTCGCCAACAGTTGGGGACGCGCCAATATTCAGGCTGGAGATAACATTATTATTTCCGCCATGGAGCACCACGCCAATATCGTGCCGTGGCAGATTCTGTGTGAGCACACGGGGGCGACGCTACGCGTAATCCCGCTCAATCAAGACGGCACGCTGCAACTTGATGTTTTCCCGACGCTGATTGATGAACGCACCAAATTACTGGCGATTACCCAGGTTTCCAATGTGCTCGGCACCGAAAACCCGGTTCAGGAAATGATTGCGACCGCGCATCAGGCAGGCGTGAAAGTGCTAGTGGATGGCGCGCAAGCCATCATGCATCACGCCATTGACGTGCAGGCGATGGATTGCGATTTCTATCTTTTCTCCGGCCATAAAATTTATGGGCCGACAGGCATCGGCGTGCTGTATGCGCGTGAGGAAATCCTGCAAAACATGCCGCCGTGGGAAGGGGGCGGATCAATGATTGCCAGCGTCAGTCTCACTGAAGGCACCACGTATGCTGCTGCACCGTGGCGTTTTGAGGCGGGTACGCCCAACACCGCCGGGATTATCGGACTAGGTGCGGCGTTACGTTACGTAGAAAGCCTGAATCTGGTCGAGGTGAGTGAGTATGAGCATTCGCTAATGCGCTACGCGCAGCAGGCGTTGAAAGCGGTTCCTGACTTGACGATTTATGGCCCCGAATCCCGGCTTGGGGTTATCGCGTTTAATCTCGGCAAACATCACGCTTACGACGTGGGTAGTTTCCTTGATAACTACGGCATTGCAGTTCGTACCGGGCACCATTGCGCGATGCCGTTGATGGCGTTCTACCAGGTTCCGGCGATGTGTCGTGCTTCGTTCGCCATGTACAATACCGAAGAAGAAGTGGACCGCCTGGTCACCGGATTACAGCGCATCCACCGCTTGCTGGGCTAACAGGGAGAAAGCCATGGCTACGTTGCCAGACAAAGATAAATTACTTAAAAATTTCAGCCGCTGTAGCAATTGGGAAGAGAAATATCTCTATATCATTGAGTTGGGTGGGCGATTGCCGGAATTACCGCCGGCTGAACATAAAGCGGAAAATATCATTCAGGGCTGCCAAAGCCAGGTGTGGATTGTGATGCATCAACAACCCGATGGGGTGATCACGCTTGAGGGTGACAGCGACGCAGCAATCGTCAAAGGGCTGATTGCTATCGTGTTTATCCTCTACCAACAGATGACTCCACAGGATATTGTCGCGTTTGATGTCCGTCCGTGGTTTGAGAAACTTGAGCTGGCTCAGCATCTTACGCCGTCCCGCTCCCAGGGCCTCGAAGCAATGATCCGCGCAATTCGCACCAAAGCAACCAATCTTAGCTAAACTCATAGAACAGCTTTCATCCTGTTAACGCGAGGCGATTTTATTGCCTCGCATGGCTTTCAGCATTCCGGCATTCAGCCGGTGAATACAGGAATTCAATATGAAACGCGCGTTCTCTCAAATAACACTTCTAATGTTAAGCACTCTGGCCGCAAGCCAGTCGGCGTGGGCTGTCGATTATTTACTCCCGCCACCGGGTAGCCGGATTATTGGCATGAATCAAACTTACATTGTTCCCAATGATGGTAAAAACCTCGAAACAGTTGCCGCAAAATATAATACCGGCGTACTACTACTGCTTGAGGCGAATAATACCGTTGACCCATTCCTGCCAAAACCTGGCAGCGAACTGACCATTCCTTCACAAATGATCCTGCCGGATACGCCACGCGTCGGGATTGTGATTAATCTTGCCGAGTTGCGGCTGTATTACTACCCGCCAGGGCAAAATCGCGTTGAGGTTTATCCGTTAGGGATTGGCCAGCTTGGACGTGAAACGCCGGTAATGGTGACGCGTATTAGCCAGAAAATCCCGAATCCAACCTGGACGCCGACGGCGAATATTCGTGCACGTTCTGCTGCACAAGGAATTACGCTGCCCGCAGTCGTGCCAGCAGGGCCAAACAACCCGCTGGGGCGCTATGCGCTGCGACTGGAGCAGGGTGGGGGCGAATATCTGATTCACGGCACCAATGCGCGTAATAGCATTGGGCTGCGCGTGAGTTCTGGCTGTATGCGTATGCGCGCGCCGGATATTAAAGCCCTGTTTAGCCAGGTCGCCTGGGGCACGCGGGTACAAATCATTAATGAGCCGGTGAAATTTAGCATTGAGCCGGACGGCAGGCGATTTGTGGAAGTGCATCAGCCGCTGTCGCGTAACGATTGGGAAAACCCGCAAACGGTGCCGATTGCGATTTCTGCCTCGTTCGGTGAGTTTATCGATAACCCAATGAGTGACAGAGCGCAGGTGGACAGTGCCATTGTCAGGCGGGCGGGATATCCAGTGCTGGTGAACGCGCCGCAGGGTGTTCCTTCACAGCCAGTTAACATCACGCCAATACAGAGCGTCAAAGCGTCCTCTGGCAGCACGTTAACCCCAAACAGTAACGGAAGCGTGATTAGCGGACAAAACAGCGTGGTGATGAACTAGCGGGGCTTTTACGGGGTAAGGAATTTCAGGCAAAAAAAATGGCGCACAATGTGCGCCATTTTAATACAAGTTACTCTTACTTACGGTAAGAGTGAGCTTGGTTGTCCAGACGCTGGTTAGCGCGTGCTGCGTCGTCTTTAGCAGCTTGAACGTCTGAACGCATTGCGTTCACGTCGTTGCTCAGCTGATCAACTTTAGCGTTCAGAGTCTGAACGTCAGAAGACAGTTGATCGATTTTAGCGTTAGAAGAACAACCTGCCAGCATAGTAGAAGCCAGGATTACCGCGCCCAGTACCAGTTTAGTACGATTCATTATTAATACCCTCTAGATTGAGTTAATCTCCATGTAGCGTTACAAGTATTACACAAACTTTTTTATCTTGAGAATAAATTTTTGATGGGAATGCACTTAAATTTGATCGTTCGCTCAAAGAACCAGCGAACCGGGGCTAAAATCTAAAAAAAATAGAAAAAACAGAGGATTTTAATCGGATTCATCTTACTAAATTGCGACTTAAATAGAGCAGGCCGATTTGATTTTTATTTCAGACAGTCTATTTAACCCAATAAAAAAAGCGCCCGTAGGCGCTTTTTTAGCAAATTATTCGTTCACAGGAAATTTACAGTACGTGAACAGATGCAGTATTGGTGGTGCCGCTTGGTACTAATGCGCCAGAAACCATCACTACGATGTCGCCTTTACGAGCCAAACCGCTCTCCAGAGCAACTTCTTTACCCAGACGGTAGAAATCATCGGTAGAAGCGATTTCTTTAACCAGCTGAGGAATCACGCCTTTGCTCAGAACTAACTGACGAGCAGTGACTTCATTGGTGGTCAGCGCCAGGATAGTTGCGTTCGGGAAGTATTTACGCACAGCTTTAGCTGATTTGCCGCCCTGGGTTGCAACAACAACCACTGGAGCTGACAGGTTTTCTGCAGTTTCAACTGCGCCACGGCAAACTGCTTCGGTGATACGCAGTTTACGGCTGTCATTGTTGTTATCCAGACGGCTGGTCATCACGCGGTCAGTACGCTCACAGATGGTTGCCATGATGGTCACAGCTTCCAGTGGGTATTTACCTTTAGCAGACTCACCAGACAGCATAACTGCGTCGGTGCCGTCGATGATGGCGTTAGCAACGTCGCCCGCTTCTGCGCGAGTTGGACGTGGGTTTTTGATCATGGAGTCGAGCATCTGAGTTGCAGTGATAACAACTTTACGTGCGCGAACACATTTCTCGATCATCATCTTCTGAGCGAAGATAACTTCTTCAACCGGGATTTCAACGCCCAGGTCGCCACGAGCAACCATGATGCCGTCAGAAGCTTCGAGGATTTCGTCGAAGTTGTTCAGGCCTTCCTGGTTTTCGATTTTGGAGATGATCTGGATGTTTTCGCCGCCGTGAGCTTTCAAATGCTCGCGGATTTCAACAACGTCAGAACGTTTACGGATGAAGGACGCTGCTACGAAATCAACGCCTTGCTCGCAACCGAACACCAGGTCTTGTTTGTCTTTTTCAGCCAAAGCTGGCAGCGCGATGGAAACGCCCGGCAGGTTAACGCCTTTGTTTTCGCCCAGGTCGCCGTTGTTCAGCACTTTACAAACAACGTTTTTACCTTCGATTGCAGTGACTTCCATACCGATCAGACCATCGTCTACCAGTACGGTGTTACCGACGCTCAGGTCGCTGGTGAAACCTTCGTAAGTTACAGCAACGATATCGCTGTTACCCACAACAGTTTTGTCGGTAGTGAAAGTAAAGGTCTGGCCCGCTTTCAGGGAAACGTCGTTGCCGCCTTCCAGTTTGATAGTACGGATTTCAGGACCTTTGGTGTCCAGCAGGATTGCTGCTTTCTTACCGGTTTTTTCCATTACGTTGCGCAGGTTCTTGATACGCTGACCGTGTTCTGCATAGTCACCGTGGGAGAAGTTCAGACGCATTACGTTCATGCCAGCATCAAGCATTTTGCTCAGCATTTCTTCGGATTCGGTTTTTGGACCGATGGTGCAAACAATTTTAGTCTTTTTCATGACAGTCTTATCTGTAAGTTGAGAAGGATTGTGAAAATTCGGTTCCGGTCGATACGGGCGCCGGAGCGCAAACTAAAGCTGGTATTGTTCATGTGCCACCCGGTAAGGATAGGTGACAGAAATAAAGCGTGCAGAGGAAAGTGTGCTTGCGGTTCAGCCTGCCGGGGATATTGATTGCTTTCTAGTGTATTAGGACAGTTCAATGCGCTGAAACCATTCAAGTCAAGACGCGCACATTATAGAGGTAACTTGCCTCGAAAGGAATTGAAAACGCTGTTTCAAATACGGAATGCGCATAAATACGGCGAAGTGTTATCAATGCGTTAAGTGGGTATTAATGAAATTGGCGTCGTAAAAGAGATAACCCTACTTTCGGGAGGGGCGATGGCAATAGACGCGACATTGCAACTTTTTTAATCATATTTAATCCCTATGGGTAGTTTCCTAAAATATAATTGCGAATTATAATATTTTTTTGAATAACAGGGGTTATCGAGTCATAACCTTGTTTATGGTTTTTAGTTAAGCGAAAAAATAATTCATGATGAAGTTTATTATCCCTGGTGTTGTGGTAGTCGGTTTTCTGCTGGCTTGTGGCAATGCGCCAGCAAAACGCATTGCGCAATGCGAAAGCCAGGGTGGGATTGACGGAATGTGTGCCGCACACGAATGGGATTTTTCGATGGAAAGCCCGTTCCCGGATACCGATCTTTCAACGCTGGCAAGCCGCGCAACCGCTCAGAACTAAGCCGTCACGCGGGTTTCTTTCAGCCGCCATGCCTCCCTGCAATATAATGAGAAGCTCGCCTACAACGCGCGAGCTATTTTCTCACCCGCCCGGCGTGCGGTTGCTGGCAAAATACTTGCCGTTGCCACATAGCCATCAGGATCGAGACAGCGATCCCGCTCCAGCGCCTGCTCAATAATTTCTGCATCCCAGTAGATTTTTTTACGATGATCGCCCTGCGTAGTTAGCGTCGCTTCCATCACGCCATCAAGCGCACGATATCTGCGCCAGCTATTGGCAGGCACTGAAATCACCGAACCTTCTTGCGCCACAATCGTCACTTCTTCGCCAGGCCGGTTCCACGTCACTTCCAGCGTGCCTTTGAACACCATCAATACCTGAACATCCGGGCAGCTATGCAGGCCGACGCGGTTTTCATTCTGAATGCGCAACCACTCCACCGAGAAGCCGTGGGGATTAATAATCGGCGGCGTATTATGTAAATCTTGCGAAATACCGTAGCCAATCACCGGGGCGATTTCCCCACCGTGACCCGGCAGAACGGAATCCAGCAGCGCGTTGGTTGACCATTTCCGCTGCTCGCCCGTCACCGCTCGCTGGCTCATTTCCTCAACCGAATAATCGCGCAGCGCGGCGATATGTTCCGCACCCAGTGGCTGCAACAAGTCGGCTTCGTCAGGGACTTTTGCCCCGGCCTCGACATCAATCAGCATATTGTCGCGGCTCAGATAAAGGCCATATTCACGCGCGGCTTCCAGAATCGACGGATGCCAGATAATCCCGCCGGTATTGTTGCCGCCAAGTACCGTGAACACCATGCCGCAGGTATCTGTTGGGCTGACGTTAGTAAAACCACGGAAAATCCACGTCGGGATCGACAAAATCGCAGGCGCGCTAAATTCCGCCTGATGTTCGCCATTAGCGCCCCAGCGGAAGCGCCAGCTCCCTTCATGAATCAAAAACACTTCCGCCGTGAAATGCAGATGCAGGTTGTTGGTCACGCCTTTAGGCATCGCCGCCGCACCGATATTAAAGCCGTGCGGCTCGGGAATATTCACCACTTGCGATGCCGATTGCGTCACGCCGGGGCCAATAAAGGAATAGTTCTGTTTGAGGTGCGAACCCGGCAGTTTGCAGTCAATAAACGCCACGCTACAAGAAACACGGTCTTCCCGGCGTACCAGGCGGCGTTGGGCTTCTTCCTGGGTCAGAGTGATATTTTGCATATTGTTCTCCATTAATATCCAGATGCGCCACTGGCTGGCGGGGTTTCACCTCGTGCGGCGGCGATTGCAGTGCGTGAAGCGCTGCCGAGTTGCATCACGTCATTCGCCGGGGTCACAAAGTTGAACCCTTGCGCAATGCGGTTTGCGGCGGCTTGCCCGGAGGTACAAAAAATCCCGGCGAGCTTGTGATGAACGCGGCAACGACTGAGCACTAACTCAATGGCCGCCAGCATTTCCGGGTGCTGCGATTCAGCACTCGCACTGCCCGTGAGGGTTAAAGACAGGTCGTTCGGCCCGATAAACACGCCATCCAGCCCGTCGGTATCGAGAATCGCATCGAGGTTTTGCAGCCCTTCGCGGGTTTCAATCATCGCCAGCGTCAGAATTTCTTCATTGGCATACTGCGGGTAATCTTTGCCGCCGTATAAAAGGGCACGCGCCGGGCCAAAAGAACGGTTGCCGAGCGGCGGGTAGCGACAGGCTGAAACAAACTGCTGCGCTTGTTCAGCCGTTGAAATCATCGGGCAGATAATTCCCCAGGCTCCCGCATCAAGCAGGCGCATAATTTGCGCCGGTTCGTTGGTATTAACGCGCGCCAGCGGAGTGGCAGGCGTTGCGGAAATCGCCTGCATCATCGACAGCGCGCTGGCGAAATCAATCATCCCGTGCTGCATATCGACTGTGACCGAATCATAGCCCTGATGGCCGACGATCTCGGCGCTGTAGCCAGAAGGGATCGCCAGCCAGCCATTAATAATCGGTTGCTGCTGGCGAAAGGCCGCTTTAAGCGGATTTTTTCTCATGAAGCTGACTCCTGTATCCAGTTGCGCATGGCGATTGCCACTAATTGCGGTGATTCAAGGGGTAAGAAATGGCCGCTGTCCGGGAGCGTTATCCAGCGGGCATTTGGCGCAGCGCTTGCCACCGCCTGATGATGTTGCGGGGTACAAATGGCGTCATAAGCGCCGTTGATGATGAGAATCGGTGATGTAAAGGCAGCCAGCGCTGAACGATGATCATCGCGGGTAATCGCGACTTCCGTCTGGCGTGCAAAAACGTCGATGCCGCATTCCTCGGCCATTTTTACAATCGTTTGGTGAAGCGCCGCGTCATCCAGACGATGCGGCGCAACATACTTCGGCCACAGATTTTTGGTGAGCCACGGTGTGATCCCCAGGCTTGCCGCTTCCTTTATTGCTGCCCTGCGCGTGGACGCGTTAGCGGGTAAATCACGCAGCGGATTCACAGACAGCAACGCCAACCCGGCAATACGCTGCGGGGCCAGCGCCACCATTTGCAGGGCGACCATCGCCCCGAGTGAAAATCCCGCCAGGCAAAAACGCGGCGGTAACACTTCCAGCAATTGCGTTGCCAGCGCATGAGCGGAATCACCCCCGCTGAGAGTGACGCAACTATAATGCGCGACATTCAGCTGCTCGATGAGCGGCTGCCAAAGCCGCCCGTTGCACAGCGTTCCGCCAAGCAAAATCAGCGGCGCGTCATGATTTTCCAACAAAGGCGCTGTATTCATGTTGCCGTCCACCCGCCGTCGACCATTAATGACGTGCCGGTAATCAGCGCCGCAGCAGGCGAGGCGAGAAATACAATCGGCCCCATCACGTCTTCCAGCGTTCCCAGCCGTTTCAGTTTGATGTTATCCAGCACGTATTGGCTGAAAGCAGGATCGGCCAGATTGGCGCGTGACAGTTCAGTCTCAATAAACGTCGGGCACAACGTGTTGACGCGAATACCCGATTCGCCAAGCTCCAGCGCCATGGTTTTGGTTAACCCTTCGAGGGCAAACTTCGACGCGCAATACACGCTGCGCTGCGGCCCGCCGACATGGCCCATCTGCGAAGAAATATGAATGATGGAACCGGCCACCTGGCGCAGCTTCATACTGCGAGCGACTTGCTGACTGACAAAGAAAGTGGCCCGCAAATTGAGCGCCATCACCGCATCAAAATTCTCTTCACTCACTTCAAGGAACGGCTGATGGCGCGCAAGCCCGGCGCTGTTTACCAGAATGTCGAAACCCGGCAACTCCGCCAGCGTTTTGCCAACCTGCGCGGTATCGGTAATGTCCAATTCCACGCTGTTTAAGTGCAGCCCTTCGGCGGCGGCACTCTTGACCGCCTGCGCCAGTTGCTCGGGCTGGCGGGCGATAATCCACACCTGCGCACCCGCCCGTGCCAACGCAATGGCTGCCGCAAAGCCGATACCACGGGAGCCGCCAGTGACTAACGCCCGTTGGTTATCAAGACGAAATTCTGGAGTGCGTGGAAGCGCCATGATTACGACGCCTTCTCGATATCCACCGCCGGAACGGTGCCAGCGTAGGGCACATGCTGATTGCCGTAGCGGCGCACGCGGATATTGGCTTGTTCTGCATGGCCGGAAAAACCTTCCAGTTGGCACAGGCGCGAGCAATAGCTGCCAATTTCCGCTGAGGCTTCATCACTCAGCACTTTCTGCCAGGTGCAGGTTTTCATGAATTTGCCGACCCACAATCCACCGGTATAACGCGCGGCTTTTTGCGTTGGCAGCGTGTGATTGGTGCCGATGACTTTATCGCCGTACGCGACGTTAGTCCGTGGCCCGAGGAACAATGCGCCAAAGTTGGTCATATTGGCGAGGAACCAGTCATCGCGGTTAGTCATCACCTGCACATGTTCGGAAGCGATGCGGTCGGCTTCTTGCAACATTTCTTCGTAGCTGTCGCAAACAATCACTTCGCCGTAATCGCGCCACGCCTGGCGGGCAATTTCTGCTGTAGGGAGTTGCGTCAGCAGGCGTTCCACTTCACGCATCGTTTCCTGCGCCAGTTTCAGGGAATTGGTCAGAAGAATCGCTGGCGTCGTCACGCCGTGTTCGGCCTGGCCGAGCAGGTCGGTGGCGCACATTTCAGCATCGACACTTTCATCGGCAATCACCAGCGTTTCCGTTGGCCCGGCAAACAGGTCGATGCCCACGCGTCCAAACAGCTGGCGTTTGGCTTCTGCCACAAACGCGTTGCCAGGGCCGACCAGCATATCGACAGGCGCGATGGTGTCGGTGCCAAGCGCCATCGCGCCTATCGCCTGAATGCCGCCGAGCGCGTAGATCTCGGTCGCGCCCGCCATTGCTTGTGCGGCAACAATTGCCGGGGCAGGGCGGCCATTAAACGGCGGTGCACAACTAATAATGCGTGAACAACCGGCGACGTTGGCGGTAATAATCGACATATGCGCGGAGGCTAATAGCGGATATTTACCCCCAGGGACATAACAACCGACGGCATTAATGGGGATGTTTTTGTGACCGAGAATAACACCGGGGCGCGTTTCAATTTCTAAATCCGTCAGGCAACCTTTTTGCGCCGTGGCAAAGTTGAAAACTTGCTGCTGAGCGAATTCAATATCTTTAATATCCTGGCGGCTTAATTGTTTGATGCAGGCATTAATTTCACTTTGCGATAAACGATAATCCTGGCGGTCGTAATTATCGAACTTAATGGATAATTCACGAATCGCTGCGTTACCGCGTTGTTCAATATCGGCCAGCGTATTTTCAACCACAATACTGATTTGTTTATTGGCTTGCTGACGTTCAGATAATGATTTACTGGTTTTTAAATATTGCGCCATGACGCTCTCCTTTCCTTTTATATGCGTAACTGTCCCGCCCGGCAAAGCGGGTGAGTGGGTCGTATCGGATTAAATAAAGTGTGACGTATTAAATTTACTGGCTGGTCTTATTGGCATATTCCTGTGCGGATGAAACTTTCGGCATATTTCTTTGCGCCGCTTTAACCTGGCGCAATTCCACACTGCGAGCCGCCATTGGTGTCAGGAACGCGGCAACCACACAAAGCGCACCAATCACCAGATAACCTGAGGACAAATTAATATGTTGCAGCATCAAGCCCATGGCGACAGGGCCAATAAACATGCCGACGGAATAAATGGTCTGGAACAAGCCCATGCGTGTGGATTGCTCATCTTCAACCGTGTTCACCACGCTCAAGGACATAAACACCGCGAACGCCATGCCGAACGAGAAACCCGCCATCGCCTGTAAGAAATAAATGAGAGTCATATTAGTGGTGAACGGGATGCCAATACTGGAAATCACTTGCAGAATAATGCCGATCACTGCGGTGTTCACCAGACCCAGGCGCTTATAAAACACCGAACTACACAAGGCGATAGCCAGCGCGTAGAAAATCAGGTGGATATTACTGAGTAAAGTCAGGATCCCCGCTTTTGCGCCGAGCTGCTGGGCATAAATTGGCGTCAGCGTATCGCGGGTAGCGAACGGCACGAGAATAACAATCGTCGCCAGTAAACCGATAAACCATACAGACGGATCGGCCAGTTGGCGTTTTGCGCTGGTCAGGCAGGCTTTCAGAGTGGGTGCGCGGGCGGCATCGTGAATTTCTTTAATGCGGAAGGTCAGGACAAGTGCGAGCAAGGCCGCAACGCTTGAGACAAAATAGCCGATGCTTTTGTCAAAATAGTGAATCAACAACCCGCCGATACAGTTGCCAAGGAACACGCCCAACGGCCCGGCCAGAGCCAGTAAAGCAACGGCAGCAGGCGCTTCTTTCTTATCAAAGTAACGGATAAACAGGATGTTATAGAGAACCCAGGTCGCTGCCGTAAAACCATCGGCCGCTTTCGCCAGATACAACGTGGTGGCGTTAGGTTCAAAATAGGCAATCGGCCAGGTCACCAGCGGCAACAGCAGGCTGAACTGGATAAAGATTTTTCTACTTTTCACCACATCGGACAAAATGCCAATCGGGAAGCGCACGAACAACGTCGCTAATCCGCTGGCACCCATAATCATTCCCACCACTTCAGGCTGCATTCCTTCGCTGATTAACATCGGGGCGAGGAAGGCATCAATACTGTGAATGCAAATGAAGAACAGTACGCTAATGGTAAAAAACAGTCTGACTTCGGATCGACTAAATAGTGCACGAAACATGGTGGTGAACCTCTTAATAATTAGTGGGTTATAACCAATCAAGTACGGCATTAACCGGTGCATTCCTTTGTCGCGAACTCGCGTTACCGGTAAAACTGACGGCGTATTTTTATAGTATGTATACGTCCTATGAATACGTATTCAAAAATTGAAGTTACGAAAAGGTTTCAATTTTGTAAAGGTCGATGGTGTAAATGTGAAAAAAATAATTTTGTCTGTTGCATACGCATGCAAAGTTGGTGTAAGTATAAAAAACAGGCATTCCATTGGGATGCGGAGAAGGAATACCAAAACATGAAACGTAAGACTTTTGGCCCCGTGACTTCGCAGCAAGTGGCGCAAGTGGCGGGGGTATCACAATCGGCGGTATCGCGGACCTTCACACCGGGGGCGAGTATTTCGCCAGCCACCCGTGAAAAGGTGCTGAAGGCGGCGCGTGAGTTGGGTTATCGGCCAAATGCCATTGCCCGCTCGCTGAACACCGCTCGTTCGCGCATCGTTGGCGTGGTGATGTCCTATTTTGATAACCAGTTTTACCCGCAGGTGCTGGAAGCGTTGGCGCAAAAACTCGATGAGCTGAACTACCACCTGCTGCTGTTTGTCGGCGACCGCGACGGTAACGTCGACCGGATTTTTGACCAGATCATGCAATACCGTGTGGATGGCATTGTGCTGGCCTCGGTATCGCTTTCGGTTGAGCTTTCAGAAGAGTGTGTCGCCGCCGGGATCCCGGTGGTGCTGTTTAATCGCAGTGAAGAAAATGCCACGGCGTCGAGCGTGAATACCGATAACGAAGCCGCCGCCCGGCAGATTGCCGAGTTTTTGCTGGCGGGAGAACACCAGCGTTTCGCTTATGTTGCCGGGCTGTCGGATTCTTCGGTCAACGTGGCGCGCCAGAACGGGTACATCAGCACTTTAGAGCGTCATGGAATCGAGAATGTGCGCGTGGTGCAGGGCGATTACGATGCGAAAACAACGGCAAAAGCGGCATGGGAACTCTTTTCAGCACCGAATCCACCGGATGCCATTTTTGCCGCCAACGATCATATGGCGCTCACCGTAATGGACGTCGCCCGTTTTGAATTTGGCCTGCGCATTCCTGAAGACCTTTCGGTGATTGGTTATGACGATACCGGCCCGTCCGGCTGGCCGTCTTACGCGCTGACTTCCGCATCGCAGCCGGTGGATGCCATGGTCAGCGCCACGCTAGCGCTGCTGATGAAACAAATTGAAAGTGAAAACATTGAGCCGGAGCAGGTTGTGGTTCCCGGCGTGCTGGTGGTGCGACACTCCGCAAGGCGTCCACACTCTGGCGTTATCGAAAAAGACGGGCTGTTTTTATTCCAGCCGCAGGAGGTTGAATGACCAGGTTGCCGGGCTTTAGCCCTCAGTTTGATTCTATCCAGCAGTTTATTTTGACGCTGACCCATGTGGTGTGGGAGCAAAAAGACATCGGCCAACTGGCGGATTTCTACGCAACACCAGTGGTGTTTAACACCCCGGAAAGACAGCTCAATGACCTCTCACAGTTTATGCGCCTGACACTCGAAGCGATGCACAGTTTCCCGCAACGCACGGTATTAACTGAAGATATTCTCTGTTCTCATTCGCCGCAGTCGGAGTATTACGCCGCCCAGCGTACCGTGGCGTGTATTCAACATCAGGGCGAAGGGTTCTTTGGTAAGCCGAGCGGCAAATCTATCTGGGTGCGCACCTGGGCCGACCGGGTGTGCGCGCAAGGCGCGGTGCGTCAGGAATGGTTGCTGCAAGACCGCGCCGCCATCATTTTGCAAACTGGTGTGGAAGTGCGTGATTTTGCTCGCCAGTTGGCGGATGCACGCCGCGAAGCGGGGCTGGAAAATATCAGCGCTGAAGAGATGGACGCCCGTTGGGCTGGCGGCCCGGAAGGCGATGACGTTGACGGCCCATTAGCGGGGCTGGTGGAACGTTATTTGTCGATGTGGGCTGGCGGAAACAGCGGCGTGGTGCCGGGGCTTTATCATCCCGCCGCCACATTACACGGGCCGGGGCATGTTTTATGCACGGGCGAGCAGGATATTGGCGGGTTCTTATCGGGTTATCGCGCATCGTTTGCCGACAGCGAAACGCATCTGCACCATTTAGTTGTGCGACGGGATGCGAACGAACCGGTTCGCCTGTCGCTGCGTTGGTCGCTATTAACCTGGCATGACGGTTATGGGAAGTTTGGCACACCGACACGACGCCCGGTTTCTATTACCGGTATTAGCCAACTGGAATTACGCGACGGTTTAATTATTCGCGAATATTTGGGTGTCGATGAATTAGCGATTTGGTCACAGATTTTTAATTAATCGCAATTTATTAATCATGATTTATTAATCATGATTTTTTAATTACTGACAGCGGCGGGGAGTCATTCCCCGTCAAAATATCTGAACAGAGCAATAAAGATTATCGCCATTTGCAGGTGAGGGATATTCCTATCCATGAATAATGTGCGCTGACAATTTTTGTCGCGCATTCAAATAACGCAGGAGGTCATATGTCTTCAACTGAAATAACCAATAAAACGCCAGTCGCTTCAGAGAAAAGCAATACCAAATCCACACGCGATGAACCTGTATTACAAGTCGAACGCCGCGACTTTATTGATCTGGTGCCGGAGAAACGCCCACGCGTGCAATCATTACGTGGCTTTGATGATTGCTATACCGATATTGTTGATTACATCGTGCGCTGCACCCATAAAATATGGGACGAACGCGACGTGGGTTTAATTTACACCCACTATACGCACAACTGCGTTTTATATAACGCGCTCGGCACCATGTATAACCGCGAGCAAGTGGTGCAGGATACTTTGCAGCGTTTAATTGCCTTCCCGGAACGTCGCGGCATGGCGACTCAGGTTATCTGGAATGGTAACGACGTTGACGGCTTTTACACATCCCACCTGGTGACCGGCACGGGCCGCCACACGCAATACAGCCATTTGGGCAAACCGACCAACCGCACCTTTGTGACCCGCACCGTCGCGGATTGCATGATCCACGAGAACAAGATTTATCGCGAATGGGTGGTCAGCGACAACATGGCGATGATGCGCCAGTTGGGACTTGATACCGATGCGATAGCTTACGGCATGGCGAAAGAGCAGTTTGATAAAGGCTTCCGCGTGACCGACATCGGTGAAAACCGTCGCATGTTGGGGCAATACCCGCCGGAAATGGAATGCGACGTTTCTATCGCTCACACCGATACCGAAGAGCAGTGCCTGCGCTGGCTGCATGAAATTTATAACCGCCGCATGCTCGGTAAAATTAAAGACGTTTATGCGCCAAACGTGCAGTGGCATGGCCCATTAATGAAAGAGCTGTACGGCCAGGCGGCGGTGATCCACCAGACGCTGGCGCTGATTGGCATGATCCCGGACGGCGCGTGGATGCCGCAGCACATCTGTTCTAACCCTTGCGAAGAAGGCGGCACCAAAGTGGCGGTGCGCTGGATTATGGAAGGCCATCACCTGGGTTACGGTGAACTGGGCAAACCAACCGGTGAACGCCTGTTCGTGATGGGCATGTCCCATTACCACATCGTCAACGGCAAAATCGTCGATGAATGGGTGGTTTACGACCATCTGGCACTGCTGGCACAAATCAAATTGGGACAAATGGAGGAGTAACAGATGGGCACGATTTCTGAAGCTGATGTTGAGTTTATCAAGCGCCCGCAGGGGCAAGATGTTCAGGCCGACCGCACGCTAACCGCGACGGTGCAAAATATTATTGACCAGGTGCGTGAACGAGGCGATGCCGCGCTGCGCGATTATTCGGCCAAATTTGATAAAACGACACCGGAGAAATTTGAAGTCTCAGAGCATGAAATCGCCAGTGCGTTAGCGGCGCTTGACCCGCAAACCCGCAAGGACAGCGAGTTTGCCATTGCGCAAGTGAAACGCTTTGCCGAGGCGCAGTTGGCCACCATGCAGCCGCTGGATATCGAAACGCTGCCGGGCGTGCATTTAGGGCATCGCATTATCCCGATTCAAACCGTGGGCTGTTATGTGCCAGGCGGGCGCTACCCGATTTTATCCGCCCCGGTGATGTCCATCGTCCCGGCGGTGGTCGCGGGTTGCGATGAAATTATTGCCTGCCTGCCACCGGGCGCGCATCCGGCGATGATCGCTATTTGCCATCTTGCAGGGGCGCATCGCATCTTTAAAGTCGGCGGCGCGCAGGCGATTGCCGCCATGGCCTGGGGAACGGAATCTGTTCCGGTGGTAGATAAAGTCGTCGGGCCGGGAAATGCCTTCGTTAATGAAGCGAAACGCCAGGTGTTTGGCAAAGTCGGCATTGACGCGTTGGCGGGGCCGAGCGAGATTTATGTGATTGCCGATGACAGCGCCGACCCGCGCATTTTGGCTGCCGACCTGCTGGCTCAGGCCGAGCATGATGTGCATACCCGTGTCGGCATGGCGACCACCAGTGCGCAAATTGCCCGCGCCACACTTGCAGAAATTGAGCGTCAGCTAACCAACTTGCCAACGGCTGCCACCGCGGGAGAAGCCTGGAAGCGGCAGGGCGAAATTGTTATCTGTCGCGATGAAGAGCAACTGATCGCCTGGGCCGATCATATGGCAACCGAACATTTGCAAGTGCACACCCGCGACCCACACGCCACGGCCAGCAAAATTCGCAATTATGGTTCGTTGTTTATTGGGCAAAACGCCAGCGTGGTGTTCTCCGACAAATGCTGCGGAACCAACCATACGTTACCGACCATGGCAGCCGCGCGTTATACCGGCGGTTTGTGGGTTGGCGCCTACGTAAAAATTTGCACCCATCAGTGGATTGACGACCACGGCATTGCGGCGGTTGCCCAACCCGCAGTGCGCCAGAGTCGCACCGAAGGAATGCAGGCGCATCGCCGTGCTGCTGAAATTCGTTTGTTACCCGACAGTATTGATGCAATAACCAACGGGGAGCGTGATTAATGATTATTTTCAGGTGAACAATATAACGGCAACTCACCTGAAAAATTTTCAACTTAAGTTTTATTAATGTTTATTATCTTGCTTAGGGTGTTTCTTAACGACATTATTATCTTGAAAGGGATGGGTGGTAAATGAATTACCCCCAGAGTGTTATTATTAATCATGGATTTGGATTATGCTGTCACTGGAAATGGAAGAAGATGTTGTCCTGCGGGTAAAAGGCATGGAAAAAATGCTTGAAGGAATTGTCCGCGAACTCAAAGCCAACAAGGGCGTTGTCGATGAGTTTATACGGGATGACATTGCAAGGTTCCGGCACTGTTCAAAAGATGTCATAACACACCATACTCAGGTTTCGCGCAGCGTCCGTAAAAGACTGGAAGACGTAACCATCCATTCTCAAAAACGTGTACGTAAAACGGCGCGGAGTAATTTGTTATATGGTGTTTTGTGCGGAATGTCTTTCTGCATGTTACTTCAACTGATGTAATGAATATCAGTGTATTGGGGAGAAAGTTAACTTTCTCCCTTTTTTATTTTTTTCTGGCCGACGGCTAAATATTTTTAGTGTGATGCTGGAGTTACATTTTTCGAGTCAGGTATTTATACATTTCAGCGGTCAATGGAATATGCAGGTTGATATTTTTGTCAGGCAAATTGCTATTAAACCATTGGTTGAATAATTGTTTGAAATCTGCGCGATTGAATCGACTATCAAGACTCGCATCAACCACACTTTTTAATTCTTCATCGTCATGGCGCATCATGATGCCCAGATCTTGTGGCGCACCGAGCGCGAGTGCTGAAATCTGGTAACTCGCTGGATCTTCGCTGCTTTCCACCAACTCCTTCAGTGAAACTTCGTTCATCGCTGCCGCAAAACTCTTACCGTTACTCAGAGCTTCAAAGGACTCTTGCATGGTTGGTTGACTCAGAATCAACAGATTAAGTTCCTGCAAACGGTTCAGCCTATTAATATTCACTAAGTCTGAGGTGCCTTTTGTCACGCTAATTGTTCTACCCGCCAAATCAAAAGATGAGTAAATATTAGTGCTGATACGCGTGGCAAATCGAGTATGGACTGATAAGTAATGGTGAGAGAATAAAACGATTTTTTGACGCTTCACGGTATCGGTATTGACTGAACAATCCATATCAATAACATTATGGTTAAGCATGGCGGTGCGCATAGTTAATGGCGCTGGCACATAATTAACCACCAGAGTGTTAATGTGTAATTTGTTTTTTAGCGACTCGGTGACGTCTTTGCACAAGTCAATAACGTATCCTACTACATGCCCGTCGCTGGTTTTATAAGCATAGGGCGGGGCGTCGCGATAGCCAATATTAATCAATTTATGGCTGGCAATTCTCTCCAGCGTCGACATCTGTGGCTCCGCATACACCCCTGTGGCGAAACAAGTTAATAAAAACCCTAGCGCGTAATTCATAAGTTGTTTCTGTTTCATGTGTCGACTTGTCTGATTTATCGTCATTTTTATGGGGCGAAAAATAGCGAAAAGGGTTAATAAGAGTAAAACGCTGCCGATGAAATAGAATTTTCTAATTCGGGCGACAACGGTAAATTAAGGGTAATGCCTTCAGGCATAATCGGTTGCATAAACCATTTGTTATAAATTTTGATGAAATCTGCGCTTTGCATCAGCTGCTTTAGAGAGCCGTTGATTAGCCCAATAAAAGCTGCGTTGCCTTTTTGCATGGGAAAAGCAATCGGCAGACGCGGGCTGAGAGAGTCTTTGGAAATGACAAACTCTTCCGGATGTCCAGAAAGCGCAATTTGCGCAAGGAGCAAAACATCGCTGGAAACTATCGCCGGGGTTCCGCCGCTTTCCAGCTCTGAAAAAGCCTTAATATTGTCCGTGCCGAGGTCAATATTCAGTGATAACTGATGTTGAGAATTGGCTTCCTGAAGATGCCGGACGAAAACGGTACCACTTTTCACGATAACCGTGTGGCCGTTGAGCTGGGTAATATCGCTAATATCGTCTTCTTTACGGGAAACATAACGAGTGGCCGAGAAGAAATAGGGTTCCGAAAAGGTCACTATTTTTTGCCGCTCCGGGGTGTAGATAGTCGGAATGCAGCCCATATCCACGCTTTTGTTTTTGATGGTTAAAAATTGCGTAGCCGTGCTCACCGGTACCCATTTTATGTGTAACCCCGGCAGGCTCAGTTGTTGTTTAAGCATGTCGATAAGTTGCTTGCAGATATCTATAGAGTAGCCACGGGGCTGTTTATCTTCGACATACGAATAAGGAAACACATCGGTCTGATAACTCAGAGTGATGGTTTTGGTTTGTGCGAGGCGAGACAACACCTCATCGGCCCGGCTGGTTGATGGAGTCAGCATGCCGATACTGAGCAGCAGGGCAGCAGACAATGAGAACAGTGTTTGATACCAATGATTAATGAAAAGTGTCATGTTGATTCCATTCCATCGTGCTCCAGTTCTGCCATAACGCTTATGTTTTCAACGGCCCGACCAAAGTAATAGCCTTGTGCCGTCATATTTTCCTCGCCCAGAGAAGCCAGGAATTCATATTGCTGTTTTGTTTCTACCCCTTCGGCGGTGACCTTCAAACCGCGTTTTAACGCGTAGCGCGCTAACATGCTGACCAACGCTTGTCGGTCCTCACATTTATCCAGCATATCAATCAATGGACGCGCAATTTTGATGTGGCTAAACGGGAAAATAATCAGGTAGTCCAGCGTCGCAAAGCCGGTGCCAAACCCATCAAGCACAATCCCCACACCGAGTGCCTGAATGGCATTAAGAATCGGCAACGTGACTTCGCGGTCGAGAGGTTCAGATCCGGTTATTTCAATTTCCAGACGCGCAGGTTCCAGGCCACTTTCTTGTAATGCGTTCCGAATGGTGTCCAAAATTCCTGGGTGGCGTAACTGATGCGGGGAAACATTCACCGACACGGTTTTCGCCACGGGCCAGTTCGCTGCATCCTGACACGCGCTGTGAATGAGCCATTCGCCCAATTTGGCGATAAGCCCGATATCTTCAGAAACAGAAATAAAATGATGGGGTTGCAGCAGGCCACGAAGCGGATGTTGCCAACGCACCAGCGCTTCATAACCTGTTGTTCGGCAATGATTGAGGCTGACGATTTTTTGATAATGCAGGAAGAACTCATTGTTTTTAATGCCGTTCTCAATTTCCTGGCTAAAGAGCAGGTTATTGGACGGGTTCATCGTCATGCCGTGAGAATAAAAATGGAAGCAGTTCCGCCCGTAACTTTTCGAGGTGTATAACGCGAGATCGGCGTGGGTGAATAAATCCTCACGGGTATTTCCATGGTGCGGTGCACAGGCAATACCGATGCTGCTGCTGATGGTAAAGGTGTTCCCGCTACAGGTAAAAGGTGCGCTTAGCGCGGCGAGCACTTTTCTGGCCAATGTTTCGGCCTCGGGAAGGGAGTCGTGATGCACATGTTGCAGAATGGCAAATTCGTCCCCGCCGAGGCGTATCGCCATATCTTTC
Source organism: Buttiauxella izardii (assembly GCF_003601925.1). Lineage (GTDB taxonomy): Bacteria > Pseudomonadota > Gammaproteobacteria > Enterobacterales > Enterobacteriaceae > Buttiauxella > Buttiauxella izardii. The sequence continues at coordinate 282,418 of NZ_QZWH01000006.1, forward strand.
TCGCCGACCAGGGCGCAAAGACGTGCGGCGGTAGCAATCAGTAACTCATCGCCGACGACGTGACCCCAGGTGTCATTGACCGGTTTGAAATTGTCTAAATCAATCAACAGCAGGTTGAAGATACTGCCTTCGGTACGCAATTTTATCAGCCGGTCGTCAATAGAATTGCGGTAAGCAACCCGGTTCGGTAACAGCGTCAGGGAATCATGATGCGCCATGTATTCCATTTTTTGCGCCATTTCCTGCATTCGTTGCAGATAACCCCGGTCAACCATTGCCACGCGTAACTTTTCAATTGCCCGAGCCAGCTCGCCAATTTCATCGTCCTGATCCTGGAATGGCGTCATCTGGTCGGTTTTTTCATCGGCAATCAGCGTGACGGTTTGAATCAGGCGGGGAACCGGGCGGAACAGGTTGCGCACCAACCAGTTGACCACAATGACGGTTGCGCCGAGCAGTAAAATCAGCATCAGCAGGGTATGCATCAAAAGCTGATTATGCGTGGCAAACAGGGCGTCGCGTTCGCCGATACTGCTGACTACCGCACCGATAAGTTTCCCGGACGGGTCAACAATGGGAATCGAGCCAACGAAATACTCTTTGCCATCAATACTGGCAAAGCCGCAGTAATACTTCTCTAATGCGGAGCGATTCGACGTGTCTGCCACCGTGGTGATTGTTTGTGGCTTACCGGAGGTGTTATGGAAATCAGTAAAACCGTGTTTCTCGTCGTACAGCAATAACCAGGTGGGATTGTGGGTTTGCGTCGACACCAGGGTGAGCATATCGTCCGGGTTAAAACCGGTCTGGATCACCGTTTCGTCATCACTCAAAGGGCGTTCGGACTCAATAGAGATCACCTGGCCTTCGTGATTAGATTTCACTGTCACCGAGGTGTAGATATTGCGAATGATATAACTGGTGATTTGCGAATTGGTGGCGGCTTGTTTAAACCACTGTTCATGGGAGATGCGATTGACTTCAAAAACACCGGCACCTGAACCCACACCGTAAGCAATTAAAATGCCTAACATCAAATAGATAGCGACTTTACCAGTAATCGAATGATACCAGTTGTAACCCCGACGTAATGCGGGATTTTGTTCGCGGGGCGATTCAGCTTCACGTTGAATGAGCTCTTTATCAACCATTTTTCTATTTGTACTCATATCAAATCGATTAAAGAAGGCTCAAAACGCTATCCATGAAATATCAGGTGATATTTTCATATCAAGAGTTATTCAGGATATATAAACCGTGGCTTTTATTATTTAGTTATTGTTTGTTATTTATGTAGGAATGTATTTTAACGTGATGTTTAATTGATGTTAGCACAATGTAGATATGTGATGGTTTGTTCTGTTTATAGATAACATCTGATTATACATTTAAAATGTTCCTTCACTTAATTTCGCGATTATAGAGTTAGCTAATAAATGCGTCAACGACAAATGTTAACATATTCATACGTCTGAAAAGCTGTTCAATTCAATGTTTAATCATTTTTGGACAATGCAAACCCATAGTTCATTAATGAACTATTTACCTGGGCGGCCAGGTAGATAGCTGTTTGTTGTTAAAACTTCGCACCAAACAATGAAGTACTTAAACAATGACTTATAAATATTTTTTGCAGCCATATATAAATGCATCTGAGCGATAAGTTAATGTTTTTATTTCTTTAGGGCTTAATCCCTTTTTTAAATAAGTGATGACCTGTTGCCGGTCAGTGTCGACATTGTTCATCTTGTTAGATGCACGTTTAATGCATTCACTTTCTTGACGAATTTTTTGCGACTGCAGTGAGGTAATTTGCACTATCTTTTGCCAGGCCAGATTTCGCTCCTCATCATCGGCGGTAGTATCAATAGCAATACTTTGCCAGACGGTCATTGAACGTCGCAGTAATCCCCGCATTTCAAGTGAATTAGCATCTTCAATCATCAGCTTAACGTTTTTGATTTTGAACTCCTCATTATTGACATTAGCTAAGGAAAAATGGCGAACGCGACCCACGCGCAGCTGGCACATTTCAGAAATAGTGAACGAGTTATCGGGTCGGATAACTTGATTTATTATTTCAGCTTATTAATGCAATGTATTTTGAAGAGCGGTCAAGTTGTGTCGAGCAACTGACATCCTGGCCTTTGATAGCTGCCGAATTAACCAACGACCACGCGCTTGCGTATAGCCATTACTGTTTAATTAAAGACTGTTTATCAGAGATTTTAACTGCTCGACAATTTCACTCTGCGACTCATTGGCTGGATGCGGATAAGTGGACTCACGCACCACCAGTCGGGTCGGTAATAACTTCAATACTTTTTGCGACGAAGATGATTGCGCCATAAGGGACGTCACGATTTCAACTGCCCGCTTGCCAAGCAAATCGAAATCTTGTGCCACAGTGGTTAAGGCCGGCTGGAAGAAAAGGCTGTCGGCCGTATCGTCGTAGCCTGTTACGGAAACCGCATTGGTTCCGGTGCGTTTGAGCTGCGCCAGCGCACTCAAGACGCCTAATGCCATCTGGTCATTGGCCACAATAATGGCGCTGATACGCGGGTTGGCGTGCATAAGCTCGAAGGTTTTTGCCCAACCGCTACTGGCACTCCAGTCGCCCCATGCTGTGAAGGCATTGGTTATGCCATAGCGATGAAGTGATTCTCGCCAACAACCCAGGCGCAGACGGGCAGAGATAGACTCCGCCGGGCCTGCTAACAAGCCAAATTGTCGATGCCCCAACTCCCACAAATGTTTTACGCAAGCACCAGAGCCCTCCTGGTGATCAAAGCGAACGCAGGAAACATCCGTCTCGGGTGGAACATCCAAAAACAAACAAGCCAGATCGTCGTTTTCCCGGGCCAGCCGCTCGGCGAGTGAGCTTTCCAGTGGCAGGTTTGCAATCACACCGCGTATGTTTTGCGCGCGAAACTCGTTAAGCACCACCTGCAATGCCGCGTATTCCGCGCCTTTTGGCATGGCAACGGAAACCTGCAACTGCTGGTCTTCGGCATGGCTTTTGATGGCTGCAGCGATTTGCGATGGAGCATGGTAGGTGAGAGAGGAAGTGATTAGCCCGAGCGCAGGCATCGTTTTACCCGCCAGTAATTGAGCGGAACGGTTCGGGACATAGTGCAGAACGGTCATCGCGTGCAGCACTTTTTCACGAGTACGGGACGAGACTAAATCTGGGCTGTTCAGCACTCGTGAAACCGTTTGCTGAGACACACCCGCTTCGCGCGCCACATCGTTCAACGTTGCCTGTCGATTGCTCATCTTGTTCCCCTTTTTGCTCAGCATAATGCGTAGCCGATTAAGCCGCGTCAAGACTGGTTATTATGAAATGTATAGCGCTAACATTATATGTCATGGTGACGACAGAAATGCTGATTAATCCACCACTTTTGCGACCGTGCTTTGAAATGACAAATCCTTCATTTGCCAGTTAGGCTGATTCTCTGCCTAAATTTACCTCATTGAGTTGTGAATAATTGTATTGCGCATAACATTTTAATGACGACAGGTGAATCGGCATGACACAAAGTTCGGGCACTTTCGGCCCAGAAGCAGAGTTTGTAGAAATTCTTAACCGCCGCGACTGGCAGCAACAAGGCATAACGCATCTCAACCGTTTACCGGCGCATCCTCAGTTTCGAGGATGGCGGGAAACGAGTGCAGCGCGAGATGAGCAGCCGTCACCCCATTTTTGCTCGCTGGATGGCGCATGGCAATTTAGCTGGCGTGCGAAACCACAAGCCGTTGACGCCAATTGGTTGCGGCAAGATTTAGCCGATGCACGCACGGTAAAAGTGCCATCGAACTGGCAAATGACCGGCGACGATGCGCCGATTTATACCAACGTGCGCTATCCCATTGAAACCACGCCACCGTTTGTTCCGGAAGAAAATGCCACCGGATGTTATTCACGCACGGTAGATATTGCTGGCGAGTGGCTGGCGGGCGGGCAAACACGCATTATTTTTGATGGCGTCAATTCTGCGTTTCATTTGTGGTGTAACGGAAAATGGGTTGGCTATTCGGTCGACAGCCGCTTGCCTGCTGAATTCGATCTGACACCGTTTTTGCACAGCGGAGAAAACCGACTTTGCGTGATGGTGCTGCGCTGGAGCGCTGGAACCTGGCTGGAAGATCAAGATATGTGGCGCATGAGCGGTATTTTCCGTTCCGTTTCACTGATGAATTTGCCAGAAATTCATCTGACGGATATGCAGATAACGCCCGTGATGGACGCCTTGTACCGCGACGCTGTGCTTGATATCCACATCGCGGTTGCGGCACCCAGTTCGTGTTTATCCGAACTGGAAGTGGAAACTACGCTCTGGCAGGGAAACCAGCAAATTGCCACCATCCGCCAGCCCCCTGGCACCCCGATGATCGACGACCGGGGAAATTATGCTGAGCGTGCGTATCTGAATTTGCCTGTTGAACGCCCGTTGCTGTGGAGTGCGGAAACGCCGCATTGTTATCGCGCCGTGGTGGCGGTATGGCGGGGCGACGAGCTAATTCAGGCCGAAGCGTGTGATGTGGGATTCCGTAAGGTTGAAATCAAAAACGGGCTGCTGCGGGTGAATGGCAAACCGTTGTTGATTCGCGGCGTGAACCGCCATGAACATCATCATCTGCACGGCCAGGTCGTGACCGAGGCGGATATGGTGCAGGACATTTTGCTGATGAAGCAAAACAACTTTAACGCCGTCCGTTGCTCGCACTACCCGAACACCGCTTTGTGGTATCAACTTTGTAATCGCTACGGTTTGTATGTGGTGGATGAGGCGAACATTGAAACTCACGGCATGGTGCCGATGAGCCGTATTTCTGATGATGCCAGTTGGCTACCTGCCTTTAGTGCCCGCGTCTCGCGCATGGTGCAAACTAACCGCAATCACCCGTGCATTATTATCTGGTCTTTGGGGAATGAATCTGGCTATGGCGCAAACCATGATGCGGTGTACCAGTGGCTGAAGAAAAGTGACCCGTCGCGCCCGGTGCAATATGAAGGCGGCGGCGGAGATACGGCGGTGACTGATATTATTTGCCCGATGTATTCACGCGTTGAAACGGATTTGCCCATCCCGGCAGTGCCGAAATGGGCGATTAAAAAATGGATAAGCCTGCCTGGCGAACAGCGCCCGTTAATATTGTGTGAATATTCCCATGCCATGGGCAACAGCCTCGGTAACTTCGCGGATTACTGGCAGGCATTCCGCGAATATCCTCGTTTGCAGGGCGGGTTTATCTGGGACTGGGCCGATCAGGCTCTCATGAAAACTTTCGATGATGGCACCCAGGGCTGGGCTTATGGCGGGGATTTTGGCGACACGCCGAACGACCGACAGTTCTGTATGAACGGCCTGGTTTTCCCTGACCGCACACCGCATCCGGCACTGTTTGAAGCCAAACAAGCGCAGCAATATTTCCAGTTCGAATTACTGAGCCAGCAGCCGCTCAACGTGCGTATCCATAGTGAATATTTGTTCCGCCAGACCGATAACGAAACGCTGCACTGGCGTATCGAAGCGGCGGGGGTGCCGGTGCTAAACGGGCGCGAAACGCTGTTTATCGAAGCTGAAGGAACCGTAGATCTGACATTGACCGAAAACCTGATTCTCCCTGCTGGTGCCAAAGATGTCTGGCTAACGCTGGAAGTTCTCCAGCCACACGAAACGCCGTGGTCAGCCGCCGGGCATCGCGTGGGGTGGCAGCAATTTGCAATCGCGGCACCGCTGGTTTTAGCCGCCAAAGCTACGGGGGCGAACCCACCGGTTCTTATCGCATCAGCAAATCGATTTACCGTGCAGGCCGCAGGCCAGCAATGGGAAATCAATCGTACCAGCGGGTTGCTTTGTAGCTGGCTGAAGGATGGAAATGAGCAGTTGATGCAACCCCTGCGTGACAACTTTGTTCGTGCGCCTATCGACAATGATATTGGCGTCAGCGAAGTGACGCGCATTGATCCGAATGCGTGGGCGGAGCGCTGGAAAAGCGCCGGGTTGTATCATCTGGAAACGGAGTGTGTGCGTTGCGAAGCGACTCAATTTGGCGACGATATTGTGGTGGTCAGTGAATGGCGTTATCACAATCATCAAGGCGTTGCGATTGTGAGCTGCTGGCAGATGCGCTTTGACGGCCTGGGGAAACTGCATCTTACCGTGACCGGCGAGCGTGCTGAAACGCTGCCGCCGCTCCCGCGCGTAGGCCTGAATTTCAAAGTCAAACCGCAGAGCGATGACATTAGCTGGTTAGGGCTTGGCCCGCATGAAAACTACCCTGACCGCCGCAGTAGCGCGAGCTTCTCTCGCTGGACATTACCGCTAAACGAGATGAGCACGCCGTATATCTTCCCGACGGAAAATGGCTTACGCGGAGGAACAAAATCACTGGACTGGGGAATCTGGCATGTTAGTGGGAATTTCCATTTCTCTGTGCAACCCTGGGGCATTGAACAACTGATGGACGTTTCACACTGGCACAGGATGGTGCCAGAAGATGGCGCGTGGATTTCGCTCGATGCTCAGCATATGGGGGTTGGCGGGGATGATTCCTGGACGCCGAGCGTGCTGAAGAAATGGTTGTTACTGGATACACAATGGCAATACCAACTGACTTTTAGCCTTAAATGAACCACCGAGGGGAGGATCTCCCCTCAATCTCAACCCTTACATACCTAATCCATAAATAATAAAAAGTGGAAATACCCTATGAAACTGTCAGCGCTGAGTCGTCGGGAACAACATAATTTCATCTATTTTATGCTGTTCTTCTTTTTCTATTATTTCATTATGTCTGCCTATTTTCCGTTCTTCCCGGTATGGCTTGCAGATGTAAACCATCTCACCAAAACCGAAACGGGCTTGGTGTTCTCGTCGATCTCGTTATTCGCCATTATCTTTCAAATTGCTTTTGGCTTAATTTCCGACAAGTTAGGACTGCGTAAACATCTACTGTGGTTTATCGTCGTGCTGTTGGTTTTGTTTGCTCCGTTCTTTATTTACGTCTTATCACCACTATTACAACTCAATATCTATCTTGGGGCGATGGCGGGCGGGATGTATCTGGGCTGCGTCTTTTCTGGTGGCTCAGGTGCGGTGGAAGCCTATATTGAACGCGTGAGCCGCAATAACCGTTTTGAATACGGCCAGGTGCGCGTATCAGGCTGTGTGGGTTGGGCGATTTGCGCCTCGTTGACCGGCATCTTATTTAGCATCAACCCAAATATTACCTTCTGGATTGCCTCTGGATTCGCGTTGGTGTTAGCGGTGCTGTTACTGCTCTCGAAGCCCGATCCTCGATCTGAGGCTGAACTGACTGATAACGTCGCGGCTAAAAAGCAGGAGTTCTCGCTCCATATGGTAGTTGAATTGCTGAAGATGCCACGTTTCTGGGCATTCTTGTTATACGTGATTGGCGTCGCCAGTATTTATGACGTATTTGACCAGCAGTTTGCCAACTTCTTTAAAGGTTTCTTTTCCTCTCCACAAAGAGGCACCGAAATATTTGGTTTCGTCACCACCGGCGGTGAGTTATTGAACGCCACGATTATGTTCTTTGCGCCTTTCATTATTAATCGCATCGGGGCAAAAAATGCTTTGCTGGTGGCGGGCGTGATTATGTCTGTGCGGATAATTGGCTCCTCGTTTGCCACAACTGGCGTTGAAGTCATTATTCTTAAAATGCTGCACATGTTTGAATTGCCATTCCTGCTGGTGGGAACATTCAAATACATCTCGTCGGTATTTGATCCTCGCCTGTCGGCGACGCTATTCCTGATTGGTTTTAACTTATCCAAACAGCTTTCTGGCGTTGTGCTCTCAACCTGGGCGGGTTCGATGTATGACTCGGTGGGCTTTAGCCAGGCTTATCTGACATTAGGTCTGATTACCGCCTGCTTCACGTTAATTTCATTCTTTACGCTGCGTAACTCCCCGCGCAGCCAGCTTTTAACGCCGGAAGTGAGCCAGGCGTAATCATTAAGCAAAGCCACCGCCGCATCGCGCTGCGGTGGCTTTATTTTTAACAAACGTTTAGCGGATGTTCAGAGAGTAAAGGGCGGCGATGCTGCCTGCGGTTTTCACAATTTCCAGTTTGACTTGTTCAGCGCGGATAGCCTGCGTCAAACGATGTTCACAAACGGAATGGCGGTTATCAGCCACTTCTTCCAACAACGTGTCATCGGCCCACAAGCGATAGTGCGTGACGCAATGTGGTGTCACTGGCAGGGCATGGCCCATCTGCACCGTTTCCATGGCATTGTCGAAATCATTATCAAACACCAGCGTCAGCGCCTGTATTGTCTGCGGCTGTTGCCAACGCCACGTCACGGTCGGCAGGCTATCGCCAGCGGCAGGCACCCACGCATTAGTATGCTGTTCCGGGCGCAAACGTCCATTAAGTAGATTTCCTGGAGCGTAACAACGCAGCGGTGAAGCAAAGCGCAGAGCCGGAAGAATTTGATTGGGCTGGCGGCGCGGTAACCAGAAATCGAATTCATCCACGCCGTAATCGCCATCCGCGACCTGACGCGTGTGTTTCGCCACCCTGGCGTTCAGGCTGTTAAACACCGTCATAATCCCTGGAAGCCGTGCGTCGGTCAGCGCGATTTCAATATGTTCATTGTTCTCGAAAGCGATAAACACATATTCATCACGCACGCTTTGATACCCGAATTGCACTTGATATTCGCCCGGCTCCAAAACTGATATTTCGCGTTCGTCCAGTGGCATATCAGGTGTGAAATTACCGGCGCGTTCACTGCCGAGCAGGCTGATTTTAAGCGGCTGCGGTGAACCGGCCCGCAAGGTGAAGTTCAGTTCTGGTAATGTTTCGCCCGCTTTCAGCGGCAGAAGCAATGCCATACGCTCGTTCAACACATTCCAGACGCCATTGGCAGATAATTCAGTTAATTGCCATTCGCTGCTGGTGGTTACCGTTGCGCCGCGAGCCGGGTCATTCAACCATTGGCGAGGAATATAACAGCCAGTTTGTTGCAGATGCTGTTGCAGTGAAGCGATGCGGTTTTGCTCTGCCAGTTGCGGCGCATTGATTTGCTGCTGATGGCACAACGCTGCCGCCCGGCCCACCACTTCGCCCAATAATCCGCAGGTGCACATCACCCGTGCGCTGCCAAATGCCACATGTGAGGCGGAAATCAGGCGTCCCGTCAGGAACAAGTTTTCCAGCGAGCGGCTATACAAACTGCGGTAAGGAATGGTGTAGGTGCCTTTGCTGTGGAACTGGCGGCAGCCGTCGTGTTTACTGTAAACGCCGTCGGCGGGATGCAAATCAATAGACCAACCGCCGTAGGCCACCGCGTCGTAATGGTCGCGCTGCGCAATAATATCTTTTTGGCAGAGCATATGGTCGCCAACAAATCGGCGGCTTTCGCGTTTGCCGGGGATTGAACCGACCCATTCGATGGTCATGTTTTCAGCGTCCGGGAATTGCCCGGAGTTTTTAATGTAATCCCATACGCCCCAGACGATTTTCCACAGTTCCCACTTAATTTCTTCGCTGTCATGAATGGTATCAAGACGGCCTCCCCATTCCAGCCACCACAAATCACACCCGTTCAGCGTGGAGGTCAGGCGCGTATAGCGGGGGATTTCTTCGATATCTTTCAGGGCAAAAGAGGGCGGGATAAAGTTAACCGGGGCGCTGCCTTTTTTGGTGTAGAAGTAAATAGAATGCCCGAGTTTGTGACCGAAATTATCGCCCGGTGCCATTTTCTCATCAAACTCTTCCGGGTCTTCAGCGCCTACGCGATATTCAGCCCCCGCCAGATGCCCCAGTACGCCGTCGCCTGTCGCATCGCAAAATTGGCTGGCGGCAATGTCATAAAAGGTTTCGTTAATCGCGTTAAAACCTTTGGCACTTGTGATGCGTGTGCCTGCGGTTTCAACTTCGTATAAAGCGGTATTCAGCAGTAGCGTCAGGTTCGGTTCGCTGCGAGCCATGTCTAACAGCACCAGATCAAACATCACCGGATTGCCTTCTTTATTCCGGTAAACGTTCTCCTCCATGATTTCACCCATGATGCCGCCTTCGCGCGACCAGCGGTTATTATTCCCCATATGCGAGGTAGCGCCGTTGGCCCACAGGCGAACTTCGCTTGAAGCGTTGCCTCCGAGAACCGGTCTATCTTGCACCAACACCACCTGCAAGCCATCCCGCGCGGCGGCAAGTGCCGCACATAACCCGGCAAGACCGCCACCGGCGACCAGTAAGTCTGTTTTTAATTGTTGAGAAGGGAATTCCCTGGCGTTGGTTTGCTGAAAAATTTGCATAAAGTTTGTTTCCTATAAAACTGACGATAAAATCGGGTTTCTTAAATTAATGTGAAGCCGCTATGTCATCACAACCGAATCAAAGTCTTATCGACGGTATCCGTTGCTTGCAGTATCTGGTGACCAGTGGCCGGGCGATTGGTTGCCGGGAACTGGCGCGCCTGATGGGTATTAATGCCACCCGCGTTAATCGCCTGTTGATGACCATGGCGGCGATTGGCCTGACTCAACAGGATGAACAGCGTCGCTATTTGCCAGGCCCTGGGATTCATGCGCTGGCAGCGCAGGCGATTCGAGGTTCTGCACTGTTTTCCCAGGCGTTGCCTTTGCTGGAGCGCCACGCGCCGAAAGACATCGTGGTGGCGCTCGGCGTGCTGTGGGAAGACCAGGTTATCTACATTTACCACTCCGAGCCTGGAAGCCAGGTGAGCCAGGCACTGGCCGGTTTCCACACGCTTCCTGCCTGGCAATCGGTGATCGGCATGGCACTGCTTGCCAGTGAAACCGACGAAGCATTGCAGTCGCGCTTCTCCCCTGAAAACTGGCAGGAAATGGCGCCTAAACTGGCTCAACAACGGGAATCTGGCCATGTTGTCTGGCGCCACGATGATGGCGAACTTTCGATGGCCCAACCGTTGGGTGCTCATAACGCCGCTATCGCTTTTGCCGGAATGTGGGACGCGGATGAAAACCAGATGGCTCCGCGTCTCGCCCAGCTCAATCAACTTACCGCGCAACTCGTGACCCCTGCGGCTTAACCTCTGGTGGCGTGTCCAGGTCGATACGCCCGACTACAAACAGGTAAGAACAAATCCCCAACCCGGCCAGAATGGCGATGAATGCCAACGCCGGGGCAAAGTTATGCCCGTCAATTAATGCGCCAATCGCAATCGGCACCACGATGGATGACAGCGCGCCGGTAAAGTTAAACACGCCGCCCGCCAGGCCGATTAAATGGCGCGGCGCGAGGGCGGTTACAAAGACCCACGTAATGGTGGCAAGGCCGTTGCCAAAGAACGCAATCGACATGAAAAGAATGATCAGCGTTGGGCTGTCGGTGTAGTTGGCACCGAGGATAAACAGTGTTAACGACATGCCGAGGATCACCGGGGCTTTACGGGCAAAACTGGCGCTGACCCCGCGTTTGATTAAACGGTCAGAAACAAATCCCGCCAGCAATACACCGAAGAAGGCCGCCAGATAAGGCACGGAGGCGATATAGCCGGACTTAATAAAATCCATATGGCGATACTGCACCAGATAAGTCGGGAACCAGGTCAGGAAGAACCAGAAGGTGGCGGAAATGGTGAACTGACCAAAGTAAATGCCAATCAGTTTGCGGCTGCGGAACATCAGCGCCAGATCGCTCCAGGCAAATTTGCGTTTAGCGGCTTCCTGTCGGCTTTCCAGAATTGCGCCGCCCTGGCGAATATGATCAAGCTCCGCCTGCGAAACCCCTTTGTGTTCTAACGGTTCGCGGTACAGGCAATACCACACCACCGCCCACACCATGCCGACGATCCCGGTAATCAAAAACAAACCGCGCCAGCCGTACAGTTCCTGCACATGGAACAACAACGGCGTCATACAGGCCAGGCCAACAAATTGCGCAGATGAGTAAATACCAATGGCACTGGCGCGTTCGTTTTCCGGGAACCAGCTGGAAATCACACGGTTATTGGAGGGCATGACCGGCGCTTCAAAAGCACCGACGCCGAGACGTAAACCGACCAGGCCACCAAAGCTGTTGGCAATCGCGTGTAGCGCGGTAATCATCGACCAGATAAACAAACCGACGCCGTAAACAATCCGCGAACCGAATCGGTCGATAATGAAGCCGCCGGGAATTTGTAACGCGGCGTAAATCCAGCCGAAGGCTGAAAAAATCAGCCCCATTTGTAACGGCGTGAACTGTAACTCTCCGGCCATCTGCGTGGCGGCAACGGAAAGATTAGTGCGGTCCATGTAGTTAATAATGATGTTGATGAAAACCAGTCCAAGTACCAGGAATCGGACGCGCCCGGTATTTTTTACCTTTGTCGTAGAAAGCGGTTGTTCTGCCATATCAATGTTCTCTTTGTTTTTGTTCTCACGGCCTGTTTTGGCAACAGAGTGGGGTTTTATTATCTTTCTGTGTTTCTTTTATAGAAACACAAAGACGTACGCAAAGAGAAATCGCCTGAATTGTGATCAGCATAAAATTTATGGGGTGAATGAATTACAGAATTGAAAGGTAAGGCGGCGTTACGGTGGGGCGAGAATTCCCCCGCACTTGAACGTGCGGGGAAAGCGGTACAGAGGAAGATTGGGAAGGTTATTCCAAAGCTAACATGGCAAAACTGGCTAACCAGTGGCCGCCGCTGTAATGGCTGCCGACGACGTGATCAAGGCTCGCTTCCAGGTGGCGGGTTATCGCTTGTTGCAAAGCGGGTTGAGCAGGGTGCTCAGCGGGCAATGCCGCCGCAATGCGCTTAAAACACCACGTGCGGCTGAGGTTCAGGCCATCAAGATGCGCGATTTTAGGGTCGGTGCGGTCGCTAACCACCGCCGGTTGCATCAGCGCATTAATACCCGCCAGTTCCGGCAAATAACGGTCAAACCAGGCCGGGAAATCCGCACTGACCTGGCTCATCAGCAGCGCTTCACACAGCGCGCCTGACACGTATTCATCGCCGCCCGGTTCATAGTGAGCCGGGTAATTGACATCGTTTTGATAGAACCGATTCGCGCCATCAATAATTGCGGTTTCAAGCTCTGCATCATGACGTGAACGGGCGTAGTCCAGCCCTAAAGCCAGTGCGAAAGCGGTGTTGTAATGCGTCCCGACGCGAATCGGATAAGTGAGCTTTTCCAGATAACCTATCAGACGGGCGCGAATATCCTGCGTTAACGGCTCAAGCAGAGTCGACCAGCGTTTTGCCTGTGGCAGAGTCGATTCCGCTAGTTCTTGTGCCAGCGCCAGCAGCCAGCCGTAGCCATACGGGCGTTCAAACGAAGCGCGGAACGGTGCCGTAAAATAGGCCAGTTCGCGGGTGACGTTGGCTTCGGTAAAGTGTTCTTCAAACAGGTTGATGATGGCTTCACGGCAAGGCAGTTCCGGGTAACGGCGCAAACAACGCAGCAGCAACCAGTAGCCGTGTACCGCCGAATGCCAGTCAAAACAGCCATAAAAAATCGGGTGTAATTCACGCGGCGGCAACACATCACCATCATCATTGAGCAAATGCATAATGTGATTGGGATATTCCTGACGTAAAAACGTCAGCGGCATGTTGGCAAAAGCTTCAGCCTGAATTGGGCTTAATGACATAAAAACTCCTTCGATATTCATCGTTTTTCAGTGCTTTAGCGGAATGACAGGAAGTACATCAAGAACACGTTCGCCAGCAGGATTGCCAGTGCGCTCGGGATCTGAATCTTGATGACCTGGTATTTATCTTTAAGCTCGAGCAACGCCGCCGGAACAATGTTGAAGTTGGCGGCCATCGGCGTCATCAACGTGCCGCAGTAACCGGCATACATGCCGATTGCCAGCAGTGGCGCGGGGTCGGCGTGGTGGTGGGTGATAAGAAACGGCACCGCAATGCCCGCCGTCAACACCGGGAATGCGGCGAAAGCGTTACCCATAATCATGGTAAATACCGCCATGCCCACGCAATAAATAACGACCAGCATGAAGCGGTTTTCCGGGTTAACGAATAGCTCCACCACTTTGCGCACCGACTCGCCAGTATTAGCAACGATAAACACGCCGCCGAGCATCGCCAGCATTTGCGGCAAAATAATTGCCCAGCCGACGGTGTCAACAATGCGGCGCGATTGGGCGATGGCCTGCACCGGCGAGCCTTTGGTTATCCACCATCCCGTCAGGATTGCCGCCACGCTTGCCACACAAAGAGAAGCCAGCGTGAGTTGCTTTTGATCCAGCAGATAAACGCCGCCAATCGACACGTTTTTCATAAATAGCGTGCAGATGACAGTGATGATGGGAATCAGCAGGGCGGGCAAGAATAACCAGTTTTTGATGCGCAAGGCGGAAGCTTCACGTTGCTCATCCGTCGCCATGGGATATTTCCCTTTGCCGACTAAACCGCAGCCCGCCAGGAGCGCAATCACAATCACGCCGCCGCCCATAATCCGGTACGCCAGCGATTTTCCAAGGTTCTCGACCATTAAGTCGCCAAACAGGAAAATTGCCCCGAATAAGAACCAGAACAGAGCCGTCGTGAAGCGCTTAGGGTTGCCGCGATCGCGCAGTGTCATCACCACCAGAATCATGACGATAATGCCAATCAGGTAATAAACGCGGTTGATGGTTAGCAAAGTGCTCATTTGGTCACCTCTTTCATGTCAGGTTCTTGCTGAGCACGCCAGGCCATCACATCGCGATGGAGACTCGCATCAAGTCGGGTGAGGCGGAACATATGAATTATCAGCGCGGCGATAGCCGTCGGAATAGCCCAAAGGCCAATGTGCAGCGGCTCAATATTCGCAATACCGTTTTCTTTCAAAAATGCGTCAATCAGCAGAACGGCACCGAAGGCGATGAAAATATCTTCGCCAAAAAAGACGGCGATATTGTCGCAAGCGGCGGCGTGGGCTTTGATTTTATCGCGAATGTGTTGAGGAAGTTCGCCGTACTTATTGAGTGCGGCACCTTCCGCCATCGGTGCTAACAGCGGGCGAACGGTTTGTGCGTGGCCGCCGAGAGACATCAATCCCAGTGCGGCGGTGCCTTCGCGGCCTATAAAATAGATCATCAGGATGCGTGCTGAAGTAGCACTGGCGATTTTGGCAATCCACGCCTGCGCACGTTCCTTCAATCCGTAATATTCCAGCAGGCCAATCACGGGCAGAATCAGAATAAAGGTGGCGAGCGAGCGGCTATTAAAAAATTTCTCGCCAAAGGTTTCCAGTAGCATTCCGAAATCCATTCCAACTGCAAGCCCAGTTGTTAATCCTGCAATAACGACAACAATCAGCGGATTGAATCGAAGTGCAAAACCAATAACTACAACGGGTATCCCGATGAGCGGTAAAAGGGTGGCACTATCCATTATTTTTACCCTGTCTATGTGTGTTGTGTTTTTTTAGAATCATGAAGAGATAAAAACATATAGCAAAACGACGATAAAATGAAAATAAATTATCATTAATTTATTGGTGTTTTATTAGGATTCAATTATGTTTTATGGACGACATAATAAGGGGCAGCCAATGGCCGCAGAAAAAGAAAGACTCGATTCAGCAGCAGGAACAATCGCAAATAACGCCGGCATTAAAGATCCGATTGTCTCTTCTCACCATTTGGTTTCTGAGCGATGTGCGGAATTATCGGAGCTTGAATACGCATTAATCATGACCAGCAATGCGTTCAATAAATGGATGGTGCGCTGCATGACAGCCGCCGGAGAGCCGGATATGGGGCCGCTTGATGTCTCGTTGCTGCATCATATCAATCACCGCGACCGGCAAAAAAAATTGGCGGATATCTGCTTTGTGCTGAATGTTGAAGACACCCATATCGTGGCTTACGCCTTAAAGAAATTGGTCAAAGCGGGCTATGTAAAAAGCGAAAAACAGGGTAAAGAACTTTACTTTTCCACCACGGAAAAGGGAAAAGAACTCTGTGCTAAATATCGGGAAGTTCGCGAAACATGTCTTATTGGTCTGCAGGTTGAGACAGGGATATCTGCTAAATCTATTGGCGAGAACGCACAATTATTACGTGCCATTTCTGCTCTCTATGATAATGCCGCCCGAACCGCCGCTTCACTATAATTAATTGTTATGGAAACACGTGAAGTTAATAGTCGATATTAACCATTGTATAATTATGGCTATTTGGTGTTTACCCATTTAATTCGCTGCACATGTATAAAAAGGCAACAAAAACTAAAACGGTTTGATCCAGCCTATTATCTTTGCGTCTGGTTGAATGCATAATGGCGGCCGACCTCCGCAGGTGCGGGGTTAAGCGCCAGCTTTTTCTGGCGATTGAAGGTTAGTGAAATGGAAAGGCGTCTTTTTCTGAAAAGTGTTGCGGCACTGTCAACCATCGGCCTGGTTCGTCCCTCGTTTTCAAAAACTCAACATGTCGATTCTCCAGCCATCAGTATTTCTGATACTTCCCGCCGCTTTGAGGTGACACAAACCTATAATCTGAAAGCGCCAGAAGGCTCCAAAGGCAAGGTGAATCTGTGGATACCGGTGCCGGAAGACACGCCTTTTCAGACATTGCTCGACCTTTCCTTTAATGGCAATTACCAACAAGCACGACTTAACGCGAACAACGCCTACGGTGCCAGAATGCTGTTTGTCACCTGGCCAGATTCTGAAGGTAAGCTGGAAATTCAGCTTTCGATGACCATTGAAACCCGCGACTGGGAAGTGTTCAAAGACAACAAGCTGGCTGACTGGACGCTGCCCGAGCACGATGCGGTTATCCCAAATGAAATTAAACCGTTCCTGCTGGCGACCCCGCATATTCCTGTCGATGGCGTCGTGAAAGAAACCGCGCTGAAAATCATTGGCGATGAAAAAGCGCCCGTTAAGCAGGCGCGCCTGATTCACGATTGGGTGAGCACGCATATGCACCGTGACGACGCCGTGATCGGTTGCGGTACTGGCGATGTCGGTGAAATCCTTAAAACCGGAAAACTGGGTGGCAAATGTACCGACATTAACTCGGTGTTTGTTGCCTTGTGCCGCGCGGTGGGCATTCCGGCGCGTGAAATGTTCGGCATTCGCCTCGGTGCCAGCCGCAAGCTTGGGCAGTACTCGAAGAAAGCCTTTGGCAGCGCGGACGAGCAGGGTGTGGCGAAAATCAACGGCGGGCAACATTGTCGCGCGATGTTCTGGCTGGCAGGGTTTGGTTGGGTGCCTGCTGACCCAGCGGATGTGACCAAAATGCGTCTGACGGAGAAGAAAGAGAACGGCGACCCGGCGGTGCAAGCGGTTAACGATTATCTGTTTGGCAACTGGGAAATGAACTGGGTGGGCTTTAATCACGCTCGCGATTTCGCGCTTTCCCCGGCGGCGGAGCAGGGTGATGTGAACAATCTCGGTTATCCGTATGCTGAAGTGGATGGCGACCCGTTAAACTTTTATGACCCGGCAGCATTTAGTTATGACTATGTCAGCACCGAACAGCATTAAGGGTGGCGTTGCCACGGTGCTGGCGGCGCTGGTGGCGGCTGGCGCATCGACACTGTGTTGCATCGGGCCGCTGCTGTATCTGGTTTTCGGGATTTCCGCTGCGGGGCTGACGGGCATTCCGACGCTGCCGTGGCTACAAATTCCGATGGTGATTATTGCGCTGGGATTGATGGCTCGCGGATTCTGGCGGCTGTATTTATCGCCTAAACCGGTCTGCACCAGCGTTGTCAGCCGTCGCATGTTGGTGTGTTTATATTGGTTGTCAGTGCCGTTGATACTGTTCCTGATTAGCTATCCGTATGTTTTGCCCTGGATTTGGGAAGCACTGGAATGAAGAAATTGATTTGTCTCGGGCTACTTTTTTTGGCGCCGATGAGCTGGGCGGCCGATAAAATGGTCATCATTGATATCAGCCAGATGAACTGCCCGCTGTGCGTTATCTCGATAAACCAGGCGTTGCGCAGTACCGATGGCGTGATTAAAGCCAAAGCGTCGTTAAAAACGCATCAGGCGCAAGTGACTGTGCCGGAAGGGTTTGATAATCAGCAGTTATTGGCAGCGATTGCGAAAACGGGATTTACCGGGAAAATTAATTCGGTGAGTGACGTTCAGTAATTTCAGAGGTTAGAAAACAAAAAAGCCACGCATTTGCGTGGCTTTTTACGTCAGAGCGGAGATTAGACGTTGAACAAGAAGTTCATCACATCGCCATCTTTAACGATGTAGTCTTTACCTTCGGCACGCATCTTGCCGGCTTCTTTCGCACCTTGCTCACCTTTGTAGGTGATGAAATCTTCATACGCGATGGTCTGTGCGCGGATAAAGCCTTTCTCGAAGTCGGTGTGGATTTTGCCCGCAGCTTGTGGAGCAGTAGCGCCAACCGGGATAGTCCATGCGCGAACTTCTTTCACGCCAGCGGTGAAGTAAGTTTGCAGGTTCAGTAGCTCGTAACCCGCGCGGATAACGCGGTTCAGGCCTGGTTCTTCCAGGCCCATTTCTGCCATAAATTCGTCACGGTCAGCATCGTCGAGTTCAGCAATGTCAGACTCAACAGCGGCACAAACAGCAACCACTACAGAACCTTCGGCAGCGGCGATTTCGCGCACTTTGTCGAGGTATGGGTTATTTTCATAACCGTCTTCGTTGACGTTGGCGATGTACATGGTTGGTTTCAGCGTCAGGAAGCTCAGGTATTTGATGGCCGCTTTGTCTTCTTCGGTCAGAGGAAGCGCGCGCAACATACCGGCGTTTTCAAGCTGTGGCAGACATTTTTCCAGCGCAGCCAATTCAGCTTTAGCGTCTTTATCGCCACCTTTCGCTTTCTTCTGCACACGGTGAATAGCACGTTCGCAGGTGTCGAGGTCAGACAGCGCCAGCTCGGTGTTGATCACTTCGATATCATCAGCCGGATCAACTTTGTTGTTCACGTGAATGATGTTGTCGTTTTCAAAGCAACGCACCACGTGGCCGATAGCTTCGGTTTCACGGATGTTGGTCAGGAACTGGTTGCCCAGGCCTTCACCTTTGGATGCGCCTTTCACCAGACCGGCGATATCAACGAATTCCATGGTGGTTGGCAGAATGCGCTGTGGTTTTACGATCTCGGCCAGTTTGTCCAGACGTGGGTCCGGCATCGGCACGACACCAGTGTTCGGCTCAATGGTACAGAACGGGAAGTTTGCTGCTTCGATTCCCGCTTTGGTGAGCGCGTTGAACAGGGTTGATTTACCAACGTTCGGCAAGCCGACGATACCGCATTTGAATCCCATGGTTTAATTCACCTTAATTACTTGATATTCAATGAGTTGATGTTGTCTCATTGATAAAATGATCATAACTTTCCCCATTATACACGCAAACGGCATATAACGGGCGCAGAAATCCTTGCTGACCGCCGCCCAGGCGTTATTGCGCCTTAAAAGCGTGCAGGCGATTAGTCGCTTTGGTCAGGCCTTCTTTCAGCCAGACTTCGGTGCAACGTGCCGCTTCGTCTACCGCATCGTCAATCAGCTTCTGTTCGCTAAGGGGAGGTTTGCCCAGCACAAAGCCGACAACTTTGTTTTTATCGCCCGGATGGCCGATTCCGACACGTAAGCGGTGAAAGTTGGGGTTATTGCCCAATTTGCTGATGATATCTTTCAGGCCATTATGCCCGCCGTGGCCGCCGCCGAGTTTGAATTTTGCCACACCTGGCGGCAGGTCTAATTCGTCATGTGCGACGAGAATTTCATCGGGTGCAATGCGGAAAAACGTCGCCATCGCGCCGACCGCTTTACCGCTGAGGTTCATAAACGTGGTTGGCACCAGCAGGCGAACATCTTCCCCGGCAAGGTTTATGCGCGCGGTATAACCGAAGAATTTGCTTTCTTCTTTGAGCGACTGATTATGGCGCTGCGCCAGCAAATCCACATACCAGGCTCCTGCGTTGTGGCGAGTTGCCGCATATTCCGCGCCTGGGTTTGCCAGGCCAACAATTAATTTAATACTCACGTTTAATATCCTGAAAACAGACCAGAGCCGCGTAGTTTACTGCGCTCCCGGCGCGATGACAAAGAAGCAATGCATTACCCATTCAATAGTTGAATAATTCAGCGTGTGAACCATTAGAATTTCATGCTATTCAGCGGCTTATTTGTAAATATTTGTAGTCCTTTCATTCGTAATTGTGATCGCTGACGCACATAATCCGAAGCGGTGTTGTCTATACTTTACACACAAGGAATGGGGATTTCCCCCGCCGACCCAGGAACACCCGGAGGTGACACATGAAACGCAAAAACGCTTCATTACTCGGTAACATTTTCATGGGCTTGGGGCTTGTCGTTATGGTGGGTGGTGTTGGTTACTCTATTTTAAACCAGCTCCCTCAATTCAACTTTCCGCAATATTTCGCCCACGGTGCTGTGTTGAGCATATTTGTTGGTGCGGTACTTTGGCTGGCTGGTGCGCGCGTAGGCGGGCACGAACAAGTCGGTGACCGTTATTGGTGGGTACGCCACTTTGATAAACGTTGTCGTCGTGACGATAACCGTAAACACGGTTAACCTCGTTCAGAAGTGAAAAACGGTTCTTCTCAGAACCGTTTTTTTTTGGCAAAAAATTACCCGACCAGCGCGGCCTGGACATCAGGATAGAAAGCCAGGCGACCCGGAATGGGTTGCACACGCGCACGCGCCAGGGTTTTTAGCGGCTGAAATTCCAGATTAGTGACCCGCAATTCGCAACCTTCCGGCAGTTTTTCCACAAAGCGTTGAAACGCCTCCAGACCACCCGCATCGAGAACCGGTACGGCGTCCCATTGCAGAATAATCAGATGGTTTTGTTCAATGCGTTGGCTGAGGTCATTGAACAGCCCTTCAGCGGCGGCAAAAAACAGTGGGCCGGTGACGCGTAAAGCCAGAACACCGTCAGGAGTGGGAACATTGACCGGGGCGAGACGCGTCATGCGAGCGATGCGGCGCATAAACAGCAAGGAGGCCAGAACGATCCCGACGCTAATTGCAATCACCATATCGAACAGCACCGTCAGCGACATACAGATAAGCATCACGATGATGTCGTCTTTCGGCGCGTGGCGCAGTAACTTCACCACTTTGTGCGCCTCGCTCATATTCCACGCCACCATCAGCAGCAGGGCGGCCATGGCAGAAAGCGGCAGCCATGAGAGCAGCGGCGCCAATACCAGCAAAGCCATAATCACCAACAGGGAGTGAATCACTGCGGCTATTGGCGATGTCGCTCCAGCGCGCACGTTGGCAGCCGAACGCGCAATCGCGGCGGTGGCGGTAATCCCGCCAAAGAATGGCGCAATAATATTCCCGAAACCCTGTCCGATAAGTTCGCTATTGGCGTTGTGTTTGGTGCCGGTCATGCCATCGAGCACAACGGCGCACAGCAGCGATTCAATGGCACCGAGCATCGCCATCGAAAATGCCGCAGGAAGCAGGGCGCTTAATGAATCCCAACTTAGCGTGAAGTTCGAATCGGGGATATTCCACGGCAGCATTAATTGCGGTAATAACTGCGGGATGCCGTTGCCTTGCGTGCCGTCGGCGAGAACGTAATGGAACCGTGAGCCGATAGTCGCCACATCAAAACCGAAGGCATGAACAACCGCCATCACTCCACAGCCCGCCAGCAGCGCCGGTAAATGCCCCGGCAAACGAATGCCCAGGCGCGGCCACAGCATCAAGACCGCAAGTGTCACCACGCCAATGGCTGCATCGCCGAAGTTAAGGGTCGGCATTGCCATCGCCAGCGCCGCGACTTTATTCAGATAGTGTTCGGGGACGTGTTCGAGCGTCAGGCCAAAGAAATCTTTTACCTGCATGGTGGCAATGGTAATCCCAATCCCGGAGGTAAAACCGAGCGTCACGGAAACGGGAATGTATTCAATCAGGCGGCCAAACCGCGCCAGACCAAACAGAATAAGGAATACGCCGGACATCAGCGTGGCAATCAATAACCCCGCAAGGCCAAATTGCTGAGCTACCGGGTAGAGAATGACAACGAATGCCGCCGTCGGCCCGGAAACACTAAAGCGCGAGCCACCGCTTAAGGCGATAACAATCCCGGCAATGGCGGCAGTATAGAGGCCGTATTGAGGGGCGACGCCGCTGCCAATCGCCAACGCCATCGCCAGCGGAATGGCAATAATGCCGACGGTGATACCGGCAATCGCATCACGGCTAAAACGGGAAACCGTGTATTTCTCACGCCAGCAAGCCTCTACCAGGGCGCGGAAAGGTAATACAGAAGAAGATACGTTTTTCACTTTGATTCCATCCGTGAGCGCATCAACTGTCAAAATTGGCAGGTGATAGAAAAGAAAAAACCCGCCGTGGCGGGTTTTTTTAAGCGAGTTCGATTAGTGCTCGAACATCGCAGAGATTGATTCTTCGTTACTGATACGGCGAATCGCTTCGGCCAGCATACCGGACAGAGTCAGGGTGCGGACGTTAGGCAGCGCTTTGATTTCGTCAGACAGTGGGATGGTGTCACACACGATAACTTCGTCGATCACGGAGTTACGCAGGTTGTGAACCGCATTGCCAGAGAAAATCGGGTGCGTTGCGTAAGCAAACACACGTTTAGCTCCACGTTCTTTCAACGCTTCAGCTGCTTTGCACAGAGTGCCGCCGGTATCGATCATATCGTCAACCAGTACGCAATCACGGCCAGAAACATCACCGATGATATGCATAACCTGGGAAACGTTAGCGCGAGGACGACGTTTGTCGATGATAGCCATGTCGGTATCGTTGAGCAGTTTTGCGATAGCACGAGCACGCACAACGCCACCGATATCTGGAGAAACCACGATTGGGTTTTCCAGGCCGATTTGCAGCATATCTTCCAGCAGGATTGGGCTGCCGAAGACGTTATCTACAGGAACATCGAAGAAGCCCTGAATCTGTTCTGCGTGCAAGTCCACGGTAAGAACACGGTCAACCCCAACACTTGAGAGGAAGTCAGCCACCACTTTCGCGGTGATTGGCACACGGGCGGAACGCACGCGGCGATCCTGACGGGCATAACCAAAGTAAGGGATAACTGCGGTGATACGACCTGCAGAAGCACGGCGCAGGGCGTCGACCATAACAACCAATTCCATGAGGTTGTCATTAGTTGGTGCACAGGTGGACTGGATGATGAAAATATCACCACCGCGTACATTTTCGTTGATTTGTACGCTTACTTCGCCGTCGCTAAAACGACCGACGGCGGCGTCACCAAGGGAGGTGTACAGGCGGTTGGCAATACGTTGTGCTAGTTCCGGGGTGGCGTTACCAGCAAAAAGCTTCATATCAGGCACGAGAAAAACCTCAGGCATGCGTCCAGTGGCGGATGGTACTACCGCAGCTTATGCGGGCGGGGTAGCGCCATCCAGGCGGTGTATAAAGAGCTTGATGCAACGTCTGAAACAAGGTGACGTTGTCACCAATACTCAGCTTGCCCGGATATGGCCTGATGCAGCGGGGAGACATTAACGCCTCGCGCAACAAACCCATGCAGCCATTCCGGGGCTTGCTTAAGCACCTGGCGGGCAGCGTTCTCGGTGTCAAATTCAGCAAACACACAAGCGCCGGTGCCGGTCAGGCGCGACGGCGCGTATTCTAACAGCCAGGAAAGCAGCTCATCAACCTTACGAAAACGTTTTCTTGCGATAACCTCACAATCATTACCAAATTCACAGTTTAATAACGTGTCAATTGATCTGATCGGGGTATTTCGTGGTAGCTCAGGATCCTGGAAAATGACCGGAGTGGGAATACTGACTCCAGGATGCGCCACCAGATACCATTTTTCCGGTGGCGAAACCGGCGTGAGCTTCTCACCGACTCCCTCAGCAAAAGCGGCAAAACCACGGACGAACACCGGAACATCGGCACCCAATGTCACGCCAATCGCCGCGAGCTGATCTTCAGTCAGGCCGGTGTTCCAGATGTGGTTGAGGGCGACTAAAACCGTCGCTGCATTGGACGAACCACCACCTAAACCGCCGCCCATCGGTAACTTTTTCTCAACGCTAATATTCGCCCCGGCACCTTGGGGCAAAGTGCCCATCAGCAGCGCGGTGTCTTGCAATAAACGAGCGGCACGAACTATTAAATTTTCTTCATTTGGCACGCCTTCAATGGGCGTCTCAAGATGAATTTGACCATCGTTTCTCGGCTCGATGGTGAGGGTGTCGCCATAATCGAGGAACTGAAATAAAGTTTGTAAATTATGGTAGCCGTCTTCACGACGCCCGGTGATATACAAAAAAAGGTTCAGTTTTGCCGGTGATGGCCAACGTTTTCTCATTATTTAACCGTCCAGCTATCCATTTTGAGTTTGATGCGCTGCGAGCCTTCACGCAATTCCATGTTTGATGGCAAAGCGGGTTGCACGCTGTCGTCATAATCACTGTAAACCACTTTCCAGCTTTTGCCGTCCTGGGTGTAGTTGATTTCGCTCAGGCGATATTTGTCATCAAGTTTGTAATCTGTGGCTTCACCTGGCAGGCCAAGAATCCACTGACGCAGGCTATTTAAAGGGATCGGCATCCCGGTCAGTTTGCCGACCATTTCTTCGGCATTGTCAGAAACGTATTTTTTGCCGTTACGGTCGGTCAGTTGCACCACGCCCGGTTTGGCATTGAGTTCAAGCTCGGTGCTGCCCAATGGGTTGGTGAGCAATAAACGGTAGCTGTCTGGCGTGGTTTGCTGCCAGTTGTAACGCGCATACACTTTTTGGCTATCGGAAAGATAGGCAAAAGCACCACGCGTTTGATATTGGGTGATTTTTTGCACTTG
The DNA here is from genome assembly GCF_003601925.1 of Buttiauxella izardii. Lineage (GTDB taxonomy): Bacteria > Pseudomonadota > Gammaproteobacteria > Enterobacterales > Enterobacteriaceae > Buttiauxella > Buttiauxella izardii. The sequence continues at coordinate 307,175 of NZ_QZWH01000006.1, forward strand.
TTGCTGGTGTTGTAACCATTGTGGAGAGGTTGGGCTTTTACCCGGGCCAGTGGACTGCGGGGTCACACAAGCGGTCAAAACAAGGCTGGCGAGTGGCGCAAGGCACAGCAGACGGGGTTTAGACATAAACATAGCGGCGGCGGATCCTTCTCATTAATTTTAGTTGTTAACTGTTTATGCTAGCGGTGCCAGCCCAGGTCGTCTACGGTCAAGTTATCTTAAATCATTAATTGCAGTGATACCCCGCAAGGGTGACTCTCTTTTATTGAATGCCCGCATCCTGTATGATGCGCCGAGTTAATCCTTATCAACATCGGTATTACTCAGACCGCTCAATGACCCTGTTAGCACTTGGCATCAACCACAAAACAGCTCCAGTCTCGTTGCGAGAACGTGTTACGTTTTCGCCGGACACGCTCGACCAGGCTTTGAAGAGCTTGCTCGAACAGCCGATGGTGCAAGGCGGCGTGGTGCTTTCAACGTGTAACCGCACGGAGTTGTACCTGAGTGTTGAAGAACAGGAAAACCTGCACGAACAACTGGTGCGCTGGCTGTGTAACTACCACAACCTCAACGAAGAAGAAGTGCGTAACAGCCTGTACTGGCATCACGATAACGACGCGGTAACGCATTTAATGCGTGTTGCGAGCGGTCTGGATTCCCTGGTACTTGGCGAGCCGCAAATCTTAGGCCAGGTCAAAAAAGCCTACGCTGATTCCCAAAAAGGGCATTCGCATTCCAGCGAACTGGAACGCATGTTCCAGAAATCCTTCTCCGTGGCCAAGCGTGTCAGAACCGAAACCGACATCGGTGCCAGCGCCGTTTCCGTGGCGTTTGCGGCGTGTACACTGGCGCGACAAATCTTTGAATCTCTATCAACCGTGACGGTGCTGTTAGTCGGCGCGGGTGAAACTATCGAACTGGCGGCGCGTCATTTGCGTGAACACAACGTGAAGAAGATGATCATCGCCAACCGTACGCGTGAACGCGCCCAGGTGCTGGCGGATGAAGTCGGCGCGGAAGTGATAAGCCTCAGCGAAATCGATTCGCGCCTGCAGGAAGCCGACATTATTATCAGTTCCACCGCCAGCCCGCTGCCGATTATCGGCAAAGGCATGGTGGAGCGCGCGCTAAAAGCTCGCCGCAACCAACCGCTGTTGTTGGTGGATATCGCCGTTCCGCGTGACGTCGAACCCGAAGTTGGCAAGCTGGCGAACGCCTATTTATATAGCGTCGACGATTTACAGGCGATTATTCAAAGCAACCTCGCGCAGCGCAAAGCCGCCGCGGTTGAAGCGGAAACTATCGTCGCGCAAGAGTGCAGCGAATTTATGGCCTGGTTGCGCGCCCAAAGCGCCACAGAAACCATCCGCGAATATCGTAGTCAGGCTGAACAGGTGCGTGATGACCTGGCAGCCAAAGCGCTCGCCGCCCTCCAGCAGGGAGGCGACGCCGAAACCGTTCTTCAGGATCTGGCATGGAAATTAACCAATCGCCTGATCCACGCACCAACCAAATCTCTCCAGCAGGCTGCCCGTGACGGGGATGACGAACGCCTGCAGATTCTGCGCAACAGCCTCGGGCTGGATTAGCAAATAAACTCTTATTACAAGGTGAAACACCGCCCATGAAGTCTTCTATCGTTGCCAAACTAGAAGCCCTGCAAGAGCGCCATGAAGAAGTTCAGGCCCTGCTTGGTGATGCTTCCACAATTGCCGACCAGGACCGTTTCCGCGCGTTGTCGCGGGAATATGCCCAGCTAAGCGACGTTTCCCGTTGCTACCTGCAATGGCGTCAGGTTCAGGAAGATATTGAAACTGCACAAAGCATGCTTGATGACCCGGAAATGCGCGAGATGGCGCAAGAAGAATTAAACCAGGCTAAAAGCGACAGCGAAGAATTAGAACAACAACTGCAAGTGCTGTTACTGCCGAAAGATCCTGACGACGAACGTAATGCGTTTGTGGAAGTTCGTGCCGGAACCGGTGGCGATGAAGCCGCTATTTTTGCCGGCGACTTGTTCCGCATGTACAGTCGTTACGCAGAAGCACGCCGCTGGAAAGTTGAAATCCTCAGCGCCAACGAAGGCGAACACGGCGGCTATAAAGAAGTGATCGCTAAAATTAGCGGTGATGGCGTTTATGGACGTCTTAAATTTGAGTCCGGCGGCCATCGCGTGCAGCGTGTGCCAGCCACTGAATCCCAGGGCCGTATTCATACGTCCGCTTGTACCGTTGCGGTAATGCCAGAAATTCCAGAAGCAGAATTGCCGGATATCAACCCAGGTGATTTGCGCATCGACACCTTCCGCTCCTCGGGCGCTGGCGGTCAGCACGTTAACACCACCGACTCTGCCATCCGTATTACCCACTTGCCGACCGGTATCGTCGTGGAATGCCAGGACGAACGTTCCCAGCACAAAAACAAAGCCAAAGCACTTGGGGTGTTAGGCTCGCGTATTCGTGCTGCTGAAATGGCAAAGCGCCAGCAAGAAGAAGCGTCAACGCGCCGTAACCTGCTGGGTAGTGGCGACCGTTCAGACCGCAACCGTACCTATAACTTCCCGCAAGGCCGCGTAACAGATCACCGCATCAACGTGACGTTATATCGTCTTGATGAAGTGATGGAAGGCAAGCTCGACGGGCTTATCGAGCCAATCGTGCAGGAATTCCAGGCAGACCAGTTAGCGGCGTTGTCTGAGCAGGATTAATGGATTTTAAACACTGGCTGCAACAGGCCATCGCCCAGCTTCAGGAAAGTGAAAGTCCGCGTCGCGATGCGGAAATCCTGCTGGGTTTTGTCACGGGCAAGGCGCGCACGTTCATTCTGGCCTTCGGTGAAACCGAGCTGACAGCTGAACAACAGCAGCAATTAGAAGTGTTGCTGGCGCGGCGTGTGAAGGGCGAGCCGATCGCGCATTTGGTTGGCGAGCGTGAGTTCTGGTCGCTGCCGCTGCGCGTGTCTCCGGTGACGTTAATCCCGCGCCCTGACACGGAATGTCTGGTTGAACAAGCTCTTGCCAGAATGCCCGAAACGCCTTGTTCGGTGCTGGATTTAGGCACCGGAACAGGGGCGATTGCCCTGGCGATTGCCAGCGAGCGCCCGGATTGTTCCGTGACGGCACTCGACCTTATCCCTGAAGCCGTCGAACTAGCGCGCGATAATGCGAGTCGCCTCGGAATTACCAATGTTGAGGTCTTGCAAAGCAATTGGTTTAGTGCGCTCAATACACGACGTTTTGCCGTCATCGTCAGCAACCCGCCATATATCGATGAGCAAGATCCGCATTTGTCTCAGGGTGATGTGCGTTTTGAACCACGCAGCGCGTTGGTGGCTGAAAACCACGGTTTAGCCGATTTACGCACGTTGGTCGAGTCTGCGCGAAACTTCCTTGAGCCGGGTGGCTGGGTACTGCTTGAGCATGGTTGGCAGCAGGCCGCGCAGGTGCGTGAATTGTTTAGAGATGCCGGATATACCGAGATACAAAGCTGTCAGGATTACGGTGGCAATGACCGCCTGACAACAGGACGCTATTTTTAAGATAAGGAACTGAGCAAAATGGCCACTTACTTCGCGCTCAAACATTTGCATATTCTGACGGTCTTCATTTCCATCAGCCTGTTCGTTGTCCGCTATTGGTGGCAATACCGTCATTCAGCCATGTCAACCAAGCGCTGGGTGCGCATTGTGCCGCATGTCAACGACACGCTATTGCTCGCCAGTGGCGTCGCATTAGTGATGATTACGCATTTCTATCCTTTCACGCCGCAAGGTGCATGGCTGACTGAGAAGCTATTTGGCGTTATCATCTATATTGTTTTAGGGTTTATCGTGCTGGGCAAACGCCCGCGCAGCCAGCAGATTCGGTGGTTCGCCTTTTTGTTGGCCCTGGTGGTGCTCTACATCATCATTAAACTCGCCACCACAAAAATACCATTACTGGGGTAAGTCATGAGGTCGTTAGCCGATTTTGAATTCAATCAGGCGCCGTTGTGCGAGGGCATGGTTTTAGTCTCGCAGCTGATCCGTGATGATTTCCCGGCGCAAGAAGTGCGTGCACAACTCGAAAGCCTGGCACGTCAGGCGCGTGAAGAGATCTGCGAAGGTCTTCACCAGGATGTGCAACTCGAAAAATTAATCGAACTGTTTTATGGCACCTGGGGTTTTAAAGACGCCAGCGGCGTATACCGTTTATCTGACGCATTATGGCTCGATAAAGTGCTGGCAAAACGCCAGGGCAGTGCGGTGTCATTGGGCGCGATTCTGTTGTGGATTGCCGAACGCCTGGATATTCCCTTAAATCCGGTCATTTTCCCGACGCAGCTGATTTTACGCGGCGACTGGATGGACGGTGAAATGTGGCTTATCAACCCGTTTAACGGTGACACACTCAACGAACACACGCTGGAAGTGTGGCTGAAAGGCAACGTTGGGCCAACCGCCGAACTGTTCGATGAAGATTTAGATGAAGCCGACAACGCAGAAGTGGTGCGTAAGTTACTCGACACCCTGAAATCTGCATTGATGGAAGAGCGTCAAATGGAACTGGCATTGCGTGCCAGCCAGGTTCTGCTTCAGTTTAACCCGGAAGATCCGTATGAAATCCGCGATCGTGGTTTGATTTATGCCCAGCTCGATTGCGAACATGTGGCTCTGACTGACCTCAGCTATTTTGTTGAACAGTGCCCGGAAGACCCGATTAGCGAGATGATCAAAGCGCAAATAAACACTATTTCGCAAAAACAGGTCACTCTGCACTGATGCCAAATTTTTACATGTTTCCCAACAAGGCGAGATAAAGATGGAACAAAAAGTAGTTAAGATTGGTGACATCAAGGTCGCAAACGACCTGCCATTTGTGCTGTTTGGTGGCATGAACGTGCTGGAATCACGCGATCTGGCCATGCGCATTTGTGAGCATTACGTCACCGTCACTCAGAAACTGGGTATCCCATACGTCTTCAAAGCCTCTTTCGATAAAGCCAACCGTTCATCCATCAACTCTTACCGTGGCCCAGGCCTGGAAGAAGGGATGAAGATTTTCCAGGAACTGAAGCAAACCTTCGGTGTGAAAATCATCACTGACGTTCATGAAGCAAGCCAGGCGCAGCCGGTTGCGGAAGTGGTTGATGTGATTCAGCTGCCAGCATTCCTGGCTCGTCAGACCGATCTTGTTGAAGCGATGGCGAAAACTGGCGCGGTGATCAACGTTAAGAAACCTCAGTTCGTCAGCCCTGGTCAAATGGGTAACATCGTTGATAAATTCCATGAAGGTGGCAACGACCAGATCATCCTGTGTGACCGTGGCGCAAACTTCGGTTATGACAACTTAGTGGTTGATATGCTGGGCTTCAGCGTCATGAAGCAGGTTTCCAACGGTTCCCCGGTGATCTTCGACGTGACTCACGCGCTGCAATGCCGCGACCCGTTTGGCTCAGCTTCGGGCGGCCGTCGTGCGCAGGTTACTGAACTGGCTCGTGCCGGTATGGCGACTGGCCTGGCTGGCCTGTTTATCGAAGCGCACCCGGACCCGGACAACGCACGTTGTGATGGCCCATCAGCGCTGCCGCTGGCGAAACTTGAGCCGTTCCTGAAGCAGATTAAGGCGATTGACGATCTGGTGAAGAACTTCGAGCCACTGGATACCAGCAAGTAATATTTAAAACCCCTCACCCTAACCCTCTCCCAAAGGAGAGGGGATTGTCCGATTTTCTCCATCGTCCACGGGAGAGGGGATTGTCCGGTTTTCTCCATCGTCCACGGGAGAGGGGACTGTCCGGTTTTCTCCATCGTCCACGGGAGAGGGGACTGTCCGGTTTTCTCCATCGTCTATATGAGAGGGGATTATCCGGTTTTCTCCCTCTCCTGGGGGAGAGGGCCGGGGTGAGGGGAAATATCAGGCAAATATCGTCATCAAATAAGCGGCAAACAACGCAAGGTGTGCCGTCCCATTCAGCACGTTAGTTCGCCCGGTCGAGAACGAAATCTGGCACAGCACCAGTGACGTCAGCATCACCACCAATTCCGGCATTCCTAAACCAAACGTCAGGTCATTACCGGTCAGCATCGCAATCAGCGTCACGGCTGGAACCGTCAGTGAAATCGTCGCCAGCACTGAACCAAAGAACAGGTTCATCGCACGTTGCACCTGGTTGCTCAATACCGCTTTTAACGCTCCCAAACCTTCCGGCGAGAGAATCAGTAATGCGATCAGGAAACCCGTGAACTGCGCTGGGGCATTCAGAGTATTCAGCAAAGACTCAAGGGGTACTGCATTCATCTTCGTTACGGCAATCACCGCAATCAGATGCACAACCAGCCAGATAGCGTGCCAGGTGCTGCTGTGCGCCGACGGTTTACCATGATGCGGGTCATCGTCGTCAGACTCATCTTCATGCTCATAAACGAACAAACTCTGGTGCGTTTTGGTCTGAATCAACAAGAACACGCCATACATCGCCGCCGAAATAGCCGCCGCCATCAACGCCTGGCCGGTACTAAAGTTGCCTTCAGGAAGCGCTGTCGGTAGCACCAACACAATCACGGCAAGCGGGAACAGGGCAATCAAATACTGCTTGATGCCAAACAGGTTCATATATTGCGTAGCGAATTTGTTTCCGCCCAGCAGAAGTGAGAAACCGACCAGACCCCCCGTCACAATCATAATGATGGAATAGAGTGTGTCGCGCATCAGCGTCGGCGCGGCATCGCCGGTCGCCATCAATGCAGAAATGAGACTAACTTCGAGAATAACCACCGAAAGACTAAGAATCAGGGAACCATAGGGTTCGCCTAAACGATGCGCGAGCACGTCAGCATGACGAACCACGCTAAAAGCACTACTTAAGATGCCCACCAGGGCCAGAATATTGATCCCTATCACCGCCGGTAAAGACTGGCTTCCTCCCCACATCACCAGTACGACCAGCGCTAATACCGGGAAAATGAGGGAACTCTCCTTATGACGGGTTTTCACCGCCTCATGTTGTGTTTTGGTCAAAATACGTCTCCAGTTGCACAGGGATTAAGCAATTTAATTATTATAGTCGGACATTAAAGCCTCGTTAAAATAGCAAACAATGGACATTTTTTAATAAAATTTACTCAGTTTTACCGCTTATATAGCTATAGTATTTCTGATGTATGAAAGTCGATGTTTACTGATTTTAAACAATGAAAAACATGTGGATAGGATTGGTGTAAAAGCAATTATCGATATTTTCTGGCAGGATCAACCATGCTGTCTCACACTTTAGTTTTACTCAACTGAGGATGACACCATGCCCTACAACAGCCGAAATGACCTCCCTGAAAATGTTCAAAACGTTCTTCCCGCCCACGCCCAGGATATCTATAAAGAGGCATTTAACAGCGCCTGGGACGAGTATAAAGACAAAGACGATCGCCGGGATGATGCCAGCCGCGAGGAAACGGCCCATAAAGTCGCCTGGGCTGCGGTGAAACATGGTTATCAAAAAGGGGACGACGACAAATGGCACAAGAAAAAGTAAACCTTACATAATGTATTGATATCCATATTCAAACGCCGCAGCACACATCAGTATGGCAAGTTAATATGACATTTTTGTTGTTTTGTGATCGTCATCAAACTTGTCAGCGTCCCGCTAATTGCTTATGTTCACAGATATGTTGCTCTATAAATAACCTTCATAATTCGATTCACAGGTAGGCGGCAAAGGAGCTTATCCCGATGAGCTTACTTGAGTAAGTGATTCGGGTAAGCGAGAGCGCCAACACCCCTGTGGATTGAAGAATGAGGGTTATAAAAGTCAAAAGCCTGGAAGGCGCATCTGACGTAATCACACGGAAGTATGCAGTGGCGGAGGTGTATGGTGTTAACGCGTGATTTCTTAATGAAAGCGGATTGTAAGACAGCTTTTGGTTCCATTGAGGAATCGTTGTTGTGGACTCCTGAGCAGCGCTCGGCATCTCTCGCCGCGACGCTCGCTTGCCGTCCCGATAACAGCCCCGTATGGATTTTCGGCTATGGTTCCCTGATGTGGAACCCGGCTTTTGAACATGAAGAGTCAGCACCAGGAACGCTGGTCGGCTGGCACCGGGCTTTTTGCCTGCGTTTAACTGCCGGGCGCGGAACGGCTTGCCAGCCTGGACGCATGCTGGCGCTCAAAGAAGGCGGGCGCACCACAGGCCTGGCTTACCGCCTGCCTGAAGCCATACTTGAAGATGAACTCACTCTGGTGTGGAAGCGTGAAATGATCACCGGCTGCTACTTGCCGACCTGGTGCAAACTCGAACTGGACGACGGGCGAGTGGTGAATGCGCTGGTGTTTATCATGGACCCGCGCCATCCGCTTTACGAAGCCGATACACGCGCTGAAATTATCGCGCCGCTTATTGCCGCCGCCAAAGGCCCGCTGGGCACCAACGCACAATATCTTTTCTCCCTCGAGCAAGAGTTGCTAAAGCGTGGGATGCATGACGATTGCCTGGATGAACTGGTGAATAAAGTCAGAGACTGGCTACAGCCGAAGGGTGATGAAGGCGATTTACAAACACGATTTGCTTAAAATTTCATGGCGGCGCTTATCAATAAGCGCCGCCATGTTGCATTTATGCAGCGACATAACTAATTGAATGCTCGAGCGATTTGCTGTGGCTATCAATCAACACTTTCCATTTTCCGCTGTACGGCACCGTCAAATAAGCAGACTGCTTATCTTCCACACTCAGAATATCGGCCTCGGGTTTGCCCGTAGCACTGTTGTCGCTCATCAAATGAATATGGCTTTTATTTGAACAGTGAACCACCACGGTATCACCGCCGAAAAGATGCAGACTGGCTTTCACTACTGGCATTTTTTTACTCCGCTATCACATCAAAGTTAGACATCCGTGCCGCTAGTTTTGCTGGCAATCAGTGACGTTGTTCACAAATCACACTTCATGCATAACACCAGACCCCGGCGTCACAAATCCTGACTTTGATCAAAAAATGCTGTAACGAATCAACTTTAGTGTAGATGCACCTGAAACCATTCAGCTGGTGAATTTTTATGCGGAAAATTAGCCTGTGGTCATCATTAAATTTGGTGTCAGAACGTTAACACTTTATCCGCACTCAACGTCCACTCCGCCAGCTCAACCAAAGTGCCAATCTCAACGCCATCCACCAACGGTAAATCAGTAATACCGCGCCCATCCGTGCAGGTCTTGCATAATTTCACCGGCACATTCTGCGCGGTCAAAATCTCCAGCATTTGCTGAATGTTATAACCCTCAGCGGGTTTCTGTCCGCGTAGGCCAGCGGTGACTGCGTCAGACATCAAAAACAATTTCACTTCCGGCTGCGGTTGTTGATCGCATAGCGCAATAGCCAGACGCAGGCTGTTAAACAACGATTCGCTGCCGTAAGCCGCGCCGTTGGCAATAATCACAATCTTTTGCATTTGTTCTCCTTGTCACCCGACGGCACGACTTTTGCTTCTCACCATTATCCGTTGCCGCTCAGGAGTATTTTATGAAGGCTACCGTCGCCGTGAACCCTACCGCTCGTGACTTTTTAATGGCGGCCCGAAACCGCGGGCGTGAGCAATTGCAGGATATTCTGCAAATCGGTGAACTTACAGGCTGCATCGCCAGACTCGCCCACATGCTACAACGCGAACGCGGGGCTTCCAACATCTGGCTGTGTTCACAGGGCCGATTATTTGCCGCTGAACGCGTGCTTTGCATTCAGGAAGTGGATAACGAATTAGCCCTTTTGCGCCAGGCCATCGCCGAACCGGATTACCTGCCGGGAAGCGCATTGTTTGTAAGCCTCGCGTGCGCGCTGCATTATCTGGAGCAACTGCCCAAGCTGCGAACACAAATTACCGCCCAACAGATTCAACCGCTGAATGCGATGGAGCAGTTTAATATCACGCTGCGTCATTTGTTGAGCATTGTTCCTGAAACCAGCAACGTGGTGGATGACACCGGTGTGGCGCGAGCGCTGGCGGCATTGTTCAGTTTTATGCAGGGGAAAGAACTGGCGGGGCAGGAGCGGGCGATTGGCGCGCTCGGTTTCATGCAGGGAGAATTTAGCGACACCTTGCGCCAGCAACTGGTCGATAGAATCGACAGCCAGCAGCACTGTTTTGACGCCTTTTGCAGCATGGTCGATATGCCACTGCGCCAGCAATTTCTCACCTGCGCGGAACCGTGCCGCGAAACCGAACAACTCCGGCGAATCGCCTGCACCCGGCTGCCAACTGCCGATGAACCGCAGCGTGCGCTGCGCTGGTTTGCGTTATTAACGACGCGAATTGATGCTCTGAAAGAAGTCGAAGATGCGCTGATTGAAGCCGTGATGGCGCAGGCGCAACAGGCGCTCGGGCAGGTTTTGCAGCAAACAGAACCCGGTGAGAGTGAAATTGCCCGTTGGGTGGCAGGCCATGGCCGTCATGATACCGACCGTTATTTTGACCGCCACCTCTTGCCGCTAGTGCGCCAACAGGCACAGCAACTCGAAGCCATGGCGCAACAATTAGCCTCGCTCAAAGCAACGCTTGAGGAGCGCAAAGTGATCGACCAGGCCAAAGCGCTACTCATTCGCCATCAGGGTTACAGCGAAGAACAGGCGTGGCAAACCCTGCGCAAGATGGCAATGAACCAGAACAAGCGCATGGTGGATGTCGCCAGCGCGATGGTGTCTGTGGCGGATATCTGGCAGATACCCACAAGGGGGTAGCTGCACAAACAGTGGGCGTAAACTGCCTTTTCACAGTGCAAAACCCTTCATCTTTCACGTTGCAGATGCGTTGGCTTCACTCACTCACCTCAGTCACTTACTTTAGTAAGCTCCTGAGGATTCGTAAGTTTGCCGCCTTCCTGCACCACGAAATCTAAAGGGTTTAAAGGTGTGCTCTTGAATCTGGCACGCGAGTTGCAACACTCATTATGAAAATTACTTTGACCTGAATCGCGCCAATGGCGGTGTGGTTCCGGTTGGACAAAGGCGTCCTTCAATGTGCTGACCCACATTGTTGGGCGCTTTTTTTTACCTTTTTATCAGGAAGAAGCCGATGAGCCACAAAACCATAACCCTTTCGCGCCGTCGATTTTTACAGGCGGGTGCGGCACTAGGCGGTGCGTATTTGCTGCCAGGCATGATGAATTCCGTATGGGCGGCGGGGAGCGACAAACCGGAACAAACCACAGTGAAAGTCGGTTTTATCCCGCTCACCGACTGCGCCTCGGTCGTGATGGCGGCTGTCAAAGGCTTCGACAAAAAATACGGCATCTCCATTGTGCCGAGCAAAGAGGCGAGCTGGGCCGCGGTACGCGACAAAATGGTTTCCGGTGAACTCGACGCCGCCCATGTTTTATACGGCCTGGTCTACGGGCTGGAAATGGGTATCGCCGGAAAACAAGAGCCAATGGCGAACTTGATGACGCTTAACAACAACGGCCAGGCGATTTCCCTCTCGAGCGATTTGGCGAAGCAGGGCGTCACCGACGGGCAAAGCCTGAAGAAGTTAGTCGCCAGCAAAGAGCCGGGCAGCTTCACCTTCGCTCATACCTTCCCGACTGGCACCCACGCGATGTGGCTTTATTACTGGCTGGCGCAGGCAGAAATCAACCCGTTTACCGACGTGCGCACTGTGGTAGTTCCGCCGCCGCAAATGGTGATGAACATGCGTATCGGCAACATGCAGGGTTTCTGCGTGGGCGAGCCGTGGAACCAACGTGCCATTAGCGACGGCATCGGCTTTACCGCCGCAACGTCGCAATCCATCTGGCCGGATCATCCTGAGAAAATCCTCGGTACGCGCAGTGCGTGGGTCGAACAAAACCCAAACACCGCTCGCGCATTAGTGGCGGCCATTCTTGAGGCATCGCGCTGGATTGATGCCAGCGACGACAACCGCCGCGAAACCGCCAATGTGCTTGCCGGACGCGCTTATCTGAACACCAAAGCCGATTTCCTGACCGGACGCATGCTCGGGCAATACGACAACGGTATCGGCAAAAAATGGCAGGACGACCACGCCATGCACTTCTTCCGCGACGGCGAAGTGACATTCCCGTGGCTTTCCGACGGCATGTGGTTCCTGACTCAACACCGCCGCTGGGGTCTGCTCGATAAAGACCCGGATTATCTCGCCGTCGCCAAACGCATCAACCGCATCGACATCTATCAGCAAGCCGCCACCGCCGTGGGCAACATTTCTGTGCCAGCCAGCCCAATGCGCACCAGCACCCTGATGGATGGAAACACCTGGAACGGCAGCGACCCTGCCGCCTACGCCGCCAGTTTCGCCATTCATAAACGTTAAGGGGAACAATATGAACCAGCCTGCACATAAACCGCCCGCCGCAGCGCTTAGCGCCACGGTTGGGGAAGTGATTACCCTGCCGCCCGTCACCGTTCGCCGCCGCACGCCGCAGTGGCGCAAGTTTTGCCTGAGCTTTTTCCAGCGCCTGGTGCCCGCCGTTCTGGGGATGGGATTGTTGGTCGTCGCCTGGCAAATCGCCGCGCTCAACAGCAAGGGTTTCCCGACGCCGCTCAGCACTTTGGAATCAGCAATCACACTGTTTTCTGACCCGTTTTATAACGCCGGGCCGAACGACCAGGGTATCGGCTGGAACGTGCTGGCCTCGCTCCAGCGCGTGGCGGTTGGGTTTGGCCTCGCCGCGATGGTCGGTATTCCTGCGGGTTTCCTGATTGGCCGTTTCACCTTTTTAGCCCGCATGTTCAACCCGATTATCTCGTTATTGCGCCCGGTCAGCCCGCTCGCCTGGTTGCCGATTGGCCTGCTTTTATTCCAGAAAGCGGAACCGGCATCGAGCTGGACGATTTTTATTTGCTCCATCTGGCCGATGGTGATTAACACCGCTGAAGGCGTCAAACGCATCCCGGACGATTACCTCAACGTGGCGCGGGTGCTGAAACTTTCCGAATGGACGGTGATGCGCAAAATTTTATTCCCGGCCGTGTTACCCGCAGTGCTAACCGGCGTGCGCTTGTCCATCGGCATTGCGTGGCTGGTGATTGTCGCCGCCGAAATGCTCACCGGAGGCCTTGGGATCGGCTTCTGGATCTGGAACGAGTGGAACAACCTCAACGTCGAAAACATTCTTATCGCGATTGTGATTATCGGCGTCGTCGGGCTGCTGCTCGAACAGGCTTTGATGTTGCTGGCGCGTCGCTTCAGTTGGGAGAAATAATCATGAAGAAAATTATTCAGGTACAAAATGTTAGCCAGCGTTTTTCCACTGCCAGCGGCGAATTTCTGGCGCTGAGCAACGTCAGCTTTGATATTGAAGAAGGCGAAACCATCAGCCTGATTGGTCACTCAGGATGTGGCAAATCCACGCTGCTGAATTTGATTGCCGGGATCACCTTGCCCTCCGAAGGCGGCCTGCTGTGCGACAACCGCGAAATCGCCGGGCCAGGGCCAGAGCGCGCCGTGGTGTTTCAGAATCATTCGCTGCTGCCGTGGATGACCTGCTTCGAAAACGTGGCGCTGGCGGTGGATCAAGTCTTTCGCCACACCATGAACCGCGCCGAGCGCCGCGAATGGATTGTGCACAACCTCGAGCGCGTGCAGATGGGCCACGCCGTTAACAAGCGTCCCGGAGAGATTTCCGGTGGCATGAAACAGCGTGTCGGCATCGCCCGTGCGCTGGCGATGAAACCCAAAGTGCTGCTGATGGACGAGCCGTTTGGCGCACTCGATGCGCTGACTCGCGCCCATTTGCAGGATGCTGTGATGCACATCCAGCAAGAGCTGCACACCACGATTGTGCTGATCACTCATGACGTTGACGAAGCGGTACTGCTTTCCGACCGCGTGCTGATGATGACCAACGGCCCGGCGGCGACGGTAGGCGAAACATTGCAGGTTGATTTGCCGCGCCCGCGCAACCGCGTGGAACTCGCCGAAGACAGCCGCTACCACCATTTGCGCCAGCAAGTGCTGCGCTTCCTCTACGAAAAACAGCCCAGGGCTGCCTGAGGACACGCTCATGACGCGACGTCTGATTGTTATCGGCAACGGCATGGCGGCCATTCGTCTGGTGGAGCAAATTGTGGCGCGGGCAGCGGGGCGTTTCGCCATCACTGTTTTTGGCGAAGAACCCGCGCTGAGTTACAACCGCATCTTGCTCTCGCCGGTGCTGGCGGGGGAAAAGCCCGCGCTAGCGACGCAATTGCACGATGCCGCCTGGTATGTTTCCCACGGTATTGAGCTGCTGACGGGCGAAGCGGTGCGGGAAGTGGACACGCAGCTCCAGACCGTTCGCTCTGATATTCGCACTCTCAACTATGACGAACTGGTGTTCGCCACCGGTTCACGCCCGTTTATTCCGCCTATTGACGGGCACCAATTGCCGCACGTACACGGTTTCCGCACCCTGGCGGACGTCGATTCAATTCTCGGTGGCGAGGGAAATGCCGTGGTGCTCGGCGGAGGTTTGCTGGGCGTGGAAGCGGCGGCGGCACTTTGCGCACGCGGTATTCCCGTCACGTTGATTCACCGCCAGCCGTGGCTCATGGACATTCAGCTCAACCAGCAGGCAGGTTTGCTGCTTGAGGAACATCTCGCAGAACGGGGCATTCGTTGCCTGCTCAACTGCGGCATAGAGCGCATTTCTGAAACTAGCGTGACGTTAAGCAATGGCGAAGTTTTACCCGCAGGAAGAGTCATTATCGCCACCGGCGTAAAACCCAATATCGCCCTCGCGCAACAGGCCGGAATGGCTTGCCAGCGCGGAATCACCGTTGATGCCCAATTGCGCAGTTCAACGCCTCGCGTAAGCGCATTAGGTGAATGCTGTGAAATCGACGGGCAAACCTGGGGGCTGGTGGCACCATGTTTACAACAGGCCGACGTTTTAGCCGCCCGTTTATGCGGCGAATCCACGGCTGATTTTCAGTACCAGGACTGCGGCACGCGCCTCAAAGTCAGCGGCATCCCGCTATTTTCCGCAGGCGACCTTCGCGAACAGCCCGACACGCGCATCCTTACCGCTTTCGATCCTCTTTCAAAACATTATCGCTGCCTGCATTTACGCGGCGACACGCTGGTGGGCGCGTTGCTGCTGGGCGATATCAAGCCCGCGAATGCGCTTACCGACATCTTGCTCAGCGCGGCACCCGTTACGCCTGCCGCGCTGTTTGACGAATACCACTCTGATGAGCAGCCGCTGGCTGCCGGAAATGACGACATGACAAAAGCAACGCTGGTAGTAATCGGTCACGGCATGGTCGGGCACCACTTTCTGGAACAGTGCGTGGCGCAGCAACTGCACCACAGCTATCACATTGTGGTGTTTGGTGAAGAGCGCCATCCGGCGTATGACCGCGTGCATCTTTCGGAATATTTTGCCGGACGCAGCGCCGAATCGCTTTCGATGGTGCAGGGTGATTTCTTTAATAACAATGGCATTGAACTGCGTTGTAACAGCAAAATCGTGGAGATAGATCGCCAACAGCGCGTAGTGCGCGACAGTGAAGGGCGCGAAACTTACTTCGACAAGTTAGTGCTGGCAACCGGCTCGTACCCGTTCGTGCCGCCGGTTCCCGGTAACGATCTGCCCGGCTGCTTTGTGTATCGCACGCTCGACGATCTGGATGCGATTGCCGAACGCGCCCGCAGCGCCAGACGCGGCGTGGTGATTGGCGGCGGTTTATTAGGGCTGGAGGCGGCGAATGCGCTTAAACAGCTTGGCCTCGAAACGCACGTGGTGGAGTTTGCGCCCAACCTAATGGCGGTGCAGCTTGATAACGACGGCGCTGCGATGCTGCGCGCAAAAATCAGCGAAATCGGCGTGCAGGTGCATACCAGTAAATCGACCACCGCCATTACCGATACCGACGGTTTACAGCTGAATTTTGCCGACGGCGAAACGCTGCCGACCGATCTTATCGTCTTTTCTGCCGGTATCCGCCCGCAAGACGCGCTGGCAAAAACCAGCGAACTGGTGCTGGGTGAACGCGGCGGAATCGTGATTAACGATCATTGCCAAACCAGCGACAGCGCGATTTACGCCATCGGCGAATGCGCCTTGTGGGAAGGCAAAATCTTTGGCCTCGTGGCTCCGGGTTATCAAATGGCTCGTGTCGCGGCGGCAACGCTTGCGGGCGTTGAATCCGCATTCCTCGGCGCGGACATGAGCACCAAACTGAAATTGCTCGGCGTGGAAGTGGCCTCGTTTGGCGATGCTCACGGGCGCACGCCCGGCTGCCAGAGTTACCAGTGGACTAACGGCCCGCAGCAAATCTACAAAAAGATCGTCGTTTCAGCCGATAACAAAACCCTGCTCGGCGGCGTGCTGGTGGGCGACAGCAGTGAATACGCGACGTTGCTGCAAATGATGCTCAACGGCATGGCGCTCCCCGCGCAGCCGGAAAGCCTGATTCTGCCCGTATCGGCAGGCGGCGCACCAAAAGGGCTGGGCGTCGCGGCATTACCGGAAACTGCGCAGATTTGCTCCTGCCATAACGTCAGCAAAGCGGATATTTGCGCGGCGGTGAGCAACGGTGCGGGAGAGATGGGCGCAATCAAAGCCTGCACCAAAGCGGCGACGGGCTGCGGCGGCTGTTCGGCGCTGGTGAAACAGGTGATGGAATACCAACTGCAAGAGCAGGGCGTGGAGGTGAAAAAGGACATTTGCGAACACTTCCCGTACTCGCGCCAGGAAATCTACCACCTGGTGCGCGTCAACCATATCCATAGTTTTGAGCAACTGATTAGCCGCTATGGGCACGGCCATGGCTGTGAAATCTGCAAGCCGCTGGCAGCCTCGGTGCTCGCGTCGTGCTGGAATGAATATTTGCTCAAACCCGCGCACTTACCGCTGCAGGATACCAACGATCGCTACTTCGCCAACATCCAGAAAGACGGCACTTACTCGATTGTGCCGCGCGTTCCTGCAGGCGAAATCACCCCGGACGGTTTAATCGCCATCGGCCAGGTGGCAAAACGCTACCAACTGTACAGCAAAATTACCGGCGGCCAGCGCATCGACCTGTTTGGCGCACGCCTTGAAGAGCTGCCTGCGATTTGGGAAGAGCTGGTGGCGGCGGGCTTTGAAACCGGTCACGCCTACGGCAAGTCGCTGCGCACCGTAAAATCCTGCGTCGGTTCCACCTGGTGCCGTTACGGGGTGCAGGATTCCACAGGCCTCGCTATTGAGCTGGAGAATCGCTACAAAGGGCTGCGCTCACCGCACAAAATCAAAATGGCGGTGTCCGGTTGCACCCGGGAATGTGCCGAAGCGCAGAGCAAAGACATCGGCGTGATTGCTACCGACAAAGGCTGGAACCTGTACGTGTGCGGCAACGGCGGCATGAAACCGCGCCATGCGAACTTGTTCGCCAGCGATCTCGACCGGGAAACGCTAATCCGCACCATCGACTGTTTGCTGATGTTTTACATCCGCACCGCCGACCGTTTGCAGCGCACCAGCACCTGGATGGACAACCTCGAAGGCGGCATTGAATACCTGCGCGATGTGATTCTCAACGACAGCCTCGGCCTGAACGACGAGCTGGAAAAAGAGATGATCAGCGTCGTCGATACTTTCCAGTGCGAATGGCAAACCACGCTCAACAGCCCGGATCGCCTTGCGTTGTTCCGTTCGTATGTGAACAGCGAACAGCCGGACGAAGCGGTGCAGCGCCAGACTCTGCGCGGACAATTACAGCCAGTTAGCGAAGTGGTGCATCTGCCAACGGTCGCGCCAGCCAAACCCTGGCAGGCAGTTTGCAACGTTAGCGAAATCCCCGCGCAGGCGGGAATCGGCGCACGTCTTGGCGAGCAGCAAATTGCTTTGTTCCGCTTTGGCGATGCGATTTATGCCCTTGATAACCTCGAACCGGGCAGCGATGCCAACGTGCTTTCGCGCGGTATCGTCGGCGATGCGGGCGGCGAGCCGATTGTGATTTCACCACTGTACAAACATCGTATTCGCCTGCGCGACGGGCGCACTCAGGATGGCGAACAGGCGGTTCGCGCCTGGCCGGTGAAAGTGGAACAAGGCACCGTGTGGGTGGGCAGCCAGGCGCTGATTATGCGTGCGGAGGCATCATGACAAATGTTGTGCGCACGACATGCCCATACTGCGGTGTCGGCTGCGGCGTGAAAGCGCAGTCAACGGAAAATGGCTTCCAGATTAGCGGCGACGAACAGCATACGGCAAACTTTGGGCGATTGTGCGTAAAAGGCGCGGCACTGGGCGAAACGCTCGGCCTCGAAGGGCGCTTACTGCACCCGGAAATCAACGGCGAGCGCGTGGAATGGGAAACCGCGCTGGATGAAACCGCCCGTCGTCTGCAAGGGATTATTGACGAATTCGGCCCCAAAGCGGTGGCGTTTTACGCCTCCGGCCAGCTGCTAACCGAAGATTATTACGCCGGCAACAAGCTGATGAAGGGGTTTATTGGCGCGGGGAACATCGACACTAATTCGCGGCTGTGCATGTCCTCGGCGGTGGTGGGGTACAAACGCGCATTTGGCGCGGATTTCGTGCCATGTAGCTATGAGGATCTGGAGCAAACAGACTTAGTCGTGCTGGTGGGATCTAACGCCGCATGGGCGCATCCGGTGTTATATCAGCGCCTGGTCAAGGCTAAACAGCAGCGCCCGAATATGAAAGTGGTGGTCATCGACCCGCGCCGCACCGCGACCTGCGATATCGCCGATTTGCACCTGGCGCTTCGCCCAGGAACTGACGCCGCATTGTTTGTCGGTTTACTGAATGTTTTGCCGCCGCCTGAGCCAAATGCTTTTGACGGACAAACCGCCGCGCTGGAAATAGCCGCAAACTGGACGCTGGAAAAAACCGCCGACTTTTGCCAACTGGACAGTGCAGATGTGCAAACCTTCTGGCACTGGTTTGCGCAGGCCAATCGCGCCATGACGCTTTACACCATGGGCATTAATCAGTCGTCGAGCGGCAGCGACAAATGCAACGCGATTATCAATGTGCATCTGGCGAGCGGCAAAATTGGCCGCGACGGCTGTGGCCCGTTTTCGCTGACCGGGCAGCCCAATGCCATGGGCGGGCGCGAAGTCGGCGGGCTTGCCAATCAGCTCGCCTGCCATATGAATTTTGAACCTGCGGATATCGCCCGCCTTGGGCGATTTTGGGGCAGCGAGCGCATTGCCGAAACGCCGGGCTTGATGGCCGTCGAACTGTTTGAAGCGATCGGGCGCGGTGAAGTCAAAGCCGTGTGGATTATGGGCACCAATCCGCTGGTATCGTTGCCCGATAGCTCACATGTGGCGCAGGCGCTGGCGAACTGCCCGCTGGTGATTGTCTCGGACGTGGTGCGTGAAACGGACACCTCGCGCTTCGCCACCGTGAAATTCCCGGCGCTGGCGTGGGGCGAAAAAAACGGCACCGTCACTAATTCCGAGCGGCGTATTTCACGCCAGCGTGCATTTTTACCCGCGCCCGGTGAGGCGCGAGCTGACTGGTGGATTATTTCCCAAATCGCACAACGCCTGGGTTATGGCGAAGCGTTTAACTGGCAGCATTCACATGAGATCTTTTGCGAACATGCGGCACTTTCAGGCTATGAAAATAACGGCACACGCGCCTTTGATATCAGCGGCCTGGCAACGTTAGACCGCGAGCAATACGACGCGCTCGAACCGGTGCGCTGGCCAGTAACCTCAACCATTAATTCAACGTTTAAAAGCTGGCGAGCGAATGGAAAGTTCCAGTTGCTGCCAGTTGAACCGGCTTTACCGCAGGCAAACGCTGACCATTATTATCCGCTGATCCTCAATAGCGGGCGCATTCGCGATCAATGGCACACCATGACGCGCACCGGCAACGTGCCACGCCTGATGCAGCACATCAGTATGCCGTTTCTCGAAATACATCCACAGGATGCAAAACGTTACGGTGTCACTCAAAATAGCCTGGTTCGAGTCGCCTCGCGCTCCGGCGGCGTGGTGGCGAAGGTGCTGATTAGCGCAAACCAACTACCGGGGAACGTGTTTGCACCGATGCACTGGAACCAGCAGTTTGCCCGAAAAGGGCAAATTAACGGCCTGATAAAAAGCGTGTGCGATCCGCATTCCGGGCAGCCGGAAAGCAAGCAAACGGCGGTGCGTATTCAGCGCTGGCAGCCTGCGTGGCAGGGGGAGATTTTCGCCCGCGAAGACATCGCTTTTGCCGACGATATTCAATGGTGGAAACAGGCGACTTCTGGCGTGCAGCATTTCCTTTGCGCGGCAGACAGCAACGCTCAGGTATGGATTGAAACTCTCGCCACCGGACGTGGCTGGCAGTTGCAAACAGCCTGCGGTAATGGTGAGTTTTACCATGTACTGGCCTGGCAAAACGGGGAGTTACAGCTGGCGTTTTACAGCGCCAACGTCTGGCCTGAGATTAGCGCAGCGGCGGTTGTTGCGGCATTTGAACAGGCTCCGCCAACGGCCACCGAACGTCATCGTTTATTAGCTGGTAAAACGGCTGGAACCGCTGTTGATACAGGTGCGACGGTGTGCAGCTGTTTTGGCGTGGGAGAGAAAACCATTCGTGCGGCGATCGCCAGCGGGTGCAAATCAGTGGGTCAACTGGGTGAAAAACTGCGTTGCGGCACTAACTGCGGGTCGTGTATTCCAGAGCTGAAGGCATTGCTAAAGTAATACCGGAGTAATCTGTGTTTACGAGTTTGGGAATGAATTGCTGTTGTGTGATGTTATAATTTCCAGATGTTTAGAAAAGCCGTTCCATTTTTCACTTTGTCATACGCACTCCTCAGCGCAGGAGGGGCTGCCAGTACCCGCCAGACCTTTATCGAAAAAGCCGCCGATCCTTTTGACCAGTCCACCGAACAATTACCGGATTTGGGTATTGCCCCAGAAACCGATGCCGCCGCGCGTGAAATTGCTGCGATGGCGAAGAAATTTGGCGAAGCGAGTATGGTCGATGACGGACTGGATGCAGGGGATCAGGCGCGGTTGCTGGCGTTTACTCGCCTGCGAGATGTGTTGACCGACAAAGTGACCAGTGAAGCGGAATCGCTGTTATCGCCGCTCGGCAAAGCCAACATCAATTTACTGGTCGATGAACACGGGAACTGGAACGGCAGCAGCGCCTCGGTGTTTACGCCGTGGGAAGATAACAACCGTTATCTGACCTGGAGCCAGGTGGGTTTTACTCAAAAAGACGACGGCACGATTGGCAATATTGGCGCCGGGCAGCGTTGGGTGGCGGGCGATTGGTTGCTGGGCTATAACGCGTTTTATGACAATCAGCTTGCTACTCAATTACAACGTGCCGGGTTTGGCACCGAAGCGTGGGGCGAGTATTTACGCCTCTCTGCGAACTATTACCAGCCATTAGCCAGCTGGCAGGAAGGCGATAGTGAAACGCTGGAACAACGGCTGGCGCGGGGTTATGACATTACCGCGCAGGCGTGGCTGCCGTTTTATCGCCATATCAATACCAGCCTCAGTTTTGAAAAATACTACGGTAACAGCGTGGATTTGTTTGATACCGGCACCGGTTATCGTAACCCGGTGGCGGTAACAATGGGATTGAGTTACACGCCGATCCCGCTGCTGACGCTTACTGCGCAGCATAAACAGGGGGAAAGCGGTGTTTCGCAAGATAATCTCGGCCTGAAGCTCAATTACCGTTTTGGCGTTCCGGTAGCCAAACAGCTTTCTGCTGCCGAAGTAGCGACCACAAGTTCACTGCGCGGCAGCCGTTATGACAACGTAGAACGTGATTCGCTACCGGTGATGGAGTATCGCCAGCGTAAAACATTATCGGTCTTTTTGGCGACGCCGCCATGGGAACTGCACGCGGGCGAAACCGTGGCGCTCAAGCTGCAAATCCGCGCCAGCCACAAAATCCGCAATATTACCTGGCAGGGCGACACTCAGGCATTGAGCCTGACGCCGCCTGCGGATAACCGCGACACCAGCGGCTGGAGCATGATCATGCCGACATGGAACGAAAATGGCCCGAATGAATATCGGCTTTCAGTGGTGATTGAGGATGATAAAGGCCAGAAGGTGACGTCGAACTGGATTACGCTGAAACTGGCGGAGCCGCTGGTGGTGAACCCACTTGCCGATCCGCGTTATGAGTTGTTACCGCAATAACGAGTGATGTCGGGATTCGGTTTGGGGTTGTAGGGTGGATAAGCCGCAGGCGTCATCCACCACATTCACCGTTTTAACATTAAAAAATTCGATCCTGATGCACCCAAACCGCCGCTTCAACGCGGGATTTCAGCTTCATCTTTTTAAGCAGATGCTTAACGTGAACTTTCACCGTGCTTTCGGTGATGTCCAGACGGCGGGCAATCATCTTATTCGGCAAACCTTGAGCAATAAGTTTGAGAATATCGCGCTCGCGTGGCGTGAGCAGATTGACATCGCGGTCAGACGTGGCGCGGTTGGCACGTAAGCTGGCGGCCAGCACCGGCGTTAATGCTTCGCTTAAAACCATTTCACCCGCAGCGGCTTGTTGCAGCGCTTTGAGCAAATCTTCCGGTTCCATGTCTTTCAACAAATAACCATCCGCACCACGTTTTAGCGCCGTGACCACATCTTCTTCATGGTTCGAGACGCTGAACACCACAATGCGCCCCGAAAGCGGCTTCTCACGCAGGCAGTCGAGGGTTTCCAGGCCGTTCATGCCGGGCATATTTAAGTCCAGCAGAATCAAGTCCGGGTCGAGTTCCTCGGCAAGTAAAACGCCTTGCTCGCCGTTACCCGCTTCACCGACAACCGCCAGCTCCGGCGCCATACTGATGAGTTGTTTAACGCCAGTGCGCAGCATGGGATGATCGTCGATAAGCAGTATGGTCGAGGCTTCCGGGTTACTCATGTTGTGCTCCTGAGGTGATTTCGGGGATAAAACTGACGATGACTTGAGTACCGCCACCAGGGCGTTCGCGGATCTGGCAATCGCCTTTTAAGCTTTGCGCACGATCTCGCATAATAATAAGTCCGTAATGGTTGCGGCGCTCGCCGTTGTCAGGAATGCCGCAGCCGTTATCCCAGATGGTTAACGTAATTTGATTGTCTCGATGAATAACGCTGACGCCGCTCGCGGTCGCGTTGGCGTGTTTCAGGCTGTTATTTAAGGCTTCGCGGGTAATTTGCACCAGGTGAATAGCCTGATGAGAAGGCACCAGGCGCGGTGGCACCTGATAATCGAGATTGACCGGGAAACCCAGTTTTTCACTAAATTCGCGGCAACTGGCTTCCAGCGCCGGGCGCAGCCCAGGTTCGATGAGTTGCAGGCGGAAGGTGGTCAATAACTCACGTAGTTGTCGCCACGATGTATTCAACTCGCTGCGCATCTGCCCGAGCAACGTTTGCATTTCAGCGGGCAGGGAATCCCCTTGCATCTGCATACAGCTGACCTGCATTTTCAGGCATGAGAGCGATTGGGCGATGGAGTCGTGCAATTCACGGGCAATGGCGGAACGCTCTTCCATCACGACCAATTGCTGCTGGCGCTCGTACTGGCGCTCAAGCGCCAGCGTGGCGGTGAGCTGTTCCATCAGCGTCAAAACGAGCTGCTGCTGGTCGTGCGTCAGGCTGCAACCCAACGGCAATTGCGCCAGCACCAGGCCGTACTGAATGTGGTTGTCGGTTAAACGCCATTTCTGCGCTGTGGTTTCGCCAGGCTGCAACAGCGGCTCGCGCGGGCAAAGATTGCAGCCGCTGGCTTCACAGCTGCTGTCTGGCTGGTAGGTATATTCTTCGTAATTCTCTTCGTCTTCACATTCATAAACCCGCAGCTCGATATTTCGCAGCGGCGTCAAATGCTGTAACTCGCTGAGAACCGGCGACAGACGCTGGCACAGCGGAGCCTGAGAGTGCAGGCGGCGGTTGGCCTGATACAAGAAAGAGAGGATCTGGTTTTTTTGCTCCAGCCCGGCGGTTTTCTCACGCACACGCTGTTCAAGGCTGGCGTAACTTTCCGCCAGTTCGGCAGACATGCTATTCAGCGCGATGCCGAGCGTTGCCATTTCATTGCGCCCACGCACATTCACCCGGTGAGTGAAGTCACGTTGCCCAATTGCCTGCGCCATCGTCAGGAGTTTTTGCCACGGCTGCAATAGCCGCTTGCGTAACCAAATGACCGTGAAAATGATCAGCAAACCCATTAGCGCCGCCATGCCAAGTTGCAGCTGAATGATGCGCTGGAGGCGCATTTCTGTGGTGTGATCGAAGGTGGTGACGAGCTGGTCGATACGAGTGACAAACCCGGCAACATGCGGTTTGACCTGTTCGGCATTGTTGGCGCGACGCAGGGCAGGTTCGAGTTCTTCACGCCAGTAGTGTTGCAGGGCGGCTAATTTATCTTGTTGCCCGTCTTGTTCTGCCGCTTCCTGGAGATCTTTGCTCCAGGTGGTCTGCTCCATCTCATCTAAAAGCGCGCTGTCTTTTTCGCTAAGAGGGATCGCCGCCAGCAGACGGTAGCTTTGCATACGCATCGAACCCGCCTTGTTGATGGCGTGCGCATTCCCCTGAATCCCTTGTGCCAGCCAGCCTGCCAAACTCATTCCCGCGACACCCAACAACGCCAACAACAGCACAACAAGTGCCAGTTGGTTGAACAAAGTGAGTGGCGAGAGCAGGCGTTTAAGCATTAACAGAGGAACTCCGTGGAGATAAAAAAGACAATGCGCTTATTCTCAGACATCCCCTGGAGTATACCCATACCCCTTAAGGATTACCCACTAATTGCCGGAGGTGGCATATTCAGGTGTTAGGTCATTAACCCCTTCTTTCAGGCATGTGAAAAACCACACTATTTACGATTTTTAGTGTTACCCACAAAGAATGACGGTCAATTTTTAGCCATTATTCTGATGGGTTATCCCTTGATTCACATCAATTTTTATTCTTGATTAGCCCCTACTGTGACGGCAATTACTCTCACTCTTTTTGAGGTGTTTATGTCTCAGTCTCCCGCCAATAACCAGAAATCGGGATCGCTCATTACCGAATGGCGTCCGGAAGAACCTGCATTCTGGCAAAGTAAGGGCCACGGCATTGCCAGCCGTAACTTATGGATTTCCGTTCCTTGCTTACTGTTAGCATTCTGCGTTTGGATGTTGTTCAGCGCGGTCGCGGTAAACCTGAACAAAGTCGGCTTTAACTTCACCACTGACCAACTGTTTATGCTGACCGCGCTGCCGTCAGTGTCCGGTGCATTACTGCGCGTGCCGTACTCCTTTATGGTGCCTGTTTTCGGCGGTCGTCGCTGGACGGCGTTCAGCACCGGGATTTTGATTATCCCTTGCGTGTGGCTGGGCTTCGCGGTGCAAAACCCATCAACGCCATTTAGCGTGTTTATCATTATTGCGTTGCTGTGCGGTTTTGCGGGGGCGAACTTCGCTTCCAGCATGGCAAACATCAGCTTCTTCTTCCCGAAAGCCAAACAGGGCGGCGCGCTGGGTATCAACGGTGGCCTGGGTAACCTGGGCGTGAGTGTGATGCAGCTTGTTGCACCGCTGGCGATTTCGCTTTCCATGTTTGCCGTGTTCGGTGGAACGGGCGTTGAGCAGGCCGACGGCACTATGCTGTTCCTTGAAAACGCCGCCTGGATTTGGGTGCCGCTGCTGGCTATCTTCACCGTTGCGGCCTGGTTTGGCATGAACGACCTGGCGACCTCAAAAGCCTCTTTAAAAGAGCAGTTGCCGGTACTCAAACGTGCGCACCTGTGGATTATGGGCGTGCTTTATCTGGCAACGTTCGGCTCGTTTATCGGTTTTTCTGCCGGTTTCGCGATGCTGGCAAAAACGCAGTTCCCGGACGTCAACATTCTGCATTTCGCCTTCTTCGGCCCGCTGTTTGGTGCGCTGGCTCGTTCTGCGGGTGGGGCGATTTCAGACCGCTTTGGCGGCACGCGTGTTTCACTGCTGAACTTTATCTTTATGGCGATTTTCAGTGCGCTGCTGTTTACCACGCTGCCGCACAATGGCGTCGGCGGTAACTTTATTGCCTTCTTCGGCGTGTTCCTGATGCTGTTCCTGACGGCCGGTTTGGGGAGTGGTTCTACCTTCCAGATGATCTCCGTGATCTTCCGTAAGCTGACGATGGACCGCGTGAAAGCGCAGGGTGGAACCGAAGAGCGTGCGCTGCGCGAAGCGGCAACTGACACGGCTGCGGCGCTGGGCTTTATCTCTGCGATTGGTGCGATTGGCGGGTTCTTTATCCCGAAAGCCTTCGGCACATCCCTTGCGCTCACCGGTTCTCCGGCAGGCGCGATGAAAGTTTTCCTCGTGTTTTATATTGTGTGTGTGGTGATCACCTGGGCCGTTTATGGCCGTAAATCATCAAAATAAATTCCAACGATTGACCTTTTGGTTATCCCTTGCGCGACTTCGGTCGCGCTTTTTTTTGCCTGAAATTCCCCCTCGATCCTGCTTGTTTCTGCGAGAAACCTCACATTTAGAATAACTACCCGCCCTGGCACCATTGTCACATTCGCAGGTGAAGAGTACCGTGATAACAAATCTGGTTTAAACCAAATGGATTAAAGCATGAAAAACCATTCCACAGTTGAAGCAGCAAAAGAGATGCTCAACGACTGGCTGAGCAAAGGCGTTGTCCAGCCTGGCAGTAAGTTACCTTCCGAGCGCGAGTTAGAAGAATTATTGGGCATCAAGCGCATGACGCTGCGCCAGGCGCTGCTGTTTCTCGAAGGGGAAGAGAAGATCTTTCGTAAGGATCGTCGCGGCTGGTTTGTGGCCTTGCCGTGCTTCAAATATACGCCGAATACCTCCACCAGTTTTAAACAGGCGGCGCTGGAACAAGGGCGTTTGCCGTCCTGGGGTTTTCTGGAAAAAGAGTGCGTTTATACAGCGGAAGCAGAAATTCTGGCGCAGTTAAATGTAAAAGACGGCGAGGAAATTTACAAAATCTGCGGTTGGGGAGCGCTTGATAACCATAAAGTTTTCTATCACGAAACCTTTATCAATGCGCAGTCTGCCCCCGGTTTTATCGACAAATTAGGCGAGCGTTCTTTTGTCGAAGTATGGCGAGAAGATTTTGGCAAAAGCTCGCACACGCAGCATTTAGCGTTTAAACCCACCCGGTTATCGGCGGGCGCATGCAAAGGCATGGGCGGCACGCCGGGCACACCGTCTATTCGCGTTGAAAAATACCGTGCCGACGAATCCAGGCGCGTCATTCAGGTTGATATCGAATATTGGCGTTTTGAATCTGTAGAGTTTTATATCGATTTTTAGGAGTTTCCATGAACCACATCCAGGCTAAAAAAATTGTCGAGCGCGCGAGGGATCTGCCGCTTTATCTGCATGCCTACGCGTTTCATTTAAATATGCGTATGGAGAAGATCCTGCCGGAAGATTTGCTGGATATCGCCAGCCAACAGCAACTGAAAGGGGTGAAAATTCATGTTGTGGATGGTGAGAGCCAATCGCTAAGGCACGCCAGCGATGAGCGGTTTGCGCGTTTTGCTGCCAAAGCGCGCCGGTTGGGGTTGGATGTTCACATCGAAACCAGCGCCTCAGATGCCGGTACAATTGATGAAGCAGTGAAAATTGCACTGAAATCTGGAGCCACGTCAGTGCGTTTCTATCCGCGCTATGAAGGCACGCTTTCGGAAGTCATGGAGATTATTGCCAAGGATATTCAATACATTAAAGCGCAATACCAACACAGCGGGCTGACATTTACCCTCGAGCAGCATGAAGATTTGCAGAGCCACGAACTGGTGCGATTGATTCAACAGGCCGACTTCCCGCAGCTTTCGCTGCTGTTCGATTTTGCCAATATGATTAACGCTAACGAAGAGCCACTTGAAGCGTTGGCCGTCATGGAAAATGAAGTCACCCAGGTGCATATTAAAGATGCGTTAATCACTAACGAAGGTGAAGGGCGCGGGCATACGGCGTGTATTTCCGGGCAGGGTGAATTACCGTTTAAAGAGTTACTGCTGCAATTAATTTGTTTAGGTGAAGATAAACCGCAGGTCACGGCTTTTGGTCTGGAAGAAGAAGTGGATTATTATGCCCCGGCATTTCGTTTCACTAATGAAGATAAAAATCCGTGGATCCCATTGCGCGAAATGAGTGAAACACCATTGCCGACTTCCGGGCTGGAAGAAAGGCTGAATAAAGAAATTGATGATGCCATGAATCAAATAAACCATGTGCGTAATATTCTTTCCGAGCTTAACCAAGATGCTATGGCTATTTTGTAGAAATAAATAATCCGAATCGTTTAATTCCGGCGCTTTGCGTTTCGTGAAGTGACTGTACTCTCAAATAATAATCAATTCCGCTAGTTCAGGGGTGGGGTGTCTTATGCTAACGAAAAAAAGATGGACTATATTTAGCTTGTTGGTTTTGTGCGGCGGTACAATATATAAATTGCCGTCATTGAAAGACGCATTTTATGTTCCGATGCAGGAATATTTTCATCTAACGAATGGTGAAATTGGGAATGCGATGTCGGTTAACTCTATTGTCACGACCATTGGCTTCTTCTTATCAATCTACTTTTCTGACAAATTGCCGCGCCGGTTTACGATGTCGCTTTCACTGATTGCGACGGGTTTGCTGGGGATCTACCTTTCCACCATGCCGGGCTACTGGGGCATACTTTTTGTCTGGGCGCTGTTCGGGGTGACCTGCGACATGCTGAACTGGCCGGTGCTGTTAAAGTCGGTGAGTTTGCTCGGAGACAACACCCAACAGGGAAGGTTGTTTGGCTTCTTTGAAACCGGGCGAGGGATTGTTGATACCGTTATTGCCTTTAGCGCACTGGCTGTTTTTACCTGGTTTGGTAGCGACTATTTCGGTTTTAAAGCGGCAATATTATTTTACTCCTTCATCGCTATTGCGGTGGGTGTGATTATTTTCTTCGTATTAAAAGAAAGCCCGGAAGAGCAAACGGCGAAAAAAGAGAATGCAGCCAAAAAAGAAGCAAATCCAGGCCTGGGTAATGTATTAAAAAACAAAACCGTATGGTTAATTGCTTTTAGCGTGTTCTGTGTTTATGCCGTGTATTGCGGATTAACCTTCTTTATTCCCTTCTTAAGGAATGTCTACGCACTGCCAATTGCTTTGGTGGGCGCATATGGGATTATCAATCAATATTGTTTAAAAATGGTCGGCGGCCCTATTGGTGGGTTAATAGCGGATAAAGTTTTAAAGTCCCCGAGCCAATATCTGTTCTATACCTTTATTATTAGCGCGCTGGCGTTGGTTGCATTGATATTATTACCCCATGAGCAAATGCCGGTTTATTTAGGCATGGCCTGCACTCTGATGTTTGGTGCGGTTATCTTTACACAACGTGCGGTGTTCTTCGCCCCAATCGGTGAAGCGGGAATCAGTGAGAAAAACACCGGCGCGGCAATGGCTTTGGGCAGTTTTATCGGTTATGCCCCGGCGATGTTCTGCTACAGCCTGTACGGCTACATCTTAGATACCAATCCTGGTCTGTTGGGCTACAAAATCGTCTTTGGTTTGATGGCCGTTTTCGCCTGCGCCGGGATTGTCATTTCGGGTCTGCTGATCAAAAACATCCGCGCTGAGCGCAAATCAGAACCATTGGCTTCTGTTTAAAACCGCACAATTTATGATGGGGTCTTCTGTGAAAG
Organism: Buttiauxella izardii; assembly: GCF_003601925.1. Taxonomy (GTDB): domain Bacteria; phylum Pseudomonadota; class Gammaproteobacteria; order Enterobacterales; family Enterobacteriaceae; genus Buttiauxella; species Buttiauxella izardii. The sequence continues at coordinate 336,767 of NZ_QZWH01000006.1, forward strand.
GGAAGCCCCATTTTTACTCACTTACCCCTTAATACCCAGCGGTTCAAATTTCTACTCCTTACATAATGTGTGATGAGTTAAATATTGATATATTTCAATTGATTAGCCATTAAATTGTTATTGCCACTTTGGTGGTATATCGCCCATCCGTGCGCAAAACTCCCTCAGTTCCAGTTGATCCTCATCAATTATCCCTGCAAATGCGCGGGTTACCGTGCCAGCAAATTAGCAATGTCGTATTCATAAGATAGAGCCTCCAGGCTCCACATCAGGAGAACCCCGATGAGCAAATTTCTTGACCGGTTTCGGTACTTCAAACAGAAGGGCGAAACTTTTGCCGATGGACATGGCCAACTGCTCGATACCAATCGTGATTGGGAAGAAGGTTATCGCCAGCGTTGGCAGCACGACAAAGTGGTGCGTTCCACTCATGGTGTTAACTGCACGGGCTCCTGTAGCTGGAAGATCTACGTCAAAAGCGGCCTGGTGACTTGGGAAACCCAGCAAACCGATTACCCGCGCACTCGCCCTGATATGCCAAACCATGAGCCACGCGGCTGCCCGCGCGGTGCGAGCTACTCCTGGTATCTCTACAGCGCCAACCGCCTGAAATATCCTTTGATGCGCAAGCGCCTGATTAAACTGTGGCGTGAAGCGAAAACGCTGCATGAAGATCCGGTCGATGCCTGGGCTTCAATCATCAACGACCCGGAGAAAGCAAAAAGCTATAAACAAGCCCGTGGTCGCGGTGGTTTTGTGCGCTCAAGCTGGCAGGAAGTGAACGAGCTGATTGCTGCGGCTAACGTGTTTACCGCGAAAACTTTCGGCCCTGACCGTATCGCAGGTTTCTCGCCGATCCCGGCAATGTCGATGGTTTCTTACGCCTCAGGCGCTCGCTACCTTTCCCTGATTGGCGGCACCTGCCTGAGCTTCTACGACTGGTATTGCGATTTACCGCCTGCGTCACCAATGACCTGGGGCGAGCAGACTGACGTTCCTGAATCTGCCGACTGGTACAACTCCAGCTACATTATGGCCTGGGGTTCTAACGTTCCGCAGACCCGTACGCCCGACGCCCACTTCTTTACCGAAGTGCGTTACAAAGGCACCAAAACTGTCGCGGTGACGCCGGATTACGCTGAAATCGCCAAACTGTGCGACCAGTGGCTGGCACCAAAACAGGGCACCGATGCAGCGATGGCGCTGGCAATGGGCCATGTGATGCTGCGTGAATTCCACCTCGACAACCCAAGCCAATACTTCACCGATTACGTGCGCCGCTACACCGACATGCCAATGTTGGTGATGCTGGAAGAGCGTGACGGTTTCTACGCCGCAGGCCGCATGTTACGTGCATCTGATTTGGTTGACGGTCTGGGCCAGGAAAATAACCCGCAGTGGAAAACGGTCGCCATGGACAGCCAGAACGGCGAGTTGCTGGCACCGAACGGTTCTATCGGTTATCGCTGGGGCGAGAAGGGCAAGTGGAACCTGGAACAGCGCGACGGCACCAGCGGCGAAGAAGCCGAACTGCGCCTGAGCCTGCTCGGCAGCCACGACGAAGTGGCGGAAGTGGGCTTCCCATACTTCGGCGGTGAAAGCACAGAGCACTTCAGCAACGTGAAACTCGATAACGTGCTGATGCATAAACTGCCGGTTAAACGCATTCAACTGGCAGACGGTTCCACCGCGCTGGTGACTACCGTTTATGACCTGACGCTGGCGAACTACGGTTTGGATCGTGGCCTGAACGACGAAAACTGTGCGTCGAGCTATGACGACTTGAAAGCGTATACCCCGGCGTGGGCGGAGCAGATTACCGGCGTTTCCCGCCAGAACATTATCCGCATTGCCCGTGAATTTGCCGACAACGCTGACAAAACCCATGGCCGCTCGATGATCATCGTCGGTGCCGGTATGAACCACTGGTTCCACATGGACATGAACTACCGTGGCCTGATCAACATGCTGATCTTCTGCGGTTGCGTCGGCCAAAGCGGCGGCGGCTGGGCACACTATGTGGGCCAGGAAAAACTGCGCCCGCAAACTGGCTGGACTCCGCTTGCCTTCGCCCTTGACTGGCAGCGTCCGCCGCGCCACATGAACAGCACTTCGTTCTTCTATAACCACTCAAGCCAATGGCGTTATGAGTCGTTGACCGCCGAAGAACTGCTTTCCCCGCTGGCGGATAAATCCCGTTATAGCGGCCATTTGATTGACTTCAACGTCCGCGCCGAGCGTATGGGCTGGTTGCCATCGGCACCACAGCTCAATACCAACCCGTTGCACATCGCCAAACAGGCGAAAGCGGCAGGCATGAGCCCGGCTGATTTCACCGCGCAGCAGCTGAAAAGTGGCGATATTCGCTTTGCCGCCGAGCAGCCGGATGCCGGTAACAACCATCCGCGCAACTTGTTTGTCTGGCGCTCAAACCTGCTGGGTTCATCCGGCAAGGGCCACGAGTACATGCTCAAATATCTGTTGGGTACTGAAAACGGTATTCAGGGTAAAGATTTGGGCAAAGAAGGCGGCGTGATGCCGGAAGAAGTCGAATGGGTGGATAACGGCCTCGACGGCAAACTGGATTTAGTGGTGACGCTGGACTTCCGTCTGTCGAGCACCTGTTTGTATTCCGATATCGTGTTGCCAACGGCGACCTGGTATGAGAAAGACGACATGAATACTTCGGATATGCATCCGTTTATTCACCCGCTTTCTGCCGCTGTTGACCCGGCCTGGGATTCAAAAAGCGACTGGGATATCTACAAAGATATCGCGAAGAAATTCTCCGAAGTGTGTGTCGGCCATTTAGGCAAAGAAACCGACGTGGTGACGCTGCCGATTCAGCACGATTCCGCCGCAGAACTGGCGCAGCCGTTTGGCGTGATGGACTGGAAAAAGGGCGAATGTGACCTGATTCCGGGCAAAACCGCACCGCACCTGATCACCGTTGAACGTGATTACCCGGCGACTTACGAGCGTTTCACCTCGATTGGCCCGCTGATGGAAACCATCGGCAACGGCGGCAAAGGGATTGCGTGGAATACGCAGTCTGAAATGGATCTGCTGCGCAAGCTTAACTACACCAAAACCGAAGGCCCGGCGAAAGGCCAGCCGATGATCAACACGGCGATCGATGCCGCAGAAATGATCCTGACGCTGGCACCGGAAACCAACGGCCAGGTAGCAGTAAAAGCCTGGGCGGCACTCAGCGAATTTACCGGGCGCGACCACACGCATCTGGCGCTGAATAAAGAAGACGAAAAAATTCGCTTCCGCGATATTCAGGCGCAACCGCGCAAAATCATCTCCAGCCCGACCTGGTCTGGCCTTGAAGATGAACACGTTTCTTACAGCGCCGGTTATACCAACGTTCACGAGCTGATCCCATGGCGTACGCTGTCTGGTCGCCAACAGCTTTATCAGGATCACCAGTGGATGCGTGATTTTGGCGAAAGCCTGCTGGTGTACCGTCCGCCGATTGATACCCGTTCCGTGAAAGGCGTGATGGGTAAAAAATCCAACGGTAATCCAGAGAAAGCGTTGAACTTCCTGACGCCGCACCAGAAATGGGGCATTCACTCAACTTACAGCGACAACTTGCTGATGCTGACGCTGTCCCGTGGCGGCCCGATTGTCTGGATGAGTGAAATCGACGCCAAAGATTTGGGCATCGAAGATAACGACTGGATTGAAGTGTTCAACAAAAACGGTGCGCTGACGGCGCGTGCGGTAGTGAGCCAGCGTGTGCCGGAAGGCATGACGATGATGTATCACGCTCAGGAACGTATCGTGAACCTGCCGGGTTCCGAAATTACCGGGCAACGCGGCGGGATTCATAACTCGGTCACCCGAATTAGCCCGAAACCAACGCACATGATTGGCGGCTATGCGCAGCTGGCTTATGGCTTTAACTACTACGGCACCGTCGGGTCAAACCGTGATGAGTTCGTAGTCGTGCGCAAGATGAAAGACATTAACTGGTTAGACGGTGAAGGCAACGACCAGAAACAGGAGAGCGTAAAATGAAAATTCGTTCACAAGTCGGCATGGTGCTGAATCTTGATAAATGCATCGGCTGTCACACCTGTTCTGTGACCTGTAAAAACGTCTGGACCAGCCGCGAAGGGATGGAGTACGCGTGGTTTAACAACGTCGAAACCAAACCGGGGATTGGCTACCCGAACGACTGGGAAAACCAGGAAAAATGGAAGGGCGGTTGGATCCGTAAAATCAACGGTAAACTGCAACCGCGCATGGGGAACCGTGCGATGTTGCTGGGTAAAATCTTCGCTAACCCGCATCTGCCGGGCATCGACGATTACTACGAACCGTTTGATTACGACTATCAGCATCTGCATAACGCGCCGGAAGGGAAACATCAGCCCATTGCGCGTCCGCGTTCGCTGATTACCGGCCAGCGCATGAACAAAATCGAAGCCGGCCCGAACTGGGAAGAGATCCTCGGCGGCGAATTTGAAAAACGCGCTAAAGATCAGAACTTCGTTAACATGCAGAAGGCGATGTACGGCCAGTTCGAAAACACCTTTATGGCGTATCTGCCGCGCCTGTGTGAACACTGCCTGAACCCGGCGTGTGCGGCAACGTGCCCGAGCGGTGCAATTTATAAGCGTGAAGAAGACGGCATTGTGCTGATTGACCAGGACAAATGCCGTGGCTGGCGTATGTGCATCACCGGGTGTCCATACAAAAAAATCTACTTCAACTGGAAAAGCGGCAAATCAGAGAAGTGCATTTTCTGTTACCCGCGTATCGAAGCAGGCCAGCCGACGGTTTGCTCCGAAACCTGCGTAGGCCGTATTCGTTACCTCGGCGTGCTGTTGTATGACGCGGACGCGATTGAATCCGCAGCCAGCACCGAAAACGAAAAAGATCTGTATGAGCGCCAGTTGGGTATTTTCCTCAATCCGAATGACCCGGCGGTTATCGAGCAGGCGCGGAAAGATGGTATTCCAAATAGCGTAATCGAAGCCGCACAGCAGTCGCCGGTTTACAAAATGGCGATGGACTGGAAGCTGGCGCTGCCGCTGCACCCGGAATATCGCACGCTGCCGATGGTCTGGTATGTGCCGCCGTTGTCGCCAATTCAGTCTGCGGCTGATGCGGGCGAACTGCCGCACACCGGGATTTTGCCAGACGTTGAAAGCCTGCGTATTCCGGTGGAATACCTGGCGAACTTGCTGACCGCGGGTGATACCGCGCCGGTTCTGCGCGCCCTGAAACGCATGATGGCGATGCGCCATTACAAACGTGCGGAAACGGTAGAAGGCATTCACGATATCAGCGCATTAGAAGAAGTCGGTTTGACTGAAGCGCAGGCGCAGGAAATGTATCGCTATCTGGCGATTGCCAACTACGAAGATCGTTTCGTGGTGCCCTCCAGCCACCGCGAGCTGGCGGCTGATGCGTTCCCGGAAAGCAAAGGTTGCGGTTTCAGCTTTGGCGACGGTTGCCACGGTTCGGATTCCAAATTCAACCTGTTCAACAGCAAACGCATTGACGCGATTGATGTGTCCAGCAAAACGGAGCCAAAACCATGATTGAACTTTTGGTGATTTCCCGCTTGCTCGAGTACCCGGATGCTGCGCTTTGGCAGCATCAGCAGGAACTTCGCGACGCATTAGCTGAAGGCAGTGCATTGAATTTGCAGCAGGCGGCGCAGCTTAACGGTTTTATTACTTCTTTGTGCAGCCGCGATTTGTTGGATGCGCAGGCGAGTTATAGCGAACTGTTTGACCGTGGTCGCGCCACGTCGCTGTTGCTGTTTGAACATGTTCACGGCGAATCCCGTGACCGTGGGCAGGCGATGGTGAACCTGATGAACCAGTATCAGCAGGCCGGAATGGAAATCGACAGCCGCGAGCTGCCTGACCATCTGCCGCTGTATCTGGAATATCTCTCGCAACGTGAAGAAAGTGAAGCGCGTGGCGGTTTGCAGGATGTGGCGCCGATTCTGGCTCTGCTGGCGGCTCGTCTGAAACAGCGTGAAAGTGATTATGCCGCGCTGTTTGATGTGCTGCTCGGCCTGTCGCAAAGCAATGTGGCGGTTGAAAGCGTGAGCAAGCAGATTGCTGGCGAAGCACGCGATGACACGCCGCAGGCGCTGGACGCGGTATGGGAGGAAGAGCTGGTGAAATTTGTGGCTGACGCCGGTTGCGGTGAATCTGAAATTTCCAGCCATCAGAAGCGTTTTGCCGGGGCTGTCGCTCCGCAGTATCTGAATATCGGAGGACAGTAATCATGCAATTTCTCAATGTGTTCTTCTACGACATGTATCCGTACATTTGCGGGACGGTGTTCCTGCTGGGAAGTTGGCTGCGTTACGACTACGGCCAGTACTCCTGGAAAGCCGGTTCCAGCCAGATGCTCGACCGCAAAGGGATGAATCTGGCGTCAAACCTGTTCCATATCGGGATTCTGGGGATTTTCGCCGGTCACTTCCTCGGCATGTTAACGCCGCACTGGATGTACGAGTCGTTCCTGCCCATCGATGTGAAGCAGAAGATGGCGATGATTGCCGGTGGCGCGTGCGGTGTGATGACGCTGGTGGGCGGTTTGCTGCTGCTCAAACGCCGCCTGTTTAACCCGCGTATTCGTGCGACATCAAGCGTGGCGGATATTCTGATTCTCAGCCTGTTGGTTATCCAGTGTGCGTTGGGCCTGCTGACGATTCCTTTCTCTGCTCAGCATATGGACGGCAGCGAGATGATGAAACTGGTGGGTTGGGCGCAGGCGGTGGTGACGTTCCACGGCGGTGCGTCTGAGCATCTGGACGGCGTGGCGTTTATCTTCCGCGTGCATTTGGTGTTGGGTATGACGCTGTTCCTGCTGTTCCCGTTCACCCGTCTGGTGCACGTTTGGAGCGCGCCGGTTGAGTATCTGACGCGTAAGTATCAGATTGTGCGCGCTCGTCGTTAATTATCGCGTTTTATGTTCCAGGCCCTGCGAGAGCGGGGCCTTTTCTTTTGTACCCCAACCGAGATTATTTCCTGCCGCAGCCAGCAAAATCAGCACACCTCCAATAAATTGCACAACGCTCAACGTATGACCAAACATCAGGCTATCTACTGTGACCGCCACTAAGGGATAAATAAAAGAGAGTGAGCCGATGATTGGCGTTGGTAGTTTCTGAATCGCGCCATAAAGCAGTTGGTACATCACTCCGGTGTGAACGATTCCGAGCGTCAATAATATTCCCCATGGGAAATTATCCGAGAGAGCGACGAAATGGGTCAGCGGCAATAATATAACCACACCAACCAGCACCTGGATAAAGGCAATATGTTGGGGTGGATGAGGGCGTAATTTGCGGGCGATGATTGCCGTCAGCGCGTAGAAGAAAGCGGCACCAAGCGACATGGCAATACCTGTTATCAAGTTAGCGTTATGCGCCGTAATAAGCTCGCTAGAAAGCAGAATCACCACGCCGCTAAACGCCAGAAGCAGCCAACCCCACTTTATCAGTGTCACCCGCTCACCCATGAAAACGCCTATCAGAACCAGCATGAACGGCTGGGTATTGTAGACCACGGTCGACATGCCAATGGAAATCTGGTCGTACGCGGCGAACAGCAGTAGCCAGTTGATGACCAAAGCCACGCCGCCGATGACGGACAGCAAAAACATGCTACGTGTAAAGTGGCTGAAAGGCTGTTTGCTCACCATGATAAAAAATCCAAGCGCTGCAGCACCTATCGCACAACGCCAGAATACGACGTCAATAACGGGTAAACCTGACAACAATACAAATGCGCCAATGGAACCTGAAATAAGCATTGCCAGGCACATTTGCCAGACACCAGTTTTAAATTCATTCATAGAAACCTCCCGAATCAGATGTCTCTATTGTGAAAAAATCGACGTGTGCTTTACAGAGTTGTTGTAAGGTGAAAAGAGATAATTTCTTTTTTTATGAAGGTAAATTAGATGGAATTCCTTATTGATGATATCGATCGGGCAATTGTGACCTGCCTGGCGCAGGACGCCAGAGTGTCGCTTAAAGTCCTGAGTGCGCGAGTGGGGCTAACATCACCGAGCACGGCAGAGCGACTGAAGCGTTTAGAAGAACGTGGGATTATTGAGGGTTATAGCGCGCGAGTGAATCTGGTGGCGCTAGGGTATACATTGCAGGCTCTGGTTAGGGTGAAGCCGCTGCCAGGAATGCTGCAAAAGGTGGAAAAATATCTGCAAGCCATGCCGCAATGCATTGAGTGTGACAAAGTGACTGGAGAAGACTGTTTCGTGGTGAGACTGGTAGTAAAAGATATTGCGCAGTTGGACATGTTGCTCGATGGGCTTGCTGAACAGGCTCAGTCTAATACGGCGATTGTGAAAAGTTCGCCCGTTACGCGGCGATTGCCTGCGATGTAATGACGCTGGTGGGCGGTTTGCGTGATTGTGTCGGATGACGCTGCGCTTATCCGACCTACGGATCGGTTTTGCGTTTTGAATTTGGTTTTGTAGGTTGGATAAGCGAAGCGTCATCCAACAAAAAGTGTTGAATTTTTTATGGTTTGGAATTTGTTTGGAGGTGTTGCTGAGAATGGTGGCGGGGGAAGGATGACTCGACGCGTTGCGTCTCGCCCTTCGGGTCGTTGCCTGCGGCAACGCTTTCTCGCTAACGCTCGAATCGAACCTTAGTCGAAGCTTCTCATCCTTCCCCAACGGGAATATGAAATTTTATGCGATTTGGAATTTGTTTGGGAGGTACTACAAAGAATGGTGGCGGGGGAAGGATTCGAACCTTCGAAGTCGATGACGGCAGATTTACAGTCTGCTCCCTTTGGCCGCTCGGGAACCCCGCCAGGGGTGTTTGATTCTTGATTGAATCAGGCCGTGCATAAATCTTGAAGATGGTGGCGGGGGAAGGATTCGAACCTTCGAAGTCGATGACGGCAGATTTACAGTCTGCTCCCTTTGGCCGCTCGGGAACCCCGCCAGGGGTATTTCATACTTGGCTTTCTTGCTCGCTACCTTTGTCTGGAAGCGGGGCGCATCATATCAAATGAAGCGCCGCTGTAAAGCATTCACTATAAGAAAATGAATCGTTTGCCGTTTTTTTACCCGTAACGCCGTAAAGCTAAACAATTCATTTCTGGATCAGAGAATTATGGTGCGATTTCCATAAACAAACACGCGTTGCGCCAGAACCTGATACAGCGCTCGGCTCAAAACATTTTTCTCAACGTCACGCCCGGCACGCATCATATCTTCTGCGGTGTAGGTGTGATCAACGTGAATCACATCCTGCATGATGATGGGGCCTTCATCCAGATTGTCGTTCACGTAGTGTGCGGTGGCACCGATAATCTTCACGCCGCGCTCATACGCCTGATGATAAGGACGCGCACCGATAAACGCCGGCAGGAACGAGTGGTGAATGTTGATAATCTGGTTCGGGAAGCGGGAAACGAACTCAGGCGTTAACACACGCATGTATTTCGCCAGTACTACGTAATCGGGGTTATGCGCTGCAATCGAGTCAGCCATTTGTTTGTCGTGATCTTCGCGCGTCAAACCTTCATGGCTCACCAATTCAAACGGGATATCAAAACGCTCAACCAAAGTGCGCAGCGTTTCGTGGTTGCCAATAACGGCAGCGATTTCAACATCGAGGCCGCCGTAATTGGCTTTCATTAATAAGTCACCCAGACAATGCGCTTCTTTGGTGACCAGAATCACGACGCGACGACGGCCCGCTGGGATGAGTTCACGTACTGAACCTTCAGGCAATGCGCCGTCTAAATCCGCCAGTAGCGTGTTGTCGTTGAAAATCCCTTCAAGCTCAGTACGCATAAAGAAGCGCCCGGTGCGGTGGTCAACAAACTCATTGTTCTGAACAATGTTCAGTTCGTGCTTGTAACAAATATTGGTGATCTTGGCGATCAGGCCCTTAGCGTCAGGGCAAATGGTGCGGAGTACTTTTCGCTGTAGTGCTTGTGTCACTGGGAAATCCTGTTTTGCGTGTGTTTGCTAATTGATTTGTGCCACGGTGAGTTAACGACCACAACACTTTTTATATTTTTTGCCGGAACCGCAAGGGCAGGGGTCGTTACGACCCAATTGCGGGCGGGTTCCGTCAACATAATACCATTGACCGTTTTCCTTTAAGAAACGAGAACGCTCGATGATGGCACATTCCTCGCCTTGTTCTTCAAAACGAGCAACGAAACTGACGAAGCCTTCGTTTTCGTCACGTCCATCAGCCGTTTCATAAACGGTTAAACCTAACCATTGTGTGGTGGCAAAACTTCCAGAAACATCGGCTTTCAGCGAAGAACTGCGAGTTTGGGGATACCAGCTTGCGACAAGGTAATCTGCGTCCTGCATCACATAGGCGCTATAACGTGAACGCATAAGCTGTGATGGGGTTGGCGCATGGCGCTCCGCGCGTAGGTAAGGCTGGCAACATACGCTATACTCCAGACCGCTACCACAAGGGCAAAGTTGCGACACAGCATCTCCTTGGTTACAAAAAAATAGTCGGCGTAAATACGCAGGGTAGTTATGTTAACTGAGCTGTGGCAAGTTCGCCACGCGGTGATATACCGGGGAAGAGTGACCGAGGCGAAATGAGACAGGTAAAAATCGGCCTGGCGTTAGGGTCGGGAGCAGCAAAAGGATGGGCGCATATTGGTGTCATTAATGCGTTAAAGCGGGCAGGTATTCAGGTCGATATCGTAGCGGGTTGCTCTGTAGGTGCGCTGGTTGGCGCGGCTTATGCCAGTAATCGTTTACCTATGATGGAACGCTGGGTGCGTTCATTCGGCTATTGGGATGTCTTGCGGCTGATGGATCTTTCCTGGCGGCGCGGCGGTTTATTACGCGGCGAGCGCGTGTTCAATAACGTTCGTAAAATCATCACCGAAGAAAATATTGAAGACTGCGCGCTGCGGTTTGGCTCGGTTGCGACCAATTTAAGCACCGGGCGCGAGTTGTGGTTCACTGATGGCGATCTTCATCAAGCCGTGCGCGCCTCTTGCAGTATGCCAGGGCTGCTGTCGCCAGTTGGATACAACGGTTATTGGCTGGTAGACGGCGCGGTGGTAAATCCGGTGCCGGTTTCGCTCACCCGCGCGTTAGGTGCTGATATTGTGATTGCCGTCGATCTCCAGCATGACGCCCATTTGATGCAGCAAGATTTACTCTCCGTGAATATGACTACGCCGATTTCTGAAAATCAGGTGCAATCTGACACCTGGCGTGGACGTTTACGTGAGCAACTCGGTAAAATCACCACGCGACGCGCCAATACCACGCCAACGGCCATGGAGATCATGACCACGTCTATTCAGGTGCTGGAAAACCGCTTAAAACGCAACCGTATGGCCGGCGATCCTCCCGATATTCTGCTGCAACCATTTTGCCCTCAGATTTCTACCTTGGATTTCCACCGCGCCGCAGAAGCGATAAGCGCCGGGAGTCTGGCCGTCGAGAAAAAAATGGATGAGTTGTTACCTTTGGTTCGTACCCATGAATGAGTACGGTGAAAACTCGCATCTTCAGGCAATTCTGACAGGCGGTGATTGTCATACCATGCCACTATTGATCTATCGCCAGTCAGGGGAGCGCACATGACACAGCCACTCGTTGGAAAACAGATTCTCATTGTTGAGGACGAGCCCGTTTTCCGCTCTTTGCTGGAGAATTATCTTTCTTCTTTAGGGGCAATTATTGCCGTCGCCACCGATGGCGTCGAAGCCCTGGAGAAAATGCCCACTTTTGCGCCCGATTTGTTGATTTGTGATTTGGCGATGCCGCGCATGAACGGGCTGAAGTTAGTCGAGCATTTGCGTAATGAAGGGGTGCAAACGCCGATTCTGGTGATTTCTGCGACGGAAAATATGTCCGATATCGCTAAAGCACTGCGTTTTGGCGTGCAGGATGTGCTGCTTAAACCTATCAAAGATCTTAATCGACTGCGTGAAACCGTGTTCGCCTGCCTCTATCCGAATATGTTCAATTCACGGGTCGAAGAAGAAGAACGTTTGTTTCAGGATTGGGACGCGTTGGTGAGCGACCCGCAGGCGGCTTCAAAATTACTGCAAGAACTGCAACCTCCCGTGCAACAGGTGATGTCGCATTGCCGCGTGAATTATCGCCAATTGATTACCCTTAATCAGCCAGGGCTGGTTCTGGATATCGCACCGCTTTCAGAAAACGATCTGGCATTTTATTGCCTGGATGTGACGAGGGCAGGTGATAACGGTGTGTTGGCGGCGTTGTTATTACGTGCGTTATTTAACGGGCTATTGCAGGAACAACTTGCGAAACAAAATCAACGTTTGCCGGAGCTGGGTAATTTACTGAAACAAGTGAATCAGTTATTACGCCAGGCAAATCTTACCGGGCAATTTCCGCTGATGGTGGGCTATTACCATAGCGAGATGAAAAACCTCATTTTGGTTTCCGCTGGACTCAATGCCACATTAAATACCGGCGAGCATCAAATTCAGGTCAGTAATGGTGTGCCTTTAGGGACTCTGGGCAATACTTACCTCAATCAAATCAGCCAGCGCTGCGAATCCTGGCAATGCCAGGTGTGGGGCACAGGTGGGCGTTTAAGACTCATGTTGTCTGCGGAATGAGCATCTGGATGCTTGAAAACATTTAGGTTTTCTCCCCTATCTTTGCTGGTGGTAATATCGTATTTAACCGACTCGTATTTATCTTAAATTACCAGCGCAACGGGTAAACAGCGGCAGATACCATTTTTAAGCTGATATACTCGAGGCGTATTTTAATTGACTTGCAAGTGAAAACTTGAACAGTCCAGGAGATTTTTCAATGGCTGCCATTAATTCTAAAGTAAGAAAAGCAGTAATCCCTGTCGCGGGATTGGGTACACGCATGTTACCGGCTACCAAGGCAATTCCAAAAGAGATGCTGCCGCTGGTTGATAAGCCTTTAATTCAATATGTTGTCAACGAATGTATCGCGGCTGGCATTACTGAAATTGTGCTGGTGACTCACTCGTCGAAAAACTCCATCGAAAACCATTTCGATACCAGTTTTGAACTGGAAGCCATGCTGGAAAAACGCGTTAAGCGTCAGTTGCTGGAAGAAGTGCAGGCTATTTGCCCGCCGCACGTCACCATTATGCAGGTTCGTCAGGGTCTGGCTAAAGGTCTGGGCCACGCCGTTCTGTGTGCGCATCCTGTTGTCGGCGATGAGCCGGTCGCGGTTATTCTGCCAGACGTAATCCTCGATGAATTCGAGTCTGATTTGTCGCAAGACAACCTGGCAGAAATGATCAAACGTTTTGATGCTACGGGCCACAGCCAGATTATGGTTGAGCCGGTAGAAGACGTCACCGCTTACGGTGTTGTTGACTGTAAAGGCGTTGAATTGAATGAAGGCGACAGCGTGTCGATGGTGGGTATTGTTGAGAAGCCTAAAGCGAACGTTGCGCCATCAAACCTGGCGGTTGTCGGTCGTTACGTGTTGACCGCTGATATCTGGCCGCTGCTGTCCAAAACGCCTCCAGGTGCGGGCGATGAAATTCAGCTTACTGATTCTATCGCCATGCTGATGGAAAAACAGACGGTTGAAGCCTATCACATGAAAGGCGTGAGCCATGACTGTGGTAACAAACTGGGCTATATGCAGGCGTTCGTGGAATACGGTATTCGTCACAACACTCTGGGTGCTGATTTCAAAGCATGGCTTGAAGAGACTGTTGGCGCGAAAAAGTAATTCATTTCAACGCAGGATAGAAAGATGAAAGTTACTGTATTTGGTATCGGCTATGTAGGACTCGTTCAGGCTGCCGTGCTCGCGGAAGTCGGACACGATGTGATGTGCATAGACGTCGATGCAAAGAAAGTCGAAAATCTGAAAAACGGTGTGATTCCTATTTTTGAGCCGGGCTTAACGCCGCTGGTGAAAAAAAACTATGAAGAAGGGCGCTTACAATTCAGCACCGATGCTGAAATGGGCGTTCATCATGGTGAGATGCAATTTATTGCAGTAGGCACGCCGCCTGATGAAGATGGTTCCGCTGACCTGAAATATGTGACTGCTGTTGCGCGCACTATCGCGCAGCATATGACTTCCCACAAAGTGGTGCTTGATAAATCTACCGTTCCGGTCGGAACCGCAGACAGAGTACGCTCAGTCATGGAAGAAACGCTGAAAGAACGTGGCGTTGAAATTCCGTTTGATGTGGTTTCTAACCCTGAATTCCTGAAAGAAGGTGCTGCGGTTTCTGACTGCATGCGTCCTGAGCGTATCGTTATCGGTACTGATAACGACGATGTTGTGGATTTGCTGCGTGAGCTCTATGAGCCGTTTAACCGCAACCACGATCGTATGATTCTGATGGATATCCGTAGCGCCGAGCTGACCAAATATGCCGCTAACTGCATGTTGGCGACCAAAATCAGCTTTATGAACGAGATCTCAAACCTGGCGGAACGCCTGGGTGCAGATATCGAGAAAGTGCGTATGGGTATTGGTTCAGACTCTCGTATTGGCTACAGCTTTATTTATCCTGGCTGCGGCTACGGTGGTTCTTGCTTCCCGAAAGATGTGCAGGCGCTAATCCGCACGGCTCAGCAGATTGGCTATACGCCACGTATTCTGCAAGCGGTAGAAGAGGTAAACCACGACCAGAAGTTAAAACTCCCTGAGTTTATTTCTCGTCACTTTGGTGAAGACTTGAAAGGCAAAACCTTCGCGCTGTGGGGGCTTTCTTTCAAACCCAATACCGACGATATGCGTGAAGCCTCAAGCCGCGTCCTGATGGAAGCGCTGTGGGAACGCGGTGCTCAGGTGCAGGCGTACGACCCGGAAGCAATGGATGAAACCCAGCGCATTTACGGACATCGTTCAGACTTGAAACTCATGGGAACCAAAGAAGCGGCGTTACAAGATGCTGATGCTTTGGTTATTTGTACCGAGTGGCAAAGTTTCCGTGCACCCGATTTCGATTCCATTAAGAAATCGTTGAAGCAACCAGTTATCTTTGATGGCCGTAACCTGTATGATCCTGAAAGGCTCAGCAAGCGCGGCTTTGTTTATTATGCAATTGGCCGCGGAGCGTCCATTAATATTGCGTAATAAACGAGGTTAGTATGAAATTTTTGGTTACCGGCGCAGCAGGCTTTATTGGATTCCATGTCAGCGAACGTTTGCTTAACGCCGGTCACCAGGTTATCGGTATTGATAACCTGAATGACTATTATGACGTCAATCTCAAGCAAGCTCGTCTCGATCTCCTCACTCCTCATTCTTTGTTCCGCTTCGAAAAAATTGACCTCGCCGATCGCGTCGCTATGGCGGAATTATTTGCCACAGAGAAATTCGATCGTGTGATTCATCTTGCGGCGCAGGCTGGTGTACGTTATTCCATCGATAACCCTCATGCTTATGCGGACTCAAACCTGACCGGGCATTTAAATGTTCTGGAAGGATGCCGTCATAATAAAGTAGGGCATTTGTTATATGCGTCATCCAGCTCAGTATATGGCCTGAATCGCAAACTCCCGTTCTCAACTGATGACAGCGTTGATCATCCAATTTCTTTATATGCGGCAACCAAAAAAGCGAACGAGTTGATGTCCCATACCTACTCGCACTTATATGGATTGCCGACGACAGGATTGCGATTCTTCACCGTTTATGGCCCTTGGGGTCGCCCGGATATGGCGCTATTTAAATTCACCCGTGCGATTGTCGAAGGGAAGAGTATCGATGTTTATAATCATGGTCAGATGCGCCGTGATTTTACTTATATTGATGATATTGCCGAAGCTATTGTCCGTTTACAGGATGTTATTCCACAGGCAGATTCTGAATGGACAGTAGAACAAGGCACCCCAGCGACGAGCTCTGCGCCTTACCGGGTTTATAACATCGGTAATAGTAACCCTGTTACTTTGATGGATTATATTACAGCGCTGGAAACCTCTTTAGGCAAAGTGGCCCAGAAGAATATGTTACCCATGCAACCAGGTGACGTACTGGAAACCAGCGCTGATACACAGGCGTTATATGACGTCATTGGCTTCAAGCCACAGACCTCGGTCCAGAAAGGCGTACAGAGCTTCGTAGACTGGTACAAAGCATTCTATAAAGTTAGCTGAAACACAGAATGCTCGAATCGTGAAATGAAAAAGGAAGCTGAGCTTCCTTTTTTTCTATGTGGCAAAACCCTAAAAACAAAAATCCCGCCGAAGCGGGATTTAATAAGCAGCACTAAAAGCAAAAATTAGGCAATCAGGAAGTCTTCCAGTTTCTTGCCTTGTTCTTCCATTGCTTTTTTGATTACTGCTGGAGTACGGCCCTGACCAGTCCAGGTTTTGTTTTCGCCGTTCTCATCGATGTAGTGATATTTAGCAGGGCGCGCAGCGCGTTTTGCTTTGCCTGCAGATTTAACAGCAGCCATGCTATTCAGCAATTCATTCGGGTCAATGCCGTCAGCGATCAGCATTTCACGGTATTGTTGCAGTTTACGAGTGCGTTCTTCAATTTCTGCTGCAGCAGCATTATCTTCTTCACGACGTTCGTTAACAACAACTTCTAATTTTTCCAGCATTTCTTCCAGCGTTTCCAGAGTACATTCTCTAGCTTGTGCACGAAGAGTACGGATGTTGTTCAGAATTTTAAGTGCTTCGCTCATTTTAGTAATCTCAATCTTATATTGATGGTTGGCTTGTTGGGCTAATAATAGAGGCTTAAATTAACTTCTGCAATAGGGGATAATGTAAGGAATCTAAAATTCCATAATATTTTGTCGATTTATAAAAGCGTATTAACTTAAATTTCGACTTACATGTGGACTAAGAAAACGTGGATAACTCAATTTTTCTTCAACAACCCTGATAGTCTCAGGGGTTGTTAGAGCAGTAAATTGAGACTTGAGAGCATTAATGGTGAAATATCAACCTTTGGTATTATTGCCTGACACAAGGGATATTCTTAATAGATCATTATTATTAGTGATTCAGTGGTTACATCTGAATAGCATTGAAAACTCTTAAAACTCCGCAAGTTAAGTGCTTCGTGATGACCATCAAACAACGGATTCGCTTAACCATTTCGCTAAGAGATTTATATATCATATGAATCATGCAGGAATTTTTCTTACCTCGTTCAGGTAACGCAACTCTCTGACGGCTTATGATATAATCCGTGTTAATAATATTTACATTTTACTCAGGCTAGCTGACCAATGGCACAACTCTACTTTTACTATTCCGCAATGAATGCGGGGAAATCCACTGCATTACTGCAATCCTCATACAACTATCAAGAGCGCGGAATGCGCACCTTGGTGTATACCGCAGAAATTGACAATCGATTTGGCTCCGGAAAAGTGAGTTCACGCATAGGTTTGTCATCTCCTGCCAAGCTTTACAATGAATCAACTCAATTATTCGATGATATCCGCGATGAGCATAATCGTGATGCCGTGCATTGTGTTCTGGTTGATGAGTGCCAATTTTTGACACGAGATCAAGTTCTGGCGTTATCGGATGTTGTCGATGAACTGGATATTCCTGTTCTATGTTATGGATTGCGTACCGACTTCCAGGGCGAATTATTCGGCGGGAGCCAATATTTATTAGCGTGGTCAGATAAGCTGGTTGAATTAAAGACGATCTGTTTCTGTGGTCGTAAAGCGAGCATGGTATTGCGTCTTGATCAGGAAGGCCGCCCATATAATCAAGGGGCGCAGGTGGTTATTGGTGGTAATGAGCGTTATGTGTCGGTGTGCAGGAAGCATTACAAAGAAGCGCTGCAAAAAGGCACGCTAGAAGGCATTCAGAGCGTATAAAAATCCAAAGGAGGGGGAGAGCCAGGCTTTTCCCTTCAACACTGTAAAATGTGGCGTGTAGCGATTTCAAAATTCAGACATAAAAAAACCCGCCGAAGCGGGTTTTTTATTAGGCTTTACAATTAAGCGGTTTTCTTCGCTTTCTTGTCAGCTTTAGCGGCAGGAGCTGCTGCTTTAGCTGGCGCTGCTTCGTTGCCTTCTTCGGAGAATTCACGACCGTAGAAGGTATCCATCAGAATTTGTTTCAGTTCAGAGATCAGTGGGTAACGTGGGTTAGCACCGGTACACTGGTCATCGAACGCATCTTCAGACAGTTTATCAACGTGAGCCAGGAAGTCAGCTTCCTGAACGCCTGCTTCGCGGATGGACTTAGGAATACCCAGTTCAGCCTTGATGCTATCCAACCATGCCAGCAGTTTCTCGATCTTAGCAGCAGTACGGTCGCCCGGTGCGCTCAGACCCAGATGGTCTGCGATTTCAGCATAACGACGACGCGCTTGTGGGCGGTCATACTGGCTGAATGCAGTCTGTTTAGTTGGGTTGTCGTTCGCGTTATAACGGATAACGTTAGAAATCAACAGGGCGTTCGCCAGACCGTGAGGAATGTGGAACTGTGAACCCAGTTTGTGAGCCATTGAGTGACACACACCCAGGAAGGCGTTCGCAAACGCGATACCCGCGATGGTCGCAGCGTTGTGTACACGCTCACGAGCAACTGGGTTTTTAGAGCCTTCGTTGTAAGATGCTGGCAGGTTTTCTTTCAGCAGTTTCAGCGCTTGCAGAGCCTGACCGTCAGAGAATTCGCTCGCCAGTACAGAAACGTAAGCTTCCAGTGCGTGGGTCACGGCATCCAGACCACCGAATGCACACAGGGACTTAGGCATATCCATCACCAGGTTGGCATCAACAATCGCCATATCTGGAGTCAGAGCATAGTCAGCCAGTGGGTATTTCTGACCAGTCGCATCATCAGTTACAACAGCAAACGGAGTCACTTCTGAACCAGTACCTGAAGTGGTAGTAACCGCGATCATTTTCGCTTTTACGCCCATTTTCGGGAACTTGTAGATACGCTTACGGATGTCCATGAAGCGCAGTGCCAGTTCTTCGAAGTGAGTTTCTGGGTGCTCGTACATAACCCACATGATTTTAGCAGCATCCATTGGAGAGCCGCCACCCAGCGCGATAATCACGTCTGGTTTGAAGGAGTTAGCCAGTTCTGCACCTTTACGAACTACGGTCAGAGTTGGATCAGCTTCTACTTCGAAGAAGACTTCAGTTTCAACGCCAGCTGCTTTCAGAACAGAAGTGATCTGGTCTGCATAGCCGTTGTTGAACAGGAAACGGTCGGTAACGATCATCGCACGTTTGTGACCATCAGTAATCACTTCGTCCAGCGCGATTGGCAGTGAGCCACGGCGGAAGTAGATAGATTTCGGAAGTTTATGCCACAACATGTTCTCAGCTCGCTTAGCAACGGTTTTCTTGTTGATCAGGTGCTTAGGACCCACGTTTTCAGAGATGGAGTTACCACCCCATGAACCACAACCCAGAGTCAGGGAAGGCGCGAGTTTGAAGTTGTACAGGTCACCGATACCACCCTGTGAAGCAGGGGTGTTGATCAGGATACGTGCAGTTTTCATTTTGTCGCCGAAGTGCTTAACGCGCTCTGGCTGGTTGTCCTGGTCTGTGTACAGGCAAGAGGTGTGGCCGATGCCGCCCATCTCAACCAGTTTTTCAGCCTTAACAACGGCATCTTCGAAGCTCTTAGCACGGTACATAGCCAGAGTTGGAGACAGTTTTTCGTGAGCAAATGGCTCAGATTCGTCAACAACGCTAACTTCACCAATCAGAATCTTGGTGTCAGCCGGTACGGTGAAGCCTGCCAGTTCAGCAATTTTAGTTGCTGGCTGACCCACGATAGCTGCGTTCAGCGCGCCGTTTTTCAGAATGATGTTCTGAACAGCTTTCAGCTCTTGACCCTGCAGCATGTAGCCGCCGTGGGATGCAAAACGCTCGCGCACTGCATCATATGCAGAGTCAACAACGATAACTGATTGCTCGGAAGCACAAATTACGCCGTTATCGAAGGTTTTAGACATCAGGATAGAAGCAACAACACGTTTGATGTCGGCAGTTTCGTCAACAACAACTGGAGTGTTACCTGCGCCAACGCCGATTGCTGGTTTACCGGAGCTGTATGCTGCTTTAACCATGCCTGGACCACCGGTTGCCAGAATCATGTTGATATCTGGGTGGTGCATCAAAGCGTTAGACAGTTCGACAGATGGCTGGTCAATCCAACCGATCAGATCTTTAGGTGCACCCGCAGCGATCGCAGCTTGCAGAACGATGTCTGCTGCTTTATTGGTCGCGTCTTTTGCACGTGGGTGTGGAGAGAAGATGATCGCGTTACGAGTCTTCAGGCTGATCAGAGACTTAAAGATAGCCGTTGAAGTTGGGTTAGTCGTTGGCACGATACCGCAGATGATACCGATTGGCTCAGCGATAGTGATAGTCCCGAAAGTCTGGTCTTCAGACAGAACACCACAGGTCTTTTCATCTTTATAGGCGTTGTAGATATACTCTGAAGCAAAGTGGTTTTTGATCACTTTATCTTCAACGATACCCATGCCAGATTCGGCAACGGCCAGTTTCGCGAGAGGGATTCGAGCATCGGCAGCTGCCAGAGCGGCGGCGCGGAAGATTTTATCTACTTGCTCTTGAGTAAAGTTGGCATATTCACGCTGGGCTTTCTTGACGCGCTCTACAAGTGCGTTAAGTTCCGCGACATTAGTTACAGCCATAATGCTCTCCTGATAATGTTAAACTCTTTTAGTAAATGAGCTGCTCGAGACGACAGTATAGTCAGCGGGCAACAGCTTGCGTAAAACACGAGCCACGACTATCCAAAAACTTCCCAAAACGCCTTGCTGATTTACTAAAAGAGCCTTATCGAAAAAACCTATTCATGGTCTGAATCATACGCTCTTCAGATGTATCCAAGAGTACTCACTTCTGAGTAGGTTTTTTGTGATGTAAATCACATTATCCTAAGGCTGACTCCATTCAGCATGACAGATTCAGGTTACTGATAAATCTTTAAAATTTTAGTCACAGCATAGACAAAACAAACTACCATATTTTCAACAAGTGGGTAACAATATTGATTAATATCGCATTTGTTCATAAAAGTAGTTATCTATGCTGCGAATGGGCGTAGCGCCAACACCGGTTTTCCATTACATTACGCCGGCCTTTGCTACGTTCATTTGCGGAGTTTTTAGTGGCTCAATCCTTGTTTGATTTGCCGACCTATTTTAAGTTCTTTATTGGCTTGTTCGCGCTGGTAAACCCGGTGGGGATCATTCCTGTCTTTATTAGCATGACCAGCTACCAAACCGCTGTAGCGAGGAATAAAACCAACCTTACCGCCAATCTTTCAGTTGCTATCATTTTATGGACATCGTTGTTCCTCGGTGACGGCATTCTGCAATTATTCGGGATATCAATAGATTCCTTCCGTATTGCTGGCGGCATTCTGGTCGTGACTATCGCGATGTCGATGATTAGCGGCAAGCTCGGGGAAGATAAACAGAACAAACAAGAAAAGTCAGAAAGCGCTATTCGTGAAAGCGTCGGCGTGGTTCCTCTGGCATTACCATTAATGGCAGGGCCGGGGGCCATCAGTTCCACCATTGTTTGGGGAACTCGCTACCATAGCTGGAACTATTTAATCGGTTTTACGATAGCAATTGCGTTGTTTGCGTTCTGTTGCTGGCTGGTGTTCCGTCTGGCACCCTGGTTGGTCAGACTGCTTGGGCAAACGGGTATTAACGTCATCACCCGTATTATGGGACTGTTATTGATGGCTCTGGGGATTGAATTTATCGTCACCGGGATGAAAAGCATCTTCCCAGGCCTGCTAAGCTAGATCTGCTGAATCTGACATATGAAAAAGCAGAATAACCATTCTGCTTTTTTCTTGTTAACTTCCCACCACGTTCATGTGTTAATCACATTTCCGCACGGTATTTAAATCAAATCACTCATAAGAAAATGCTTTGGAAACGAGGCATTAGCTGCCTGCATTTTCTTTCGCTGTACATAAAACTCACAATCACACCGTTATTTCACTCACACTACACAATGATACTTGCTGACGCTTTATTGAGATGATATTAGTAAATCATGCTCTCTTGTAGACGAATGTGCTAAAAAGTGACCGATTGTTAAGTTTTTGTGAATTGCCATGTGGTGTGATGAAACTGGAAAGTCGTAGCCTAATCTCTTGTCACTATTTCTTTTATTTTTAATCAGTTAACGAGAAGATTTGTACCGGCGCAATACCGATACAAATCTGATACTGGAAAGATAAAGGAGAAATGGTTAACAAATTTGCAAATTGTATTGGCGAGCATCAGGCGCTTTTGATACTTTCCGGGCAACACAATTATCTGAAAATTGTTTCAATTACAGATGACTCATCAATATCAACCTGAGAACAGGGTAGGTTGATTAAGAATCGACGGAGCAGGGCGCCAATAAGAGCGTCCCCCAAATAAAGTCGGTGATAGCAAGTAACACAGAAGAACAACCTGGCAGTTGCATACGCTCTTGCGCTGTTAAGGAACCCCCAAGAGGGGAAGAGGCTGGCTTTCGGGTCGGTAATTATAATGAGTGGAGTATCAACACAATGTCCATCATCACAAAAAAAAAGTCTGGTAGCAGCAAGTATTTTATCCGCGCTAATCGTAGGCAATGTGGCCATGGCGGCCGAAGTTCCTGCAGGTGTTCAACTGTCAGAAAAGCAAACGTTGATTCGCAATAACGGTGCTGAACCACAGTCTCTGGACCCAAACAAAATTGAAGGTGTTCCTGAGTCAAACGTCAGCCGTGATCTGTTTGAAGGTTTACTGATCACTTCTCCGAAAGACGGCCACCCAATTCCGGGTGTTGCAGAGTCCTGGGATAATAAAGATTTTAAAGTCTGGACCTTCCATCTGCGTAAAGATGCGAAATGGTCTAATGGCGAACCTGTCACAGCACAAGATTTTGTATATAGCTGGCAGCGTCTGGTTGATCCTAACACCGCTTCTCCATACGCAAGCTACCCGCAATACGGCCATATCGTAAACGTTGATGCCATCATCGACGGCAAAATGAAACCAAGTGAATTGGGCGTTAAAGCCATTGACGACCACACTCTGGAAGTCACGCTGAGCGAGCCTGTTCCTTACTTCTACAAACTTCTGGTTAACCCGGCGATGTCCCCGGTGAATAAAACCGCCATTGAGAAGTTTGGTGAGAAGTGGACCCAACCAGCTAACATCGTGAGCAACGGTGCTTATAAACTGAAAGATTGGGTTGTTAACGAACGCATCGTCATGGAGCGTAATACTAATTATTGGGATAACGCGAAAACCGTTATTTCACAAATTACCTATCTGCCAATTTCTTCGGAAGTGACGGATGTTAACCGCTACCGCAGCGGCGAAATTGACATGACCTATAACAACTTGCCAATCGAGTTGTTCCAGAAGCTGAAAAAAGAAATCCCAGCTGAAGTTCACGTTGATCCCTATCTGTGTACTTACTACTACGAAATCAACAACCAGAAAGCGCCATTCAATGATGTACGCGTTCGTACCGCTCTGAAACTGGGCCTGGATCGTGACATCATCGTCAATAAAGTGAAGGCACAGGGCGACTTGCCTGCTTATGGTTACACGCCTCCTTATGCTGATGGTGCGAAACTGACTAAACCTGAGTGGTTCTCATGGACTCAGGAAAAACGTAACGAAGAAGCTAAGAAATTGCTGGCTGAAGCGGGTTACACCAAAGACAAGCCGCTGACCTTCGACTTGCTGTACAACACTTCCGATCTGCATAAGAAACTGGCTATCGCTGCCGCTTCTATCTGGCAGAAAAACCTCGGTGTGAATGTGAAGCTGGTAAACCAGGAATGGAAAACCTTCCTCGATACGCGTCACCAGGGTAACTACAACGTTGCGCGTGCTGGCTGGTGTGCGGATTACAACGAACCGACTTCCTTCCTGAACACCATGTTGTCTGGCAGCTCCATGAACACTGCGCATTATAAGAGCCCGGCCTTTGACGCTATCATGGCGGAATCGCTGAAAGCGACTGATGATGCACAACGTGCTGCTGCATACGATAAAGCGGAACAGCAATTGGGCAAAGATTCTGCCATCGTTCCGGTGTATTACTACGTGAACGCCCGTCTGGTGAAACCATGGGTTGGCGGTTATACCGGCAAAGACCCGATGGATAATATCTACACCAAAGATATGTATATCATTAAACATTAATGGCAATTCGTGGGGCAAATTTGTGGGTTAGCAAATTTGCCCCATCGTGTCTTATTCATCACTACTTAAAGGCACACGCCAGAAGGTACGGGCAATGTTGAAATTTATTCTACGTCGTTGTCTGGAAGCAATTCCGACACTTTTTATTCTAATAACAATTTCATTCTTCATGATGCGCCTTGCGCCTGGTAGCCCATTCACCAGCGAACGCGCACTGCCGCCGGAAGTTATGGCGAACATTGAAGCCAAATATCATTTAAACGATCCGATCACCACGCAGTATTTCAGCTACCTGAAACAACTGGCGCACGGTGATTTTGGCCCGTCATTTAAATATAAAGATTATTCAGTAAACGATCTGGTTGCCTCAAGCTTCCCTGTCTCCGCCAAATTAGGCGCAGCCGCATTTATCTTTGCCGTCGTTTTAGGCGTATTTGCAGGGGTGATAGCCGCACTGAATCAAAATACCAAATGGGATTACGCCGTAATGGGAATCGCCATGACCGGGGTCGTTATCCCCAGTTTCGTGGTTGCCCCGTTACTGGTTCTGATATTCGCGATAACGCTCAAGTGGCTACCCGGAGGCGGGTGGAACGGAGGCGCCATTCAATACATGATCCTGCCGATGGTCGCGTTGTCTTTGGCTTATATCGCCAGTATCGCGCGTATCACTCGTGGCTCGATGATTGAAGTTCTGCACTCTAACTTTATCCGTACCGCACGTGCGAAAGGGTTGCCGATGCGCCGCATTATTTTGCGCCACGCGTTGAAACCTGCACTGTTACCTGTTCTGTCTTACTTAGGCCCAGCTTTCGTCGGTATCATTACAGGTTCAATGGTTATCGAAACCATTTACGGCTTACCGGGTATCGGCCAGTTGTTCGTCAACGGAGCGTTGAACCGTGACTATTCATTGGTTCTGAGCCTGACCATTCTGGTCGGTGCGCTGACTATTCTCTTTAACGCGATTGTTGATGTGCTGTATGCCGTTATCGATCCGAAAATCCGTTACTGACGCTGGAGTACGCCATGATGTTGAGTAGTAAGAAAAACAGCGAGGCGCTGGAAAACTTCAGTGAAAAACTTGAAGTAGAAGGCCGTAGCCTTTGGCAAGATGCCCGTCGCCGTTTTATGCATAACCGTGCCGCGGTGGCGAGTCTGATTGTGCTGGCATTTATCGCGCTGTTCGTGACCTTCGCACCGATGCTGTCACAGTTTAGTTATTTTGATACCGACTGGGGAATGATGTCCGCCGCACCGGATATGACCTCTGGTCACTATTTTGGGACGGACTCCTCGGGACGTGACCTGTTAGTTCGTGTCGCTATCGGTGGTCGTATTTCATTGATGGTAGGCGTTGCAGCGGCCCTGGTCGCCGTTGTCGTCGGGACGTTATACGGTTCTATGGCGGGTTATCTGGGCGGCAAAACCGACTCCGTGATGATGCGTCTGCTGGAAATCCTCAACTCCTTCCCGTTCATGTTCTTCGTGATTTTGCTGGTGACCTTCTTTGGGCAAAACATCCTGCTGATCTTCGTGGCAATCGGGATGGTTTCCTGGCTGGATATGGCGCGTATCGTTCGTGGCCAGACCCTCAGCCTGAAACGTAAAGAGTTCATCGAAGCGGCTCAAGTCGGTGGGGTTTCTACGGCGAATATCGTCGTTCGTCACATCGTGCCAAACGTGCTGGGCGTTGTTGTGGTTTACGCTTCGCTACTGGTGCCAAGCATGATTCTGTTCGAATCCTTCCTGAGCTTCCTTGGTCTTGGTACACAAGAGCCGTTAAGTAGCTGGGGCGCATTGCTGAGTGATGGCGCAAACTCGATGGAAGTTTCACCGTGGCTGTTGATGTTCCCGGCAGGCTTCCTCGTCATTACCTTGTTCTGTTTCAACTTTATCGGCGATGGTTTGCGTGATGCCCTCGACCCGAAAGATCGTTAAGGAGTACCGCTATGAGCACAATTGAAAATCCTGCGGTGGTGACTCCACTGAACGCGACTTCTGCGTTATTAGACGTAAAAGATTTGCGCGTCACCTTCGGTACGCCAGACGGTGATGTTACTGCGGTAAACGATCTGAACTTCAGCCTGAAAGCCGGTGAAACGCTGGGTATCGTAGGCGAATCTGGTTCCGGTAAATCGCAAACTGCTTTCGCCCTGATGGGCTTGCTGGCGGCGAATGGCCGTATCGGCGGCTCAGCAAAATTCAACGGCAAAGAGATCCTGAACCTGCCTGAAAGCCAGCTTAACCGCCTGCGTGCAGAACAGATTTCGATGATCTTCCAGGACCCAATGACGTCACTGAACCCGTACATGCGTGTCGGCGAGCAGTTGATGGAAGTGCTGATGCTGCACAAAAAATTGGGCAAAGCCGAAGCGTTTGAAGAATCCGTTCGTATGCTCGACGCGGTGAAAATGCCGGAAGCGCGTAAGCGCATGCGCATGTTCCCGCATGAGTTTTCTGGCGGGATGCGCCAGCGCGTGATGATTGCGATGGCGTTGTTATGCCGTCCGAAACTGCTGATTGCCGATGAACCAACCACTGCACTGGACGTCACCGTTCAGGCGCAAATCATGACGCTGTTAAACGAGCTGAAACGCGAATTTAACACGGCGATTATCATGATCACTCACGATCTCGGCGTGGTTGCCGGGATCTGCGACAAAGTGCTGGTGATGTACGCCGGGCGCACCATGGAATACGGCCAGGCGCGGGATGTGTTCTACAACCCGGTGCACCCATATTCTATTGGCCTGCTCAATGCGGTTCCGCGTCTGGATGCCGAAGGCGAATCCTTGCTGACCATTCCTGGTAACCCGCCAAACCTGCTGCGTTTGCCGAAGGGTTGTCCGTTCCAGCCACGTTGCCCGCACGCAATGGAAATCTGTAAAACGGCTCCGCCACTGGAGCATTTTGGTGAAGGCCGCCTGCGCGCCTGCTTTAAGCCGGTGGAGGAATTAGTATGAACGCAGTGACTGAAGAGAAAAAAGTTCTCTTAGAAATCGCCGATCTGAAAGTGCACTTTGATATCAAAGATGGCAAACAGTGGTTCTGGCAACCGTCCAAAACCCTGAAAGCTGTTGATGGTGTGACGCTGCGTTTGTACGAAGGCGAAACGCTGGGCGTGGTAGGGGAATCTGGCTGCGGAAAATCGACTTTTGCCCGCGCCATTATCGGCCTGGTTAAAGCCACCGAAGGCCGTGTGGCCTGGTTGGGTAAAGATTTGCTGGGGATGAACCCGCAAGAGTGGCGCGATGTGCGCAGCGATATCCAGATGATTTTCCAGGACCCGCTGGCTTCACTGAACCCGCGCATGAACATCGGCGATATTATTGCTGAGCCACTGCGTACGTATCACCCGAAAATGCCGCGTCAGGAAGTGCGTGACCGCGTAAAAGCGATGATGATGAAAGTCGGCTTGCTGCCAAACCTCATCAACCGTTATCCGCACGAATTCTCAGGCGGCCAGTGCCAGCGTATCGGGATTGCTCGTGCGTTGATCCTCGAGCCAAAACTGATTATCTGTGACGAACCGGTTTCGGCGCTGGACGTGTCCATTCAGGCGCAAGTTGTTAACCTGCTGCAAAAACTGCAACGTGAAATGGGGCTTTCCCTGATCTTCATCGCGCACGATTTAGCCGTGGTAAAACACATTTCCGACCGTGTTCTGGTGATGTATCTGGGCCATGCGGTGGAATTGGGGACTTACGACGAGGTTTATCACAATCCGCTGCATCCTTACACCAAAGCATTGATGTCGGCGGTGCCAATTCCTGACCCGGATCTGGAAAGAAATAAAACGATACAACTTCTTGAAGGGGAGTTGCCATCGCCGATTAACCCGCCGTCAGGCTGCGTATTCCGTACACGTTGCCCAATTGCCGGGCCAGAATGCGCGGTCACTCGGCCGGTTCTGGAGGGCAGCTTTAAGCATGCCGTTTCCTGTCTTAAGGTAGACCCGTTATAATCTCGCAGGGCTGGCATGATGCCAGCCCTTTTTGTTTGTGAGGTTACCGTGCTGATTAGTACCACGCTGATAACTACCGCGCGTAAGCAGATGTACCATCTTCTCTTTGATCAAAGAACAAAATCAGGCCGACGCTTCGAAGCATTTTGTGGCTTGCTCGCCTTACTCAGTGTGCTTGCAGTATTTGTCGAATCAGGGCTTGGCACGCAATATCATCTGACCTATGACGAATGGAAACTCTTCGTTTATCTGGAAATAGGATTCACGCTGCTCTTTACGCTGGAATATATTTTCCGGGTTTTGTGTTGGCCGAATCCGCGCAAATATGTTTTTAGCTTCTGGGGAATTATCGATCTCGCCACTATTTTGCCGTTATATGTCTTGTGGCTGTGGCCAGAAATTGGCGTCAATTATGTCTTTGCCTGGCGGGCGATGCGTGCGATACGCGTACTCAGAATCCTCAAACTCTTACGTTATATGCCCACGCTCAATACGCTGTGGCAGGCCATTACTAACGCACGGCATCAACTGATCCTGTTTTATGCGTTTATTGTGATTGTTATGGTGGTCGCAGGCGGCTTGATGTACGGCATAGAAGGGCCACCCAATGGTTTCACTACGCTCGGCACATCGGTGTATTGGGCGGTGGTCACGGTCACAACAGTGGGTTATGGCGATATCACGCCGCATACCGGAGCAGGGCGCATGGTGGCGTCGATACTGATTTTGATTGGTTACTCGGTGATTGCGATCCCGACCGGGATTATCACCGCGCATATGACCAATGAACTCCAGAAACAGCGCAATGCGCGTTCGTGTCCGAGGAGGTGCCATAAAGGCAATCACGACAGCGAGGCACGTTTCTGTAAATCGTGTGGGAGTGCGTTGCCGAAGTTATCGTAGGTCAGATAAGCGCAGCGTCATCCGACAAAACTGGTGCAAATGGCGGATGACACTAGCGCTTATCCGCCCTACAAAACTATCGACCGTGCAAAGAACTTACTCGCGCCACAGAATGTGGCAAAGCTTATGGTCTTTTTCACGGCACAGCAGGACACGGGCAAAGATATCGTTCAATTCGCCACCGTCGGTATCGGCCAGGCCAATCACCACTTCGGCGAAGAAGTCCGGGTTCAGGTCAAAATCAACGTGTTCCTGCCAGTCTTCGGCGGGGTCAAAAAGCTCAGCACCGCCACGTTCTTCAAATTGCAGGTTAAACAAAATCACGTCTGCCGGATCGAGATTATCTACCGCCAGTTCGAGAAAAATATCGTAAGCCTGCTCGAGTGTTTCATCTTCTGTCAGGCGGTTGTTCAGATCCATTTCCATCTCTATTTCCACTTATCGAGTGCTAATGCGCCACGTTTTACAGCAACGGGCTAAAGAAGTAAAACAGTCGCTCTACCACGCGCTGCCACATTGGTCGTTTCACCCACAAACGCAGGTCTACCAGCCGCGAGCGGGAGATATAGTCGTCTTGTACGGCGGCCAGATCGCTGGCAAAACCGGAGTCATCAATCACCAAAGTGATCTCAAAGTTGAGCCACAAACTGCGCATATCGAGGTTCACTGTTCCGACCAGGCTTAATTGCCCATCGACCAGCACGCTCTTGGTGTGCAGCAACCCACCTTCAAACTGATAAATCTTCACGCCAGCGGCCAGCAGTTCGGTGAAGAAGGCACGGCTCGCCCAGCCCACCAGTAACGAATCATTCTTACGCGGAATGATAATACTCACGTCCACGCCACGCTGCGCGGCGGTGCAAATCGCATGGAGCAAATCATCGCTTGGCACAAAGTACGGCGTCGTCATAATCAAATATTCACGCGCCGCATAGACCGAAGTCAGCAACGCCTGGTGAATCAGGTCTTCCGGGAAACCAGGGCCAGACGCAATGGTGTGAATAGTGTGCCCGGTAGCTTCCTCAAACGGCATGATATTGGCATCAGGAGCGGGAGGGAGAATACGTTTACCGGTTTCGATTTCCCAGTCGCAGGAATACACAATCCCCATCGCGGTGGCGACCGGGCCTTCCATACGCGCCATCAAATCTACCCATTGCCCGACGCCTGCATCTTGCTTAAAGAAGCGCGGATCCACCAGGTTCATACTGCCGGTGTAGGCAATATAGTTATCGATCATCACCATTTTGCGGTGCTGGCGTAAGTCCATGCGGCGCAGGAACACACGCATTAAATTAACTTTGAGCGCTTCAACCACTTCAACGCCCGCATTACGCATCATGTTCGCCCACGGGCTGCGGAAGAATGCGACGCTACCCGCAGAGTCGAGCATTAAGCGGCAATGAATACCACGACGCGCCGCCGCCATCAGCGATTCCGCCACCTGATCGGCCAAACCACCCGGTTGCCAGATGTAAAACACCATCTCAATGTTATGGCGTGCCAGTTGGATATCGCGAATCAACGCATGCATCGTTTCATCGGAGGTGGTGAGCAACTGAAGCTGATTGCCTTTAACGCCGCCAATCCCCTGGCGGCGTTCACATAACTGGAATAGCGATGCCGCGACTTCACTGTTTTCTTCAGCAAAAATATGTTTGCAGCTTTTAAGATCGTTAAGCCATTTGGCGGTCGATGGCCACATGGCTCGAGCGCGTTCAGCACGACGTTTACCCAGATGCAATTCGCCAAACGAGAGATAGGCGATAATCCCGACCAGCGGGAGAATATAGATAATCAGAAGCCATGCCATGGCAGAAGGAACTGCGCGACGTTTCATTAAAATGCGCAGCGTCACGCCGGCAATTAAAAGCCAGTAACCTAAAATTATCAGCCAACTAACGACTGTATAGAAGGTTGTCATAGTTCAAAAATCCTTTAGAAACCGTATGCTTTTGAGTTTACGCACAACCGCCAGATGATGACACTAAAACTAATCGTAAAACGGCTGGTCTGGCGGGAAGAAGACACTATAATGTCGCGTGTTATATGCAACCTGAGTCGTAAAAATGAGGCGTAGTAGAACTGAGGTCGGACGGTGGCGCATGCTTCGTCAGACACAACGGCGTAGAGCGCGTTGGCTGGAAGGTCAGTCACGCCGCAACATGCGCATTCACGCCATCAGAAAGTGCCAGACAAACCGCCAACGTAACTCCTTGCTGTTTGCCATTCACGATCAATGGGCGTCGTAAAGAAAAGGGCACCGCTTGCGGTGCCCAGTCTCTTTAACTCGTGTTCGACGAATTTGCTACGAAAAATGCATTGCCAGTAAAATAATCAACACCGTTATCGCACCCGCTGCGACTATCACTAACGGGTGTTTAGCCAGCCAGGCATTCCAGCGAGCTTCCTGATTCCCCACCGACTGCTTATGGCGTTCATACGACTCGTCAAAAAGATCCATCATAATTTCCTGATAACTTTATTCACCGTACTAATAGTTTACTCAGAATACCTTTTTAAACGGTTTGATGGCGACTTGTTTATACACACCCGCAGCAATATAAGGGTCGGCTTCGGCCCAGGCTTGCGCGTCTTCCAGTGATGCAAACTCGGCAATAACGGTTGAACCGGTAAAACCCGCAGCACCTGGATCGTTACTGTCGACCGCAGGCATTGGGCCTGCCGTTAACAGGCGGCCTTCATCGCGTAAAAGTTGTAGTCGGGCCAGATGGGCAGGGCGCACTGCCGTACGCTTTTCGAGAGAATCGGCATTATCTTCCGCATAGATGACATACAGCACAAGCAGCACTCCTTATAGAGGTAGGGTATCCAAAACACGGTAAGGGAAGCGCGGCAATACTGCAACTTGAAATCTCTTTAGTATTAACAAGATGTTAAATCGCGTAAACAAATGGGGTGAAATCCCGCTCCTGGCAGGAAAAAAAACGACTTTATACGATGCGTTGTTGAATATGATTGCTATTTGCATTTAAAATTAACGCCTGTTTAAGACACCTAAGCCATTATGACGTCAATGACCCTTGATTTACCTCGCCGCTTTCCGTGGCCGACCGCACTCTCTGTCGTGCTACATGGTGCTGTAGTTGCGGGGTTGCTCTATACCTCGGTACATCATCAGGTTATTGAGTTGCCCGCACCGGCACAGCCGATCAGTGTCACGATGGTGACGCCAGCTGAGCTTGAGCCTCCACAGCCTGAAGTTGTGCAACCGCCGCCAGAGCCGGTTGCAGAGCCGGAGCCTGAACCGATTCCCGAGCCGCCGAAAGAAGCGCCGGTCGTCATTCATAAGCCAGAGCCGAAACCAAAACCGAAGCCAAAACCGAAGCCGGTGAAAAAGGTTGAAGAGCCGAAACGCGATATTAAGCCTGTTGAACCGCGTCCGGCAGCGCCGACCAATACTGCGCCTGCACGCCCGGCTCCAGTGGCTAAAGCAGCACCTGTCGCATCTACCGCTCCGGTGGCAACTGGCCCTCGTGCGCTGAGCCGAAATTCGCCGACCTATCCAGCGCGCGCTCGTTCTCTGCGCCTCGATGGCAACGTCCGTGTGCAATTTGATGTGGAACCGGATGGCAGCGTGAGCAATATCAACGTGCTGGAAGGGAAGAACTCAAACCTGTTCGCCCGTGAAGTGAAAATGGCCGTGAAAAAATGGCGCTACGAAAGTGGCAAACCAGCGCGTGGCCTGACGGTGAACGTGGTCTTCAAACTTAACGGCAGCGCAACCATGGAGTAATTCTTCTCCTCCTGGCCCAATAAAAACGGAACCTTTCGGTTCCGTTTTTTATGCCTGTAAAGCCGTTACATAAAGGTATAACTCAGATTCACACCCACGCCGTAATTACGCCCAGGTGCCGGTTCGTAATAGCGACTGTTGCCTTCATTCACGATGACGGAACCGACGTATTCGCGGTCGAACAAGTTATCGACGCGACCCCAGACATCTAACATCCAGCTTTCCTGAATACGCAGTTTATAGCCGCTGTTAAGCGATGCGACGGTATATGAAGGCGCTTTCGCGGTATTTTCATCATTCGCCTGAATATCACTCATGTAGCGCACATCCGCCCCAGCGTAGAAACCTTCCGGTGGCGCATACGCAAGCGAAGCGTATCCCATGTTGCGTGCAATACCAGGAATGCGATTCCCCTCGCAACTTTCAGTGCCACAAGCATTGCTGCGATAGGTGGCATCCAGATACGTCCATGCCATTTTCACGCGCCAGTCTTCAGCAAACTGGCTATCCGCCGAAAGCTCCACGCCCTGGCGGCGCGTTTTCCCGGCATTTTTGTAAGTGGTGCGCCCGCCGCTGCTCTGGTCGGCAACGATTTCATCATCGGTATCGGTCTGGAATAATGCGGCACTAAACAGGCCGTTGCCGACGCGGGTTTTGCTGCCGATTTCAATCGTATCGCTGGTGGACGGTTTTAATCCGAAATTCAAACCCGACTGCCCGTTATCACGATAGGAAAGCTCGTTGATGGTCGGCGTCTCAAACCCGCGTCCTGCGGAGGTGTAGATATTCCAGGCGTCAGTCACCGCGTATTTCAGCGCCGCAGCCGGTAGCCATTTGTGGTAGCTTGCGTCTCCGCTGTCATCGCCATTTTTCCCGACAATGTATTGATCGTTCGAATCAAAATAGACCGAGCTAAACCGCACGCCCGCATCAAGACTCAGCTTATCGGTGAATTGCCATGCCGTTTGCAGATAAGGATCGACGTTCCACATCAGATTGCGCTCGTCGCGACGCAAGTCGCCTTTTTCGCCCAACACCGTGGTGCCATTTTCGACCACAAAGTTCTCATAACCTTTGCGTTTTTCCGACATCGTTTCGTAATCCAGCCCGGTAGTGAACGTCACCGGAACGGAAAGCAAATCCCCGCGATGCGTCCAGCGCGAATCGATTCCCTGGTAATGACGAGCCAGCTCAATCACGCCACCTGGGTGAGTCGGGTTTAACTGTGGAGCCACGGGAATTGACTGATATTGCGTGGTTTCACGCACACCGGCGTACATCATCACGCTCAGATCGTCGTTAGCGGTTAACTGGCGATCATAACGCAGCCCGGCCTGAGTCTGTTTGGTCGTTTTGCGCGTGTTGTACAGTTCTGCGCGCGGAGCCTGAGTCGGATTGTCATGCCATTCCTGCTCAGTTAAACCGCCGGGATCGTTGGCATCAATATCCACGCTATTAAGCAGCAGCGTTAATTTACTCGCTTCGTTCAAGCGCACGCCCAGTTTGGCATTGCCGAGATTTTTTTGCGCGCTGCTGTGGTCGCGATAACCGTGAGTCGTGAAGCGTGACGCTGAGATGGCGTAATCCACATCGCCCGCTTGTGTGCCATCACCGGTTGCGCCGGTCGCTTTAACGCTGTTTCGCCAGCTTCCAAAACTGCCGTAATAAGTGCTGGCCTCGAGCGTTGGCGGCTGCGTGCCGGTAGTGGTCGTTACGTTGATCACGCCGCCCGATGCGTTGCCGTAGAGCGCAGAGAATGGCCCGCGCAGCACTTCAATACTTTCAACGCTGTTAATGTCGATATTTGACGTTTGCCCTTGCCCGTCGGGCATAGTGGCGGGAATACCATCGACATACATTCTGATCCCGCGCACGCCGTAAGTGGAACGCGAACCAAATCCACGAACCGAAAGCTGCAAATCTTGCGCGTAATTCTGGCGATTCTGAACTTGCAAACCTGGCACGCTACCGAGGCTTTCAGAAAGATTCACGCGCGGTGCCGCCTGGCGCATATCGTCGCCATTTACCACAGTCACCGCCGCAGGCGTATCCAGTTCTGAAATCGGGCCTGGCGTGGCGCTGACAACCATCGTGTCTTCCGCCGCGAGCGCAGGAAGGGCGAAAGCCGAGAGGGCGGGAACCAGTATCAGTGGCAGGGTAATCTTTCCATGGTGCACAATTTTCATCAGACATTTTCACTGGTGGGAGCATTTTACGTTCCGGACGAACCATCTGGAACATTCAAGGGGGTATGTTAATACTTGTGATGAATGTTTGAAAAGTGTTAACGGCACATATCGTTAATGCAAATTTTTAGTCGAACAAAGAAAAACAAAGATTCAGAAAAATATTTCAAACTTTCTGCATCCAGTTTGATTCCTCTTTCGTATATCAGAGTGTGAGCCAATAACGCGCTCCTGACGAATGAGGAAATAACCATGAACAAATTGATTACTGCCGCTGTGACGACATCGCTTCTGTTCAGTGCCACCTCCATGGCTGCCATGATGTCAGACTCCGTTATGGTCGGCGGTGCCGCCATGTATCCCTCTAAAAACATTGTAGAAAATGCGCTGAATTCCAAAGATCACACGACCCTGGTTGCGGCAGTAAAAGCGGCGGGGCTGGTGGATACCCTACAAGGCCCTGGGCCATTTACCGTCTTTGCGCCAACCAATGCCGCCTTTGCGAAATTGCCTGCGGGCACCGTTGAAAATCTGGTGAAACCAGAAAACAAAGCCACGCTGACCAGCATCCTGACCTACCACGTAGTGGCGGGTAAATACGACATGAAACAGCTCGAGAAAAAAATTAAAGACGGCGGCGGCCATGCCGAGTTGAAAACCGTCAACGGGCAGCCGCTGTGGATAATGAGTAACGGCCCGCACAACATTCAGCTTAAAGATGGCAAAGGAAATATTGCCAATATTAGTACGTATGATGTGAACCAGAAAAACGGCGTGATAGACGTCATCGACACGGTTCTGATGCCCAAATAATTACTGTCTATACTCGGTGTGAGTGCCTTACTCACACCCAATCAGGAAAGATATGGATAATCAGCAGGTGCAACAACAGGTAGCGCTGGTGCGAGCGGTTGCCGATGGCGACCGCCGCGCTTTTGAACAACTGTATCGCCAGACATCTCCGCTGCTTTTCCCCGTCGCGCTACGGATGTTGCGCCGTTCGTCCTGGGCTGAAGAAGTGCTCCACGATAGCTTCCTGGCGGTGTGGAATCGCGCATCGACTTACGATCCGGCCCACAGTTCGCCGATGACATGGCTGACCCATATTGTCCGCAACCGCTGCATTGACTGGCTGCGAAGCGGCACTGCGCGAACCAGCGAACTTGAAGAAGAATTAACCGAATATACGCCGATGGGCAGTTTTCAAACTGAAGAGAACCATCACGGCGCTGACGAAGTCGATAAGCTCACGCGCTGCCTGGCGCATCTTCCTGATGATCAACGCCAAAGTGTGGTACTGGCTTATTACCAGGGGATGTCGCATAGCGAAATCGCGACATGGATGCATCAACCGCTCGGCACCATTAAAAGCTGGGTTCGCCGTGCGCTCGGCCATCTGAAGGACTGCGTGGGATTATGAAAAGCAGACAAGACATCGACAGCTCCCTTGCTGCCCAGTATGCCCTCGGAACCCTGCGCGGCGGTGCGCGTCTGCGTTTTGAAAGCCGTCTGGCTAACGAACCGGAATTAGCGGCCATTTTGGGACGTTGGCAAACCATGCTCGCCGCTCTGGATAACAACGTGGTGGCGCAGGTTCCTCCAGAACGCGTGTGGAAGAAAATACAGCTGAGTTTGCCACCGGTAAAACGTACCTCAAGCTGGAACTGGAATTACTTAGGCTGGGCGCTGGCGGCCGGGTTGGCGGCAATTGTCGTCGTGCCCTGGTTCACCACTCAGAATCCAGAACTTGCACCGCTGGTGGTGTTAAACAGTAGCGATGCGACAAAAGGGCAATGGATCGTCAGCACCGACTCTTCACGCCAGACGCTAAACCTGGTTCCAGTGCAAACTCGTGAAGTTGCCGCGAATAACAGTATGCAACTGTGGGCTATCCCACAAGGTGAAAAACCGATTTCACTCGGGTTAGTGGAGACGCAACGGGCGACGCAATTAACAGCGGGAAATGTGAAGCTCGCAGCAGGCACGACGATTGCCATCAGTCTCGAGCCGCAAGGTGGATCGCCAACCGGGCAGCCAACCGGGCCGGTGATATTTAGCGGGACGTTATAAAGCAAAAGGGCAGAAATCAAATTTCTGCCCTTGTTTTTAAAGCGAACTACACGTTCGGCACATCATCCGGATGCGCGTCAGGATTATGCGCCAGTTCTTGCACGCGTTTGCGTGCGCCAAACCAGCCCAACACCAACAGCACCGCAATCAATGGAATGGATGCAATAGTGTAAGTTCCGTTCGGGTAATCGAACGCCATTAATACCAGCACGCTGAGCAGGAATAACAGCGTCAACCATGAGGTAAATGGCGCACCCGGCAGTTTGAAACTCACATCCGCCGCTTTGCCTTCTTTAATCGCTTTACGCAGGCGCATCTGGCACACCACGATAAACGCCCAGGAAGAAATAATCCCCAACGAAGCGATGTTAAGAACGATTTCAAATACCTGCGACGGAACCAGATAATTCAGAAACACGCCAATCACATAAACCCCAAGCGTCACCAGAATCCCGGCATACGGCACTTGCTGCTTGCTCATTTTCGACATGAATTTAGGCGCTGAACCGCCCATCGACATCGAACGCAGAATGCGCCCGGTGGAATACAGGCCGGAGTTCAGGCTTGAAAGCGCGGCACTCAGCACCACCATATTCATGATGTCGCCGATATAGGGCACGCCGAGTTTAGAGAAAAACGTCACAAACGGGCTTTGCCCGGCTTGATAGGCATTCCACGGCAGTAATAGCACCAGCAAAACCACGGAACCGACGTAAAACAGGCCGATACGCCAGATAACGCTGTTAATCGCTTTCGGCACCATGGTTTGTGGATCTTTGCATTCGCCAGCCGCCGTGCCCACCAGTTCAATAGAAGCAAAAGCAAACACCACGCCTTGCACCAGAACTAACGCGGGTAATAAACCGTGCGGGAAGAAACCGCCGTTATCGGTGATTAAATGGAAGCCGGTCGCGTTACCATCCAGCATTTTGCCGCTGCCGAGGAAAATCGTCCCGACCACCAGAAAAGCAACGATGGCGAGGACTTTGATCAGCGCAAACCAGAACTCCATTTCCGCGAACCATTTCACACCAATCATGTTCATGGTGCCGACAATCCCGAGCGCACAAAGGGCAAATACCCACTGTGGAACATCACCAAACGCGCCCCAGTAATGCATATAAAGTGCCACGGCGGTGATATCGACAATGCCCGTCATCGCCCAGTTCACAAAGTACATCCAGCCCGCCACGTAGGAGGCTTTCTCGCCGAGAAATTCGCGGGCATAAGAAACGAAGCTGCCGCTGGAAGGGCGATGGAGCACCAGTTCGCCCAGCGCACGTAATATAAAGAAGGAGAAAATACCGCAGACCAAATAGACGAGAGCTAACGCCGGGCCAGCCATTTGCAAACGTGCGCCCGCGCCTAAAAACAGGCCAGTGCCAATGGCGCCGCCGATGGCAATCATTTGTACCTGGCGGTTGCCCATCGCTTTGTGATAACCGGAATCATGGGAATTAAGCCAGCGGCGTTTCGCGGCGTGTTTCTCTGCTTCGGTGGTTGGTTTACTGCTCGATGTTGTGTTCATGTTTCCCTGTATCCTTGTTAAAAAGATCCCCGTTGCAAAGCCTGGCTTTTTATAAATTCAGCATCATGGCGAAACGGGCGCTAGATCCTATCCAGAAATGGTTAAGGACGCTAATGTCTTTTGTTAAGAACGAGAGGAAAAGCGATGGTTTGTGTGGAGACAAACCATCGCTGAGCAGTAATAACTAACTTGTCTTAATTACATTGACGGTCATAAGCGTCGATTTGTGAATTCACGGCATCAACGGGAAGCGGGCGGCTACAGTCGATGGACTCGTCCAGGCGCTGCCTTTGTTGATACTCAGGCACCCCTTGCGCATCTTCGCTTTGGTTGGTCACCCGGTGGTGATGATGCGAATGCTCTGCGGGTTCCTTAATCACGCACCCGGTCAGGAATAAGGTTGGAATTAAAATCATGGTGGAAAACTTCAGTAACTTACTCATTTGTAAAACCCTGTATTGAAAATTATTGTATTAATAACAAAAAATAACGCTGCTATTTTGCGCGGGTGATCCAGGCCAACAGGCCAAGAATGGCTCCCACTAACAGCAAGCTTGCGGATTCTCCAATTACTGCAACGGCTTCGCCAAATCGAAAGGCAGATTCTTGTCCCGAAATGACATCAACAT
Source organism: Buttiauxella izardii (assembly GCF_003601925.1). Classification (GTDB taxonomy): domain Bacteria; phylum Pseudomonadota; class Gammaproteobacteria; order Enterobacterales; family Enterobacteriaceae; genus Buttiauxella; species Buttiauxella izardii. The sequence goes on from NZ_QZWH01000006.1 coordinate 375,939, forward strand.
GGCTGACGGAAAGTAGCGTGTTAAATAAACAGAAAGCAGCATAAATACAGAATAAATAGAACAGCCATAGCATAATCTTCCCAATGGAAGATCGGTTTTTCTTTTTTGATTCAGGTGCGTTCATCGTGTTTCTCGTGATGTTGTAATAATAACATTTGTTGTGAGCGAGATAATAAATAGCATGGCGATGTCAGGAGTAAATATCCGCTTTATTGTTGATTGACGTAAATCAACTAAGCGTTGAAATTGCTTTAACCAGGAAATGTCTCATAGAGCGAAGTGGGTTTTATGATCACTGGTGTAACCAGTTGCCAGGCTTATCTTCTGGTTTATAGCGACAATGGCGTTTGTATGTGGTTTTATTATCTGGTTATAGCTGTATTATTCAGTGCTAAATATTGTTACTGTTGATTTTATCAGGAGTTGCCGCTCAATTGTTGAAGGCGGTTTAGAATCCTGGGTTAACGACTCGTAAGAAATTGTAAATTTGTGAAATATGTTAATAATGGTGATGTTGCTTAAGTAACATCGGTAAATCAATCATAGTGAATTAATTAAAACCAAATAAATAATGGCTTTATTGTTTGGGGGCGATTGACTTTAAATTCTGAACGTATATTTATAGTCGGAATTGACTTGATAGTTCTTTTGGAATTGTATTATGAATCTGATGAAAAAAACGGTTTTGGGGGCAATGATGGCTGGCGCTTTATTCTCTTCGGCGTCGGCATTTGCGGCAAGAATTGCTACGGATGGCCCACTTAACTTTCAGGGATATCATGAAGTCCATATTGATGAAGATTTTAAAGCGGCATACATTGACGGTAAATCTGCGCGTATCACTTTTATTAATAAAAACTTTATTGAACTGCATGGCAACAGCATTGTGGTTTCACTATCCAAAAAACCGGCAGGCGGTTGGGATGCGACCTGGACAGGTACGCATCGCGAGCACGGCGTTTTGACGCCAGGCATGAAGCCAACGTCCAAAAGCGACGCCGGGCAGCTTCCGGCATGTGCTGCGGACCATAGTCAGGCTGATGGTCCGTGTCGTGAACGGTAATTGAGTCGTGCGTTAAGCATGGAACCCGGAGCAGAAAAGGGCGAGAGTGTCGCGCGATCCTGCTCCGAAACGTTCTGACTTAACGGCGCGTCCAGCTTACTTCGTAATGATAGTGTTGTTTATCCAGCAAATATTCCGGCGACACGCTCGGGCTCCAGGAATCATCACCGCCGACGCCCATATGGAAACCATCCAGGTTCAACCAGCTTCCGTCTTCTTCCACTAATAAATGACGATGCGAGGTTTCTCGCAATTGCTGCTGGCTAAAGCGGCTGACATTGAAATGGAAATTGCCGCGCCAGAGATGGTCGCCATATTCCAGCATATGGGTATCACAACGCAGGCCGTTTTCGGTTGGGAAAACATACGGCGTATACATCGCCTCAAGCGGGCGTTGCCATTTCCCAAACAGCGCGGATTGTTTGCGGTCGGGATAGTTTTCATGCGGCCCCAGACCCAGCCAGCTCACATGTGAATCAACCTGTGCCAACTGGCAGGTTAATCCGATACGCGCAGGCGGCGGCGTGCCAAAAGCGACATCCACATCGACGCTGATATGCAGGCCCTGGTCATCCATTCGCCAGAGTTTGCGGCTGATAAACAGCGTTTGGCCGCCGTGTTTCCAGCTGTGAACCGTACGTAGCTGGACTTCGTTAGCCAGGGCTTCGGCTTCGCAATATTCCAGCTGCGATTCGAGCTGGTACATGCCTGCCGCTTTCCAGCGCTCGACCCAGGCATTCGGGTCGATGCGTGTTGCTTCACTCACGCCGATGTCATTATCTAAAGGTGCGCGAGTGAACTGATCTTGCAGCGGCTGTAACAACGCGGGTTGTTGCGCTTTCCACCACTGAACCAGTAACCCGGTTTCACGATTGAATTTCCAGTGGTGATGACCGAGGCGGATCTCGAAATGGCACGGGCTGATTTCAAGCTGCGGCGCTTCGCCCGACGCTTGCGGCACGGTAGCATTCAGAACGCCGGCAAGTTGCCATTGATCCCAGGCGCAAATATGCCCGGCATCCGACCATGCGGTGGCATTGATTTGCTGCACTTTTACCGTCAGCCACACTTCACCGTTTTGCGTAATTTCCGGCAGTGAATCGAAGGTGATGGTCTGTTTTCCCTGCGGAGAAATATCTAACAGCGCTTCTCCAGTCGCGAGAGTTTGTCCGGCCTGCGCGATTTGCCAAATCAGGCGTTCGTTATCGCTGTGGCGGAACAAATACTCGCTGGAAATCTCCAGGCGCAATGGCTTTTCACGATGCAGTTCAAACTGGAAAAACTGCTGTGCTTGTTGCGCTTCGTATAACGCCGGATGCGGCGTGCGGTCAGCGAACACCAGGCCATTCATGCAGAACTGGCGATCGTTAGGTTTATCGCCAAAATCCCCGCCGTAGGCCGAAAACGCCTCGCCGTTTTCATCGTATTTAATCAGCGATTGATCGACCCAATCCCAGACGAAACCGCCTTGCAGGCGCGGATATTGGCGGAATGCCTGCCAGTATTTATGGAAGCCACCGAAGCTGTTACCCATGGCGTGAGCGTATTCACACAGAATCAAGGGGCGCGTTTCATCCGGCATGCCGATCCACTTTTTTATTGACCATTTTGGCACTGCCGGGAAGGGCTGATCCTGGTCGACGCGGGCGTACATCGGGCAAATGATGTCAGTCGCCGCGCTGTTTGCGCCACCGCCTTCGTATTGCACCGGGCGGGTTGGATCGACGGATTTTATCCAACGATAAAGCGCGTCGTGATTCGCGCCGTGGCCGGATTCATTCCCGAGCGACCAGATAATAATGGATGGATGGTTGATATCGCGCTGCACCATGCGCGTCACGCGCTCGGTCATGGCGGGCAGCCAGACCGGATCGTCGCTCAGGCGGTTCATCGGCACCATGCCGTGTGTTTCAATGTTGGCTTCATCGACCACATACAAACCGTATTGGTCGCACAGCCGATACCACAGCGGATGGTTCGGGTAATGTGAGCAGCGCACCGCATTAAAGTTATGCTGTTTCATCAGCAAAATGTCCTGGCGCATGGTTTCTGCGTCCATCACCTGGCCATTAATCGGGTGGTGTTCATGGCGATTAGTGCCGCGAATCAGCAACGGTTTGCCGTTCAGCTTCAACAATCCTTGATGGATTTCGACCCTACGGAAACCGACGTCATAAGCTTCGGCTTCAATGGTGTTGCCTGAACCATCCAGCAAAACGACAACGACACGATAAAGATTTGGAAGTTCGGCACTCCACAATAGCGGGTTGGCGACCGGTAATTTGAGCGTGGTGCGGTCGTGATAAGCACCACGTTCATCGATAATCTCGCTGCCGAGTTTCTGCTGCTTTTCGCCAACACACTCATCGCCGCGCCACAATTGCACTGCAATCTGCATCGACTCTGCATTTTCGCCTTGTACCGTGACCTGCGTTTCAAGCCGTGCGTGGCTGAAATCTTCATTAAGATGCGTGGAGACTCGCACATTGCTCAGATGAGTCGTCGGTTTGTGCAACAGCGTCACATCGCGGAAAATCCCGCTCATGCGCCACATATCCTGGTCTTCCAGATAGCTTCCGTCGCACCAGCGCAGCACCATCACCGCAAGGCGGTTTTCACCTGCTTGCAGCACGCTGCTTAAATCAAACTCAGACGGCAGGCGGCTGTCCTGGCCGTAGCCAATCCAGTGGCCGTTGCACCACAGATGAAATGCCGAGTTCACGCCATCAAAAATAATCCGCGTCTGGCCGCTGTCCAGCCAGGATTTTTCGACGTTGAATGTGAGCGAGTAACAACCGGTTGGGTTGTCTTGAGGAACCTGCGGTGGCGTAACGGGAATCGGATAGGTGACATTGGTATAAATGGGCGCATCAAAGCCATGCATTTGCCAGTTTGATGGCACTGGCAAAGATTGAGCATCCGGTAAATCAGCCGCCAGCCAGTTTTCAGGAACTCGCTCAGGTTGAGTGAAATAGCTAAATTGCCATTCACCATTCAGGCTGACGATACAATCAGAGGCTTTATCGTCACGCGCATCAATAGCATTACGCCAACTGGCAAAAGGCGGGTGAGCGGGCAAACGGTTTAGTTGCGTAACCGCCGGGTTTTCCCAGTCGCGTCGCCCAAGAATTGCAGCCAGTGATGCGGCGACAGTAGCTGATTTTATCGTCATATTGTTTGTTCCTTTGAATTTTTGCGATACGCTCACAATTTTATTTACTATGATTTTTCCCTGTACAGAAGTAAAGCAGCAAAACATCTTCAGGTGAGGCGATTCACAGAAATCAGTTGAGGCGTGCAACCTGGCGGGCGAGGGCGGTCAGCGCATCAGCCAAAGCCTGCGGCGATTCGTGTTCGCCGTTGGGTGCCGCTGTTGTTTTGCGCTCAACAAGCGAAACCGGAAGGATCGTCGCATTTGCGGGAAGGTCGCCGTTGTGAATCAGCGCGGTCAGTTGATCAACGCAGGCGCTGCCCAGCGCTTTAAAATCCTGCTTAATCGTCGTAAGCGGCGGAATAAAACAGGCGCTGTCTTCGGTGTCGTCATAGCCAATCACCGAAACTTGCCCCGGAACGGATAAACCCGATTCGTTCAGCGCGCGCAATGCACCTAACGCCATTTGATCGTTGGCGACCAGCAGGGCGGTAAACGGCCTGTTGAGGCTGATGAGCGCCAGGGTTTGCAGATAACCCGATAACGAACTCCAGTCGCCCTGCAATTGTGCCACGGCATTGAGCCGGTGTTTTGCCAGTGCCCGTTGCCAGCCTTCGAGACGCAAACGCGCGGAAACCGAACTTTGCGGCCCGTTGATTAGGGCAATCTGCTGGTGGCCTTTTGCAATCAGATGGTCAACCGCTAACTGCGTACCGGCGGTGGCATCAAACGTAATGCTGTGGGTTTCGAGTTCCGGTGAGACATCGACAAACAGCACCGCAACATTGCCACACATATCGCGAATCGCTCGCGCTTGTTCATCTTCCAGCGGAATGTTCACAATTAGGCCATCCACGCGCTGAGAGAGCAGGCTGTTCACCGCACTTTTACAGGCGTCTAAATCGGGCTGTTCAATCATCGACATCACCACGTTGAAGTGGAGTTTGCTGGCCTGGGATTTTACTGCCGCTGCGATTTGCGACGGGGCATGAAGTGACAAATTGCTGGTTATCAGCCCGAGAGTGTGGCTCAGTTTCCCCGCCAGCTGTTGCGCCACGCGATTAGGCACGTAATTCAGCGCCTGCATGGCGGCTTCAACTTTACGCCGGGTTTTATCAGAAACGTGTGCCGCCTGATTGATGACACGCGATACGGTCTGGTAAGAGACATTGGCATGTTTCGCCACATCGTACAGTGTCATCGATTTGTTTTTCATGGCGGTTTCCTTCTGGCGCAGATGTTCCGATGTCGGGAAGGCATTATCGATCATTTGCCGCCCAAAAAACGCATTATAGTGAAGACATCCGCTTTCAAGGTATTGAGATGATGACTTTTGACCGACAGGCCTATTTTACACGCATTGGTTTCGATGGCGTCGCAACGCCAGATTTAGAAACTCTGCAACGTATTCATTTACTGCATACTTCCACGATTCCGTTTGAAAATTTAGATGTCCTGCTCGGGCGTACAATTAACCTCGGCCTCGATGACATATTCAATAAACTGGTGGTGGCGGGCCGTGGCGGTTATTGCTTCGAGCAAAATGGTTTATTGCGTGCAGCCCTTGAAGACATTGGCTTTGAAGTCGAGGATTTAGGGGCGCGAGTGCTGATGTCTCTGCCCCCAGAAATGCCGTCGCGCACCCATCGCCTGCTGCTGGTGACGATAAACCAGCAGCGTTTTATTGCCGATGTTGGGTTTGGCGGCAAGTCTTTAACGGCGCCAGTGCGCCTGGAAGCGGACGTCGCCCAAACCACTCCGCACGGCGTATATCACTTAACTCGTGTCGAAAACGATTATTTACTCAGTATTCAGCATAAAGACGAATGGCAGCCGCTGTACCGTTTCGATTTGAGTTTCCAGTATCCCGCGGATCACGAGGCTGGCAATCACTATGTATCGACCTGGCCTGCGTCCCATTTTCGTCATCATTTAATGCTCTGTTTGAAAAATGTCGATGGAACGATGCTGACGCAAATCGACTGGCAATTTAACGAAGGCGAACCGCGAATCATTGAACAGGCTGATGAATTATATCAATTGCTGATGGACAAATTCGGGCTGCGCGTTGACGATAAACGCCACGGTTTCAGCCGCGAAGAGTTTGCTGCCGCGTGTCGGTTTTAACGTTTCCCGTAAATGAAAATAGATTAACCAGGAGAATTATTGTGCCGCATATCGCTGTAAAACACTTTCCACGTGAACTGACTGACGAGCAAAAACAAGCACTGGCTAACGATATTTGTGACGTGCTTAAGAAGCATTTCAGTTCAACGGATGAATCGCTTTCCGTGGCGTTAACGCCAATCGAGAAAGATCGCTGGAAGGAAGAGGTCTACGATAAAGAGATTGCTCCACAGCTAGACACTCTCGCCAAAAAACCGGGTTACAGCCTGTAAATTGCAGCCGGAGCCACTCCCATGAATGGCTCCGCATTATCAGTTTTTAGTCACATCACTGAGCAGCACGGCAATTTTTTTGCCGCCTTCATTTTGCTCCAGCGCGATCTTCACCGCGATAGTCAGCGGAACCGACAGCAACATCCCCACCGGGCCTAACAGCCAACCCCAGAAAATTAACGACAAAAATACCACCAGTGTCGATAAACCCAGGCCACGGCCCATCATGCGCGGCTCGATAATATTGCCAAAGACCAGGTTAATCGCCAGATAACCGGCAATCACCAACAGCGCTTCATACAAACCGCTGAACACCAGAACCTGCGCCACGGGCGGGATTGCCGCCAGAACGGAACCGATATTGGGAATATAATTTAGCGAAAATGCGAGCAGCGCCCAGACAAAGGCAAAACGCACATCGAGCGTTGCGAGCATGAGCCAGACCACTAAACCCGTCACCAGGCTGATGGCGGTTTTCAGTACCAGATAGTGACTCACGCTATCCAGCGCCCGTTGAATCGCCCCCATGCCTTCAACCGGGCGCGACATTAATTGCTGAAGTTTTATCGGCAACTGCGGCACTTCCGTCAGCATAAATACCACTGTCAGCAGCAGCAAAAAGATCGACGTCATAGCGGTAGAAAGCTGAGTGATCAGGCTGGTGACTAACGTCATCGCGGCATTCGGGTCGATATATTTCACCAGTTCATCCACTGATACGGAGATCCCGGCGCGTTGTAACCAGGGTTCCAGCGTTTGCAGCGGCGATATTAACGATGAGCGATATTGCGGCAGGGTGCGCGTGAGTTCATTGAGCGTGGTGCCAAGGTAGGCGAGTAACAGCACCACAAAGCAAACAATCAGCGAAATGACGAAGACAATCGCCAGCACGCGAGGCACACGAACGCGTTCCAGACGGCGAATCATTGGATTGAGGATAATGGCAATAAACAGCGCCAGAATAAAAGGCACAATAATCTCTGCCGCTATTTTAATGCCCACCAGAATGATAACAATCATCCCGCACATTATGACGGCTTTTAGGCCGCCCATTGAAATAATGGGTTTTGCCATTATTGAATATCCCGTCCGAATAGATTGTTCCTTAGTGGGCATATAATACGGGTGAGGAAAGAAGGGGTATACACTTATTTTCCAGCGTTCGAGCGTAAAGAATTGAAAAGGCTTGGCGAAATAATCTGTGATGTGGTAAAAATTCCGGGTGTTTGACTACTGAGGACAATTTACTATCCGCAACTGATGAGAAGCAACACCGCGGATACGTTGTGAAAATTATGGACATTATGCTTACGAACAAGCTGTTCAGAACGTTAGTTACCCTTCAAGCCCCATCTTTCTCTTCTGCTTTCACCCTCTGCGGGGAACAGCACTGGCGCAACGCGCTGTAGATCCCTTTACCTGGCAGTATCTCGAATAATCTCGGGATAAAAATCACATCTATTTTTATTTGGTTTGCGGCTTTATTAAGCTCATTCGCAAGCTATGGTTAGGCTATTTTCTCTGTCAGGAGAGAAATCATGATCTATTGGATTTTATTAGCACTCGCGATTGCTGCTGAAATTACCGGCACTTTATCTATGAAATGGTCGAGCGTCAGTGATGATAATCTCGGTTATATTTTCATGCTGTTAATGATTGCGCTGTCTTATATTTTACTTTCGTTTTCGGTTAAAAAAATCGCACTTGGCGTCGCTTATGCGATGTGGGAAGGCATCGGCATTTTATTCATCACCCTGTTTAGCGTCTTATTGTTTGATGAGTCCATTTCACTACTAAAAATAATCGGATTGACCACATTGGTGGTTGGCATTGCCCTGATTAAATCAGGAACCAGCACCAAAAAATCACGCCCGTTGAAGTCTGCGAAGGAGAGGGAACATGCCGTCGTTTGAATGGGTTCACGCGTTGTGGTTACTGCTGGCCATTGTTTTGGAAATTGTTGCTAACATCCTGCTTAAACACTCTGACGGTTTCCGCCGTTTTGGGTACGGCGTGTTGTCGCTGTGTGCGGTGTTGGCGGCCTTTAGCGCACTGGCGCAGGCGGTAAAAGGCATCGAACTGTCGGTGGCTTATGCGCTGTGGGGCGGTTTCGGCATTATGGCCACGGTGGCGGCGGGCTGGATTTTGTTCGGCCAACGGCTAAATCGCAAAGGCTGGATTGGGCTGGTTCTGTTGCTGGCGGGAATGGTGCTGATCAAACTGGCTTAAACGTAAAACCGCCCGGCGTTATGACCGGGCGGTGAAATTACTGATTAGCTAAACTCTGTAGCTGGTCACGAAAACCCGTCACGGAAATCGCCCGGTTATCGGCGCGGTAACGGTCTTTAGCCGCCGGAGCCGAACTCTGTACCGCAATTAACTGCCAGCCGTTGTCGGTTTTTAGCATCAATGGCGAACCACTGTCTCCAGGCAACGTATCACACTGGTGTGAAAGCACCGTTTTTTGCGCCCAGCCGGTAATCAGACAATCGTTATGCGTGTAGAGATCGTCAAGATGATCCTCGGGATAACCTGACTGCGTGACTTTACGATTTTGGCTTTTAAGCGCTGCGGTGAGCGCGTCGCGATCGCCGTCAAAAACAGGCAACGGCGTAATGCCAGACGGCGGGTTGTGCAGAATAATCAGGCCAAAATCGTGAGGTGCAGCGCCTGACGGAACAATCCAGCCATCGCCATCCGGTTTCAGGCGGCGTCCCAGAGTCGATTCCACTCGGCCTTCAATGTCATGAATTTCGTAGCGCCATTTCCCTTTATTGGAAACAAAACGCAAAGCAATGGCTTTATCGGGCTTGCCGCGAGGCGGTTGCAGCAAACAGTGTCCGGCAGTCAGCGCCAGATGAGGGGAAATTAAAGTCGCGGTGCATAAATTACCGCTGGCGGTTTCAAGCTGACCAATGGCATCCCACGGTTGAGACGCGGGGTCGGTGACGCGGGTACGGTCATCCTTACCAAAAAATAGCGTTTTGACGTCCGCGGCGCTTTCGTCATCGGCATGAGTTATGGCGGGTAAAAAACACAGCATTCCAAGCAGCATCACAACTTTTTTGCGCATATCACTCTCTGATGGGGCGATTAATTTTAATATTTATATAAACGAGATGAATGGTCTAACTATAGACGGGACGCACAAAAAGTGGGAGTAAAAAGTCATTAAAGCCAGAAGCTTAGCGTAACAATGCCGCAAAGAATAAGCAGCGTGAGGATGATTTCAAAACTATAGCGTCGCAACATCATCCAGACTCCGGAAGTAAACACCCGGCGAACCGGGTGTTTTTAACCGTCATAATTCAAGTTGTCGGTGCGTTGGCATCGCTTATTCACCCCAGTCACATAGTTATCTATGCTCCTGGGGATTCACTCGCTTGCCGCCTACCGACAACTCGAATTACTTAGGTAATCGTGTGGCTATGCCTACGGGATGCTCCCGATAACCTTATGCAGCTGGCTGAACTGCTGGTTTAGCAGCGGTAGTTTTAGCTACTGGTTTTTTGTGGTGTTTTTTAGCTGCCTGAGCTTTCTGAGCTGGTTTTGCCGCTTCAGTTTTCGCTACCGCTTTTTTGTGGTGCTTTTTAGCAGCCTGAGCTTTCTGAGCAGGTTTTGCCGCTTCAGTTTTCGCAACTGCTTTTTTGTGATGCTTTTTAGCAGCCTGAGCTTTCTGCTCGGTCTGTGCAGGTTTTGCTGCTTCAGTTTTCTTCACTTCTTTTTTGTGTTTCTTAGCAGCTTGAGCTTTTTGCTCGGTAGCGGCTTTCTTGTGTTTTTTGTGATGAGTGGTTTTTGCAGCTGGTGCGTGAGCAGCAGAAGAAGTGGCTACAGGTGCCGGAGTGGCAGTAGTTTCAGCAGCGAAAGCAGCAGAAGACAGACCCATTGCAGCGGCAACAACCAGAGCTAATACTTTGTTCATCTCGACATCCTCGAATTTGTTTATGCCCTTCGTACTTCAAGGTGCTGGTGCGTTGGCTTCATTTCCTCACCCGAATCACTTACTAGAGTAAGCTCATCGGGACTCGGTCACTTGCCGCCTTCCCGCAACTCGAATTACTTTGGGTCAATGTTTGAACCCCACTGCGGGGCCGTTGAGATGAACTATAAACTTGTGGATCAATGCCTTCAGTGAGTGATTGGTTTCGGCGTGTAACGGATTGTACAGAGCCGGGGAGAATTCCCCGGCTCCTGAGGATTAAAGGTAACGAGCTTCTAAATGCTTACGGAAATACAACGGGTTAAGGTCTTCACCGGTCGCATTGGTAATCAGTTCGGAAGTGGTGAAGCGGCTGCCGTGTTGCCAGATATTCTGGCGTAACCAGTCGAACAGCGCGGTGAAGTTCCCTTCGGCGATATCGCTTTCAAGCTGCGGCAATGCGATTTTGGCGGCATTGAACAGTTGTGCGGCATACATCGCACCCAGCGTGTACGACGGGAAGTAACCGAATGCGCCGTCCGTCCAGTGAATGTCCTGCATACAGCCGTTGCGGAAGTTATCTTTGGTCGATAGCCCAAGCCAGTGCTGCATTTTTTCATCCCACAGCGCCGGGATATCTTCCACTTCGATATCGCCGTCAATTAGCGCACGTTCGATTTCGTAGCGTAAAACGACATGAGCTGGATAGCTGACTTCATCGGCATCGACGCGAATAAATCCACGTTCTACTCGCTGATTCACAGCGATAAAGTTCGCAGTTTCAAATGCCGGTTGTGCACCGAAGCGCGCTGTAACCATCGGCAGCAGCAGTTTCAGGAACTCTTTGCTGCGCCCCAATTGCATCTCAAAGAACAGGCTTTGTGATTCATGAATTGCAGTGGAACGCGCCAGCGCAACCGGCTGGCCGAGCCATTCCCGTGGCAGATTTTGTTCGTAGCGCGCGTGGCCGGTTTCGTGGATAACGCCGAACAGGGCGCTAATCAGATCCGATTCATCGTAGCGCGTGGTTATGCGCACATCTTGCGGCACGCCGCCGCAGAATGGGTGTGCGCTCACGTCGAGCCGCCCGCCGTTAAAATCAAAGCCCAGCAGCTTCATGGTTTCCAGACCCAGTTCACGTTGGTCGTGAGTGGCGAATGGGCCTGTCGGCGTAACAACCGTTTCTTTGGCTTGTTTATCCACCACTTTTTGCAGCAGTTCCGGCAGCCAGGTGCGCAAATCACCGAAAAGGACATCGAGCTTTTCGCTGGTCATGCCGGGTTCATAAATATCCAGCAGCGCGTCGTAGTTCGATTTGCCTTTGGCGTCGGCACGTAGTTTTGCCTCTTCACGGCTAACACGCACAACTTCTTTAAGATTGGCTGAGAAACCCTGCCAGTCGTTAGCCGGGCGCTGGGTACGCCAGCCATGTTCGCAGCGTGTTCCAACCAGCGATTTTTCTTCTACCAGCGAGGCGGGCAGCAAAATAGCTTCCTGATAATGACGTGTCATTTCACGCAAATTTGCCCGTTCAACATCATTCAGGTTTTCCTGAACCGCCGCCTGTAGCAATGTGGCGATTTTCTTATCGGTCAGGATTTGGTGGCGCAAAACGCTCAGTTCAGCGAGGGCTTCACCGCGCGCTGCACTGCCGTTGGGAGGCATATTGGTGAACATATCCCAGCCAGCGATGGCGGAAAGATGTTCAAATCGTGAAAGACGCTGGAAGGTGCGGGTGAGATGGTTATAGTTTTGCTTTTCCATATGGCCTCGTGAAGAGATGATTTTCGCCTGTGAAAATAGCAAAAAGCGTCCACTAAAACGAGGCCGTCACCCGGTTAATGTGCGCGGTGATGCAAACGCGTGCCGACCAATAATGACAACACCAAAAGCGAGCCGATGAAACTCGCCACACCTATCCAGCCAAACTGGTGCCAGAATACGCCGCCGAGTGTCCCCGCCAGGCTGGAGCCCAGGTAATAACTGAATAAATAGAGCGATGAAGCCTGGCCTTTTGCGCGTTTTGCTCGCGGGCCAATCCAGCCGCTGGCAACCGAATGTGCGGCGAAGAATCCAGCCGAAAATAGCAGCATTCCGGCGAAGATCACTGGCAGCGGTGAAAACACCGTTAACAGCAGGCCGCTCAGCATAATGGCAGTGGAGAAAATCATCACCGGGCCACGGCCAAATTTCGCCGTCATCGCGCCTGCTTTTGGGGAACTCCAGGTGCCGGTTAAATAGGCCACCGACAGCAATCCCACCACCGCCTGGCTTAGATACCACGGCCCTTGCATCAGTCGATAACCGATATAATTAAACAGCGTCACAAACGCACCCATCAGCAGGAAACCTTGCGCAAACAGCAGCGGCAAACCCTGGTCACGCCAGTGCAGGCGGAAGTTTATAAACAGCGTTTTAGGCCGCAGCGAAGAAGGGCGAAAATGCTTCGAGGCGGGCAGGATTTTCCAGAACATTAACGCCGAGGCAAGGGCAAAGCAGCCAATCGCCGCCACCGCAATGCGCCAGTTAAAGAAGTCAGTCAGGACACCGCTTAACAGGCGTCCGCTCATGCCGCCGATAGAGTTGCCGCTGATGTACAAACCCATCGAAAACGCCACGACGCTGGGGTGAATTTCTTCGCTCAGGTACGTCATGCCGACCGCTGCCACGCCGCTCAGTGAAAGCCCGATCAATGCACGCATTATTAAAATGCCGTGCCAGCTGGTCATCATGGTGGAAAGCAAGGTGCAAACGGAGGCCAATAACAGCGCGGTGACCATCACCGGTTTGCGGCCAATCGCATCGGAAAGCGGCCCGGTGAACAGCAACCCAATGGCTAACGTTGCAGTTGAAACTGAGAGCGAAATACTGCTACTGGCGGGGGAGACACCAAATTCATGCGACAACACCGGCAAAATCGGTTGCACACAATAAAGCAGGGCGAAGGTGGCGAGTCCGGCAGAAAATAGCGCCAACGTGACGCGCATAAACTGAGATGAACCACGCGTGATAAAACCGGTCGGCTGGGGCGAAATACTGTCGTCAACATCCTGTGCCGGGGCGGTGTTGACGAGGGTTGTACGACTCAAAATGGTTCCTTACTACGCTTTTGTGATCTTGTTCTCAGAGTAGAAAACCCTGAATGTTCTGTCTAATATATTAATAATCTCAATTGATATGTTTAAAGTATGAATATTGAATTGCGTCACCTGCGCTACTTTATTGCGGTTGCTGAAGAGTTGCATTTTGGCCGTGCTGCGGCACGTTTACGTATTTCGCAGCCACCGTTAAGCCAACAAATTCAGATCCTTGAACAACAAATTGGCGCGCGTTTACTGGCCCGCACCAACCGTAGCGTCAGTCTGACGGCAGCGGGCAGTCAGTTTTTGCTCGATTCGCGGCAGATTTTAAATCAGGTTGATGCCGCCGCAGCGCGTGCTGCGAGATTGCATCAGGGGGAAACAGGGGAACTGCGCATTGGTTTCACTTCATCCGCGCCGTTTATTAAAACCGTCTCTGACAGCCTGTCGACATTTCGCCGCAGTTACCCGGACGTGCATATCCAGATGCGTGAAATTAATACACGCGAGCAAATCGCCCCGTTAAATGATGGCGAACTGGAACTGGGCCTGATGCGCAACACGCGGCTGCCGGACACGCTTGCCTGGAGCCTGGTACTGCGCGAGCCATTGCTGGCGATGGTGCATCGCGACCATCCGTTGGCAAAATCGTCGAAAATCTCTTTGCAACAACTGGCGCACGAACCGTTTGTGTTTTTTGACCCGCATGTCGGAACGGGCTTGTACGACGATATTCTCGGCCTGCTACAGCGCCACGGCATCTCTCCTTATATTACCCAGGAGGTTGGAGAGGCGATGACGATTATTGGCCTGGTGTCAGCCGGGCTGGGCGTGTCGATATTGCCCGCATCGTTTAAGCGCGTGCGTTTATCGGATGTGGTTTGGCTTCCTTTGGAAGAAGCCGAAGCGCAATCGGAAATGTGGCTGGTGTGGCCGAAGCATCGCGAACTTTCTGCCGCCGCACAGCGCATCTCCGCGTTGCTGACGGAGTCAATAACGGCCTTAAAAGCGCCTTAAAACGGCGGAATATGTGCGGTAAATCACAACCCTACGTAAATATTTGACTCCTTCACTTGAAGTGTTTCACCATAGCCCAAAGTTTATTTCGCAGCGCGAAAATAAAGGGAGTTGCAAGTGGTTGCTGATAGCCAACCGGGCCATATCGATCAAATCAAGCAAACTAACGCTGGCGTGGTTTATCGCTTAATTGATACCCATGGGCCGGTGTCGCGAATCGATCTTTCTCGCCTGGCGCAACTGGCTCCAGCCAGTATCACGAAAATTGTTCGTGAGATGATTGAAGCCCATCTGGTGCAGGAAACGGAAATCCAGGACCCCGGTAGCCGGGGGCGTCCAGCGGTTGGTTTAATGCTGGAAACCGAAGCATGGCATTATTTATCCGTGCGCATTAGCCGTGGTGAAATCTCGCTGGGCCTGCACGATTTAAGCAGCAAATTGATTGTTGAAGATACGGTGGCGCTGCCGGTTGAAGATTCGCAGCCGCTGGTCGAGCGAATTATCGCGCAGGTTGACCAATTCTTTATCCGTCATCAGCAAAAACTCGAACGCCTCACCGCCATTGCCATCACCATGCCTGGGATTATTGATACCAAGCGTGGCATTGTGCATCGCATGCCGTTTTATGATGTTTGCGATATGCCGCTGGGTGAGATTCTGGAAAATTACACTGGCGTGCCGGTTTATATCCAGCACGACATCAGCGCGTGGACGATGGCGGAAGGGCTATTCGGTGCCTCGAAAGGTGCGCGTGATGTCATTCAGGTGGTGATTGATAATAACGTTGGCGCAGGGGTGATTACTGACGGGCGTTTGCTTCATGCGGGCAGCAGCAGTTTGGTCGAAATCGGACATACGCAGGTCGATCCCTACGGCAAACGTTGTTACTGCGGCAACCACGGTTGCCTCGAAACCATCGCCAGTATCGACAGCGTGCTAGAGCTGGCGCAGCTTCGCATGAGTCAGTCGATGGGTTCTATGCTGCATGAACAACCGCTGACGGTGGAATCCCTTTGCGATGCCGCGTTAAGCGGTGACTTATTGGCGAAAGATATCATTCTCGGCGTCGGGACTAACGTCGGCCGCATCCTTGCCATCATGGTGAATTTGTTCCATCCACAAAAAATCCTGATTGGTTCGCCACTCAACCGAGCCGCAGCCATCCTGCATCCGGCGATTACAGACTGCATCCGCCAGCAGTCGTTACCCGCCTATAGCGAACATACTTACGTTGAAAGTACCCAGTATAACCACCGTGGAACCATGGCGGGGGCAGCGCTGGTAAAAGACGCAATGTATAACGGCTCGTTATTAATTCGCCTGCTACAAGGCTAATGCCAAAAGCTTATCCACTAAAAATTGCGCTATCTCAAACTGGTCGAATCACTATTCTTTTAGACTTTCACTCCTGAATTATTCAATTTTTAATCACTTTGAGCATCACCTCGGGAGTTAGTCATGCTTACGCGTTTCTTTATAACGGGTACCGATACCGCAGTCGGGAAGACTGTGGTTTCTCGCGCTTTGTTGCAGGCTCTTGCAGCCAGCGGTAAAAGTGTCGTCGGCTATAAGCCGGTAGCCAAAGGCAGTAAAGAGACGCCAGAGGGATTACGCAACAAAGATGCGTTAGTTCTGCAAAGTGTTTCGACTGTCGACTTACCTTACGAAGCCATCAATCCCATCGCGCTGAGCGAAGAAGAGAGCAGCGTGAGCCACAATTGCCAGATTAACTATTCCTTGCTGTCAGACGGCTTACACCGTTTGACCGGGCAAGCCGATCACGTTGTGGTCGAAGGCACCGGCGGCTGGCGCAGCCTGATGAACGATTTACGCCCGTTATCCGAATGGGTGGTTCAGGAACAATTACCGGTATTGATGGTGGTGGGGATTCAGGAAGGCTGTATTAATCACGCGTTGCTGACCGCGCAGGCTATCGCAAATGACGGCTTGCCGTTGATTGGCTGGGTGGCAAACCGCATTAACCCAGGCCTTGCGCACTACGCCGAAATCATCGACGTATTAAGCAAAAAATTGCCTGCACCGCTGGTGGGCGAACTGCCATATTTGCCGCGTGCTGAACAGCGTGAATTGGGCAACTACATCGATTTATCCCGCTTTAGCGGCGCTCTTATGGTAGACCGTCTGCGGGCGTAACCAGCGCGACAGTGCAGAAGCAATCACGCACGCCAGCAATATTCCGGGGAGCAACGTAAACTCCCCGGTCATTTCACAAACCATCAGTGTAGACATAATCGGTGCATGAGTTGTGGCCGCCAGAAGCGTTGCCATACCGGTTAAAGCCAGCAAAATGGCGATGTCATCGCCACTCCACGTCCAAATCCCAAACCACTGACCGACCAGCATACCGAGCGCGGCACCGACAAAGAGTGTCGGTGTAAACACGCCACCGGGTGCGCCGGAACCGCTGCTTGCCAGCACCGCCGCCAGTTTGTAAACCAGAATCGCTGCCACAAATAGCAGCGCCGGAGGTTGCGAGAGAAACGACTGCACCACGCTGTAACCATTTCCCCAGACCAGCGGCGTAATTAGCGAAAGCAGCCCAACCAGCAAACCACCCAACGCCAGTTGCAACGGTGGCGTTAAGTGCAAACGCTGGAACAGTTTACTGCTGTGAGACATCAGCCAGAGGAACAGCGGCCCGGCGACTCCGGCTATCAAACCGAAGGTCGCCATCAGCAAATATTGGATGGGTTGCGGCGCGTTTAATGCGCGCACGGTATACAGCAGGGCTTGTTGGTCATTGAGTAAATGGGTCATCAACAAGGCGCTGACGGCGGCAATCACCACCGGGCCGAGCGAGGCGAGCATCAATGTGCCGAACAGAATTTCTGCGATAAACAGGCTGCCTGCCAGCGGCGCATGATAAGCGCTCGCCATCCCGGCGGCAGCACCGCAGGCCACCCATAATTTCCATTCATCTTTATGGGTGAAACGCTGGGCGAATACCGAAGCAAAAACGGTTGCCAGCAACACCATCGCACCTTCACGGCCAATCGCGCTGCCGCTGGCCACCACAATCAACGATGCGGCTGATTTGACCAGGCTTGCGGATACATCGAGACGTCCGTCGCCGGTTTCGATGGCTTCCATATAATCGGTGGGAGCGGAAGGGCGCTGGCGTGTGGCGCGTTGCCAACTCCATAGTAAAAATCCGGCCAGCAATCCGCCGAGGGCTGGCGTTAGCAAACGCCGCCACGAAGGCAATGCCGCCGCTGCGGCGACCAGGCTTCCGCTGTGGTCGCCTAAAAACAGGCCTTCAAGGAAATACATCGACTGACGGAAAAGCCAGACCACCACCGCTGAGGCGATGCCAATCCAGACGGCGAAAATCAGCCGTCGTAACATGCCTTTCATGTCGGGGAAGTGGTTTAAGCGGTGCATAGCCAGCATTGTAGGGTGGATACGCGCAAGCGTCATCCACCATTTGCACCATTTAATGTCGGGGGCGGCTTCGCCTTGCCCGACCTACAAACGACCACAATTATAAAGTTATCGTCATCCGGCAAAGTGAATTACGGTTGCCCGATATTCAACGCCCGACGCGTTCTGCCGGAACTCAGATAATCGGCGATGTAATCCTGCGAAATTTCGCCGCTGTAACGCCCATCTTCATCGGTAATCGGCATCCATACCATGTTGTGCTCATAGAGTTTCGACAACACAATACGCAAGTTATCTTCCGCTCGCCCGGTCACCCGGAACGGATGCAGTAAATCAGAACATGAACCCTGAGCACCACGCGCTTCCCGACGCTTCACAAAACCTAACGGCTTGCCTTCGCCATCCACTACGGTAATCGAACGCATTTCGTTGTCATCCATGGTGGCGAACGCTTCCGGCAACGGCGTGGAAGCACGGGCGGTAATCGTCGGTTGTTGATCGGTAACGTCGCCCGCCTGCACCAGCAGCAGGCGTTTTAACGTGCGGTCCTGGCCGACAAACGAACCGACAAATTCATTGGCGGGTTTCGCCAGCAGTTCATCAGGGCTGGCGCACTGCACGATTTTGCCCTGACGGAACACCGCGATTCGGTCACCCAGTTTCAGCGCTTCGTCGATATCGTGGCTTACCAGCATCACGGTTTTCTTCAACTGGCGCTGCATTTCCAGAAACTCATTCTGAATCGCTTCACGGTTAATCGGGTCGACGGCACCAAAAGGCTCATCCATCAGCAGCACCGGAGGATCTGCCGCCAGCGCGCGAATCACGCCAATGCGCTGTTGCTGCCCGCCGGACATTTCGCGCGGGTAGCGATTGAGAAACTTGTTCGGATCCAGCGCCACCATGCTCATCAACTCGCTGGCACGCTCTTTACAGCGGGCTTTATCCCAGCCCAACATGCGCGGCACCACGGTAATGTTCTCTTCAATCGTCATGTTCGGGAACAGGCCGATTTGCTGAATAACATAGCCAATATTGCGGCGCAGCGTCACGGTATCCAGCTCGTTGGTATTCTTACCGTTAATCAGAATATTGCCGCCGGTGGGTGCAATCAAGCGGTTAATCATTTTCAGCGTGGTAGTTTTGCCGCAGCCGGAAGGGCCGAGCAGCACACACATTTCGCCTTCTGGAACATTCAGGCTGACGTTATCAACGGCGTTAAACGTCTGGCCGTTTTTCTGGACGAACTGTTTGGTGAGATTTTCTAGTTTAATCATTATCGAATCCCCTTAGGAGTCAGCACCAATTGCAGGCGGTGCAATAACCAATCAAGCACAATAGCCAAAACACAAATCATGACCGCACCGGCAATCAACATGCGAATGTCGCTGCTGCCGATGCCGTTAAGCAGTAACAGGCCTAAACCGCCCGCGCCAATCACGGCGGCGATGGCCATCACGCCAATATTCATCACCACGGCGGTGCGGATGCCGCCAAAAATCACCGGCAAGGCCATCGGGATTTCGACCCAACGCAGGCGCTGCCAGAATGTCATGCCGATGCCACGCCCGGCTTCGCGTAAACCTGGCGGCAGGCTATCAAGCGCGGTATGGGTGTTGCGCACAATCGGCAGCAAAGAATAGAGGAATACGGCGGTGATGGCAGGCAACACGCCAATCCCTTGCCCAACCATCGAAAACAGCGGGATCATCAGGCCAAACAACGCGATAGACGGGATGGTCAGCACGATAGTCGCAATGCCTAAAACGGGTGTGGCGAGCCATTTGTGACGGACGATTAAAATGCCCAGCGGCACGCCAATCACAATCGCCAGCCCGACGGCTAAAAGCACTAACCACAGGTGTTGCAGCGTTAAACTGCCGAGATACCCGGCGTTATCCATCATATAATTCAACGTTTCCATGTTGCCTCCTCAGAGCAAACCTTTCTGTTGCAGGAATTCTTGCGCAACTTTTTGTGGGGTTTCATGGTCGATATCCACTTTGGCGTTCAGCGTGGAAATCACGTCGTTATTGAGTAAGCCGGAGAGGGTATCGAGCGCATCCTCAAGACCGGGATTCGCCGCCAGCGTGTCTTTGCGAACAACGGGCGTGACAGCGTAACTTGGGAAGAAGTTCTTATCGTCTTCCAGCACTTTCAAATCAAAGCCTTTCACCCGGCCATCGGTGGTGTAAATCAGACCTGCATCAACGAAGCCGTCGCGCACTGCGTTATACACAAGGCCGGGGTCCATCTGGCGAATCTGCGGCCGGTCAAGGGGCATGGTGTAGGCTTGCTGCAACGGTTTCATGCCGTCGCTGCGCCCGGCAAATTCCAGGTCCAGACCGAGCATCCAGTTATTATCCGGGTCGGTTTTGCGCACCTGTTCTATTTTTGCCACCAGTTCCGACATGGTATTGATGTTCTCGGCCTCAGCGCGTTTACGCTGCATCGCGAAAGCGTAGGTGTTGTTCATATCCGCCGGTTTCAGCCACACAAGCCCCAGTTTCGCATCGAGCTTTTTCACCGTGTCGTAGGATTCTTGCGGACTCATACGCTTGTTGATGTGGTTAAAAATAATCAGCGAGGTGCCGGTGTATTCCCAGGTCATATCCACCTGTTTGTTGATCATCGCATTACGCGAAATCACCGTGGCAATATTGGTCTGCGGCGTGATCTGGAAGCCTTTTTTACGCAGATACTGCGTGGTCATCGCCGACAAAATATGCTGTTCGGTAAAGCTTTTGGTCGCCAGTATGATTGGCTCCGCTTTGGCGGTGCCAGCCAGTAACAATGTTGCGGCCAATCCCGCAATCAGGGGTTTAATGGATTTCATTATTTGCTCCTTTTTATTGTTGTTATTTCGCTGTGTGAGGGCTTAAAACACGGCCTAAACCTGCAAGCGCAATATCAAGAATGAGGGCAAATAGCGCCGTGGCGGCTGCGCCCAAAATCAGCGTCGGGAAGTCGTTGAGGTAAATCCCCGGGAAAATCAGTTCGCCGTAACTGCTTGCGCCAATCAAAAATGCCAGCGGTGCAGTACCGACGTTTATCGCCGTGGCGATACGAATCCCCGAAAGGATGACAGGCCAGGCGTTGGGTAACTCGACCTGGCGTAGTCGCTGCCATTTCGTCATACCGATACCGTTGGCGGCTTCGATAAGCGAAGCCGGAACGCCGCATAAGCCGGAGTAGGTATTACGAACAATCGGCAGGAGCGAGGCGAGGAACAGGGCGATGATCGCTGGTTTGTCGCCAATCCCGATAAACACCATCGCCAGCGCCAGAACGGCCAGTGGCGGTAACGTATTCCCGACGTTAAAGATCTGCATCACATATTCGGCGAAGCGACGCGCAGCCGGGCGGCTTAATAAAACTCCGCTTGGAATGCCAACCAGCAGCGCCAGTGCCATGGAGCTAAACACCAAAATCAGGTGCTGTTGCCCGAGATAAAGCAAATCAACCTGACGGGCTTTGATGGTTTCGGGGCCAATTCCCCAGACCAGCAAACCGACTACCGCGACGAGCGCCAATGCACCTAAAAGTGTGCGTTTTACTAACGAAGAATTTTGCATTGCTATGCGTCTCCCTGAGTGCACGTTATAGCGACTAAAAGCCGCCTGTTGTTATGCCTTGTGTCGGCAGGGTGTTTTGACCTATAGCAACGGAGCGGGAAGGATTCCAGTTTATGGGGAAATTACCAGGCTTATGATTAGTATGGGAATTACGGCTTTGGCCTTGTGCCGCTTCGCTTGCGAGGGAAGGTAAAGAATTGTCTTAAAAATGTGATGGTTAAGTTACGTTGTAACTTTTGACGTAATGAGTGTCGGATGACGCTTCGCTTATCCGTGCTGGTGATTGGGGGGGATTTGTGGGATGGAGAAGCGGCGGGATCAATCCACCGCTTCTCAGATTCTTAGAAATGAAGCTCTTTGCTAGCGACCGGAATCAGCATCTCTTTTTGCCAGTCGGCCAGGGTAATTTGGGTCAACTCGCCCAACGCCTGGTAGAACGGATGTTCAGCATTGGCGATAAACAACTCCAGGAAACGCCCGCTCCACGGCAGAATATGCCACGCCAGCAGTTCATCAACTTTCTGCTGCAAACCTTCTTCTGCAAGCCAGGCGGTCAGCATCAACAGCAAACCGATATGATCTTCCGGTTCATTGCTTTCTTGCTCATTGGAAATGTCGTTTTTGCGCATCCAGCGGCGCAGCTCAAGCATTGAATCGCCAAACAGCACGTTTTCTTTGTCCAGATAAACCGAACCCCACGGTGACGCAGGTAAAGCGTAAGGGCCGATAAACAGGCGTTGCCACGCTTCGCTCAGTGATTCTTCTGCATAATTGAAGCCGTCGGTCATGCGCTGGGCGATTGCCGCCAGTTCTTCGTGCTGCACCGGCCATTGCTCGACCCAGGTTGGATCTTCAAGTGTGGCGTACAGCGAGGCGACATCCCGGCTTTTAGGCTCTTGATAATAAAGCGCACCCAGTACTCTTCCTGTAAGGGCGATAGTCGCCAGTCGTTGTGCGGTTGGAGACAGTGTTTGAGACATCATTCTTTCCTTGTTGCGCGGGTTAAACTAACCCGCGCATTTTGTACCAATTAACCCGCAACCGCCATGCCAACGGTCATATGCAGGCCGTAAAAGATCCCACGGCCAATACATTCACCGATAACGACCAGTATCAATCCGACGAACAAACCGAGAGTTTTCGGCGATGAACGACGCAGCAGCGGGCAAATCCAGCAGCCCAGGCCAAGCGCCGACAGCGCAATACGCCACACTTGAAGCGAGGCATAATCAGGAACCAACGCGCTCGCTTGCTGCACCGAGCTGTGAATACCCGTCAGTTCACTGCCTTGCAGCACGATAACCGCCACCGCCACAAACAGTGCCAGCACGCTCAGCGTCGCCAGTTTGGTTTCATGGAAGGATTTACCCACCGCGCGTAATAACAACGCCGCGAGCAGCGGGCCGCCCAGCACCACCGTGGTAAAGAAACTCAGCGTGGTGTAACCGTTGTGCCAGGTCGGAACGGTGTCAATCTGGTAGACACGGGTCATTGCCCAGACAAAAACCAGCCCCAGCACCATGGTCGCCGCCAGCCATACACGGCCAATCGCCACCGGCATTTTGTTCAGTACGCTGAGCAACCACCAGAAACCACCCACCGCGAAGAACACGGAACCACTGGCAATTTCATTACTGAGCGCCGATTCCCCCACGCGATTGAGCGAGTTAAATGCGCGTAGCGGCGAGCCGAGGTGCATCACTGACGCCAGAAACGCAACGCCCATAATCACCCAGATAAAGAACATGGAACGAACGACTCTTTGCTGTAACTCGCTGTTGTTGCTCAGGGAATTCCATGCCAGCCCCATCACGATAACAGCCCCAACCACGCACTGGCCCAGTACGGTAAATAACACTAACGGCCATTCATGCCATCCGCTTCCCATCTTAGACCTCCTTCGGGTTAGCCAGATAACCGGTTTTATCCCCGCAAGGACGGCTGTTGGCGTTAGGTTTAATCACAATATTTGGCTTGGTAAAATGCGCTGATGGCAGCGGGGCGATTGCCGCCTGGGTGCCATATTTTTGGCGCAGTTCCGCAATCGGAGCCATATCCAGCGCACGCAGCGGGCAAGATTCCACGCAAATCGGTTTCTTACCTTCGGCGATACGTGAATAGCAGCCATCGCATTTGGTCATGTGGCCTTTTTCGGCGTTGTACTGCGGTGCGCCGTATGGGCAGGCCATGTGGCAGTAGCGGCAGCCGATACACACGTCTTCGTTAACGACCACAAAGCCATCTTCGCGTTTGTGCATCGCACCACTCGGGCAGACTTTGGTACACGCCGGGTCTTCGCAGTGGTTGCAGGCAATCGACAAATAATATGCAAACACGTTTTGCTGCCAGACACCGTTGTCCTGCTGCCAGTCGCCGCCCGCATATTCATAAATGCGGCGGAAGCTGACATCCGGGCCTAAGTTTTTGTAATCTTTACACGCTAGCTCGCAAGTTTTGCATCCGGTACAGCGGCTGGAGTCTATGTAAAATCCGTATTGGGTGGTCATTCGCTACTCCTTACGCCTTTTGGATATCAACCAGGTTGGTATGTTGTGGATTGCCTTTCGCCAGCGGTGAAGGGCGCTGCGTGGTCAACGTGTTGATGCATGAACCGTGATCAATCCGATCTCCCGTCATGTTGGCGTCGTGCCATGCGCCCTGGCCCATAGCGGTGACGCCCGGCATGATGCGTGGCGTGACTTTTGCTGGAATGCGCAATTCACCGCGCCCGTTAAACACGCGCACCATATCGCCGCTGGCGATACCACGGGCTTGCGCATCAATCGGGTTAATCCACACTTCCTGGCGGCAGGCGGCTTTCAGAATGTCGATGTTGCCGTAGCTCGAGTGGGTGCGGGCTTTGTAGTGGAAGCCGAACATTTGTAGCGGATAGGTGCTGCGTTCTGGCGCGTCCCAGCCGTCAAAGGTGGAAGCGTAAATGGGCAGTGGGCTGATGGTTTCGTCTTTTTCTAACTCCCAACTGGCGGCGATTTGCGCAAGCTGGCTCGAGTAGACTTCGATTTTCCCCGACGGCGTTTTTAGCGGGTTGGCGTCAGGATCTGCGCGGAATTCTTTGTACGCCACGAAATGCCCGTTCGGGTCTTTACGCTTATAAATCCCCATCGCGCGCAGTTCTTCATACGACGGTAATGCGGCGTCTTTTTCCAGCATCTTCGCATAGAGGTATTTCAGCCACTCTTCCTGGGTGCGGCCTTCAGTAAACTTCTGGTAGATATCTGGCCCGAGGCGGCGCGCCACTTCGCTGGTGATCCAGTAAATCGGCTTGCGTTCAAACTTCGGCGCGGTGGCGGGCTGGATGAAAATCAGATAGCCCATATTCCCGGCGTAGTCGTTCGGGATAATGTCCTCTTGCTCGACGGTCATTAAATCAGGCAGCAAGATATCGGCGTACTTCGCCGATGAGGTCATAAAGTTTTCGATCACCACAATCATTTCGCACTGGCTGTCGTCTTGCAGAATGTCGTGGGTTTTATTGATGTCGGAATGCTGGTTGATAATGGTGTTACCGGCATAGTTCCAGATGAACTTAATCGGCACATCCAGCTTATCTTTACCGCGTACACCGTCTCGTTTAGCCGTCATTTCCGGGCCACGAGCGATGGCATCCGTCCAGCTAAAGCAGGAAATCTGCGTTTTCACCGGGTTGGTCAGCACCGGCATACGTTCGATGGTGATGGTGTACGTGGATTCGCGCGCGCCGCTGTTGCCGCCGTTCACGCCGACATTCCCGGTCAGAATCGGCAACATGGCGATGGCGCGAGAGGTTAGCTCGCCGTTGGCCTGGCGCTGTGGCCCCCAACCCTGAGCGATATACGCCGGTTTGGTGCTGCCAATTTCACGCGCCAGTTTGATGATTTTATCCACCGGAATACCGGTAATCGCCGACGCCCACTGCGGGGATTTTTCTACGCCGTCATCGCCCTGGCCGAGAATATAGGCTTTGTAATGGCCGTTAGCCGGTGCACCTTCCGGCAGCGTTTTTTCGTCATAACCGACGCAGTATTTATCGAGGAACGGCTGATCGACGAGGTTTTCGCTGATCAATACGTGGGCCAGACCGGCAACCAGCGCGGCGTCCGTTCCCGGGCGAATTGGCAGCCATTCATCCTCACGTCCGGCGGCGGTATCGGTGTAGCGGGGATCGATAACGATCATCCGCGCATTCGAGCGTTCGCGAGCCTGTTCCAGATAATAAGTAATCCCACCACCGCTCATACGCGTTTCGGCGGGGTTATTCCCGAATAACACCACCAATTTGCTGTTTTCAATATCGGAAGTGCTGTTGCCGTCGTTGCTGCCGTAGGTGTACGGCATGGCGCAGGCAATTTGCGCGGTACTGTAAGTGCCGTAGTGGCTGAGGAAGCCGCCATAGCTGTTCATCAGGCGGGCAACCAGGGAAGCGTAAGGTGAGGAACGCGTAATGTTGCCGCCAACAATGCCCGAGGTGTAGTTGATGTAAACCGCTTCGTTACCGTGCTTTTCCACCGTGCCTTTCAGGCTTTTGGTGATGGTATCGAGCGCTTCATCCCAGGAAATGCGTTCGAACTTCCCTTCACCACGCTTACCTACGCGTTTCATCGGGTAGTTCAGGCGTTCCGGGTGGTTTATACGACGGCGAATCGAGCGTCCACGCAGGCAAGCACGCACCTGGTGATCGCCATAAATATCATGCCCGGTATTGTCGGTTTCAACCCAGGTGACTTCATTATCCGTGACGTGCAAACGCAAAGCGCAGCGACTGCCGCAGTTCACGGAGCACGCGCCCCAGACCACTTTCTCTTGTTCTGTACTTTGGTTTACGGCAGCGCCGACAGCGGTCGCCGCAGCACGCAAGCCAAAGGGCAGTGATATTCCACTGACCGCAACAGCCAGCCCACCAATGGCGCTGTTTTTCATCAGGTTTCGACGGGTGATTCCATCGGGGCAATTTTGGTTCGACATAACTCACTCCATGACGTGTCATCTCAGGTCGGGATGTCATTGTTGTTATTGTTTTAGGTGTAATGACGGTGTGCGAAATATTGCTTAACAAGCGAATATTATCGTCGGCAATGAGTTTTACTCATTTAGGGGTAGAGTTTGTTAACACGGGTCAAAGTTAGTGCGGACTTTTGAATGAAAGTTGACTTGTATGGTGCAGGGGGAGAGGCGGGGCTGTTATGCCCCGTTTGAAAGTTTACTGCGGCTCAGTCTGTGTTCCATCCTGAGTGGTACTGCCGCTGGCCGGATTGTTACCGCTGCTGGTACGGGTATAGAGGATTTTCTGCGTATCATTGGCGCAGTGCCCAACCACTTGTGCATCGGGTTGGTCGGCCTGATCGTTTGGAACAATCGTCAAACTAAATCCCGACTCCGGGACGCCGTTGTTAATGATCTTTTGCTGAATGTCGGCCTTAACTTTATCGCATGATGTCTGCGCGGCGAGCACTGGCGTGGTCGCAATTAATAGACATACACCCAGCCAAATCGAGTGTTTCATGATCTCTTCCTTATGTTGAGAGTGCCATTAAAGAATAGTCGCATTAGTGTAAAGCGCTGTATTTGCTTATATCATGAATGTTACCTATCAAGTCGATGACAGGATTTACGTGAAGAAAATCATTATCCTCTGTGCGCTGGCGGTGTCTATTGCCGGGTGTGACAATCAGAACAATACCCTTTCATACACGCCTGAAATGGCGAGTTTCTCGAACGAATTTGATTTTGACCCGCTGCGTGGGCCGGTCAAAGATTTCAGCCAGACGCTCATCAATGAAAAGGGCGAAGTGATTAAACGCGTGGTGGGTCTGGTATCGGAAGAAGGGTGTTTCAACGAGCTCGAATTTCACGATCTGGAAAACAATTCCGGAGCCACGCTGGTGCTGGATGCCAATTATTATCTTGATGCTGTGAGCCGTGAAAGGCGCGTCAAACTCCAGGGGAAATGCCAACTGGCGGAGTTGCCCGGTGTGGCGGTGACTTATGAAACGGACGACAATGGTTTTGTAGTCGCGGCACATGGCGAAGGCACATCCATCACATATCAATATGACGCTGATGGCTATCCGTTAGGTAAAACTACCAAGGCAAAAACCGACACTCTGGCCATCACCGCGAAAGCGGGCAGCGACAATAAGAAAAAACTCGACTACACCTCTGAAAGCACGCTTAACGGCAAAGCTATCGCGATGGTGAAACAAACCTGTGATTACGACGGCCATTTCAACCCGCTGGAGTGCGTGCTGAGTATCACCGATGAAAGTGTCAAACCGCCAAAAATGGAAAGTTACACCATTAAAAACAACATCAATTATTATTGATCATCAGCCTGTTAAGGAAACCGGATGAACTGGTTACAGCGTCTTAAAATTGATACTTTCTTGCTGGTGATGATCGCGGTGGTGGTGGTCGCGTCGCTATTCCCCTGCGAAGGCGTGGTCAAAACTGCGTTTGAATACCTGACCACGGCGGCTATTGCACTGCTGTTCTTTATGCATGGTGCCAAGCTCTCGCGCGATGCGATTGTTGCTGGTATCGGGCACTGGAAATTACACCTCGTGGTGTTCCTCAGCACCTTTGCGCTGTTCCCGTTATTGGGGCTGGCGATGGGTTTTCTCTCGCCCGCTATTCTTAATCAGCCGCTGTATATGGGCTTCCTTTATCTTTGTGCGTTACCGGCTACCGTGCAGTCAGCCATCGCGTTTACGTCGGTTGCGGGCGGCAACGTCGCAGCAGCGGTGTGTAGCGCTTCGGCTTCCAGCATTCTGGGGATTTTCCTGTCGCCGGTTTTGGTCGGTGCGCTGATGAACACCCAGGAAGGCTCCACCGACACGTTGCATGCGATTGGTAAAATTGTGCTGCAACTGATGGTGCCGTTTGTGGTGGGGCATTTATCGCGCCCGTTGATTGGCCGCTGGGTCGATAAACATAAAAAGTTGATCAGCCTGACCGACCGTTCGTCCATTTTGCTGGTGGTGTATGTGGCATTTAGCGAAGCGGTGGTGGAAGGGATCTGGCATCAGGTTAATGGCTATTCGCTGCTGGCGGTGCTCGGTTGTTCGATTGTTTTGCTGGCGATTGTGCTGGTGATCAACACCTGGGTTGCGCGCTTGATGGGCTTTAATACCGCCGACGAAATCACGATTGTGTTTTGCGGCTCGAAGAAAAGTCTGGCGAATGGCATACCGATGGCGAACGTGTTATTCCCGGCAAGCGCTGTGGGCATGATGGTGCTGCCGCTGATGATTTTCCATCAGGTGCAATTGATGGTTTGCGCGGTGCTGGCGCAACGTTATGCGAAGAAAACAGCGAAGGAAAAAAGAGCGCTTGAGTCAGTTTCCTGACTCAAGCGTGGAGAAGATTAAGCGGCGCGAACTTTAGCGATCAGCGCCTGCTTTTCTGCATCAGACAGGAAAGCGATTTTCAAACCATTCTCTTGTGCGGTGCGAATCTGCGCCGTACTCAAACCCGCCTGCGGTGCGGCAACTGTGTATTCATGAATAATATCAATCCCCTGAACCGCCGGGTCATCGGTATTAATCGTCGCCAGCACACCATGATTCAGGAAAGTGATCAGCGGGTGTTTATCAAGAGAAGCGACGGTGCTGGTCTGAATATTCGACGTCAGGCAAGACTCAATCCCGATACCGTGTTCAGCCAGGAAATCCATCAACACCGGGTCTTCAACGGCTTTCACACCGTGGCCGATACGTTTTGCGCCTAGTTCACGAATCGCCTGCCAGATGCTTTCCGGGCCTGCCGCTTCACCTGCGTGAACGGTAATGTGCCAGCCCGCGTCACGCGCACGGTTGAAATGGTTGAGGAACAAACTGCCTGGGAAACCTAACTCATCGCCCGCAAGATCAAGCGCGGTAATTGAATCGCGATGGGCGAGCAGCGCTTCGAGTTCAGCCAGGCAAGCGGCTTCACCAAACGTACGGCTCATAATGCCAATCAAACGCGCTTCAACACCAAAATCGCGGCAACCCTGGCGCACACCTTCGATAACCGCTTCTACCACGCCTGCAACGGGCAGGTTATGGTTCATCGCCATATAGCCTGGCGAAAAACGCAATTCGACATAATGCAGGCCGTTACGCGCCGCATCTTCAATGTTTTCCCACGCCACGCGCCGGCAGGCATCCAGGTCAGCCAGGACTTTCACGCCCCAGTCTAGCTTTTGCAGGAAGCTCACCAGGTCAGGCGCGGTTTCGACAACTTGTACATGTGGACGAAGTGCTTCAAGGGAATCTGCCGGAAGCGGCAAATTAAACTGGCGGCCGAGGTCAAGGATGGTTTGTGCACGAATATTGCCATCAAGGTGGCGGTGCAAATCAGTTAACGGCAGGGTGGTATCAATCATGGTCGCACTCTTTATTTTGATTTAAGTGCGTAACAGTATAAAAACAAACGCACCTAAATAGCTACGTTGCGCAAATAAAAAGGGGAGTTTCCTCCCCAGTATTCGGAAAAAGCTATTGCAACGACTTAATGGCCGCAATCAGGCGTTTAACGCCTTCTTCAAGCTTAACGCGTGGGCAACCGGCGTTGAGGCGTACAAAGCCTTTCCCTTCTTCGCCATAAGTATATCCCGGCATAATCGCCACTTTTTGCTGCTCGATCAGCGCTTTTTGCAGTGCATTGTCATCAATGCCCAGCGGGCGCAAATCAATCCATGCCAGATAGGTGGATTCTGGCGGCTGCCAGTTTAGTTGCGCAAACTCGCTGTTTAACGCATACGCCACATAGCGAAGATTGCTTTGCAGATATCCGCGTAGCTCATCTAACCACGCAGCCCCTTCCTGATAAGCGGCAATATGCGCAACGACCGCAAGAATTGCGGGGGAGGAAAGCCCGTCCTGGCCTTTCAGCACGCTCAGGTATTTCTGGCGTTCATCGGCATCGTTAATCAGGCCGTAAGCGCCGGTTAATGCTGGAATGTTGAAACTTTTGGAACCGGAAGTGAACAGCGCCCACTGGCCTTTGCCGACTTCATTCCATGGTGTGTGTTGGTGGCCTTGCCAAATCATATCCATATGGATTTCATCGCTGATCACCCGCACGCCGTGGCGTTCGCAAAGCGTCGCCATGGTGTCGAGCTCCTCGCGCGTCCACACTTTACCGGTTGGGTTTTGCGGGCTGCACAACAGCATGATTTTGCATTCAGGCTTTGCCAGTTGCGCTTCAAGTGCGGCCATATCGCACATCCAGTGACCGTCAGTTTTATGCAGCGGCGCACTAAATACCTGGCGCTGATTACCTTCAATCGCTTTATAAAATGCGTCATAGGCTGGTGTGTGGATAAGCACCGCATCGCCCGGCTCTGACCACTGGCGAATCAGCTGCGAAACCATGTAGATAACCGACGGGCCATACACCACGGATTCTTTATCAATCACGCTGTTAAAACGAACGTTGTACCAGTGAGCAATCGCGGCCAGAAACTCGTCATTCTTCCAGCGGCTGTAACCTAATACGCCGTGAGATAAACGTTTTTGCAGAGCTTCAAGAATGACCGGAGCGGTCGGGAAATCCATATCGGAGATAGTGAAGGGCAGAAGGTCGGCGGCACCAAAGCGGTCTGCGACATAATCCCACTGGGTACACCAGGTTCCGTGACGGTCAACGGGGGTGGAGAAATCGAACATATCACCTCGCAACAATATCATCTTGCAACAAAGGGCGCCGCAGCGCCCATTGTGATTTACGCCTGAGCTGTTTGCATCAGATGCGCCATTTCATCTTTCACCGACTGGACCTGCGGCCCAATCACCACTTGCAGATTATGCTGGTTAAGTTGCACCACACCAATTGCGCGCAGATTTTTCAGTGCGGCACTGTCTACCAGAGCCATATTTTTCACTGACATACGCAGACGCGTGATGCAGTTATCGAGAGAAACGATATTCTCGGCACCGCCCAGGGCTGCGAGCATGGCGGGAACATTGTAACCCGATTTACCCACCTGGCCGGCAATCGCTTTCTCAACGCTGGTGGTGTTATCGATATCACGACCTGGCGTTTTGATGTTGAAGCGGGTAATGGCGAAGCGGAAAATTGCGTAGTACGCCGCAAACCAGATAGCTGCAACCACTGGCACCATATACCATTTTGTTGCCAGACCGTGCAGGATACCAAACACCACGAAGTCGATAACGTTGCCATCGGTATTGCCGATTGTCACGCCCAGAACAGCCATGATGGTAAAGCCAAGGCCGGTCAACAACGCGTGGATAACATACAGAACCGGAGCCACGAACAGGAACAGGAACTCAAGCGGTTCAGTGGTGCCGCCAATAACACACGCGATCACACCAGAAATCAGCAGGCCTTTAATTTTATGACGGTTTTCTGGGCGAGCACAGTGGTACATCGCCAGTGCCGCACCCGGTAAACCACCAAGGAACGCAGGCATTTTACCCTGAGACAGGAAGCGCGTCGCACTTTCAGAGAAACCATGCACGCTTGGGCAGCTTAATTGCGCCTGGAAGATAGTCAGTGCGCCGCTGACGCTATGACCACACACATCCATTGTGCCGCCTGCATCGGTAAAGCGAATCAGCGCAACGAGAATGTGGTGCAAACCGAACGGCAGCAATAAACGCTCGCCGGTACCGAAGATCATCGGGCCGAACATCCCGGCGCTGTTGATCATGTTACCCAGTGCGTTGATCCCTGCGGCGAATACCGGCCAGATTAATGGAATAACCAGACCGACCAGACCCATCACCACTGTGGTGATAATTGGTACAAAGCGGGTGCCGCCAAAGAACGCCAGCGCATCTGGCAGACGAACATTGTGGAAACGTTCGTGAAGCAGGAAAACGATAATCCCGACAATCACCGCGCCCAAAATACCGGTATCAATAGATTGAATACCCAGAATATTTTGAATGTTGTTGGCTTTCAGAATTGCTGCATCAGTGGTCGGCAGAATGCCTTTTGCGGTTAACCAGAAGTTCACCGCCAGGTTCATTACCGCGTAACCGACAAAACCGGCAAACGCGGCAACGCCTTTGTTCTCACGCGCCAGTCCCAGCGGGATGGCGATACAGAACATGATAGGCAGGAAGCTAAATGCAAATGAACCGACTTTACCCATCCAGATGAAGATCAGTTGTAAAACGGGATTACCTAAAGCCGGAAGTAACGTAACAACATCGTGGCTGCTCAGCGAGCTGCCGATACCGAGCATGATGCCGCAGAACGACAGCAGTGCCACAGGCAACATAAAGGTTTTGCCAAGGTTTTGAAAAAACTCCCAAAGCGTAATTTTTTGTGGTGTATTAGCCGCCATAACGACTCCTTTAACCCTGGTTAATAAATGAGTAGTGTTACAAATCGAAGCGGATGATAAAACGTTTTACCAACCTTTATTGCGCTATAGCTCACAGATCCAAAGCTCGGTACAGTGCTTAATATATTCATAAGGGTTAAACGTTTTACCTACTAATTTGCCTCATGGAGGATTCGTCTGTCTTATGACGACTCAGGAAAAGAAAATAACCATTCACGAAGTTGCTGAGGCCGCAGGGGTTTCTGTTACGACAGTTTCTCTGGTACTTAGCGGTAAAGGTCGCATCTCTCCGGCGACCGGATTACGCGTGAATGAAGCCATCGAAAAGTTAGGTTTCGTGCGTAATCGGCAGGCGGTTTCCCTGCGTGGTGGGCAAAGCGGCGTTATCGGCTTGATCGTGCGCGATCTGTGCAATCCTTTTTATGCGGAGCTGACGGCGGGCCTGACGGACGAGCTGGAAAAGCAGGGCAAATTATTGTTCCTGACCCAAAGCGGCGCGCAAGGGCAACATATGCAGCGCTGCTTTGACATGCTGGTGGCGCAAGGCGTGGATGGGATTATCGTTGCGGGTGCGGCAGGACAGGGCGCGGATATGCGCGCCATTGCTGAACAAAAAAATCTGCCGCTGGTGTTCGCTTCCCGCGCCAGTTATCTCGACGAGGCCGATATCATCCGCCCCGACAACATGCAGGCCGCACAGCTTGTGACCGAGCACTTAATCAAACGAGGGCATCAGCGCATTGCGTGGCTGGGCGGCGACGGCTCGTCATTAACCCGCGCCGAACGCGTCGGTGGCTACTGTGCCACGCTGTTGCAATACGGTTTGCCGTTCCACAGCGAATGGATTATTGAATGCGAGCCGAGCCAGAAAAAGGCCGCAGATGCGATCACTACGTTGCTACAACATAACCCGACGATCACCGCCGTGCTTTGCCACAACAGCACCGTGGCGATGGGGGCCTGGTTCGGATTACTGCGAGCGGGGCGGCAAAGTGGGGAAGGCAGCATCGACAGCTATTACGACCGCCACGTCGCGCTGGCCGCTTTCGCGGAAGTAATGGACGACGAACTGGATGATTTGCCGCTTACCTGGGTTTCGACGCCCGCCCGTGAAATCGGGCGCAGTGCGGGGCAGCGAATAATCAAGCGAGTGCAAAACGATAACGAAGAAGCGCGTAGCCAGATTATGCCCGCTCGGCTGGTGGTTCGGGCGAATTAAAAAAGCCTCCCGTGTGGGAGGCTTCTTCAACAATCAACGATCAATTTACTGCTGAGGAACAGCCGGAACAGCCGGAACAGCTGGCTCAGCCGGTGCTTCCAGTTCAGGCGCTGGAGCTTCTTCCTGTGCATCCGGTGCCGCCATACCAAACATGCCTAACAGCTGGCCGATAGGCATTTTCTGGCCGTTTAGCGTCACCTGGCCGTTGGAGTATTGCAGGCTGGAAACCACTTTGTTGTCTTCCATGGTGGTCACGCGGAACATTTGCCCCATCGCCGCCAGGCCTTTGATTTGCTGGTCAGCCAGTTTTGCCGCTTCTGCTGGCTGGTAGCCTTCGAGCTGTGCAACTTGAGTCATCAATTCAGTCGCCATATCCACTGGAATCACCAGTTTGCTATCCAGCGATTTCACCACGCGATCAAGTTGTTCTTCAGGCGTGGCTGGTTCGCCAGTCGCTTGCGCCGGATCTTTCAGGAACAGCGACAGGTTAAAGGTGCTTTCGCCTTTGGCGTTTTTCCAGCTCAACGGCGCAACGGTAATGACCGGGTCACCTTTCAACAGAATCGGCAGGTTGGCGGCAAACAGCTCAATAATGCGCTGCTGATAGGCTTCCGGGTTTTGTGCCAGAGCAGGATCAGCCAGCAGTTTTTGCGATTCAACGTTATATTTCTGGCTGAATTCGTGCACCGCTGCGCCGTCAAGATTACCGACTTTGAGCGTCAATTTTCCGCTGCCGATATCTTTGTTCTGCACTTTCAGGGAGTTCAGCGTGTAATCGATTTGGCCAGAAAGATGTTTTTTATCTTCCTGCACCTCAGATTTCGCATTGATATTTAAGCCTTCCAGCACCGCCATTTCTTTGCCTTCAACAGAAATAGCTAACTTCTCAATAGACGCTTTTTGGTTACCGATGCGCTCGATAAATTCGCTGCGCGCGCTGTCGCCTTCGGTTTTGATACCGTTGAAGGTCATCTGCACATGCTGGCCGTATTCGTTAACGGTATTCACCAGCCCGCTTTGCGCTTCACCGCTGACGGAAATTTTGTCACCCTGGCCATCAACATCGGCCTTGAACTGACCGCCGCTGAACGCCACTTTCTCTTCGCCTTTTTCGTAATTCAATGGCAGCAGGCCAATGTCGGACGAGGTGTCGCCGTTGTAGCCAATACGCGTTTGAGCATCAATAAAGGACTGGCCTTTTGCAATATCAAACAAAGGTTTAGTGGTTGGGTTATTCACAAGCGTAGTGTGAACCGATGCCATGGAAGGAATCAGATTGAATTTTTTAAGCTGAGCGAACGGGAACGGGCCGTGATCGATGGTTTCATTGAATACGATGCTTTGATCAGGCTTCAGAATCGCGCTCGTTTTCCCTGCGGTGGGTTTTACAATCAACTGCATCGAACTGTGGAACAGGCCGCGATGATAATCCTGGTAGCTCAGCGTTAAGCCAGCTTCCGGAGAGGCTTTGTTCAATTCGGCGTTAGCATTACTCACCATTTCAGCCATGCGCCCTTCGAGCTGCTTTCCGGTATACCAGGCTGTGCCTGTCCACACCACGCCCAGAGCCACAATAACACCTACAGCAACCAGTGATTTTTTCATTCTGTGATAGTCCATATTAAGTGCACCTGCCGCTCCGGCAGATGATTGAAACGCCTCATATAGAGGCGTTTACGAAACTAATCTTAAAGCTTAGCAATCTTGCTTAAAAAGATCAGTAAGTTGCTTAAAACTCAGATTTTGGTGTAAACCCGCGCGACGCGTCCGACACCACTGATGGCAACCGGTGATTCTTGTGCAGAAATAAACGCTGACTCGCCAGGTTTAAGTACCAGTTGCTGACCCTCTTTACTCAACACCGCTTCGCCTTCAGTGCAGAACACAATGGCGGCACTTGGCTGCGCAAGGCTTGCTTGCTGCGTGCTGAGGTCATGTAAAGAGAAAGCAAAGTCATCAACCGGAATAGGGAAGTCCAGTTCAGTTGCGTGTTTTTCAGGTTGAGTCAGCAATTCTGCCGCTGGTTTTGGCTCAAACTTCACATTGGCGACCAGCTCGGGAATGTCGATATATTTTGGCGTCAAGCCCGCACGAAGTACGTTATCGGAGTTCGCCATCACTTCAAGGGCGACGCCTTTCAAATACGCGTGTGGCGTTTCAGCGAACAGGAACATCGCTTCACCGGGTTCTAATTTCACCACATTTAACAGCAGCGGAGAGAACAAACCGCTGTCGTCCGGGTAGAACTCAGAAATCACACGAATGGTTTCCCACGGCTCGCCTTGCTGGTTGTTCAGCGCCGCTTTCAACACGCTCAGCGCAAGGGATTTCTCTTCACCTTTCATATTTAGCAGGCTGGCGAAAAGCTGCGACAAACGTTCAGCATTTGGTTCCTGCAAGAAATGGGCGATGGCCGGATGCGCGCCCGAAACCGGCTGCAACAGCGAAACAATATCGGAGAACTCGCGGAACGCGTTCATGGCAAGGAAAGGCGTTAATGCAAACACCAATTCTGGCTTGTGATTAGGATCTTTGTAGTTACGCTCGGCGGCATCTAAAGGAATACCCGCCGCATTCTCTTTAGCAAAACCTAATTCAGACGCTTTTTTGTTCGGGTGCACCTGAATAGAAAGAGGTTGATCGGCGCACAGCACTTTGAAGAGAAATGGTAACTCACCAAAACGCTCTGCAACGGCCTTGCCTAAGAGAGTAGACTTGTCAGCATCAATCACATCGCGCAGTGAACGAGTCTGGCCATTATCAAGAATTTTTGAGCTACTTTTAGGGTGTGCGCCCATCCAAAGTTCTGCCATAGGCTGATTTTCTGGATTGGCTACGCCATAAAGTTCGGTTAACGCAGTTTTACTTCCCCAGGCATAGTTTTGCACTGAGTTAATGAGTTTTTGCATTGTTAAGCCCTGTTGGAATCTAGACAAAGTTGCTGCTATTAAACCAATTATCCGTTGTGAAGTAACCAGGGGATTAAAAAGTCGGTGTAGTCTCAGTTTTTGTTAAAAAATTGTGTAGGATATTTCGACCTGGATTGTGAACGTAGCGCCACGTTTTCGCAGAAAGATAAAAATTAATATGTAAGTGAGAGAACAATGTCTAACAAAGCCTTTCATTATCAAGAACCGTTCCCGTTAAAAAAAGACGAAACAGAATACTACCTGCTCAGCAGTGATTATGTTTCGGTGTCAGAGTTCGAAGGGGAGGAAGTCCTGAAAGTCGACCCCAAAGCCCTCACGTTACTCACCCAACACGCCTTCCACGATGCCTCTTTTATGTTGCGCCCGGCGCACCAACAGCAAGTCGCCGATATCCTCAACGACCCGGAAGCCAGTGAAAACGACAAATACGTCGCGCTGCAATTCCTGCGTAACTCTGAAATCGCCGCCAAAGGTATTTTGCCAACCTGCCAGGACACCGGCACGGCAATCATCATGGGCAAAAAAGGCCAGCGTGTATGGACCGGGGGTGGCGATGAAGAAGCGCTGTCTCGCGGCGTCTACAACACCTTTATTGAAGACAACCTGCGCTATTCGCAAAACGCGGCGCTGGATATGTATAAAGAGGTGAATACCGGCACCAACCTGCCAGCGCAAATCGATCTCTACAGCGTTGATGGCGCGGAATACAAATTCCTCTGTATTGCCAAAGGCGGCGGTTCAGCGAACAAAACTTATCTGTATCAGGAAACTAAAGCGCTGCTGAGTCCAGGCCGCCTGAAAGAGTACCTGGTCGAGAAAATGCGCAGCCTCGGCACGGCGGCTTGCCCGCCTTACCACGTTGCGTTTGTGATTGGTGGAACCTCTGCCGAAGCGACGCTCAAAACCGTGAAACTTGCGTCAACTAAATATTATGACGGCTTGCCAACGGAAGGTAACGAGCATGGCCAGGCGTTCCGCGATGTTCAGCTTGAAGAAGAGTTGCTGAAAGAAGCGCAAAACCTCGGTTTAGGCGCGCAGTTTGGCGGAAAATATTTTGCTCACGATATTCGAGTCGTGCGCCTGCCACGCCACGGAGCATCTTGCCCGATCGGCATGGGCGTTTCTTGCTCTGCGGATCGCAACATAAAAGCGAAGATCAACCGCGACGGTATCTGGATTGAGAAACTGGAGCACAACCCTGGCAAGTTTATTCCGCAAGAGTTGCGCCAGGCGGGTGAAGGCGAGGCGATCAAAGTCGATCTGAATCGCCCAATGAGCGAAATCCTCAAGCAGTTGTCGCAATACCCCGTTTCCACTCGTCTGTCGTTAAGCGGGACAATTATTGTGGCGCGTGACATCGCCCACGCTAAACTCAAAGAACGTATCGACAACGGCGAAGGTTTGCCGCAGTACATCAAAGATCATCCGGTGTATTACGCAGGCCCGGCTAAAACGCCAGAAGGTTATGCGTCCGGTTCGCTTGGGCCGACAACGGCAGGGCGTATGGATTCATACGTTGATTTGCTGCAAGCCAACGGCGGCAGCATGGTGATGTTGGCAAAAGGCAACCGCAGCCAGCAAGTGACCGACGCCTGCCACAAACACGGCGGATTCTATCTGGGCAGCATCGGCGGCCCGGCGGCGGTACTGGCGCAACAAAGCATCAAGAGCCTGGATTGTGTTGAATATGCAGAACTGGGAATGGAAGCCATCTGGAAAATCGAGGTGGAAGACTTCCCGGCCTTTATTCTGGTCGATGACAAGGGCAATGACTTCTTCCAGAAAATACACGCCTCACAATGCACACGATGCGTGAAATAGAAATCTCAGACAAACCGCCCAAATGGGCGGTTTTTTTTGCTCAAAATCTAAGGAGTATGAAATGGCATCCGTTCGCAGTGAAAAAGACTCAATGGGCCCGATCGACGTTCCGGCAGACAAATTGTGGGGCGCGCAAACCCAGCGCTCACTTGAGCATTTCCGCATTTCCACTGAAGAAATGCCCACCGCGCTGATCCACGCGCTGGCGCTGACCAAACGTGCCGCCGCTAAAGTGAATATGGATTTAGGCTTGCTGGTTTCCGAGCGCGGTAACGCCATTATCGAAGCCGCCGATGAAGTGCTGGCGGGCAAACATCCCGATGAATTTCCGTTAGCCATCTGGCAAACCGGCTCCGGCACACAGAGCAATATGAACATGAATGAAGTGCTGGCGAACCGGGCGAGTGAAATCCTCGGCGGGGTGCGCGGCATGGAACGCAAAGTTCACCCGAATGATGACGTGAATAAAAGCCAAAGCTCGAACGACGTCTTTCCAACGGCGATGCACGTTGCGGCGGTGATTGCCGTACGCGAGCAACTGATCCCCGAATTAAATGTGCTGAAAGAAACGTTGCAGGGCAAAGCTGAAGCCTTTAAAGACATCGTAAAAATTGGCCGCACCCATTTGCAAGATGCCACGCCGTTAACGCTGGGCCAGGAGATTTCCGGCTGGGTGGCGATGCTTGAACATAATCTCAAACATATCGAAAACAGCCTGCCGCACGTGAGCGAACTGGCGTTAGGCGGAACAGCTGTCGGAACCGGGCTGAACACGCACCCGGAATATGCCGTGCGCGTGGCGAAAGAGCTGGCTGAAATCACTCAACAATCGTTCATTACCGCGCCGAATAAATTCGAAGCGCTGGCGACCTGTGACGCGCTGGTTCACGCGCATGGTGCGCTAAAAGGGTTGGCGGCATCGTTGATGAAAATTGCCAACGATGTGCGTTGGTTATCTTCCGGGCCGCGTTGCGGGATTGGCGAAATCGCCATCCCAGAGAACGAACCGGGTAGCTCCATCATGCCGGGCAAAGTAAACCCGACGCAGTGTGAAGCCATGACCATGCTGTGCTGCCAGGTGATGGGCAACGACGTGGCTGTGAATATGGGCGGTGCATCGGGCAACTTTGAGTTAAACGTCTACCGCCCGATGGTGATTCATAACTTCCTGCAATCGGTGCGTTTGCTGGCGGACGGCATGGAAAGCTTTAACGAACATTGTGCCGTGGGTATCGAACCCAATCGCGACCGCATCACGCAGTTGCTCAATGAATCGTTGATGTTGGTGACGGCGCTGAACACACATATCGGCTACGACAAAGCCGCAGAAATTGCCAAAAAAGCCCATAAAGAAGGGCTAACATTGAAGGCGTCGGCCCTTAAACTCGGGTATCTCACCGAAGATGAGTTTGACGCCTGGGTGCGCCCGGAAGAGATGGTTGGCAGCATGAAATATTAAGTCACTAAAGCGTCATCCGACAATTCGGTGTAAATGGTGGATGACGCCTGTGGCTTATCCACCTTACAAAATCTACTGACGACAGTTACTCGCAATACAAATGCAGGCGCGGGATCACCAACTGTAACGGCTGCGCATCCGGTTTATAACGATGGCGAATATTATCCGCATCGTAATTTAATAATTCCCCTATCTCTGGCGGTGCCTCGCCGTTATCCCGATTACACAGCACGATTAATGGTGACGGGCAGGCGTGCTGCACCTGCTTTTTACGATCCTGATACCAGGCTCGAGCCAGCGGCTGCACTTTGACAGGCCGCTTGATCTTCAGGCGCACGTTATCCGAAAGCCGGGTGATGGAATCCAGCTCGCGGGTGATTTGTTCCGCCCATTGTTCGCGGGTATACGGCGGCACAGCGCGATTAGCCAGCAGGCTTTTTTCAAGTATTTCGATGACTTCACGGCGGGTGTAATTCTTGATGATTTGCTTATTCGCCCAGCCAAAATTCAGCGTAGTGGGGTTTTCCAGCAACGTAATCGTGCGATAGGCATTGAGCGTGATGAGGCCGGGCAGATGTCGGTGAACCCACTCAAAACGCTGCACGCTAGGTAAACCAGACTCCACGCTGATAATGTTTTCCAGCTCTTGTTTACGCTGGTTAATTTGCGCAATCAGCGCCTGAGTCTGGCCGCGTTGTGCTTCATCCACTTGATAGCAAAGGGCACCCGGCAGGCGTTTCGCGGCTTTGCTGCTGGTTTTCTCCGATTGCTGCTGAATAAACAGATGGGTGAAATGGGCAACGGTGGCCTGATGCGCCTCTTTACCGAGGAGCTGCTTCACTTCGATTTGAGTCACCGAATCATGCTCTTTACCTTTATCGACGGCAGGTAACTGAAAGACACGGCCAACCAATAAATGATAACTATCAAGCTGTTCCCGTAATTGATGCAGGTCGCGCTCAAGCTCGCGAAAACTGCTGGTTAAGCGCTCAATCAAATCATATTTCGCCATTTTGCCATCCATTAGTTACAACATACTAAAGAATTTATAGCACAGGGAGAGCGACCTGACCACCAGCGTTGTGATCGTCAGGCAGGGGAAAAAGGGATTTTTAGCGGCGAGGTGTGATGGAGGCGAGCGGCAATGGCGATTCGGTTTTTATCGGCCAGCTAAAACGGAAGCGAGCACCGCCCAGCGCGCCACTGTCGACGATGACATTGCCTTCCATCGCAGTGGCGACAGAGTGAACGATAGCCAGCCCCAGCCCACAGCCGCCGGTTGCGCGGTCACGACTTGGGTCGAGACGCACAAACGGTTCAAACACGCGTTCGCGTTCTTCGGCAGGAATACCCGGGCCATCATCTTCCACCTGCAAACACGCGGTGGCGCCATCCAGCCACAAACTCACGCGTAGCTTCTCTTTGCTGTAACGGAGCGCGTTGTTCACCAGGTTATCGGTCACGCGCTCCATCAGGCGCAGATCGATCAGTCCAAAGTTTCCGCTGGCGGGTGTGTCCAGCAAGATATCCAGATGCGGGTGGATAATTCGAACGTCGGCGATGTGCTCATCGAGCCAGCGCGGAACGTCAACGCTCGCCAGTTGCAGTTCGGTTTGCGGGCGATCGAGGCGGGCGTAGGTCAGCAATTCTTCAATCAAGCCTTCAAGCTGGCCGATATCACGGTTTAACGCCAGTGACTCCGCTTCTGTCAGGTTGTCGCTCATTTCTAAACGGTAACGCAAGCGCACCAGCGGCGTTCGCAGTTCATGAGCAATCCCGTCAATCAGCAGTTTCTTACTGGCGATTTGCGCGTTAATACTATCCGCCATCTGGTTAAAGGCGACGCCTAAACGCTCAAAACTGGAAGCGCTGTCGAAATGAATACGTTCATCCAGATGCCCTTTGCCTAACCTTTGCGCTGCGGTTTCCAGTTTTAGCATGTCCTTCCAGTGCGGACGCATCCAGATAAATACCGGAAAGGCGAGGGAGATCGCAATAAACGCCATCAGCGCTACATCCAGCAAACGCATCTGATGCAGGAAAAACAGATAAGGGATTGGGCCAACTGCCAGAACATAATGGCTGCGGGGAATGCGCTGAATAAAGGTGTATTCATCATCCAGGGCGACAATTTCGCCTTCACGTAAATGATGCATCGTCATGTCGTCGAGCTTGAATTTGTCCATCGGCTCAATGCGCAGTTTGAAAGACAAATTAAGGTCGAGATCTTTAACGGTTCGGTTCCAGTCCCGTGGCGGGATTTCGCGCAGTTCGCTGCGCATTAAATACAGCGAACTTTTCATTAAATCATCAAGAGACTGGCGGCCAGCGCGTTCAGCGGTGAATTTGTACACCAGCCCAACCAGCATGGTCATCAACAGGAAGCAGACGAACAGCAGAAGATAAAACTGGATAAAAAGCTTTTTCATCAGGCTTCACTTTCCCAGGCGTGAGGCGCGAAAAGATAGCCTTTATTACGCACCGTTTTGATACGGAAAGGTTCGGTAGCACTGTCGTAGAGTTTTTTTCGCAGGCGCGAAATGGCGACATCAACGCTCCGATCCAGCCCGTCATAGGTCACGCCGCGTAAATTTTTTAGTAATGCATCGCGATCCATTATCTGCCCGGCGTGAGTCGCCAACTCCCACAACAAATCAAAATCGGCTGTGGAAAGGGTGATGTTTTCTGCACCCAGCGTCACCTGACGGTTTACCGGATCGATACATAGCGTGCCAAAACGCATCGCTTTATGCGGTTTAAGTGCATTAGAACTATTGCTTTCGACCGTTTGTTGCGCAGAAACACGCTGGCGCAAATGCAGGCGCAAACGAGCCAGTAAAACGGCAGGCGGTGTGGTTTTTAGAATGTAATCGTTAGCGCCCATCTCCAGCGACAAAATATGGTTCATGTCGCTGTCCAGAGAAGTCAGAAGAACAATCGGGCCGTCCCATTGCGGGCGAAGATCTCGGCACAACGTCATGCCGTCTTTGCCTGGCAGCATCACGTCAAGCAGCACAAGGTCAGGGCGCTGCTGTGCAATAGTCGCTTCGGCGCAATCGCCACGGCTTTCGACAATCACTTCAATGTCATGCTTGCCGAGGTATGCGGCAATTAACGCTCCGACTTCTGGATCGTCTTCTACATATACGATTTTGTTCATAGCCCGGCACTTCAGATCAAAAGGGAAACATACACTGCTAAATGTTTTTACACCATAAATCATGGGTAAACAGATTTACCGTAGCGGGCGGCCGCCATCCACAGAATGTGTACGGCCAGTCACGTACTCACTATTTAATAGATATTCTACCAGCCCGATAATTTCTTGCTCGCCAGGTGCAATCTTCATTAGCGACTTATTTAACGCGGCTTTCCGGTATTCGGCGTCATCATTTTCATTAAACATAATCATCGCCGGAGCAATAGCATTCACTTTGACTTCTGGAGCCAGCTTGCGGGCAAACGAACGGGTCATATTATCGAGCGCTGCTTTGCTGGCGGCATAGGCAATGTGCTTATCGCTGCCACGTTCCACAACGTAATCGGTAAAGTGAATGATGTCCGAGCCAGCATGACCGTGGCCGCGCAGCAACGGTTCAAGATATTGGTTCAGCAAATAAGGCGCGTTGACGTGAATTTGCAACATGGCGGCCAGAGTATCGGCGGGGGGCGAGTCGGGGGATTCGGCAAGCCAGTCGCTGGCATTATGCACAATCGCGCGTAAGCCGTCGCAATGCTGCTTCACGTTATTGGCAAATTTTTCAATGCCTTCGTTTGTTGAGAAGTCGCCGAACAGGCAAATGGCTCCTGCCTGTTCAAGCTCAGCTAC
This sequence comes from Buttiauxella izardii, assembly GCF_003601925.1. Classification (GTDB taxonomy): domain Bacteria; phylum Pseudomonadota; class Gammaproteobacteria; order Enterobacterales; family Enterobacteriaceae; genus Buttiauxella; species Buttiauxella izardii. The sequence goes on from NZ_QZWH01000006.1 coordinate 420,099, forward strand.
CGCCGGATAACGCGTGCGATAGCTGATAATCACCGGTTGTTGTTGGGCAAGGAAATGCCGTGCTAATGCGAGACCAATTCGTTTACCGGCCCCGGTAATCAAAACCGGACGTACCACCATCGACGACTCCTTTATATGTTTATTTCACCAACATCCACGTCGCAGGGAACGCCGCCACCAGTATCAGGAAAATCACCGACTTTTCCTTCAGATTCAGTTTGATGTCATGCGTATGCGTGCTGCGAGTATACATAAAGACTAATAAACCCGGCGCATAAAGTACCACTGAAAGCAGCAAATGCATGGGGCCGGACGCATAAAGCAGCCATAAGCCATAAATACAGGCACCGAGGCCAATGGTTTTATGCAGTGGGCGAGTCGAGACTTTCAGCAAAAATGCACCGACCAGGAAATAGGGCACCAGAATCATTTCTGAGGCGATGGTCAGCAGCGTATTGTAATCCGAACCTGTCAGCCAAATCAGCACTAGGCAAATTTGCACACTGATGTTGGTGAGCCACAGCGATGCCGACGGCGCGTTATTTTTGTTCTGACGAGCAAAGATTTTCGGGAAGGCTTTGTGCGTGGCGGCCAAAAATGGCACTTCGGCAGCCATAATCGTCCAGCTTAGATAAGCGCCGCACACCGAAACAATTAACCCGGCGGCGATAATCACTTCGCCCCACGGCCCCATCATTTCGACCATCAAACCTGCCATCGACGGGTTACGGATTCCGGCCAGTTCCGGGCGGGCAATCACGCCAAGCGACAGCAAAGTCACCAGCAGATAAACGCCCAATGCGGCAATCACCGCCAACAAAGTGGCGCGACCCACATCATTTTTATTACGCGCACGAGCCGAAACAACGACCGCACCTTCTACACCGATGAATACCCACAGAGTAATCAGCATGGTGTTTTTGACCTGTTCCCAAACCGGAACACCGAGCGCGAGGCCGCTGAAATCAAGAGTAAAAGTGGAAAGTTTGAACGCCATCGCCGCGAGTACGACAAACAGGCCCAACGGCAATAATTTAGCAAGAGTGGCGACCAGGTTAATACTGGCTGCGGTTTGTACGCCGCGAAGAACGAGGAAATGCACCATCCACAGCAAAACTGAGGCGCCAATAATCGATTGCCAGGTATTTCCGTCACCAAACAGGCGCAGCTCAGGCGTGTCGGTGAAGAAACTCAGCGCCGAGAAAACAATCACCAGATACGAAACGTTGGCGATCACCGCGCAAAGCCAATATCCCCAGGCCGAGAAGAAACCAATCAGCTCGCCGAATCCTTCGCGTGCATAAGTAAAAATGCCGCCATCAAGATCGGGGCGCAGGCGTGTTAACACCACCATTGCCAGCGCCAGAAGCAAAATGCCCACACCGGTAATGGCCCAGCCAATCAACAATGCTGCGGGACTCGCCACGCTCGCCATGTTTTGCGGTAGGCTGAATACGCCTGCGCCGAGCATTGAACTCAATACCAATGCCGTTAATGCGGCGAGGCCAAGCTTCTTTTCCATAGCAGTCCCATAAAATTCAAATTAAAACACAGAATAATTATTATGCTTTTGTGCATAAAAATGGTGGGTAACACCAAGGCGCGGAATTTTACGGAGTGTGAGAGCTGCTTGCAATGATGTGAGCCATAAAATGCTCTGCGAAATAAAAAAAGGCCAGCGAGGCTGGCCTTTTCGGAGGATGCTGAACTTATTTGTACAAATCAGCGCTCACGGTCAGGTTGCCACCACGTTCTTCCCACTGACGGGTGATGTGGTAATACTTGGCACCTTTCTTAGCGGCACGCTTCGCCACCTGATAAGAAACTTCTGTGCTGCTGCCGTAGTGACCCGTGAACTTCACGCTATCAAATGGAACCATCTGTGCTGCGGTGACTTTGTTCACTTCTTCGATTTTGGTGCCATCCGGCAACGTTACAGTGTAACGTCCACCTTTAGTGGTTTGTGTTTCAAAGAAACGGCCAATATCAGAAGTTGGGGTGCTGGTTGTTGCTACACCTGGGATTTCAACAGCGGCTGCCGCAGCGCCACCGGCTGCCAGTGCAGCTTTACCCGCTTCGGAGTTCGCAGGGATCGCATCCGGGCTTTGCAGTACGCGTTTCTTAGCGTCTTTTTTATAGATGAAAGCGGTAATGCGCTGGTTGCCACCTGAGTTTGCGTCAATCTGGCGCACGATATAGAACATATCTGCACCTTTTTCTTTGGCCGCGCGGGTGATAGCCGCGTTCACGTCAGGCTGACTACGATAAAAACCCTGGACTGTCACGGTATCGAACGGCTCAAGAGCGTATGCTTGATCTTTAGGTAACTCAATCACGCCATTAATAACGCGGTTGGTGTTTTCCTCAGCCTTAGCTGCATCGGCATGATACACATCAGCCACCACACGCCAGTTACCGCTGCTGCCGGTGTCGTTGGTGTCCTGAACATAGAAAGAGGCTGCGCCAATTTTATCTGCACGTTTGGAGACGGCATTGACCGCTTCGCCAATCGAGTTAAAACGGCCAGTGATGGTAATGCGATCAAATGGTTTAAGAGCAGCAGCTTGATCTGGAGTCAGTTCCGTTGCAGCCTGAGCGGACAGCGTAGTTAGGGAAATCAGTGCTGACGCCAGAAGGGTGTTCTTGAGCTTCATAAAAATAATCCTTCGCCTTGCGCAAAATGAATACAAATACCGCATTCTCTGAGAGTTACCTGTTAGCCGCCGATTATGGCATCGAACACTCAAACTGTCTGCGCGATTTTTCACGCAGCAACTGTTGCTTGCAGAAATTTTTCATAACTAAAATTTATATGTTAATAAAAGAGCGCTTTGACCACTAAAACCGGTAAAGCTTACAACTTAATTAGTTAATGCAATGTTAAATCTGCAATTTGCGTTGGCGCAGAATCGTGAATTGCGGCTTCGCTTAAGCGGATTATCAGGTGTCACAGGTTAAAATCAGTCAGAAATAGCTGTCTGAGGCGCTTAACGCTAAACTTTTACGATAATGATACAAATACTGAGATCCGGATCTAGATCACAGGCGTTATTTTCAGTAGGTTATAAAAAGTTTGTTACAGATGTATTTTTTCATTGTTTTGGACTTGGCCACGCCGATCGCCAGGACAATGTCTGACAAACCATCAACAAAAAACAGATGGAAGGGAATACTATGCGTATTGGGGTACCAAAAGAGCGGTGGGCGGGAGAATCCCGCGTGGCAGCCACGCCAAAAACAGTGGAGCAGTTGCTGAAGCTAGGCTTCACCGTCACAGTCGAAAGCGGAGCGGGCAAACTGGCCAGTTTCGATGACGAAGCGTTTGTACACGTTGGCGCGACCATTTCAGATACCGCTGACGTCTGGCAATCTGACATTATTTTAAAAGTGAACGCACCGCAGGATAGCGAAATCGAGTTGCTGCGTGCAGGTTCTACGCTGGTGAGTTTTATCTGGCCTGCGCAGAATCCTGAATTACTCGAAAAACTGGCTGCGAAGAATGTCACCGTGATGGCGATGGACTCTGTACCACGTATTTCTCGTGCGCAGTCTCTCGATGCCCTGAGCTCAATGGCGAACATTGCGGGTTATCGCGCCATCGTTGAAGCGGCTCATGAATTTGGCCGTTTCTTTACCGGGCAAATTACCGCTGCGGGTAAAGTGCCACCGGCGAAAGTAATGGTTATCGGTGCCGGTGTTGCTGGGCTTGCGGCAATCGGTGCGGCAAACAGCCTTGGCGCTATCGTGCGTGCCTTCGACACTCGTCCAGAAGTGAAAGAACAAGTGCAAAGTATGGGCGCTGAGTTCCTGGAACTGGACTTTAAAGAAGAAGCGGGCAGCGGCGACGGTTACGCCAAAGTCATGTCCGAAGCCTTCATTAAAGCCGAAATGGAACTGTTTGCGGCACAAGCTAAAGAAGTCGACATTATTGTCACCACGGCGCTGATCCCAGGCAAACCGGCTCCAAAACTGATCACCCGTGAAATGGTTGATTCCATGCAAGCGGGCAGCGTGATTGTCGATCTAGCCGCGCAAAACGGCGGTAACTGTGAATACACCGTTGCCGATCAGGTTACTGTGACGCCAAACGGCGTGAAAGTTATCGGTTACACCGACTTGCCGGGCCGCTTGCCAACGCAATCTTCCCAGCTTTACGGCACCAACCTGGTGAACTTGCTCAAATTGCTCTGCAAAGAGAAAGACGGCAATACCGTGGTTGATTTTGAAGATGTGGTGGTTCGCGGCGTGACCGTGATTCGCGATGGTGAAGTCACCTGGCCTGCACCGCCAATTCAGGTTTCTGCACAACCGCAGGCTGCTGCCAAAAAAGCGGCTGCACCAGTAGAAGAGAAAAAACCAGCATCACCATGGCGCAAATACGCGTTTATGGCGCTGGCGATTATTCTGTTCGGCTGGCTCGCTGATGTTGCTCCGAAAGAATTCCTCGGCCACTTCACCGTATTCGCGCTGTCATGCGTGGTGGGTTATTACGTGGTGTGGAACGTTTCTCATGCTCTGCACACCCCACTGATGTCGGTTACCAACGCCATTTCAGGGATCATTGTGGTCGGCGCGTTACTGCAAATTGGCCATGGCGGCTGGGTGAGCTTCCTGAGCTTTATTGCGGTGCTGATTGCCAGTATCAATATTTTTGGTGGTTTCACCGTCACTCAGCGCATGCTGAAAATGTTCCGGAAGAACTAAGGGGTAACACATGTCTGGTGGATTAGTTACAGCAGCATACATTGTTGCCGCTATTCTGTTTATTTTCAGCCTGGCAGGGCTGTCAAAACACGAAACATCCAAACAAGGTAACTTGTTCGGCATGGCCGGTATGGCTATTGCGCTGGTGGCGACCATCTTCGGGCCTGAAACGGGCAACGTAGTTTGGATTATCGTCGCTATGGTGATTGGTGGTGCCATCGGTATTCACCTTGCCAAGAAAGTTGAAATGACCGAAATGCCGGAGCTGGTGGCGATTCTGCACAGCTTCGTGGGTCTGGCTGCGGTTCTGGTGGGCTTTAACAGCTATCTGGATCATGCACCGGGTCTTGAGCCAGTGATGGAAAACATCCATTTAACCGAAGTGTTCCTCGGTATCTTTATCGGTGCAGTGACCTTCACAGGTTCCATCGTGGCATTTGGCAAACTGCGCGGCAAAATTTCGTCTAAACCGCTGATGTTGCCAAACCGCCATAAGCTGAACCTGGCGGCGTTGGTCGTTTCCTTCGCGATGCTGATCATCTTCGTGCGTACTGAAAGCGTTGGCTTGCAGGTTCTGGCACTGTTGGTGATGACAATTATTGCGCTGGTTGTTGGCTGGCACCTGGTGGCGTCAATCGGTGGTGCAGACATGCCGGTTGTGGTTTCGATGCTGAACTCCTACTCCGGTTGGGCAGCGGCGGCAGCGGGCTTTATGCTCAGCAATGACTTGCTGATTGTTACCGGTGCGTTGGTCGGTTCTTCCGGTGCGATTCTGTCTTACATCATGTGTAAAGCGATGAACCGCTCGTTTATCAGCGTTATCGCCGGGGGCTTTGGCACCGACGGTTCTTCAACAGGTGAAGATGAAGAAGCGGGTGAACACCGTGAAATCACGGCGGAAGACACGGCTGATATGCTGAAAAACTCCACCTCGGTGATCATCACTCCAGGGTACGGCATGGCGGTGGCTCAGGCGCAATATCCAGTGGCTGAAATTACCGAAAAACTGCGTGCACGTGGCATCAAAGTTCGCTTTGGTATCCACCCGGTGGCTGGGCGTTTGCCAGGGCACATGAACGTTCTATTGGCAGAAGCGCGTGTTCCGTATGACGTAGTTCTGGAAATGGACGAAATCAACGATGACTTTGCTGACACTGACACCGTTCTGGTTATTGGCGCGAATGACACCGTAAACCCGGCAGCACTGGAAGATCCTCGCAGCCCAATCGCAGGGATGCCAGTGTTGGAAGTGTGGAAAGCGCAGAACGTTATTGTGTTCAAACGCTCTATGAACACCGGCTACGCTGGCGTTCAGAACCCGCTGTTCTTTAAAGAAAATACTCACATGCTGTTCGGCGATGCCAAGGCCAGCGTGGAAGCAATTCTTAAAGCGCTCTAGTTTTTGCGAGCTGCATTCCAAAACCGCCTCTCGGGGCGGTTTTTTTATGCCTGCTTATCATTCAGATGAATGCAATATTACTTTTAACTGACTGAATCTATGGAAAAATAATGTAGATGAGAGAAGGGGCGAAGAGTAAAGTATCACCGGGTGCTGAAGCTGTTTGCTTCAATGCCAGTGGTGAAAAGCAGGCAGAAAAAAGCCCCGAGTTAGTTAAACCAACCCGAGGCCCTCTCATGCTAGACACCATGATAGTAGCCTCTTCACTTTGTGTTTGCAACGCAGGAGGCGAAGATGTCGTCAAAGAACAGGTTGTTCAGCGTTATCGTTATCTGTTTGACAATTCTCATGATTATTTTTCTGGTGAAAGATTCACTGTGTGAATTTCACTATCGAAAAGGAGGCATTGAGATGGCGGCATTTTTAGCTTGTCACAAGTCGTAATCGTGAAGTTTTGAGGTCAGTGGCGGGAAGGATAATTTCCCGCCACACATGAATGTCTGGTATGAGATTCAGCACGCCACCCAACAAAAAGCCCGTTCATTAATTTGAACGGGCTTTTCTTTACCGATTGAGCGACAAATCAATCGTCTTCTTCGTCATCCAGCTCTACAGGTGTTTGATACTCATCGGGTTTGATGACCAGCAAATCACAGCGCAAATGGTCGATAACTTGTTCGGCAGTATTGCCGAGGAATGCCGCAGAAAGCCCGGTTCGGCCTACAGTTCCGAGCACCACGATACCGGCTTGCAAATGCTCGGCGAGGTCAGGGATCACTTCTTCCGGCAACCCTTTCTCAACGTGAGTCATTTTCTCGTCAATACTGAATTTCTGACGCAACGCTTTCATCGCAACCAAATGCTGGCCGCGAATGGCATCGTTATAAACGCTTGGGTCAAAATCTGGCAGTTCGATGGCGATGTTAATCGGGGTAATTGGGTAAGCGCCAACGAGGTGGACTTCAGTGTGGTTAACATCGTCGGCCAGGCGAAGCGTCTCTTTAACCAGCTTTTCATTCAGCGCGTTATGGTACTCTTCTTCACTTGCGAGGTTAACGGCGACAACGGCTCGGCCACCTTCAGGCCATGGTTTTTCGTTAACCATCCATACCGGGCACGGGCATTTACGCAGCAGGTGCCAGTCCGTTGGAGTGAAAATAACCGCTTCCAGTTTGTCGTGCTGATGCGTCATTTTGAGCACTAAATCGTGCCCGCCGCTAATCACTTCCTGAATAATCGCCTCGAACGGGCGGTTATGCCAAACCACTTTAATCTCAATCGGGACGCCCGAATCGATGTAATACTGGGCTTGTTCTTTAATCCAGGCCGCACGTTGGCTAATCACGCCTTTGCGCATAGCAGTACGTTCATCTGGTGACAGAAGGGTGGTCATTTCGTAGGAAAAATCATAGATAGGCAGAAAGGCTTTGATCCTGCCACCAATCCGTTGATGCAAATACACCGCGCGCCGCAGGGCGGGTTGATCGTCCTGATTAGGATCTATTGCAACTAGCATGTTTTGATAGTTTGCCATACAGGTCTCCTTACAACTGCTTAACCACAGTCTGTTTAGTAAGATTAACCCATATGTGCTGAATGAAACAGGTGATAAGCCATTGCCGGATCAATAAATGAATAAAATTTAGCGATCCGGCTTTGGTCAGTATGAATCAGGCGACGTTACGCGATTGACCGGCAAGCTGTGCCAGAATATCGATATTTTCGATAGTAATGTACTTACCTTTCACCGCCAGCATGCCACTTTTCTGGAAACGGCCCAGCAAACGGCTGATAGTCTCGACAGTCAGACCCAGATAGTTACCGATATCGCCACGGGTCATGGTCAGGCGGAACTCGCGAGGCGAGAAACCGCGCTGCGCAAAGCGGCGTGAAAGATTATAGATAAACGCGGCCAGACGCTCTTCTGCATTCTTTTTGGAAAGCAGCAGAATCATATCCTGATCGCCCTTAATTTCGCCGCTCATCAAACGCATCATCTGCTGGCGCAGGTTAGGCATTTTCCCGGACAAATCATCAAGCGTTTCGAATGGGATTTCGCAGACCATGGATGTTTCCAGCGCTTGCGCGAAACTTGGGTGCATCCCGGTGCCGATAGCATCAAAGCCCACCAAATCACCCGCTAAATGGAAACCGGTAATTTGCTCATCACCTTGCTCGGTAATGGTGTAGCTTTTAATGGTCCCTGAACGGATAGCGTACAGCGACTTCAGCTCATCACCTGCCTTAAACAGGGTTTGTCCCTTCTGAATAGGCTTTTTACGCTCGATAATATTATCAAGCTGATCAAGCTCATGCTCGTTGAGCGTGAAGGGGATGCATAACTGGCTGATGCTGCAATCCTGGCAATGGATTGCACAGCCGCCAGACTGAATGCGTCGAATAATTCGCTTTTCAGGGATCATAGATATGCTCGGCGTTATTGATATTGGTCAATTTTAACATCTTTTTCTTGAGCACGTAAGTATGATGAATGCCCATTCAGAATTTAACAATCAATAAAGCCAGGGTTATAGAGCTATCCTATTGAAATTATTGGAACTATATATTAATGCGTATTATTCTTTGAAGAATTAAGAACAATATTCTGCAGTCATGCTTCTACAACAGCAAATATCCTTCATGGCGCAATAACCATTCTTTACGACTCACGCCACCTGCATAACCCGTCATCGTGCCATTACGGCCAATCACGCGATGGCATGGAACCACCACGCTCACCGGGTTTGAACCATTTGCTGCACCGACTGCACGAGCCGCGCCCGGCCTGCCTAGTTGGTCCGCTAATTGCCCGTAATGCATGACTTGCCCGCAAGGGATGGTGCGCAACGTTTGCCACACTTCTCGCTGAAATGCCGTTCCCGCCGTCGCCGTCGGGAGCGTTTCAATCACCGCTAAATCACCCTCAAAATAATCGCGCAGCTTGTCGCTTAACCCATCCGGATTCGCACAAGCCACGCGCTGATAGCCGCTGACACCGTAATGAAGACCGAGCAATTGCACCATTCTGTCGCTATGTTCTTCCCATTCCACCGCTCGCAAATGGTACTGCTCGTCGCAAATGACCCACAGCGGCCCTAATGGTGTAACGATCTTATCTTCCAGCAATGTCAGCATTGATTGTTCGCTCCGGTTAATTAGAGATGCGGGTAAACTCCCGGCCCAATGGGCAAGCCAACAAGATACCACGCCACCAATAGCAGCAACCAGACACCCAAAAAGATGAGGGGGTAAGGTAATACTAAAGAGTAATAAGTCCCTAATTTGGCATCGGGTTTATAGCGTTGTAGGAAGCCTAAGAATAATGGAATAAACGGCGAAACCGGCGCCAGCGGGATAACGGAAGAATCCGCCACGCGGAACAGGATTTGTGCGAACGCCGGATGGAAACCCAGCAGCATAAACATCGGCACGAAAATCGGTGCCAGAATCGACCAGATTGCCGAACCGCTGGCGATAAACATGCACAGGAATGACGAGAGCAACGCCAGGCCCAGAAACGCCGGAATACCGTTTAGCCCGGATCCCTCCAGCACGTCGGTCAGCCCGACCGCCATAAACTTGCCCATATTGCTCCAGTTGAACATCGCTACAAATTGCGCCAACGGGAACACCATCACGATAAAACCGGCCATCTCTTTCATCGGCTCAATCATGAGCTGCGGCAAATCAGCCTGTTTACGGATTTTTCCGGTCGCAATACCATAGGCCAGAGAGATGACGAAGAAGAACAGAATAATCAGCGGCACAATTCCGCTAATAAATGGCGACGGGATAATCGTGCCTTTCACCGGGTCACGCAGCAGGCTGTTTTCCGGGATTAAAAGCAGGGCGATAACCGCAATAAACAGCAGCGACACAATCCCGGTAACGCGCAATCCAAAGCGTTGAACATCATCCAACTGTTGCAATTTTTCTTTGTTTTCGCCTTGCCACGTTCCCAGGCGCGGCTCGACGATTTTATCGGTAATCAGGCCACCGACAATCGACAGCACAATCACCGAGGTCGCCATAAAATACCAGTTATCAATCACGCTAACGTGCATCGCGGGATCGATAGTGTGCGCCGCTTCGGTGCTGATACCCGAAAGCAGAACATCGGTCGTCACAATCAGTAAATTCGCGGTAAACCCACAGCCCACCCCCGCAATCGCCGCCAGCAAACCGGCAACCGGATGGCGGCCCACGGCCAGGAAAATCAGGGCCCCCATCGGCGGCATAATCACCAGTGCCGCATCCGAAGAAATATGGCTGAAGAAGGCGATAAACAGCACCATATAACTGGCATAACGAGCACTTACGTGGGACGCCATTTTCACCATCAAACTCGGTAGCAACCCCACGCGTTCCGCCAGACCCGCACCTAAAACCAGCGCCAGAATTGCCCCTAACGGCGCAAACCCACTGAAGTTCTTAATCACGTTTGGCAAAAACCAGTGCACACCCTCGGCGCTCAACAAGTTTTTGACCTGCACCAGGCTCCCGTCAGCGGGGTTACGAACACTGACGTTGAACGCAGAAAGCACGGCGGTACTCACGGATAAAACAACAATCAAATAAACAAACAGCAAAAATGGATGGGGCACTTTATTGCCAATTTTCTCGACAAGGCCATACAGCTTGCCAGAGCCGGAGTGCGTGGGTATGGAGGACATACTCATGGGCTTACCTCGGGTGAAGTTGCGATATTGTGTTTTATATAATTATTTTAAAGGTGACGGTGTCACGCCTTCTGGGATCGGACACTGATAAGGGCGCTCGGCGAGTTGTGCGTGCAACTCGCTTTGGCAGGCTTTCAGCGTCTGTGGATTTATAAACAATTGCAGAGCCGTTGCGGCCATCACTTTGCCCGCATGTAACATCCCTTTATGGGCAATCGACGTGCGTCCCTGACTCACTAATTGCCAGGTGTGCAGCGGGGTGCCGACGGTAAAGCACGGGCTAAAGCATTGTGCGACGGGCACCTTCCAACTCACATCACCGACATCCGTAGAACCCGGCAAAATTTTGTCATTTGGGGCATAGGGCGCAATTTCGTTAATCAACAACGTTTCACGATGGCGACGAGCAAAGGCTTTTCCCTCTTCATTGGAGGTATTAGCAATATTATTTAAGCTGTTTTGCAGGTCATTTTCGGTCAACGTCGCGCGAATTTGTTTGGCGAATGCCAGTTCTTCTTCGCTCCATTGTGGCAAGCCCAGTGCTTGTAAAGCCTCGTACATCACGCTTTCAAGCTGGCGGTTGGGCAGATAATTGGAACAGGCTTTATCAAAACGCACTTTCACCGAGGTTTCGGTCATCAGCGCGGCACCCTCGGCGATTTTATTGATGCGCTCATAAATATGCTGCGCCTGAGCCATTTCCGGGGCGCGAATCAAATACAACACTTCGGCCTGCGCCTGCACCACATTTGGCGAAATCCCGCCGGTGTTGGTGATGGCATAATGCACGCGAGCTTTTTCGATGATGTGCTCGTTGAGGAAGTTCGTCCCGGTGGTCATCAGCGTTACCGCATCTAATGCGCTACGCCCGAGATGCGGAGAATTTGCGGCATGTGCCGCAATTCCGTGAAAGCGATACGCCACCTGAATGTTCGCCAGTGAACTGGTGCTGAACATCCCGGCATAGGCTTCCGGGTGCCAGGTTACGGAGGCGTCAACATCGTCAAATAACCCTTCGCGTACCATAAACGTTTTGCCGGAACCGCCTTCCTCGCCAGGGCAGCCGTAAAATCGTACCGTTCCGCCAGCGCCGTATTGTTCAAGCCAGTTCTTCACCGCTACCGCGCCTGCAAAGGCCGCCGTACCCAGCAAATTGTGACCGCAGCCGTGGCCGTTCGCATCTTCAACCAACGGGTTGGGCGAGGCTTCGCCCGAACACTGACTTAATCCCGCCAGCGCGTCGTATTCGCCGAGCAGGGCGATAACCGGTTTACCGGAACCAAAACTTGCCACAAATGCGGTTTCGATATTCCCTGCGTTACGCTCGACGCTAAAACCTTCGGCTTCCAGCGCGCAGGCCAGGCGTTCAGCCGACCAGTGCTCTTCAAAACGAGTTTCCGGGTGATCCCAGATATCATCGGCAATCGCGGTAAACTCGCCACGTTTTGCTTCAATCGCATCATCGACAAACTGATAAATCGAACTCATCACACACCTCTCTGCCACGGGAAATTAAGTGCGAGGCGTGCCATGGTGCTGACGGCAACTTCCATCACTTTTTCATCAAAATCAAACTTCTCATTGTGATGTCCGGCGCTCAATTCGGTGCCGAACACCATGTAAGAGGCTTTGCCGCCTTGCTCCTGCACACGCGCCATCATGAGCGTCGCATCCTCAGAACCGGCTGCGCCTTTAACGGTGTCGACCACTTCGTTTACGCCGTTCACCTCTAACGCCTGTTGGTGGATAAACGCCACCCATTCTGGCGATGGCACGCTGCTGGTCGCCGCACCCATTAACTTCACGTCAGCTTCGATGCCATACATCGTTGCCGTGCCGCGAATAATTTCCTGTGCCCGGTCAAAGACATAGTCATTGATTGCGCTGGTTTCGCCGCGGGTTTCTACTTTCAATAACGCCTGTGCAGGCACCACGTTGCGCCCGCTGCCCGCCTGCAAAACGCCGACGTTAACGCGTGATGCGCCCGCACTGTGCGGCGCGATGCTGTGCAAAGCCAATGCGGTTTGCGCGGCGGCGAGCAGGGCGTTACGGCCTTCTTCCGGCTTGCCGCCCGCATGTGCCGCGACACCGGTAAATTCCACATCAAACTTGGTGGTTGCCATAAAGTTATCGCTGCCGCACACCACGGTGCCGGAAGGGATGCCAGTGCCGATGTGGATCGCCGTAAAGTAGTCGATGTTATCAAGCGCACCGGCTGCCACCATGGCGCGAGCGCCGCGTGTGCCTTCTTCGGCGGGCTGGAAAATGAGTTTGATGGTGCCGTTTAACTGGCTGGAAAACTGTTGCAATACCGAGGCTAACCCGAGGCCAATCGCCGTGTGTCCGTCATGGCCGCAAGCGTGCATCATTCCGGCATTACACGAAGCAAAACCTTCGGCAAACGGGCGGTGCGCAGGCTTGAGCATCTCGCCTAAATCCAGTGCGTCCATATCCACGCGAAACGCGAGAGTGGGGCCGGGGCGACCCGTTTCCAAAGTGGCGACAATTCCTGTAAATCCGCCGGAAAAATGGTGTAGCCATTGCGGCAATGCGCCTTGCTCCAGTGCACGTTGTTCTTCACGCGCCAGCACTTCTGCCGCTGGCAGCCCCATGCGCGCCGCGTCGTCTACTACTTCACGGCCTAACGCCAGCTGATAACCTAATTGATGTAGTGTCTCAGCCACCAGCGTGGCGGTGCGAAACTCGAGCCAGCCCGATTCGGCAAAATGGTGAAAATCACGCCGCCAGTGCTGCATGCGCGGAGCCAGTTCATGTACTGCCAGTTCTAATTGCGACATAACCCATCCTGTATAAGCATCTTCTGTGATCAACTTCACGCTGTGATAGTTTTTACTTATCGCTCAGCGATATTTGGTAGTTTTCGCCGTCATGGGATTACCCTGGCACAAGAGTTTGAATTACAGTAGATGCTAAATTCTTTCGGCTGATAGCTAATGGTTATCAGGAGGCAATGTGACCTTCCAGGTTAAGCTCCATCAAATCCGCGCGTTCGTGGCGGTGACGCAAAATGGCAGCATTCGCGGAGCCAGCCGGGCGTTAAATATTTCGCAGCCCGCGCTCACCAAAGCGATAAAAGAATTAGAAGAAGGGATGGCGGCGCGGCTGTTCATTCGGCGCAGCCAGGGCGTGGCGTTGACCGAATGCGGTGAAAGTTTTTACTCCCACGCACGCTTGATTCTTGAAGAGTTACGCGCTGCTCAGGAAGATATTTTGCAGCGTCAGGGGCAACTGGCCGGGCAAATCAATATCGGTTTGGGGGCGAGTGTTTCCCGCACATTAATGCCGCCGGTTATCACTGCGTTTCATCAAAAACACCCGCAAGTGAAAGTGCGCATTATGGAAGGGCAACTGGTGTCGATGATCAACTCCCTGCGCCAGGGCGAACTGGATTTCACCATCAACACCTATTATCAGGGGCCATACGACCAGGAATTTACCTTTGAACGGCTGTTTGAAAAACCGTTCGCCATCTTTGGTCGTGAAGATCACCCGGCAATTAACGCCACATCAATAAAAGAACTGCTGCACTACAACTGGACGCTACCCACGCCACGCGGCAGTTATTACAAACAACTGGAAGAGTTATTCCATAAGCGTTCAGAAATTCCCAATGTCAGCGTATTCTGCGAAACCTTTTCGGCCTGCATCAGCCTGGTGGCACAAAGTGATTTCCTCAGTATTTTGCCCGCAGAACTCGGCCACGATCCGTTATTGGCGCACAGACTCAAACAAATCAAAGTCGTCGAAACGCTACCGAATGCCACTTACTATTTGATTCAGCGGCGTGATGTTACCCAGGCACCGTTAACCACTGCGCTTATCAATCAGTTTCGTCGCGAATGCCGTTGAGCCACGGCACATCGGCGGCTATAGTGACTCCTGAATAAAGCCTGGAGGATTTTGCTCATGAACCTTGACGAAAAATCGCTGTTTCTCGACGCGATGGAAGACGTGAAACCGCTGAAAGATTGCAACCGCAGCCAGTGGTTAAAACCGGTCAAAGAGAAGGTGGTGCAAAAGCCCGACACGCTGCAGTTAGATAACTTTCTCACCACCGGTTTTCTGGAAATTATTCCGCTCGCCGCACCGCTGGAATTTAAGCGTGAAGGGCTACAAACCGGCGTGCTGGATAAACTGCGACACGGAAAATACAAACAGGAAGCGAGCCTGAACCTGATTCGCCAGCCCGTTGAAAAGTGCCGTCAGATGCTTTTTGCCTATATTCAGGAAGCCAAAAAAGATGGTTTGCGTAATTTGCTGATCGTTCATGGCAAAGGGCGCGACGATGAATCTCATGCCAATATTGTGCGCAGTTACGTCGCCCGCTGGCTGGTGGAATTTGAAGACGTGCAGGCGTTTTGCAGCGCCATGCCGCATCACGGCGGCAGCGGGGCGTGTTATGTGGCGCTCAAAAAATCCGAACAGGCGAAAGCCGAGAACTGGGAACGCCACGCCAAACGCAGCCGTTGAGCTGCTTTCAGCTAATCAGCTTTCAACTAATCTGATTTTAACAACAACGACAACTCTTCTGCCGCTTTCAATAATTCCGGCAACACGCGGCTGCGCAACTCCTGCGCGGAAACTTGCCCGGCGTGAACACCAACGTTTAACGCCGCAACCACTGCGCCTTCAGGGTTAACCAACGGCACCGCAATTGATCGCAATCCCATCTCCAGTTCCTGATCGTTAAGCGCGTAGCCTTGCTGGCGCACGCGTTTTAACTCCTCACGAAGTTTACTCACCGAATCCACCGTCTGCGGCGTGTAGCGAATCATCGTAATGCGCGCCAGGAAATCATTGAGCTGTTCTTCCGGCAAATAACTCAGCAACACGCGCCCCATCGACGTTGACCATGCGGGCAAGCGGCTGCCGATATCCAAATCAATCGTCATGATGCGCGAGCTGGAAGCGCGGGCGATATACAGAATATCGTCGCCATCCAGCGTAGCAATCGAGCAGGATTCATTGAGCATTTCGCTCAAATGTTTCAGCACCGGTTGCGTCGATTTTGCCAGCGGTGTGGACGCCAGATAAGCGTGGCCGAGAGATAAAATTCGTGGACGCAACTGGTAGTTTTTACCGTCATCCGCGTAAACAAAACCCAGCTTGCTGAGCGTGTACAAACAACGGCGCACCGCCGCGCGAGGAATGCCCGTTTTCTGGCTGATTTGTGAAATAGAAAGCTGACGGCGCTGGGGGGTAAACGCCTGAATCACCTCCAGGCCACGCGCCAGAGACGCCATAAAATTGGGGTCGCCTTTGAACGGATCCACTTCACCCGCTTGTTCATCATGTTGAATTTCCATTCTGTTTTCCTCAAATTTTCGCCGTTGATCACACTCTGAAAACAAAGATACATGATGTTCGATAATCGCACCACATTTCGATTATCGCCCTTGACCAGCTTCGTTAAGCGAGTCACATTTTGTTCAAGAAACGCAATCTTGTGCGAATAACGCACCCCAGGGAGAACCGTGATGATCAACAAAACTGTGGCGTCGCTCGAAGAAGCCGTCGCCGGAATTTTCGACGGAGCCACCATTATGATTGGTGGTTTTGGCACCGCCGGGCAGCCCACCCATCTGATTGATGCCCTGATAGAACAGGGCGCACGCGACCTGACGATTATCAACAACAACGCAGGCAATGGCGAAGTGGGGCTGGCGGCACTATTAAAAGCCGGGCGCGTGCGCAAAATGGTGTGTTCCTTCCCACGCCAGGTGGACTCACAGATTTTTGATGACTTATACCGTCGCGGAAAAGTCGAGCTGGAACTGGTGCCACAAGGCAACCTGGCCGCGCGTATTCAGGCGGCAGGTTCGGGCTTAGGTGCGGTGTTTACGCCAACCGGTTTTGGAACGCCGCTCGCAGAAGGTAAAGAAACCCGTGAAATCGATGGCCGCCAGTACGTGCTCGAATACCCGCTAAAAGCTGATTTCGCCTTAATCAAAGCTTATGAAGGCGACCGCTGGGGCAATCTTGTCTACCGCAAAGCGGCGCGTAACTTTGGGCCAATCATGGCGACAGCCGCCACCGTCACCATCGCGGAAGTCAGCCGAATTGTGCCGTTGGGTGAACTTGACCCGGAAAACATCATCACCCCCGGAATTTTCGTTAAACGCCTGGTCGCCGTCGAAAACTCGCTGGCGCAAAGCGCATAAGGAGCTGGAAATGAAAAAACTCACTCGTGATGAAATGGCGCAGCGCGTGGCGCGTGATATTCCCGAAGGCGCTTACGTGAACCTCGGCATCGGCCTGCCGACGCGCATTGCCAACTACCTTCCGGCGGATAAAGAAATCTTCCTGCACAGCGAAAACGGCCTGTTAGGCATGGGGCCAAAGCCGGCTGAAGGCGAAGAAGATCCCGAACTGATCAACGCCGGAAAAGAATTCGTCACACTGCTGACCGGCGGCTGCTATTTCCACCACGGTGACTCGTTCGCCATGATGCGCGGCGGCCATCTCGATATCTGCGTCCTGGGCGCTTATCAGGTTTCAGCGCAGGGCGACCTGGCAAACTGGAGCACTGGCGCAGCGGATGCGATTCCCGCCGTCGGCGGGGCGATGGACTTAGCCATTGGCGCCCGCCAGGTATTCGTGATGATGGATCATTTGACCCGCGACGGCGAATGCAAACTGGTGGAAAGCTGTTCCTATCCGCTCACCGGAATTGGCTGCGTCAGCCGCATCTACACCGACCTCGCGGTGATTGATATCACCGACAAAGGCCCGGTGGTGCGTGAAATCTTCAACGGCCTCTCTTTTGAAGAATTACAACGTATTACCCCGGTCACATTAGGCTTCGAACAACTGGCAGAAAGCGCATAAGGAACTATGATGAATCAAGCATTTATCTGTGATGGAGTGCGTACTCCATTCGGTCGTTTTGCTGGCACGCTGTCATCGGTTCGTAGCGATGATTTGGCGGCACTGCCGTTGAAAGCGTTGATGGAACGCCACCCGAATCTGGACTGGTCTGCGGTAGACGATGTGATTTATGGCTGCGCCAACCAGGCGGGGGAAGACAACCGCAACGTGGCGCGTATGGCGCTGTTATTGGCCGGATTACCGGAAACCGTGCCGGGCAGCACCATCAACCGTTTATGTGGTTCCAGCCTTGATGCGCTGGGCGTTGCAGCTCGAGCGATTAAAAGCGGTGAAACGCATTTGATGATTGCGGGCGGCGTGGAAAGCATGTCGCGCGCGCCATTTGTGATGGGCAAAGCGGAAAGCGCATTTAGTCGTAGCATGAAAATGGAAGACACCACCATCGGCTGGCGGTTTATCAACCCGCTGATGAAAGCGCAATACGGCGTTGATGCGATGCCGGAAACCGCCGAAAACGTGGCGACCGACTTCAACATCAACCGCGCAGATCAAGATGCATTCGCGCTCCGCAGCCAGTTGCGCACCGCTCGCGCTCAGGAAACAGGGATTTTCGACGACGAACTGATCCCGGTTTCCATCAATCAGCGAAAAGGCGAAGCGTTGCTGTTTAACCGCGACGAACATCCACGTTCCACCTCGCTTGAGGCGCTGGCTAAACTTAAAGGCGTGGTGCGCGCAGACGGCACCGTAACCGCCGGAAATGCCTCGGGCGTGAACGACGGCGCGTGTGCATTGTTGCTCGCCAGCGAACAGGCGCTGAATACCCACGGCTTGCAGCCGCTGGCGCGGGTGATTGGTGTGGCAACCGCAGGCGTTGCGCCACGAATTATGGGCTTTGGCCCGGCTCCGGCGGTGCGCAAAGTGCTGGCGCAAACCGGTTTAACGCTGGCGCAAATGGATGTGATTGAATTAAACGAAGCCTTCGCCGCTCAGGCGCTGGCGGTAATGCGCGATTTGGGCCTGCCGGATGACGCGGAACATGTGAATCCGAACGGTGGCGCAATTGCGCTGGGCCATCCGCTTGGCGCATCGGGCGGGCGTCTGGCGATGACCGCCGCGTATCAACTCAAGCGCAGCGGCGGGCGTTACGCGCTATGTACGATGTGTATTGGTGTCGGTCAGGGGATTGCACTGATTATCGAACGTGTTTAAGGAGCAGGCATGACACTGTTTACCCCGATGTTGCGCAACTCGCCATTAAGCGAAATTTTTAGCGATGAGAACACGTTACAAGGGATGCTGGATTTTGAAGCGGCACTGGCGCGGGCTTGTGCGCTTTGTGGCGTGATCCCTGAGTCGGCGGTTGAAGTGATTTCCGCCCAGTGTCAGGCCGATAAACTTGATTCGCAGGCACTGGCACAAGCGGCGGCGGGCGCGGGGAATCTGGCCATCCCGCTGGTGAAACAGCTCACCGCCAACGTCAAACTCCAGGATGAACAAGCGGCGCGTTATGTTCACTGGGGCGCAACCAGCCAGGACGTGATTGATACCGGCCTGGTTTTACAACTGCGCGAAGCATTCTCAGCCACGGAAGACATTCTCGAACCACTGATCGGCGCTTTAACCGAACAAATTCAACAGCATCAGCACAGCGTCATGGCGGGCCGCACCTGGATGCAGCACGCATTGCCGATTACCTTCGGCCTGAAACTGGCCGGAACGCTCGACGCGCTATTGCGCTGGCAGCAACGCTTAAATGAAATCAAACCGCGTGTTTTAACGCTGCAATTTGGCGGTGCCGCGGGCACGCTGGCGTCGCTTAAAGAGCAGGGCATTCCGGTGGCGCAGGCGCTGGCAAACGCGCTGGATCTTCATCAATCAGACACGCCCTGGCACAGCCAGCGTGACCGATTACTGGAAGCCGCCGCCTGGTTTGCCGGAATGGCGAGCACGCTCGGGAAATTCGCCGGTGACTTTGCGTTACTGATGCAAACCGAAGTTGCCGAAGTGGGCGAGCCGATTGCCGAAGGGCGCGGCGGTTCCTCGACCATGCCGCACAAACGTAATCCGGTAAGCTGTGCGGCAATTTTAACGGCGACCAGCCGTATTCCAGGCCTGATGGCAACGATGTACGCCAGCCAAAACCAGCAGCATGAAAGGGCACTTGGCGGCTGGCAGGCAGAATGGGAAGTGCTGCCGCAACTGATTACGCTGGCTGGCGGCGTGATGCAAACCACGTTGGATTTGCTCAACGGCATGCAGGTCAACAGCGCAAAAATGCGCGCCAATCTGGATATCACTCACGGCCTGATTATGGCTGAGTCGGTCACTCTCGCGCTGGCGCAGTTTATTGGCAAGCAACCTGCGCATCACTTAGTGGAACAGCTTTGCCACCGCGCGCTGGATGAAAACCAGCCGCTTGCGGCATTGCTCGCAGAAAATCCGCAAGTGACTCCTTATCTTTCTTCAAAAGAAATCGAACATTTGCTCGACCCGCAGCAGGCGCTCGGCAGTAACGATACCTTTATCAGCCAGGTTCTGGCGCGGGCGGCACAACAAACCAGGAGGGTAAAATGAGCCTTTATTATCAACTGGAAGGGCGAGTCGGCGCACCGGTGGTGGTGTTGTCAAATTCACTCGGCACCACATTTGAAATGTGGCAGCCGCAAATGGCGGCACTATTAGAGAACTTCCGCGTGCTGCGTTACGACACCCACGGCCACGGGCGCACCAGCAAAAACGACAAAACAACACTGCCGCAACTGGCGGAAGACGTGATCGGCGTGATGGATGACGCAGGCATTAAACAGGCGCATTTCTGCGGGATTTCCATGGGCGGGCTGACGGGTTTGTGGCTGGCTCGATTTGCGCCAGAGCGTTTTCTTTCCGTCACCGTCGCCAATAGCGCGGCGAAAGTGGGCGAACAAAGCGGCTGGCTGGAACGGGCGCGAAACGTCCGTCAGGACGGCATGGCCGCCATCGCCAACAGTGCGCCGCAGCGCTGGTTTACCGAAGATTATGTCAAATACCATCACGCGCAAGTTGATGCCATTTGCGAAACATTAGCGGGCGTTAACGCCGAAGGTTACGCGGCCTGTTGCGAAGCCTTAGCCGCAGCGGATTTACGCGCAGAAGTTGGCGAGATTTCCCTGCCGATGCAGTTTATTGCCGGTATTCACGACCCGGTTTGCAGCGTCGCCGACAGTGAATTTTTGCATCAGCAAGTCCACGGCTCGCATCTCGTCACGCTTGAAGCGTCGCACCTTTCCAACATTGAAGACGCCCACGGTTTCAATGTGGCGCTGCTTAACTTTATTCAACAGGACGATTGAGATGACGGACGAAGAACATTATCAGCAGGGCATGGAAGTGCGCCGGGCGGTGCTGGGCGATAAACATGTTGACCGCACGCTGTCGCAACTCACGCCGCTCAACGAAGAATTTCAAAACTTCATCACGCGCTATGCCTGGGGCGATATCTGGACGCGCCCCGGCCTGGAGCGCCACACCCGCAGCATGATCACCATCGCGATGTTGATTGCGCTAAACCGTGAAGCCGAGTTGAAAATGCACCTGCGCGCCGCGTTTAATAACGGCGTGACGCGTGATGAACTTAAAGAGTTGATTATGCATTCGGCGCTGTACTGCGGTTTACCCGCCGCCAACGCCACCATGCATCTGGCACAACAAGTGTTTGATGAAATGGATGCTGCGGGTTAATCAATGTCGGATGTCGCTAACGCTTATCCGACCTACGAAAACGGTGGCTAAGCCACCATTTTTCACCCCGGAATCGACTTGCGAATCGACGACAACAAAATTTGCGCTGCAGGTGACAGCGGTGTATCTACCCGCGTTAACACGCCAATTGGCTCGCCCGCACCTTGCGTGGTCACCGGAAGCGACGTCAACACACCCTGACGCAAATCTTCTTTCACCGCGCCCGACGGCACAAACCACACGTAGTTGTAATCCACGGTCAACTGGCGCGAAAGCGAGGCCGAAAGCGTTTCGACGCAGGTAGCAGGCATTTTACAACCCTGGCTTGAAAGCAACGTTTCCGCATTCTGGCGTGGGATCGTCCCCTTCGGTGACACCACAATCGGCCACTCCATCACACGGCTTAACGTGATGTTTTCATGCAAAAGCGGGTGGCCGGGGCGCACCACCAGCTTTAAAGATTCGAGGAATAACAGCTCATAATTCAACCCGGTCATCAATTCCGGGTCAGACATGCGCCCAATGCCTAAATCCAGCTCGCCGGATTTCAAACCCGACAGCAGCATAGTGTTATTCATGGTCGCCACTTGCAGCGTTACATCACTTTGTTGCTTATGAAACTGGCCGATCACTTTGGGCAAAATCCCCAACGCCGCCGTTGGCAGCGCGCCGACGCGAACCACCGTGGTATTTTGTCCATCTTTCTGATTCAGCGATTGCCCGGCGTGGTTAAGCGCATCAAGCACTTTTACTGCGTGCGTCAGAAATTGCTCGCCCATGAGCGTCATCTGTGCGCCTAGCCGCCCACGCTCAAACAAACGCGTGCCGGTAAGTTGCTCAAGCTCGTTGAGTGTTTTTGACAGTGCAGGCTGGCTTAGATTAAGAGTTTCAGCCGCGCGCCCCAGCGTTCCCTGTTGAGCGACAGCTACGAAAGTATGAAGATGGCGCAAGCGAATGCGCTGACTGAACAAACCGTTTTTTTCCATAACCTGATGTTAAAAACAGACTCGTCCGGCTGACAAGATAAGTTGTTTAATTTTGATAACTTGCTAGCAAAATTTCATTAACAATTGATTTGTTTTTATAACAAAGGGTGAGGGTAATGAACGGTAAGGTGGATAAGCGCACGCGTCATCCACCTTTTTTCATCTGAGCTTACACGTCAAAAAACACCGTTTCCTTTTCACCCTGCAGATATATATCGAAGGTATAAACCACCTCAGAGCCGCGCTGCTCGCGCTTACCCATCAAGGTATTGCGACGTACTTCCCATTCAATCAGATTCAACACCGGGTCAGTTTCGTTCGCCGCTTGCTCGTCGGAAAAATACATCCGCGTATTCAGGCCAATGTTAATCCCGCGCGCCACAATCCACAGGTTGAGATGCGGAGCCATTAATCGCCCGTCGCGCCCGACAACCGCACCGGGTTTGATGGTGTCAAAACGCCACACGCCGCTGTCGAAATCTGAACATGTGCGCCCCCAGCCCCGGAAATCGTCATCCAGTTTTTTATCCGTTTGCTGGTCGGCAGGGTGGTTGTAACGCCCGGCGGCATTGGCTTGCCACACTTCCAGTAATACGTCGCGCACTGGCGTGCCGGAGCCATCAAACACCCGGCCTTCAACGGCAATCCGCTCGCCCTGAGTGTGGGAGTTTGTCAGCACATGACTAAAGTTCTTCTCGAAAATATTAAACCCGGCGGCTTGCGGCGCGAGGCCAATATGCACATACGGGCCAGCGGTTTGCGAGGCGGTTTCAGATAAGTAATTTTTCATCACACGGCTCCTTGAGTGCGATTTTCAAATAGCGTGGCGCGTTGGCCGCGCAGCACCAAATCAAAGCGATACGCCAGGCAATCGAGCGGCACCGCGGCGTGAGTATCGAGTTCGGCAATCAGCGTGCGGATGGCGTCGTCGTTATTAATGGTTTTCACAATCGGACACTGCTTGATCAGCGGATCGCCTTCAAAATACATCTGGGTAATCAGCCGCTGGGCGAATGACTCGCCGGAAAGCGAAAAGTGAATGTGCGAAGGACGCCAGTCGCTGGCCTGGTTGCGCCACGGATACGGGCCGGGCTTGATGGTGCGGAAGAAGTAATAGCCGTTTTCATCCGTTAGCACGCGCCCGCAGCCGCCAAAATTCGGGTCGATGGGCGCGAGGTATTTGTCTTTCTTGTGGCGATAACGCCCGCCCGCGTTGGCCTGCCACACTTCCACCAGCGTGTTTTTCATCGGGCGACCAAAACCGTCGCGCACATAGCCATGAACAATAATGCGTTCGCCAATCGGCAGGCCGTCTTTGGCGTAATTCATGATCAAATCGTTATCGAGCGGGTCGAGATCTTTCGCGCCAAATATCGGCCCGGTGATCTCCGAAAGCGAGTTTTGCAACGAGATCAGCGCATTTCGCGGCGAGCGCAGCACGCTGGTTTTATACCCCGGCGCGAAAGCCGGTGGATGGGAATCGTAGTCGCGATGGATCAGCTCACGAGGTTTCCAGATTTCGGACATAACGTACTCCAGGGACAGGGTGAATTTTTTATATTTTGACGATCTCCACACAGAGTCTCAGTTAATAACTTGTTAAATTAAAGTGAATTTAAGCGTGGTTTTGCATAGCGTTTAGTTATGAAATGGCGAGGTAGCATTACTTCTTTTATGTGGTTGTAGGGTCGATCACAAAACGAAAATTCTTCCGCCAAAACCTTCCCGCGGCATTCTACGCTTTCAGCAATATTCACTGGAGATACGACATCATGGCGAACAACATCACGGCTGATGATATTCGGGAAAAATTTTCGCACGCAATGTCGGCGATGTACCAGCAAGAGGTGCCGCAGTACGGCACCTTGTTAGAGTTAGTGGCTGATGTGAATCTGGCGGTGTTAGAAAGCAGCCCTGATTTACAACAGCAGCTAGAAAATGCCGACGAACTGGCGCGTTTAAATGTCGAACGCCACGGCGCAATTCGGGTAGGTAAAGCGGAAGAACTGGCGACATTGCGCCGCGTGTTTGCGGTGATGGGCATGGTGCCGGTGGGCTATTACGATCTTTCGCAAGCGGGCGTTCCGGTGCATTCCACCGCGTTCCGTCCGATTGACGATGCCGCGCTGGCGCGTAACCCGTTCCGCATTTTCACCTCACTGCTGCGCTTAGAGCTGATTGACGACGAAGAGTTACGGAAAACCGCTGCGGCGATTCTCGCAGAACGTGACATTTTCACGCCGCGTTGCCGGGCATTGCTCGATGTTTACGATGAACAGGGCGGATTTAACGAAGCGCAAGCCGACGAGTTTGTCACGCAGGCGCTGGAAACCTTCCGCTGGCACAGCCACGCCACGGTGGATGCGCAGACTTACCAGGCGTTCCACCAGCAGCACCGCCTGATTGCCGATGTGGTCTGTTTCCGGGGTTGCCACATCAACCATCTGACGCCGCGCACGCTGGATATTGACCGCGTACAAGCGTTAATGCCGGAATATGGCATTGCGCCAAAAGCGATTATTGAAGGCCCACCACGACGCACGTTCCCGATTTTGCTGCGCCAGACCAGTTTTAAAGCGCTGGAAGAACCGATTATTTTTGCTGGCGTCCATCACGGCACGCACACCGCACGCTTTGGGGAAATCGAGCAGCGCGGCGTGGCGTTAACCCCGAAAGGGCGCGCTTTATATGATGAATTGCTCAACGAAGCGGGCAGCGGGCAAGATAACTTCAGCCATCAGCAGCATTTGCAGGAAATTTTCAGCCGCCTGCCCGATAGCGAAACGCTGATGCGCTGCCAGGATCTGGCCTATTTTCGTTACCGTTTAACACCGGTTGGCGAAATGCATCGCCAGGCGATTAAACCGGGCGATGACCCGCAACCGCTGATCGAGCGTGGATGGCTGGTGGCACAACCGATTATTTATGAAGATTTCCTGCCGGTGAGTGCGGCGGGGATTTTCCAGTCGAATTTAGGTAGCGAAGGCGGGGCGCGCAGCCACGGTCATTCCAGCCGCACCGCGTTTGAAGAAGCGCTCGGCGCGCCGGTGGCCGATGAATTTGAGTTGTATCAGCAGGCGTCGGATCGCAGTAAAAAACGCTGCGGGTTGATGTAATAAAGGGCCGCATTATTGCGGCCCACAATTAACGGTTTTTGTCGGATGACGCTGGCGCTTATCCGACCTACCACTGCCATTCCACCGTCACTTCATATTGCGGCCCACAAATTATAAACAACGGTAAATTAATGGTTTTTGTCGGATGACGCTGGCGCTTATCCGACCTACCACTGACATTCCACCGTGCGGCCCAAAAATTATAAATAACGGTAAATTAACGGTTTTTGTAGGGTGTATAAGCCGCAGGCGTCATCCACCATTTACGCCGCGTCAGCCAGAATAAACATGCCGTACGGATGGATCTCGAGGTAGTAATTATCCCCCACGTCAGGCTGCAAACGCGTGGCATTCACCTGCAACAACAGCGCCTGACCATGCCATTCCACCGTCACTTCATATTGCGGCCCCATATACGCCACATGGCGCACCACGCAGCGCTGGCTTTCTTCGCCATGTTCGCTCAGCGTGATGGCTTCCGGGCGCACGCCAACCGTGCCTTCCGCTTGCGTAATAGTGAGCTGAGGCGGACGCGGTAAACGATAACCGTGGATCTCGACAAAATCGCTGCCAAAGCGCGCCGGGAAGACGTTTGCATCCCCCATAAAGCTCGCCATAAATCGCGATGCAGGCTGGCGATACAGCGTTTGCGGGCTGCCAATCTGCATGATTTCGCCTTTGTTCATCACCAGCACGGTATCGGAAACGGCAAACGCCTCGCTCTGGTCGTGGGTGACGTACAGCGATGTGATGTTGAACTGCTTTTGCAGTTCGCGGATTTTGTCGCGCATACTGCGGCGCAGGTTGGCGTCGAGGTTACTCAGTGGTTCATCAAACAGCAGTACTTTCGGCTTGAGGATTAGCGCCCGCGCCAGCGCCACACGCTGCTGCTGGCCACCAGAAATCTGGTCAACAAAACGGTCTTCGAATCCATCTAAATCGACCATTGCCAGCGCTTCTTTGACGCGTGTTTTAATTTCTGCGCGCGGTGTGCCGAGCATTTTCAACCCGTAACCGACGTTATCTCCCAGCGACATATGCGGGAACAGGGCGTAGGACTGGAACACCATGCAGATATCGCGCTGCTGAATGGAACGGTGGGTCACATCTTCGCCATCAATAAAAATCTGCCCTTCAGTGGGTTTCTCAAGCCCGGCCACCAGGCGTAAAACGGTGGTTTTGCCGCAGCCGGAAGGGCCAAGCAACGTCACCATTTCGCCTTTCGGGATCGCCAAATTAATGCCTTCAATGACGGTGTTATTGCCAAACCGTTTCGTGACATTGCGCAGTTCTACAAAATGAGGTTGTGTCATGTTTTACTCCGTCATCACACGCTGGTTTTGGCTTTTGAACGCGAGATACGCGCTTCACCAATCAGCCAGTCAAAAATGAAAATAATGGTCAACATCACGACGATAAGAATCGAACCGTAGGCAATCGCCACGCCGTATTCGCCATCTTCCACGCGATTCAAAATGTAGGCGGTTGCCACTCGCGTATCCGGCGTGACGAGGAACACAATCGCACTCACCGTGGTAATCGCACGCACAAAGCTGTAAATCAGCGCCGAAAGAATAGCTGGGCGCAGCAGCGGCAGCAGAATGTTGATAATGGTGCGCATCGAACCGGCACGCAGACTCAGCGACGCTTCATCCAGCGATTTGTCGATTTGCCCAAGCCCGGCAATCCCGGCGCGAATGCCCACCGGAACGTTACGCATCACCATCGACATAATCACAATCGCCGCCGTTCCGGTCAGGTAAACCGGGGCGCTGTTAAACGCCAGGATGTAGGACACGCCCGCCACGGTGCCCGGAACCGCAAAGCACAACATGGTGGTGAACTCGATGGTCTTTTTGCCACGGAACTGCTGGCGCACTACAACCCAGGCAATTAACAGGCCGAAGAAAGCGGTGATCGGGGCGGCAATTCCGGCGTACAGCAAGGTATCAAGCAGAGAAGGCCACGCGCCGTCGCTCATGCCCTGGCCGAACAGTTTGATGAAGTTATCGAACGTCAGCGTGTAATCCACGCCCCAGTTGACCGTAAAGCTGCCGTAGAAAATGCTGCCGTATAACAAGGCGTTAAAGGCAATCCACACGGCTAATAATGCGACAACTCCCCACACCAGCGTAACGGGCAGCGGCTGCACATCGCCACGGTTGGATTTACCGGAAACCGTGACGTAAGAGCGTTTGCCAATCCACATGTACTGAATGCAGAACACCAACAGGGAGAACACCAACAGGAATGCGCCGAGCGTACTGGCGGCCTGATAATCAAGCTGCGAGCCGGTGATGTAGAAGTAGATTTGCGTGGCGAGCACGTCGAAGTTGCCGCCCAAAACCAGCGGGTTACTGAAGTCTGCCAGCGATTGCACAATCACAATCAGGAAGGCGTTCGCCAGCGCGGGTTTGAGCAGCGGCAAAAACACCCCTTTGAAGGTTTTCCAGCGCGTGGCGCGCAGGGTGTAGGAGGCTTCTTCCAGCGACGGGTGAATAGTTTTAATCGCGCCATCTAGGATCATAAAGGCCATCGGTGTGAAGGCCAGAACCTGCGCCAGCCAGATGCCGGTAAAACCGTACAGCCAGTTGGTGTTGGTCAGCCCAAACCAGTCCACCATTAATTCGGTCACATAACCTGAGCGGCCCATCATCAGCGTGACGCCAAGGCCGACGACAAACGGCGGCGTCACAATCGGCAGAATCGAGAAAATACGCCCGATAATGGCGCTGCGTTTGGCAATGCGCGTGGTGTAAATCGCCAGCACCAGACCGAAGAAAGTACAGCCAATGCCCACTGCAATCGACAGCGCGATGGAGTTGATGATCACCTGAATAATATGCGCCTGGCTCAGTACAGTCATAAACGCCAGCGGGGCAAATTCCCCGGCATCATTGGTAAACATCGGAATGAAAATAGCGACGCTCGGCCAGACGATAAACACGCCAATCAGCGCCACAATCGTCACCAGCGAACCGATTACAAAGCTGTCGCCGCCGAGCCATTCGAGGCGGGTCAGGGCGAGAGTGATCACCATGCCGAGGGCGATAAATAGCACGATGGTGGCGTAGCCCATGCCGCGTTCGGTCACGGTGGCGCTGATCACCACAAACGCCATGCAGAACAACGCCCAACCGGCATCAAAATAGTGGCGTTGGCGCTTTTCTGGCCCGAGTTCGTTGAACGGGCGCAGCAGTAACAGCGACGGCAAAACGTACCACAACAGGCTGATATTAATGCCCGACCAGCTATAAGCGTCGAGCAGTTCATCGCCGGTCGATTCAAACAGGCCGTAATCCAGGCTCCAGCTTGGCAGCAGGGCGAAAGCTAGCCAGCAAAGCGCCACCCACCAGAGAATAGCGTCCCGCTTTCGCGGCGTACGCAAAAGTAAAGTTTCAGACATAAGTGCCTCATCGGCCAAAAGAAAAAGAGGGAAGCAGGTGACATGACGCTGTCACCTGCGAATGGGTTAGTTACCCATTTTCACTTCGCTGACCCATTTGTTGATCAGAGCTTTACGCATGTCGGTGGCACCGTATTTGTCCATGTCGTAGTTGATGAGTTTCAGGTCATCCAACTTGAGCGACAGCGGGGAGCTTTCGGCGGTGGTGTTAGTCAGAATCTGGTAAGACTTGCCCTTTTTCCACGACAATTCTTGTGCTTCTTTCGACAGCACCCAATCCACGAACAGTTTGGCGTTGTCCATATTGCGGGCGCCTTTCAGGATGCTGACGCCGCCGATTTCATAGCCCGTACCTTCGCATGGAGAAATCAATTCCAGCGGTGCGCCGTTCTCTTTTTCCA
Organism: Buttiauxella izardii; assembly: GCF_003601925.1. Classification (GTDB taxonomy): domain Bacteria; phylum Pseudomonadota; class Gammaproteobacteria; order Enterobacterales; family Enterobacteriaceae; genus Buttiauxella; species Buttiauxella izardii. Next base: position 449,359 of record NZ_QZWH01000006.1, read on the forward strand.
GCGAATAATCGTGCAGGAAGCCAATGCCAATTGCCGTTTCACCACGGGCGGCGTTTCGCGCCGGGGCAATGCCGGATTTGGTGTATTGGGAGATGTTGCCATTAAGCTTTTTCAGGTAATCGAATGCCTGATCTTCGCCCCAAAGCTGGGCGAAGGTCGCCAGCGCGGTATACGCGGTGCCGGAGCTTTGCGGGTCAGCGACCTGGATTTCGCCTTTATAAATTGGGTTGGTCAGATCCTTCCAGCACTTCGGCACTGGCAGGTTTTTCTCTTTCAGGCGCTGGGTGTTCACGCCAAAACCGAGGATGCCGATATACACCGCAGAGGAGTAGTTACCTTTGCGTTTAGCGGGATCCTGGAATTTCGGCATGATTTGCGCAAGATTGGCGGATTTATACGGCTCCAGAAGATCCATTTCGCCCGCCTGGGATTGAGGGTCGAGTGTGCCGCCGTACCACACATCGGCCTGCGGGTTTTTCTTCTCGGCATCGACTTTCGCTAATGTGCTGCCCGAACCGTTACGGATAAACGAAGTTTTGACATCGTATTTTTCGCCGAAGGCTTTGGTTTCGGTTTCACACATTTCATTGGTGGCGCTGCAATACACGACTAAACGGCCTTTGGCCTGCGCGGCACCGGACAGGGTAGCCAGCGCGACACCGGCAGCAACCAGAGAAGAGAGCACGGTCAGTTTCATATTATTATCCTATTTGTCCTGAGATAAAGGGTCCTGAGGTAAGGCAACTGCCGGATCCATGGCGCCAACACTCCTGTCCTGCGCGCTGATGCCCGCCATTAACAGGGGCATCAGCAAAAAGCCAATCAATGCGGCGGCCACGGTTAATAACGCGAACATCCCGGACCAACCGTAACGCTCAATCACTTGCGACAGTGGCCAACCCGCCAGCGCCGCGCCCAGATAGGCAAATAATCCTAAGAAACCGGTGACACTTCCCGCCGCCTGTTTATGGCTGCATTCCACGGCGGCGAGGCCAATCAGCATCTGCGGGCCAAAAACAAAAAATCCGATGGCGAAAAAGCAGATAGCCAACAGCGCATAGTGGTGAACCGGCGACAACCACAACGCAGCAACCGAGGCAAACAGCCCGAGCGCGAAGAGCAAAATCATCGGCCCGCGCTGGCCGCGAAACAGCAAATCTGAACCCCATCCGGCGAATAATGCGCCCAACAATCCGCCCATCTCGAACAGCATCACCGTGGCGTTGGCGCTGAGTAAATTCACGCCGTGGCTTTCATAAAGCCAGATGTTGCCCCAGTCGTTTAGCGCGATACGAATCAGGTAAACCAGCACATAACTCACGCCGAGCAGCCAGATCATCGGGTTTTGCAGCACCGTGCTGCGAAACATTTGCCACTGCGGCATTGGCGGACTGAGCTGTTCCTGACGCATTTCCAGCGGGTCATGCCGCCAGACGCCGACCGGGGGCAATCCCAATTCTTGCGGCGTGCCGGTTAAGCTGCGGCACAGCCAAATCCCAATCACAATGCCGATGGCACCTGAAACAAATAACGACGCCTGCCAGCCGAACCATAGCGCCATCAGCGCAGAAATCAGTGGAACGGCAGCACCGCCGAGATTGATGGAAGTGTTCCAGCATCCCCACCAAAAACCGCGTTCGTTACGCGAATACCAGTGGGTTAATAGCCTTGCGCACGGCGGCCATCCCCATCCCTGAAAGAACCCGTTCAGCGTCCAGATAATCAGCAACATCGGCAAATTCGTGCCGAAGGCAAATAGCACGTTCAGTATTCCGGTTGCCAGTAATCCCGCGCCCATAAACCAGCGCGCCCCCCGGCGGTCGTGCCACAGTCCGGCGGCAAATTTCGACAGGCCGTAGGAGAGATAAAACAGCGTGCCTAACAGGCCAATGTCGCCTTTGCTTAAATCTAAATCGACCTGCATCGCCGGGAGTACGAAGCTGACGCTTTTGCGCGTCAGGTAAAATGCGGCGTAGCCCACGACCATCGACAGCAGCAAACGTGGACGCCAGTAACGGTAATCACGACCGATTGTTTGCTCGGAAATCATGCTCGCCCTCCGGGTTGAAATGACTATAGAAAACGCAGAATGAAAGGGGATGAGACAAGGTTTTAGCCAACCAGGAATTTTTCCTGGTTATCCCTGTTTTTGTGCAAAAAGTGTGGGCAGGTTAACAATTACGCGGGTGCCTGACTGGCTTTCGAGCTGCAAATCGCCGCCTAACGCACGAATACGCTCGGCAATGCCCTGCAATCCCTGGCCGTTATGGGTGGTGCCGCTAAAACCAATGCCATCGTCTTTCACTTCAAGCCGCACGCCGTCGGGCTGTTGCGTTAAAGAGATTTCAATCAGACGGGCATCGGCGTGTTTGAAGATATTGTTTAACAGTTCCTGCACCAGGCGGTAAATCGTAAACACCACCGGGTCACTGGCGGGTTGACCGGGTAAATCGTAGTGAAAACGGCAGGTAATCCCACGTTCGGCAAAGGCAAATTCCTGCATCAAATGATGCAGCGCTTTATCGAGTGAAATTTCGTCGAGCACGGGCGGGCGAAGCTGGCGCAGAAGGTGACGCGTTGAATGGTGAATACGCTGGGCGAGCTGGTTAATTTGCTCGGCGGCCAGCACCGTGGCATCGCCGCTGGCGGTACGTTTCACCAGCATCGACTGGATTTGTATCGCGGTAATATTCTGACCAATTTCATCGTGCAGCTCACGCGCCAGATCCTTGCGCGTGTCTTCTTCGGTATGCACCAGTTGTTCCATCAGCTCGCGCCGCGCTTGCAACTCAACTTCCAGGCGCTGGCGATAACGGTGCAGATTATTGGCCAGATGTTGCTGGCGGCTGATCGCGATCCCCAGCCCAATCCCCAACAGCGCTTGCGTCGAAAGGAAAAGTTCCATTTCCAGAAGGCCATTAAAGCCGCTGCCAATTTGCCGGGCGATGGTAATCATCATGCTGCCAAGAAGCGCTGCCAGCACGCCGCCTTGCCAACCGAACTTGTAGGCCATCACCACGTTTGGCAGAAAAACGACAATCAACAACAGCCGCTCGATTTCCGGCGACAATACCATTTGCGCGCCTACGCCAATGATAAAAAACAGGCTGCACCAGATAAGCAGCGAGGTGCGTAGCGGCGGGTTCGGTGTTTCTTGCGCCAGCAGACTTTCGAGATGTTGCTGGCGCAAATATTCATAAATCAAATAGACGAAGGGCGTCAGCACCACGCCGCCGGTAAACGCCGCTAACAGTGTTTGCGAAGCGGTGCTGGCGAGGAAGGGCGTCAATATCAGCGTGTGCAGCAACGCATCGCTGGTAATCGCCGCCATCAGCAGGGAAAGTCGTTGCCAGTAAAGCGTGTAACGGTGCCAGAAATGCTGGACAACCAGAGCGGGAACGGCGCTAAGGAAAGGCGAGAGCAGTATCACCGGCTCGGTCATCAACTGCTGTTGCCAAAGCCAGCCGAGAAGCCCAATTACCGGGATAAACAGCGCAGGCCAGTAGCGGCGATGCAGTAAAATCAGCAGCGCCAGATGCACGCCCTGCGGCAACAACAACGTGGCTTGCTGCCCGTTATCGGTGAGGTAAAAACTGATCGTCCACAGGGCAAGCCAGGTCAAACCCCAGGCGAAAACAATAAACAGCGATAACAGCAGGTGACGCCACGAACGAGACATTTAGTGCCCGGCTAACAATTGGTGTTCGAGGGCAAAATGCACCAGTTCGATGGTGCTTTCGCATTGCAATTTGCCGAGGATATTGGCGCGATGGACATGCACCGTTTTATGGCTGAGATTGAGTTGCTCCGCAATGTGTTTCACGCTTTCGCCTTTGACCAGCAAATCGAAAACTTCACGTTCGCGCGGAGTAAGAATCTGCAGCACTTTGGCGGGCTGCCCGGCGTGGCGCAGTGCGCGAAGGGCATCGGCACACAAATAATGCCCACCCATTCCCACGGTGCGCACCGCCTGCACGAGTTCTTCCGGGCCGCAGCGTTTAGTGAGATAGCCGCTGGCACCGGCATCCAGCGCGCTTTGCACAAACGCGGTGGTGTCGTAAATGCTCAGAATAATGGCGCGAAAACCGGGTCGCTGCTGGCGCAGGCGCTTAAGCAAACTCAGCCCATTCTCGTCCGGCATGGCGACGTCTAACACCGCGACATCGGGCTGATTTTTTATTAATGCAGGGAACGCTTCGGCGGCAGAACTGTATTGCCCGACGATTTCGATATCGGTTTCGAGGCTCAGCAACTGTGCAAAACCCGAGCGCACTACAACGTGGTCATCAACTAAAGCAACGGCAATCATCGTTCTGCTCAATAAGGGGAGTCTGGCGACATCATGCGGGTGAATCAATTCTGCGCAATGGGGATGTTGGGATTATGTTACGGGGGTAACAGAAAAGGGGGGAGGAGCCATATTCATGGGCGGTGGTTTTCCGTTCACCTGAAAGTTCTTCGATCCCACATAGATCAATGAACGGTGAACGTGTAAGGGGGATTACGACATCCCCCTTACGACCCCGTCGCCCGGTCATTAAATTGCCGC
>NZ_QZWH01000007.1 GCF_003601925.1 Buttiauxella izardii
CTCACCCTAACCCTCTCCCCCGGGAGAGGGAATTTCTTTCCTTTTATTTCCAATCCCTCTCCTCATCACGCTGTTTTTCGCCGACTTTGCTGCGATACTTACTCTATACGCTAAGGGGTACTGCATTTCCCCGGGCAAGGTAGAGGAAAACACCATGGAATATGAATTTTTGCGCGATGTCACCGGGCGGGTGATGGTGCGCATGTCGATGGGCCACGAAGTCGTGGGGCATTGGTTTAACGAAGAAGTAAAAGATAATCTCGGCCTGCTTGATGAAGTCGAAGAAGCGGTAAATTCAGTGAAAGGTAGCGAGCGCCAGTGGCAACGCACCGGACATGAATACACCCTATGGCTCGACGGTGAAGAAGTGATGATCCGCGCCAATCAGCTGGAAATGTCAGGTGATGAAATGGAAGAAGGGATGAACTACTACGATGAAGAGAGTTTGTCTTTTTGCGGCGTCGAAGATTTTATGCTGGTGATCGCGGCCTACCGCGAATTCTTGAGTCAAAGATAAAAAAAACAGGCCCTTGCGGGCCTGAAAGCTGAAAGGCATTACTTGCTTTTTTTAATCACATCAACAACACGGACACTGTAAGTCATTGTCGCACCAGGCGGGATCTTAGGCGGTAATCCTTTACTGCCGTAAGCCAGATCTGGCGGAACAACAACGGTAATACTGCCATGGTTGCCCAGACGCTTGAGCGGGCCGCTGAAAATTGGCGGGTAAGCGCTTAATGGCTGTGACCACACTTTGCCAGCCGCTTCCATATCGCTGATGACAGTGCCATCCGGCAGCGTCTCTTTCATGACCACAACCACGGTATCTTCCGGGCCAATCGCATCCTGGCCGGCGTAATCAATGCGGCTGTAGACCCCATCTTTGAACTCAGTGCCTTTCTGTTTGGCAAATTTCTGCTGGTAAGCTTTCCCTTCTTTAATCGCCTGACTCTCTGCTTTCGACAGGTTTTCCAACAAAGCCTGGGAAGCGGCATTCAGTGATTTATTTCGTGTGTTTTCATCAAGGGCCAGCGTGCCTTTAAACACATCGTTGATGCCCAGCATCACCGCATCGTGATCGACTTTTACGCCCTGGGATTCACGCGTGTTCAGTTCCTGCAAAACATCATTCCCCAGCGACACGCCGATGGAATAAGCCTGCTGTTGCGGAACAAGTTTCAAATCCACCACGGACGCTTTTTTAGCCGCTTCATCTTTAAACTGAGTGAAATCGGTGGTGAGTTTTGCCAGCTCGGTTTCTTTCGCTTTTACGGCCTGACTTTCTTGATTCAACTGCTCTTGCAGTGCGCTGATTTGCGTTGCATGCGCTTGATCACTGTCATTAAGTTTTTGAGTCAGGCTTTCAAGCAGAGCCGCTTTTTCTTTGAGCTGCGACTCCAGCGATGCTGACTGCTTTTGTACATCAGCAAGGCCGGTATTTTGTTGCTTCTGGGCATCAAGCTGCGCTTGTAACGTCTTAATCTGCGCCGTTAGCTCCGCTTCTTTTTGCGCATTCGTTTCTTCTTGCTCATTCATTGCCGCAAGTTGCGTCTGGAGCTGGCGAATGGTGGCATCTTTCTGCGTTAGCCAACCCTGCTGCTCAGAGAGTTTGGCATCAGGCGCGTTTTTCTTGTCGCTTGCCGTGACCCGTTTTTGACTCTTAGAAGAGTTCCTCACCGATCCCGTGGAGGCTTTATCCTGTGCCTGTTGTGCATAATTAAGAATGGCAGGAACAGAATTATCGAAATTAGAACTCGTCGTGATAGCGACTAAAGGATCTTCTTCAGCATTCGCCATCTGACCTAAACCCAACAGGCAAGTTATCGCCAATGGAAATTGCAATATTAATGAGTGACGTTTCATCGAATAGAGTTCTCACCACGAACAACCAGACTATCCATTAACTCTTTATCAATATCAGCGCACAGCTTAATACTCTTAAAGTGATACATAGAGTCAATTGCCTGGCGAGTGGTGTCACCGACTTGCCCACGAACGCTATTATATTGAGAGGCTGCATTAACCAGAGCGTTAAAATCACTATTCAATTTACGAGCACGTGAAGGATTCACTTTTTGTAATGATTCAAGCGCTTGACGGCAAAAGGTAATTTGTTCTTGTTGTGATGTTTTAACGGTATTTTGAGTGGTGCTTTCTAAGTTCGGCACCGGCTGAATCGGCTGCACGATTGTCGCTTTCTCAATAGGTTTGGCTTGCTGCGAGGACATTACGCTACAGCCGCTTGTCAACATGATCACAATAGTGGCAATTGCCGGGTAAAAACCGTGGATTGCTTTTTTAATTTTCATGGTCACGTATATCCATCCTTTGGTTTTATTTAAAAACTTATGCTGATTTCCATAGCAATAAACAAACTCTGGCGATGAGCTAAAGTAGAATGTTCTTTCTGATAAAAATAAATAACCTGGCGGTGAGTGTTGAAACTCTTCACTCAATTAATAAATAAAATGCACTCTATGATGTTTGCAATTTTAATTAGTTAATCTTGATTAACCGTTTGTCTGTATAAGAATAACTATTTTTTATTTTTACGCAATTAGCCGACGAATTTTTAGGAAATTGTTATATATGGGAGGGTTAAAACAGCAAAAATAGCCGCTTAATAGCGGCTATAACTTCCAGAAGCGTTTTAAAAAGACGGGTTACTTCACGTAGGCAAGTAAGCTTAACGAGTCCCGGGCAAGGGATTTACATTTGTTCGCGGTAGGAATGGCGATACCACTTAAATCACGATAACTGTCTTCACCGAGCGCCTTCATATTGAAGGTGTCGTAATTGCTCAAATCCCACTGGTTTTGCTGGGCAAAAAAGACCAGTGCGCGGCGAATTTGTCCATTAGGCAGGTTTTGGTAGCCACAATCATTTTTCAGGAACACAAAAACCGCAGTAAGATCGGCCATATCTTCTGCTTCAGATTCGCTAAGTGCCTGACTGCTGGTGGAAAAAACCATCAACAAACCCAGCATTAATGCCCTAACTCCCATCTTCATCACATCTACCACTTTTTATCAGATACGAAACGTTAACACAGTTAAATATGGCACGACGAGATTTATTATCTGCCCTGTAACCCGTATAAAACTTGACCTTCCCCTAAGGGTAAAGTTTATGCTCACTCTCACGCCTGCTAATGAAAGGAACTGAATATGCATCGCCGTGATTTTCTGAAATATTCTGCTGCTATTGGCGCGTTTAGCGCGCTGCCGCTCTGGAGTAAAGCGGCATTGGCTGCCGACAGACCCGCATTACCGATCCCCGGAATTCTCGCCCCTGATGCAAAGAATAGCATCCGATTAGCCGTGCAAGCGGGCAAAAGCACTTTTAATGGCAAAACCGCTACCACCTGGGGCTATAACGGCAATTTGCTCGGTCCTGCTTTGCAACTGACGCAGGGCGAAGAGGTCACCGTTGAAATTAATAACCATCTGGCCGAAGAAACGACGGTGCATTGGCACGGATTAGAAGTCCCCGGCGATGTCGATGGCGGCCCGCAAGGCGTGATTGCCGCTGGTGGCAAGCGCACAGTGAAATTTACCCCACAGCAACGCGCCGCAACCTGTTGGTTCCACCCGCATCAGCATGGCAAAACAGGCCATCAAGTCGCAATGGGGCTGGCGGGCCTGGTATTGATTGACGATCCCGAAAGCCGCGCGCTGCGCTTGCCGAAACAGTGGGGCATTGACGATGTGCCGCTGATTATTCAGGACAAACGTTTTGCTGCTGATGGCCAAATTGATTACCAATTAGATGTGATGAGCGCCGCTGTCGGCTGGTTTGGCGACACGTTGTTGTGCAATGGCGCGGTGTATCCGCAACATGCCAACCCGCGCGGCTGGCTGCGTTTACGCCTGCTCAACGGTTGTAACGCCCGTTCTCTGAATATCGCCGCCAGCGACAATCGCCCGCTGTATGTGATTGCCAGCGACGGTGGTTTACTGGCGGAGCCGGTAAAAGTGACCGAACTGTCGATGCTAATGGGCGAGCGTTTCGAAGTGCTGGTAGATACTCGCGACGGTAAAGCGTTTGATATCGTCACGCTGCCGGTTAAGCAAATGGGCATGACGGTTGCGCCTTTCGACAAACCGCAGCCTGTGGTGCGCATTCAGCCGCTGATTATTGCCGCGTCTGGCGAGATGCCTGACAAACTGGCTAACGTTCCTGCGCTACCAAATATCGACGGCGTGACCGAACGTTGGTTGCAGTTGATGATGGACCCGATGCTGGACATGATGGGTATGCAGGCGCTGATGGACAAATATGGCCAGCAGGCGATGGCGGGCATGAGCATGGTCGGGCATGGTGGCATGATGGACAATATGGATCATGGAAAAATGACCCATGGCGGCATGAATCACGGTAAGCAGGGATTCAATTTCCATGATGCCAACAAAATTAACGGCAAAGCCTTTGATATGAACACGCCAGCCTTTGCTGTTGAGAAAGGCAAATACGAGAAATGGACGATTTCCGGCGAAGGCGACATGATGCTGCACCCTTTCCATATTCACGGTACGCAATTCCGCATACTCAGCGAAAATGGTAAGCCGGTTGAAACTCATCGTCAGGGTTGGAAAGATACGGTTCGTGTGGAAGGAGGGCGCAGCGAAGTGTTAGTGCGTTTTGACCACGCGGCTTCTAAAGACCAGGCCTATATGGCGCATTGCCATCTTTTAGAACATGAAGACACCGGCATGATGCTTGGGTTTACGGTGGCGTAAAGATTACGCCCTCATCCCGGCCTTCTCCCCCAGGAGAAGGAGAAACCAATTCCTCTCTCTCAGGAGAAGGAGAAACCCATTCCTCTCTCCCAGGAGAAGGAGAAACCAATTCCCTCTCCTGGGGGAGAGGGTTAGGGTGAGGGCGTAACCTGCTAAATTACTTCGCGTCCGGCAAAGCGTAAGCCACAATATAGTCGCCCATCTTGGTTCCGAAGGAGCCGTGGCCACCCGCAGAAATTACGACATATTGTTTGCCATTCACTTCATAAGTCATCGGCGTTGCCTGTCCACCGGCTGGCAGACGCGCTTCCCACAACTTGTCACCGTTGCTCATGTTATACGCGCGCAGGTAGTTATCTGCGGTTGCGCCAATAAACAATACGTTCCCGGCGGTAGAAATTGGGCCACCCAGCATCGGCATCCCCATTTTAAACGGCAGAGGGAGCGGTGAGCTGTCGCGCACAGTACCGATACGTTTCTTCCACACCACTTCGTTGGTTTTCAAATCCAACGCAGAAATGTAGCCCCACGCCGGTTGCTTACACGGCAAACCAAACGGAGAGAGGAACGGATTCAGCGTCACGCCATACGGCACGCCGTACTGTGGCTGAATACCGGTTTCAGTACCGGAACCTTTGGCATCTTTCGGTGGCTCCATCGGGTTGCCTGGACCGCGTGGCATCAGCTTAGAAACAAACGGCAGCGCCATTGGGTTAGCAATCGCGACCTGACGGTTTGGATCAACCGAAATCCCACCCCACTCGAACATCCCCAGGTTACCCGGGAACACCAGCGTGCCTTGCTCAGATGGCGGAGTGAAAATGCCTTCATAGCGCAGCTTGTGGAAGATAATGCGGCAGACCATCTGGTCGTACAGCGTTGCACCCCACATATCCGCGCCGCTCAGATCTTTCTTCGGACGGAAACTTAAATCCGAGAACGGCTGAGTTGGCGTCACGTAATCGCCTTTCGCCGCACCTTGTGGCACTGGTTTTTCAGGCGCTGGAACTACCAGTTTGCCATCGCGACGGTCGAGCACAAAGATGTTGCCGGTTTTCGCTGGCGCGTAGATCACCGGAACGGTTTCGCCTTTAACGGTAATATCCGCAAGCGTCGGCTGCGACGGCATGTCCATATCCCACAGGTCGTGGTGAACCGTTTGATATGACCAGGCCAGTTTCCCGGTGGTTGCGTTCAGCGCCACAATGCTGCTGGCGAAACGCTCCTGTTCCGGCGTGCGGTTGCCGCCCCAAATATCTGGCGTGGTCACGCCCATCGGCAGGTACACCAAATCAAGCTTCGCGTCATAGGCGGCAGGCGCCCATGAGTTTGGCGAGTTAATGGTGAAGTGATGTTCATCGCCAGGAACCGCGTTAGGGTCTTTCGCACCTGGATCGAACGCCCACAGCAGTTTGCCGCTGTTGACATCAAACCCACGGATCACGCCAGACGGCTCGCGAGTGGAGTAGTTATCCGTCACCGCACCGGCAATCACGATCACTTTATCAGTGATGATCGGCGGCGAAGTCGGCTCATACATGCCAGGCGTGGTGACTGGCATATTGGTTTGCAGATTCAGAATGCCTTTGTTAGCAAAGCTTTCGCACAGCTTGCCGTTGTCGGCATTAATCGCAAACAGACGGCCATCATTCACCGGAAGAAGAATGCGGCGCGGGCAGTCTGAAACCACGTCCGGGCTTGCGTTATCCGCCGTTGCTTCGTGGTAAGAAACACCACGGCAGGTCACGTGCTGGAACGAAGGATTGGTATCCAGACGCGGATCGAATTTCCACTTCTGCTTGCCGGTTGCCGCATCCAGCGCAAACAATTGCTGGTGCGCGGTACACAGGTAAAGCGTGTCGCGGATTTTAATCGGTGTAACTTCGTTGGTGATTTCACCCGGATCGGTTGGGCGCTTCACATCACCGGTCTGGAACGTCCACGCTTCTTTAAGCTCACCGACGTTTTTATCGGTGATCTGCTTTAAAGGAGAGTAGCGCTGGCCTTCTTGATTGCGGCCATACGCAGGCCAGTCGGCATCAGGAATCGTCGAGCTGACTGCCGCTGGAGTTTGTGCATCGGCACTCAGCGTGCCATTGATCTCTTGCGGGTCGTTAAAGACCGCCCAGATCAACCCAATCACGGTAATCACCAGAACCGCACCCAATGCAGGAGCGGCACCCGCCGATGGACGGATCAAGTGACGATAAACAAACGGCAGCAGCAGCCACACGCCGAAGAAGAACAGAACGTCTAAGCGCGGCGTTAATGCCCAGAAATCGAAACCGACTTCCCACACGGACCACGCCACGGTGCAAAGCAATAATGCGGCGTAAACCCAAAGTGCCAATGCTTTACGTTGCCAAAGTAACACTGCGGTGATGAGCATCACCACGCCTGCAATTGGGTAGTACCAGGACCCACCAATTGCCACTAACCATATCCCGCCAATTAATAAATACAGCCCGGTCAGTACCGCAAACAGGGCTGTTAAGGTTGCGATGACTCGCGAACCTGAGTTATTTGTTTTCACAATTATCACGCTCTTAAAAGTTTGATAGCAATTCATTATAGTTATTAACAAGTGTGATCAAAATCACAATATGAGCTTTTTTACTGATAGCGGATGCGAATGTGTTTTGCTGTTATACTGCTGGCCTGAATATTTTGTGTTGGCCGAAATTTAACCAACATCGAATGATTTATTTTTAAATCATATGGTTATAACTATGAAACATACTGTTGAAGTGATGATCCCCGAAGCGGAGATCAAAGCCCGTATCGCTGAACTGGGTCGTGAGATCACTGAACATTATCGTGATAGCGGTAGTGATATGGTGCTGGTGGGTCTGCTGCGTGGTTCATTCATGTTCATGGCGGATTTGTGCCGCGAAGTGCAAGTGCCACACGAAGTCGATTTTATGACCGCATCCAGCTATGGCAGCGGCATGTCTACCACCCGCGATGTGAAAATCCTGAAAGACCTTGATGAGGATATTCGCGGCAAAGACGTGCTGATCGTCGAAGATATTATCGATTCCGGTAATACCCTGAGCAAAGTGCGCGAGATCCTGAGCCTGCGTGAGCCGAAGTCACTGGCGATTTGTACGCTGCTGGATAAACCAGAGCGCCGTGAAGTTGACGTGAACGTGGAGTGGGTGGGTTTCGCCATTCCTGACGAATTCGTTGTAGGTTATGGCATTGATTACGCTCAGCGTTATCGCCATCTGCCTTACGTCGGTAAAGTGGTTCTGCTGGACGAATAAGTCCGTAGCGTCCATTAAAAAAGGGCCTTTAAGGCCCTTTTTGCTATCTGCGTTACTGCGAAGGTGTTCTATTCTTATGGCTGATATGGGAATTTTTCAGGTTTGAAATCCCGCTGCGGTAACCCTGCTCCAGCGATTCGCGGCTGGTGGCAGTGACTTCTAAATCGCGCAGGCGACCATCGTGAATACCGTAAGCCCAACCGTGAACTGTCACTTTTTGCCCGCGTTTCCACGCCGACTGCATAATGGTGGAATGGCCAAGGTTATAAACCTGCTCCATCACGTTCAACTCGCAAAGTGTGTCCAGACGCTGCTCCGGTGGGAGTTCTCCCAGGAGCGAACTATGCTTGAACCAGATATCGCGAATGTGCAGCAACCAGTTGTTGATAAGCCCTAAATCAGGGTTCTCAACCGCGGCCTGGACACCGCCACAGCCGTAGTGACCGCAAATAATAATGTGTTCAACTTCAAGAACATCAACCGCGTACTGAACCACGGAAAGGCAATTCAAGTCCGTATGAATAACCAGGTTTGCGACGTTACGGTGAACAAACAATTCGCCAGGCTCAAGGCCAGTCAGACGTTCAGCGGGAACACGACTATCAGAACAGCCAATCCACAAGAAGCGAGGTTTTTGGGCCTGAGACAAACGTTCGAAAAAGCCCGGGTCTTCGTCCTCCATCAGTTTTGACCAGACCTGGTTATTGCTGATGAGGGTATCTATGTCTTTCATGGAAGTTAACAACCTGTAACGGAAGAAGTGCGTTGAGGTAATATAGGGCAACTGATAGAGCAACTGAAATAATTTTTAAACAGCTTAACTTTTTTGTACCGGACAAGGTAACCGTATATCCATGACAATTGCATTAGAACTGGAACAGTTAACGAAAACCTATCCCGGCGGTGTTCAGGCGCTGCGCGGCATAGATCTTCGTGTTGAAGCAGGGGATTTCTACGCTCTGCTGGGGCCGAATGGCGCAGGGAAATCCACAACGATCGGGATTATCAGTTCGCTGGTCAATAAAACCTCGGGCAAAGTTCGCGTGTTTGGCTATGACCTTGAAAAAGATGTGGTTAACGCCAAGCGTCAACTCGGCCTGGTACCGCAGGAATTCAACTTCAACCCGTTTGAAACCGTGCAACAAATCGTGGTGCATCAAGCGGGTTACTACGGCGTTGAACGTGCAGATGCCATCGCGCGTAGCGAAAAGTACCTGAAACAGCTCGATCTGTGGGAAAAACGCAACGAACGTGCGCGAATGTTGTCCGGCGGTATGAAGCGCCGTTTGATGATTGCCCGCGCCCTGATGCACGAGCCAAAATTGCTGATTCTTGATGAGCCAACCGCGGGTGTGGATATCGAGCTGCGCCGTTCTATGTGGGGCTTCCTCAAAGATCTGAACGATAAAGGCACCACCATTATTCTGACCACGCACTACCTTGAAGAAGCCGAAATGCTGTGCCGCAACATCGGCATTATTCAAAACGGTGAGCTGGTCGAAAACACCTCGATGAAATCATTACTTTCAAAGCTGAAGTCAGAAACGTTCATCCTCGATCTTGCGCCGAAAAGCCCGCTGCCACAGTTGGATGGCTACCAGTATCGCCTGGTCGATACCTCGACACTTGAAGTTGAAGTGCTGCGCGAGCAGGGAATCAATAGCGTATTCAGCCAGTTAAGTTCGCAAGGAGTTCAGGTATTAAGTATGCGTAACAAAGCTAACCGTCTGGAAGAGTTGTTCGTGACGCTGGTTAACGGCCATAAAGGAGACCAGGCATGATGCATCTCTATTGGGTGGCGTTAAAAAGCATCTGGACCAAAGAAATCCATCGCTTCACGCGTATCTGGATCCAAACTCTGGTGCCGCCGGTCATCACTATGACCTTGTATTTTATCATCTTCGGCAACCTGATTGGTTCACAAATCGGCTCAATGCATGGCTTCACTTACATGCAATTCATCGTGCCGGGTTTGATCATGATGGCGGTGATCACCAACTCCTACGCCAACGTCGCCTCATCTTTCTTTAGCGCCAAGTTCCAGCGCAACATTGAAGAGCTGCTGGTGGCTCCGGTGCCGACGCACATTATCATCGCTGGTTATGTTGGCGGTGGCGTGGCGCGCGGCCTGTGCGTGGGGATTCTGGTCACGGCGGTTTCGCTATTCTTCGTGCCGTTCCAGGTTCACTCCTGGCTGTTTGTTGCGTTAACGCTGCTGCTGACGGCGATTCTGTTCTCGCTCGCCGGTTTGCTTAACGCCGTGTTTGCCAAAACCTTTGACGACATCAGCCTGATCCCAACCTTCGTGCTGACGCCACTGACCTATTTAGGCGGCGTGTTCTACTCGCTGTCGCTGCTGCCACCGTTCTGGAAAGCGCTGTCGCACCTCAACCCAGTGGTCTATATGATCAGCGGCTTCCGCTACGGTTTCCTCGGCATTAATGACGTGCCGTTGCTGTTCACCGTTGCGGTGCTAGTCGGCTTTATCCTCGCTTTCTATATTCTGTGCTGGTATCTGATTCAACGCGGCCGCGGTTTACGCAGCTAACGCGCAAAACCTCCCCGAAAGGGGAGGTTAAATACCCACTTTCCTGATTCATATTGATTAGCATCACATGGCATTTTTTTGCCTCTGGCACACTTGCGCTCTGCGAAAAGGAGAATGCCATGTTGGGATGGGTGATTGCCGGTCATGACTATTACGCTCAGGATATGCTGGATGCAATTGAGCGACGTTTTGGGCCGCAACCGCAATGTTATGCGGTGAATTACTGGAAAGGGCTGAGCACTAATATGTTGAGCCGGATGATGTGCGACGCGCTGTATAACTGCGACTCCGGCGATGGTGTTATCTTTCTGACGGACAAAACAGGGGCCGCGCCTTATCGCACTGCTGCACTCATAAGCCACCAACACCCACATTGTGAAGTGATTTCGGGCGTCACGCTTCCGCTATTGTTTGCGATGCGCACACAACGTGAAACGCTGACCAGCGAGCAATTCCGCGACAGCATAGTTGCGCAGGGCGGGGACGACATCACCAGCCTCTGGCACCAACAACAGAAAAATCCGCCGTTCGTGTTACTTCACCAATATTAATTTGCCAGTTTGGTATTGGTCTGGATTTGCTAGAATGGCATCTTCTTAACGTCGTCGAGACTCTAAGGGCTTATGCTAAATCGCTTTATCTTTGCTGCGTTGATGCTGATTTGTAGCAGCGCCAATGCCAGCCTGCTCAGTAGCAACCATACTCCCGCGCAATATATGCAAACCACCGAAGATGCCGATATCTGGGCGCAGGTGGGGGATAAAGTCATTTCCGTAGGGACGATTCAGGAAGGGCAAATTCTGGCCGTTGTGCCAATGGCTGCGGATTATTACGAATTTAATTTCGGCTTCGGCACCGGTTTTATTGATAAAGCTCACCTTGAACCGGTAGCAGGAAAACAGCGCGTCGAAGACCGACTGGGTGATTTGAACAAGCCGCTCAGTAACCATAACCTGGTCACTTTCCGCGATGTTACCGTCTATAACGCGCCCGATAGCGGCAGCGCACCGTTTGGCACGCTGGCCGATAATTTACGTTATCCGGTGATTGGTCGCCTGAAAGACAGACTCAACCAGACGTGGTTCCAGATTCGCATCGGCAACCGCCTGGGTTACGTCAGCAGCCTGGATGCGCAGCAAGATAACGGTATTCCGGTGCTCACTTATCACCACATTTTGCGCGATGAAGAGAACACTCGCTTCCGCCATACCTCAACCACGACGTCGGTTGTGGCATTCAGCAACCAAATGACCTGGCTGCGCGACACGGGTTACACCACGCTGACCATGTACCAGCTTGAAGGATACGTGCGCAACCGCATGAACCTGCCTGCGCGCGCGGTGGTGATCACTTTTGATGACGGCCTGAAATCGGTTTATCGCTACGCGTATCCGATTCTCAAAGAATACGGCTTTAAAGCCACGTCATTTATTATTTCATCGCGCATCAAAGCGCACCCGCAAACCTGGAATCCAAAATCGCTGCAATTTATGAGTATTTCGGAATTACAGGCCAGCCAGGATGTGTTTGATATCCAGTCGCATACGCATTTTTTACATCGCGTAGATGCCAACCGCCAACCGACGCTGTTGCGCCGTACTTACCGCAATATCCTGCTGGATTTTGAGCATTCAAGACGTGCGCTCGCCCAGTTTAATCCGCATGTTTTATATCTTTCGTATCCGTTTGGCGGCTACAACGATAAGGCGGTAAAAGCCGCAAATGATGCAGGTTTCCATATGGCGGTGACGACGGTGCGTGGGAAGGTGAAGCCGGGGGATAATCCGTTTTTGCTAAAACGGCTTTATATATTGCGGACAGATTCGCTGGAAACCATGTCGCGATTGATCAGTAACCAGCCTGCTTCTTGACGCCCTCATCCCGACCTTCTCCCCCAGGAGAAGGAGAAAAACATAACATTCCCTCTCCTCCAGCTGAAGGAGGAAAACATAACATTCCCTCTCCTGGGGGAGAGGGCTAGGGTGAGGGCGCTTGTCTCTGTTAAGCCACCTGAACCGGAACTGCTTTTGCCAGGCGTTTCATCTCGTTGTCGCCATCGAAATAGGCCGCTTTCGGCTTCCAGTTGCGCGCTTGCTCATCCGGCATCGTCACGTAACTGGCGATAATCAGAATATCACCGACGCTGGCACAGTGTGCTGCCGCGCCATTCACCGAAATGATCTTAGAACCGCGTTCGCCAGCGATAGCGTACGTTGAAAAACGTATCCCGTTGGTCACGTTATAAATATCAATGGCTTCATATTCCAGAATGCCTGCCGCCTCAAGGAAGTCCTGATCGATGGCGCAGGAGCCTTCATAATGCAAATCCGCCTGCGTCACTTTGACACGGTGAAGTTTGCCTTGCAGCATGGTGCGTATCATAGCTTAAACCTTCGTCACTAGAGTTACGTAAGCGGCAAACCCTGGGCTTGCCACCGGAATTGAGTCGGGCAGTATTGCCCGATTTTTCGATGCTGTCTACTGCGCCAGTTCGACCTGAATATTATCAATCAAACGCGCCTGGCCCAGCCATGCGGCCATGAGCACGACGGCGCGTTTACTCTCAACATTCAGCTCCAGCAAAGTATCCGCATCGCGGATTTGCAGGTCGTCGGAGCGGAAGCCTTTTTCGTTAAGCTCGGTGGCAGCGATCGCCAGCATCTCTTCGGTATCACGCTCGCCCGCACGCAGTTTATCGGCCAAAGACTGCATCACTTTATGCAGGCCCGGTGCGATTTTGCGCTGCTCGGCGGTGAGATAACCGTTGCGTGAACTCAGCGCCAGACCATCTTTGGCACGAACCGTTGGCACGCCAATGATTTCGATGTCGTAACCCATATCGACAACCATTTTGCGAATCACGGCGACTTGCTGGAAATCTTTCTCACCGAAGCAGGCGATGTCCGGCTGCACCATATTAAACAGCTTGCTGACGATGGTGGAAACGCCACGGAAATGCCCTGGGCGGCTTGCGCCTTCGAGCATGGTTGAAAGCCCTGGCACTTCAACAAAAGTCTGTGATTCCAGCCCTTGCGGGTAAATATCAGCAGGCGCAGGCGCAAAAACCAAATCCACTTTGCGGCGGTTTAGCTTTTCACAATCTTCCTGCAAGGTGCGTGGATATCGGGTTAAATCGTCCGGGCGGTCAAACTGCATCGGATTAACAAAAATCGTGGTGACCACCACGTCGGCGCGGCTTTTGGCATCATCGACCAGCTTCATATGCCCGTCATGCAGATTGCCCATGGTTGGCACCAGCGCGATGCGTTTGCCTTCCTGGCGCCAGCGGCGGATTTGCTGACGTAACAGCGGTATGGTTTCGATAATCAACACAACCCTTCTCCTGTCAGTGGAAACTGTGTTCTTCACCTGGATAGGTGCCGGACTCAACTTCGGAAATATACTGGCGCACCGCAGCGCGCATGTCGCCGGTTCCGGTGAGGAAGTTTTTGGCAAATTTTGGAATGTGGCCGCCGGTAATCCCGAAGGCATCATGCATCACCAGAATCTGCCCGTCAGTGACGTTGCCTGCACCGATGCCGATCACCGGAATTGCCAGCGCTTCGGTAATGCGTTTTGCCAGAGCTACCGGCACGCATTCGAGGACTAAAAGCTGTGCGCCTGCGGCTTCAAGCGCTAAAGCGTCATCAAACAGCGTTTGTGCTGCGGCTTCATCACGGCCCTGAATTTTGTAGCCACCGAAAATATTCACCGACTGCGGCGTCAGGCCCAAATGCCCGCAAACCGGAACGGCACGTTCGGTCAGCATTTTGACTGTCTCAGCCAGCCAGCGGCCACCTTCAAGCTTGACCATATTGGCACCGGCGCGCATCAGTTCGGCGGAGTTGGCAAAGGTTTGCTCAGGCGTGGCGTAGGACATAAACGGCAGGTCGGCGAGCAGCAGGCAGTTTGGCGCACCACGGCGCACGGCGCGCGTGTGATAGGCGATATCTTCTACGGTGACGGGCAGAGTGGAATCGTGCCCTTGAACGGTCATCCCTAATGAATCGCCAACCAGCAGCACACCAATGCCTTCATCGGCAAACAGTTTTGCAAAGCTGAAATCATAAGCGGTGATGGTAGCGAATTTACGTTGAGCCTGTTTCCACTGGCGCAACTGAGACATGGTGATGGGTTTCATGGCAATCCCAGAGAAGTAAAAATGAGGAGTGAAATTGTCTGTTACTTTACCAAAAAGTAATCCCATCCCTGGAGAGATTTTCTAAAACTTCAGCCACGCGCAGGCCATCGGGGAACGCGCATTCAGGCGCAATTTCCAGCAAGGGAACCAACATAAAAGCGCGGTTTTTCATATCGTAATGCGGAATCGTCAGCGTTGGCGTATCAAGCGTCAAATTGCCGAACAACATGATATCGAGATCGAGCGTTCGCGGCCCCCAACGTTCTGCTTTACGCACACGACCATGCTCCAGCTCAATACGTTGAGTATGAGCCAGTAATGCTTCCGCAGACAGTTCAGTCTCCAGTGCGACAGCGGCATTCAGGTAATCAGGTTGGTCTTGCGGGCCGAGCGGCGGAGTGCGGTAGTACGAGGAGATAGCAACCACCCGGCTTTGCGGAATGGTTGCGATGGCGTCAAGCGCATGAGTCACTTGCTCAAGCGGCGACGCCATATTGCTGCCAAGGGCGATAAACGCCAGTGTCATGCACTTCCTCCGCTACGCGGTGCACGTTTGCGCGGGCGGCGATGACGGCGGCGTGCCGCAGGTTCATCACCTAAAACATCAAGCATATCTTTTTGCGCTGGTGGCGCGGCAACCTGGAACTCGCCCCACCATTTGGTCAGACGCTGGAGTTCGCTGTTGTTTTCCACTTCGGCACGCAGTGCCAGCAAATCGTATGCCGCGCGGAACTTAGGATGCTCCATCAGTTTCCAGGCGCGTTTGCCCTGGCGGCGTGACAAACGAAGCTGCAAGCCCCAGATATCACGCACCAGCGTGGTAATACGTTTTGGAATCGCCAGCGCACGGCAGGCTTCATCCAGCACTTCGTTCATCGCTAAAGCGAACGCGTCCATATAAGCCAGGCCGCTTTCCTGAGTCAGCTTCTGAGCCATCTCAAGCTGCGGATACCAGAACATGGCAGAGAACAAGAAGGCCGGATTGACGCGCATATCGTTATGAATGCGGTTATCGGTGTTCTTCAGCACCTGGTCGATCATGCGTTCCATCGGGCTGTCACCCTGCTCGGTAAAGTAGCGGGTGATGGATGGGAATAACGGCTGGAACAGCTGGTATTCACGCAGTAATTCGTAGGTCGCGTAACCGTGACCGGCTTGCAGAAGTTTTAAAGACTCTTCAAACAAACGGGCTGGTGGCACGTCATTAATCAGTGTGGCTAAACGCGGAATCGGCTCGCCGGTTTCCGGGCTAATCGTCATATTCAGCTTGGCGGCGAAACGCACGGCACGCAGCATTCGCACCGGATCTTCGCGATAGCGCGTTTCCGGATCGCCAATTAAGCGGATAACGCCGTTGCGTAAATCACGCAGGCCACCGACATAATCGCGAACCGAGAAATCGGCCACGCTGTAATAAAGGCTGTTGATAGTGAAATCGCGGCGTTGTGCATCTTCTTCGATAGAACCAAAGATGTTGTCGCGCAGCAGCATACCGTTCTGGCCGGTTTGCGAGGTCTGTTTATCAGACTTCTGCTCTTCGTGATGCCCACGGAAAGTGGCGACTTCAATGATTTCCGGCCCAAACATAACGTGAGCCAGACGGAAGCGACGGCCAACTAAACGGCAGTTACGGAAAAGTTTACGCACCTGATCGGGCGTTGCGCTGGTGGTGACATCAAAGTCTTTCGGGCGTTTGCCAAGCAAAAGGTCACGCACACCGCCACCCACGAGGTAAGCCTCATAGCCTGCTTTGTTCAGACGATAGAGCACCTTGAGGGCATTTTCACTGATATCTTTGCGCGACAGAGCGTGCTGGTCACGCGGAATAACCGTGATTTGCGGGAGATCTTCATTCTCCTCGACCACGACGTCATCGCGGTTAAGCACCTTGCGGCAAAAATTAGCGACTCGGGTAAAAATAGTACACCTCGGCAGTGTCAATCATAGGGACAAAAAAAACAGCGGCTAATCATAGCTCAGTGCGTGCCATTTGAGAATGATGTATTCACGACGAGCCAGGTTGAATAGCCTTGAGCGACCAGTTTTGCACCGCCTGATGCAACAACTCGTTTAGCGTTAAATCTTGCCAGTGGGCGATTTCTGGCTGATTCAAAAAAGTTAGAGCGTCACGGATAACCGGGCGCGGATCGCCTTGTGGAAGGGCTGGCGCGTGATTCTGCTTCGATAACTTTGCGCCATTTTCATTAAGTACTAATGGCAAATGGACGTAATCTGGCACCTTCCAGCCAAATTGTTGATACAGCGAAATTTGCCGCACAGTGGGCTCAATTAAATCGGCACCGCGCACAATTTCGCTCACGCCCTGGAAATTATCATCCACCACTACAGCAAGATTATAGGCAAATAACCCATCACGACGGTGAATGATAAAATCTTCACGCGCCAGTTGTTCGTCGGCAATTAAGGTTCCGTGCAGTTTATCTTCAAAACGTAATACCGGATGGCGTTGTTCAAAACGCAATGCGGCATTCTCTGGTCCGAGATTCAGCGTGCGGCAATGGCCGTCGTAAAAACCGCCAATTTGCTGAATGCGGCTGCGGGTGCAGGTGCAGTAATAACTCAGCCCTTGTTCGCGCAACCAGGAAAGAGCTTCACGATAAGCCTCGTGGCGTTGAGATTGCCACAGCACTTCGCCATCCCAGTGCAGACCGTAATGTTCTAACTGCTGTAAGATGGTCGCGGCGGCACCAGGAACTTCGCGCGGCGGGTCGATATCTTCGATACGCACCAGCCACTGACCGTGTTTTGAACGTGCCTGTAGATAACTGCCGAGTGCGGCAATCAACGAACCGAAATGGAGTTCACCCGAAGGCGAGGGTGCAAAGCGCCCAATATAGTGAGATGTGGTCATTTTTCAGGGAGCTAGAAATGAATAAGGCGGGAGAGACTCCCGCCTTTGAAAGTGATGAAATCGCGAGCTGTTAGCCAGCCATTTGTTTTTCGCGAATTTCTGCCAACGTTTTGCAATCAATGCACAAATCAGCGGTCGGGCGAGCTTCGAGGCGGCGGATGCCGATTTCAACGCCACAAGATTCGCAGTAGCCGAAATCTTCGTCTTCTACTTTCTTGAGAGTCTTCTCGATTTTTTTGATCAGTTTACGTTCCCTGTCACGGTTACGCAGTTCGAGGCTGAACTCTTCTTCCTGGGCTGCACGGTCTACCGGGTCCGGGAAGTTTGCTGCTTCGTCTTGCATATGCGTCACCGTGCGATCAACTTCATCCATAAGTTGGCTACGCCAGGCTTCAAGAATAAGCTTGAAGTGCGACAGCTGGGCTTCGTTCATATACTCTTCGCCCGCTTTCACCTGATATGGCTCCACCCCAGCGATGGCGAGGATACTCAGGGACGATGTTTTACGCTTTTGCCCTTCTTGCATGTTGTTTCTCCTTAACACGCACTATCGGTCCCCTGTTCGGGGGAAAATCAGGCCGCTATAAATAGCAGATGCTTTTCGGGTTGGCAATTATATAAATTCCTCTCTTGACAACCCTGTGAAGAAAAGCGTATTTACGCGAGCCACCAGCACACAAAACAGACAAACGTTAACTGCTCTTTATTAAAAAATTATAAACAGACAGGCAACGGCGAAATTAGAGTAAGCCCAAGGGCTGAAAGTTCGGCCTTATAGGCAATAATTTCGACTCCGGACTGTTGCGCCTCGTATAACAGTTGCGCGTATTTTGCGTCGATGTGGCGTGCCGGGGAAACTTGAGTGATGCCAGAATGCAATACCGCAAACAGCAACACCGCGCGTTCGCCCTGCAAAACCACGCTCATCAATTCCCGCAAATGCTTCTGGCCTCGAAGGCTCACCGCATCTGGGAAATAGCCACAACCTTGTTGTGATAACGTGACTGATTTTACTTCAATATAGCAGTTAACCTTGCAATCTGCCTGTAACATAAAATCAATGCGGCTGCGTTCTGCGCCGTACTTTACTTCACTTTTAATGACTGTATAGCCCATTAATTCTGAAATGCTTTCTGCATTCAACGCTTCTTTCACCACGGCATTGGCGCGCAACGTATTCACACAAATAAACTCACCGTTTTGCGTCTGCGTGATTTCCCAGGTGTGAGGATATTTACGTGTCGGGCTGTCGGAGGTGGAATACCAAACGGTATCGCCAGGGGTTGCGCAACCGGTCATCGCTCCCGTATTCGGGCAATGTAACGTCAGTTCAACGCCATCCGGCGTAACGACATCGGCCAGAAAGCGTTTGTAGCGTTTAATTAATGTGGCCTGCTGCAACGGCGGGTTAAATTCCATTCACTCTTCCTTATTACTTAACGTCCAGCGTTGGTGTTCCAGGTAACGCGTGCGCCCTTGTTTGTAAACGGACTCGTACAGTGCAAATTCATCGACCTTAAACTGCCAGCGAAAATTGGGCTGTGGGATGGAAACGGCTCGCGGCGTGTTGCGATAAAGCGTGATGTGCGGATGAAAAGGCTGCGGGCTTTGGTAACAGCCATTACGCGCCGCCTGGGAGCGTAACATATTCGCAAGTTGAATGAGTCCTAAAGGGGCGTGACGCGGGCCAATCCACACCACGTTTGAGCGCAACCATTGCCCGGCGTCGTCAATCGTCAGGGTAAAACCATTCTGGCGAATGCGCCCGGCAAGCTGGCTCAGCGCTTTTTGCTTTTCAGCGCTGATATCGCCCAAAAAGGCCAGCGTCAGATGCAGGTTTGCGGCTGCTACCGGGCGGCCAGTATCTTCAGGAAACTGTGTGGCGCGCCACTGGATAATCTGTTTTTTCGCCTCTTCAGGCAGTTCGAGGGCAAAAAACAGACGGCGAGTTTCAGCCATTTTGGTCTCTCTCGTTATGATTTGGCTTGATGCTACAATAGCGAACTTTCGATGATAACCCTTTTGGAGCCGTTCGTGCCGTCATTACCGGTCGCCGCAGTCTTACCCGATATTCTTCACGCCTTGCAAAATGCGCCACAGGTTTTACTGAGCGCGCCTACCGGTGCGGGTAAATCGACGTGGCTGCCGTTGCAGATTTTACAGCAGGCAAACTTAGGCGGACGCATTTTGCTGCTCGAGCCGCGTCGCCTGGCAGCGCGTAACGTTGCGCAGCGTCTCGCAGAATTATTGGGTGAAAAGCCGGGCGAAACCGTGGGCTACCGGATGCGTGCGGAAACCTGTGTCGGGCCGAACACGAAGCTCGAAGTCGTGACCGAAGGGATTCTGACGCGCATGATTCAGCACGACCCCGAACTTGAAGGCGTGGCGCTGGTGATCCTCGATGAATTTCACGAACGCAGCCTGCAAGCCGATCTGGCGCTGGCGCTGTTACTCGATGTGCAACAAGGCTTACGCGACGACCTCAAATTATTGATTATGTCGGCAACGCTGGATAACCCGCGTCTCCAGCAATGTTTACCAGACGCACCGATTATCAGCTCCGAGGGCCGCGCGTTTCCTGTTGAGCGCCGATACAGCCCGTTTTCCACGCATCAACGTTTTGATGAAGCCGTCGCTATTGCGGTGGCGAATTTGCTACGTGAGGAATCTGGATCTTTATTACTCTTTTTACCGGGCGTCGGCGAAATTCAGCGCGTCGCGCAGCAACTGCAAGAGCGTGTGGCAAGCGATGTTCAGCTTTGCCCGCTTTATGGCGCATTGCCTTTAAACGAGCAGCGCAAAGCGATACTGCCTGCGCAGAACGGCCAGCGAAAAGTGGTGCTGGCGACCAACATCGCCGAAACCAGCCTGACTATCGAAGGCATTCGTCTGGTTGTCGATTGCGCGCAAGAACGCGTCGCGCGCTTTGATGTGCGCACCGGGCTTACTCGGTTGATTACCCAGCGAATTAGCCAGGCGTCGATGATTCAGCGCGCCGGGCGAGCAGGGCGTCTGGAGCCGGGCATCTGTTTGCATCTGGTTAGCGCGGAACAGGCTGAACGCGCCGCCGCGCAAAGCGAGCCGGAAATTCTGCAAAGCGACCTCTCCGGTTTGCTGCTCGATTTGCTGCAATGGGGTTGTCAGGATCCAAACCAACTGACCTGGCTTGATACACCCCCTGCAACTAATATTGCCGCGGCACGAACGTTATTACGCCAGCTTAATGCGCTCGATGAGCAAAACCGGCTCACGCCTGGAGGCCAGAAAATGGCGAATCTTGGCAACGATCCGCGTTTTGCCGCCATGCTGGTTAATGCAAAAACGGCAGATGAACAGGCAACCGCTGCCCGCCTGACCGCGATTCTCGAAGAGCCACCGCGTGGCCAGGACAGCGATTTGCGCAATGCGTTTGGTCGCCGCCAGGAAAACTGGCAGCAGCGCAGCGGGCAATTGTTAAAACGCTTGAATAGCCGTGGCGGTGAGGCAGATTTTTCCCTTGCTGCACCGTTACTGGCGCAAGCGTTTCCCGACAGAATTGCCCGCCGCCGTGGGCTGGATGGACGCTATCAGCTAGCCAACGGTATGGGCGCGATGTTGAATCAGGACGATCCCTTAACGCGTTACGAATGGTTGTTGGCACCGCTACTGTTGCAGGGCAGCAACACGCCCGATGCTCGTATTTTGCAGGCGATTCCGCTGGAAATTGATGCGCTTTCCGCGCAGTGCCCGGGATTACTCACGCAAAGCGATTCCGTGGAATGGGATGAAACGCAAGGCACGCTGAAAGCATTTCGCCGCACCCAGATTGGCAAACTGGTGCTGAAAGTTCAGCCGCTGGCAAAACCGTCTGAAAGCGAGATGCATCAGGCGATGCTCAACGGGATCCGCGATAAAGGCCTGAGTGTTTTGAACTGGTCACCGCAGGCGCAACAGCTGCGAACGCGCCTGGCGTGTGCGGCGAAATGGCTGCCTGAGCTGAAATGGCCGGAAGTTTCAGACAATGCCTTGCTGCAAGATTTAGACCGCTGGCTGTTACCCGAACTTCATGGTGTACACTCGCTGCGCGCATTAAAAAACATTGATGTCACACGGGCGTTACAGAACCTGCTCGACTGGAACGCACGCGTGCGTCTGGATAGTGCGCTGCCAACTCATTACACTGTGCCGACCGGAAGCCAGATAGCGATTCGCTATGATGATGAAAACCCGCCCGTTCTTGCGGTTCGTATGCAAGAAATGTTTGGTGAAGCGCAAACCCCGGTGATTGCCGATGGCCGTGTGCCACTGGTTCTGGAGCTGCTCTCCCCGGCGCAGCGTCCTTTGCAGATAACGCGTGATTTAACCGCATTCTGGAATGGGGCGTATCGGGAAGTGCAAAAAGAGATGAAAGGACGTTATCCAAAACACGTCTGGCCGGATTCGCCAGCAGACGCGCTGCCGACGCGGCGTACCAAGAAGTACCAATGACTTTGAGAGATTTCCTCTTCCGTCTTTAATAGAGGAAAGGAAAATCAGGCCTGGCGCCTATTTTTGGTGGAGAAAGCAATGGCGGGGAATGACCGCGAACCAATTGGACGTAAAGGAAAACCTTCACGTCCCGCAAAAGAGAAAGTAAGCCGCCGTCGAGTCCGGGAAGAGGAATACGACGCGGATTACGATGATGATTATGATGACGAGGAACCGATGCCGCCACGTAAAGGTAAAGGCAGCGGCAATGGCCGTCCGCCACGCAAAAAGCGCCGCTGGTTGTGGTTCTTAGTAAAACTGTTTGTTGTTTTTGTTGTGCTGTTCGTGATTTACGGCGTCTATCTGGACCAGAAAATCCGTACCCGTATTGATGGCAAAGTCTGGCAGCTCCCGGCGGCAGTTTATGGCCGGATGGTGAACCTTGAGCCGGATATGCCGTACAGCAAAAAAGAGATGGTCAACCTGCTGGAAGCCACTCAGTACCGTCAGGTCACCAAGATGACGCGTCCTGGTGAGTTTACGGTGCAGGGCAACAGCATCGAGATGATCCGTCGTCCGTTTGATTTCCCTGACAGTAAAGAAGGGCAGATTCGCGCTCGTCTGAACTTTGACGGCGATCATCTGGAATCGATCCAGAATATGGACAGCAACCGTAGCTTTGGTTTCTTCCGTCTGGATCCGCGCCTGATCACTATGTTGTCGTCGCCAAACGGTGAGCAGCGTTTGTTTGTGCCGCGTACGGGTTTCCCGGATCTGCTGGTTGATACGCTGATCGCCACCGAAGACCGCCACTTCTATGAGCACGATGGCATCAGTTTCTTCTCTATTGGCCGTGCGG
Organism: Buttiauxella izardii; assembly: GCF_003601925.1. Classification (GTDB taxonomy): domain Bacteria; phylum Pseudomonadota; class Gammaproteobacteria; order Enterobacterales; family Enterobacteriaceae; genus Buttiauxella; species Buttiauxella izardii. Next base: position 22,872 of record NZ_QZWH01000007.1, read on the forward strand.
TTCTGGCGAACCTGACCGCCGGACGCACCGTGCAGGGCGCGAGTACGCTGACGCAGCAGCTGGTTAAAAACCTGTTCCTGTCGAGCGAGCGTTCTTACTGGCGTAAAGCGAACGAAGCGTACATGGCGCTGATCATGGATGCGCGTTACGGCAAAGATCGCATTCTTGAGCTGTATCTGAACGAAGTGTATCTCGGCCAGAGTGGCGACAACGAAATTCGTGGTTTCCCGCTGGCAAGCCTGTATTACTTTGGCCGTCCGGTAGAAGAGCTGAGCCTCGACCAGCAAGCGTTGCTGGTGGGCATGGTGAAAGGGGCGTCGATTTACAACCCGTGGCGTAACCCGAAACTGGCTCTGGAGCGTCGTAACCTGGTGTTGCGCCTGCTGCAAGAGCAGAAGGTGATCGACCAGGAACTGTACGACATGCTGAGCGCCCGCCCTCTGGGTGTGCAGCCGCGCGGTGGCGTGATTTCGCCACAGCCTGCGTTTATGCAGATGGTGCGTAACGAACTCCAGACCAAACTGGGCGATAAAGTTAAAGACTTGTCCGGCGTGAAGATCTTCACCACTTTCGACTCCGTTTCTCAGGATGCGGCAGAAAAAGCGGTGAGCGAAGGGGTTCCGGTACTGCGTGCGTCCCGTAAGCTGAAAGACCTCGAAGCGGCGATGGTGATTGTTGACCGTTCGACTGGCGAAGTCCGTGCGATGGTGGGCGGCGCTGAAACTCAGTTTGCTGGCTTTAACCGTGCGATGCAGGCGCGCCGTTCTATCGGTTCTCTGGCAAAACCCGCGACCTATCTGACGGCATTGAGCCAGCCAGATTCGTATCGCCTGAATACCTGGATTGCCGATGCGCCAATCGCGCTGAAACAGCCGAATGGCCAGGTCTGGTCACCGCAAAACGATGATCGTCGCTACAGTGAGAGCGGCAAGGTCATGTTAGTGGACGCGCTGACGCGTTCGATGAACGTGCCGACCGTCAATCTGGGTATGGCGCTGGGCTTGCCAGCTGTCACCGACACCTGGGTTAAACTCGGCGTGCCGCAAAACCAGCTGCATCCGGTTCCGGCAATGTTGCTGGGCGCACTCAACCTGACGCCAATTGAAGTGGCTCAGGCGTTCCAGACCATTGCCAGCGGCGGTAATCGTGCCACGCTTTCGGCTCTGCGTTCGGTGATTGCGGAAGATGGCACCGTGTTGTATCAAAGCTTCCCGCAGGCGGAACAAGCGGTTCCACCGCAGGCGGCGTACATGACGCTGTTTACCATGCAGCAAGTTATGGCTCGCGGTACGGGTCGTGCGTTAGGTGGGAAATACCCGAACCTGCATTTAGCGGGTAAAACGGGCACCACCAACGATAACGTCGACACCTGGTTTGCCGGGATTGATGGCAAAGAAGTCGCCATTACCTGGGTGGGTCGTGATAACAACCAGCCGACCAAGCTGTACGGCGCGAGCGGGGCGATGTCGCTTTACCAGCGTTATCTGGCTAACCAGACGCCAATTCCGTTGGTGCTCAATCCGCCGGAAGATATCGTCGATATGGGCGTGGACAGCGCGGGTTACTTCCAGTGCGGCGGCGGTGGCGATCGCGTGTTGCCGGTGTGGACGACGAATCCAGACGGTTTGTGCCAGCAAAGCCAGCAGGCCGAGCAGAACAACAATCCGTTTAGTCAGTCGCAGCAGCCTCAATCGACGCAGCAGCAACCACAGCAGCAACAGCAACAACCGCAGCAGCAGCCAGAAAAAAGTGATGGTGTTGCAGGTTGGATTAAGGACATGTTCGGCGGTAACTAATCCTCGCTGTATTGTGAAAAAGCCTCCGTTTGTAACGGGGGCTTTTCTTTTTTGTTAAGTCCATGCAATTACTCTGGTTAATTATTATTCCTTCGCACACTTCATGGGTGTGATCTGCTTGCTATGCACTTTCCGTTTCGTCTATTATTCTGCGGGCATAATAATAATTATCGTTTACGTTATCATTCGTCACTTCATCAGAGAAATCACAATGGCGCGTTTAAGAACTGGACAACCAGTCAATACCTCAATTCGCAAACTGGCATTTTTTGTTGCTGCAGCCTTAAGCGGCGTGAGTGCAACAAGTTTTGCAGCAGACAACACAACCAAAAAAGAAGACACCGTCACGGTTACCGCCACGGCGGCTCCTGATGAAAGCGCGTGGGGCCCGTCGCCAACGATTGCGGCAAAACGCAGCGCCACCGCCACCAAAACTGATACACCAATTGAAAAGACTCCACAGTCTATTTCGGTGGTGACTAATGAAGAGATGCAAATGCATCAATTCCAGTCGGTGAAAGAAGCTCTGGGCTATACGCCAGGTGTCACAGTCAGCAGCCGTGGTGCTTCCAATACTTATGATTTTGTTATCATTCGTGGTTTTTCCTCTGTAGGTCTGAACCAAAATAACTATCTTGATGGCCTGAAATTACAGGGTGATTTCTATAATGATGCCGTCGTAGATCCTTATTTGTTGGAACGTGTAGAACTGATGCGTGGCCCGACCTCCGTGTTGTACGGAAAAAGCAGCCCGGGCGGTATCGTTTCTATGGTTAGTAAGCGCCCGACCACAGAACCGCTTAAAGAAGTGCAGTTCAAGATGGGAACAGACAGCCTGTTCCAGACCGGTTTTGATTTCAGCGATGCGCTGGATGACGATGGCGTTTACTCCTATCGCCTGACTGGTGTGGCACGTTCTGGTAACGAACAGCAGCAGAATTCAGAAGCGCAGCGTTATGCCATTGCGCCTTCTTTCTCATGGCGTCCGGATGACAAGACCAATTTCACCTTCTTGTCTTATTTCCAGAATGAACCAGAAACTGGCTACTACGGCTGGTTGCCAAAAGAAGGCACGGTTGAGCCATTGCCAGGCGGGGGCCACCTGCCAACCGATTTCAATGAAGGTGCGACCAACAACAGCTATTCCCGTAACCAAAAAATGGTCGGTTATAGCTTCGAGCACGGTTTTAACGACACCTTTACCGTGCGCCAGAACCTGCGTTTCTCAGAGATGAAAGTGGCTCAGCAAAGTGCTTACGGCACTGGGTTGTGTAACAACAGCATGAACCTCTTCAACTCGTACTGCCAGGCACTGTCACCAGAGCAGCAGGCGCACTATTTAGGCCGCGGCACAGTTGTTGATGAAGAGCGCCTGCAAAACTTTAGCGTTGACACTCAGTTGCAAAGTAACTTTGCGACAGGCGCGGTTGAACACACGCTGTTAACCGGTGTTGATTACTCGCGCATGCGTAACGATATCAGCGCGTTGTTTGGTAATGCTCCGCCATTGGATCTGAATAACCTGCCGCCGATGGAACCGGTTGATTTCGGCGAAGCTGTGCCTTACCAAATGAACGAAAGTAAGCAAACGGGTATCTACGTTCAGGATCAGGCTGAGTGGGACAAATGGGTGCTGACACTGGGCGGCCGTTACGACTGGTCTAAACAAGCGACGACCGTACGTAGCGACAACGGTTACATCGACCGTAACGACAAGCAGTTTACCTGGCGTGGTGGTGTGAACTACCTGTTTGATAATGGTATTTCACCATACGTCAGCTATAGCCAGTCTTTCGAACCTAATGCCTTTAGCCTGTACAGCACGCCGCGTGTCGCTTATGAACCCTCTAAAGGTGAGCAATACGAAGCGGGTGTGAAGTATGTGCCGAAAGATATGCCGGTCGTTATTACCGGTGCGGTCTATCAGTTGACCAAGTCTGATACCCTGATGACTGACCCAACGAATGCATTTAATCAGGTTCCTGCTGGTGAAGTGCGCGCGCGTGGTGTTGAACTGGAAGCTAAAGCGGCTCTTAACGCCAACATCAACGTCACTGCGTCTTATACCTATACCGATGCGGAATACACCAAAGACACCAACTTGCAGGGCAACACGCCTGCGCAAGTGCCAGAACACATGGCTTCCCTGTGGGGCGATTACACCTTCAACGATGGCGTACTGAGTGGACTGACTTTGGGGACGGGTGGTCGCTTTATTGGTTCCAGCTACGGTGACCCGGCAAACACCTTCAAAGTGGGCAGCGCAGCGGTAATGGATGCAGTCGTCAAATATGACCTCGGTCGCTTTGGTCTGAATGGTTCAAGCGTGGCGGTAAACGTGAATAACCTGCTTGATCGTGAATATGTGGCCAGCTGCTTTGAAACCTATGGTTGCTTCTGGGGCGCAGAGCGTCAGGTTGTTGCGACTGCAACATTCCGCTTCTAAGTGTATTCGGGCACGGTTCGCCGTGCCCCATCAACAAAGATGGCTACCATGCAGGACAAACAGCTTCATCCCGATACCACGTTTAGCCTCACTGACGTTACCTTTCGCGTTCCCGGTCGCACGCTTCTCCATCCTCTTTCGCTGACCTTTCCGGTCGGAAAAGTCACTGGCCTGATTGGGCACAACGGCTCGGGCAAATCGACATTACTTAAAATGCTCGGTCGTCACCAGAAGGCTTCTGAGGGTGAAATTCATCTCAACGATCAACCGCTCGATAGCTGGAGCAGTAAGGAATTTGCGCGCAAAGTCGCATACTTACCGCAGCAACTTCCGGCAGCCGAAGGCATGACTGTGCGCGAACTGGTGGCGATTGGTCGCTATCCGTGGCACGGCGCGTTGGGCCGTTTTGGTGCGGCAGATCGCGAACTGGTGGATGAGGCGATTACGCTGGTTGGCCTGAAGCCCTTTGCCCATCGTCTGGTGGACAGCCTTTCCGGCGGTGAACGCCAGCGCGCGTGGATTGCCATGCTGGTGGCGCAAGACAGCCGCTGCTTGCTGTTGGATGAACCGACATCGGCGCTGGATATCGCCCATCAGGTTGATGTGCTGGCATTGATTCATCGCCTCAGCCAGGAGCGCGGCCTGACGGTGATTGCCGTTTTGCACGATATCAATATGGCCGCCCGCTATTGCGATAACCTGGTGGCGCTGCGTGGCGGTGAAATGATTGCCCAGGGCAGCCCAACTGATTTGATGCAAAGCGAAACGCTTGAGAAAATTTACGGGATCCCGATGGGTATTCTGCCGCATCCGGCGGGTGCCGCTCCGGTGAGCTTTGTTTACTGATGCCTGATTTGATTAATCCTTTCATGAGTCGTCGCCAGTTGCTTACCGCGCTGGCGCTCTCGCCGTTGTTGCTCAAAATGGGTAGCGCGCAAGCGGCTTCCATCGATCCTCATCGCATTGTGGCCCTTGAATGGTTGCCGGTTGAATTGATGCTGGCGCTGGGGCTGACGCCTTATGCAATGGCGGATATCACTAATTATCAAGCCTGGGTTGGCGAGCCAAAATTGCCCGATGGCATTATCGAAGTCGGGTTGCGTACCGAACCGAATCTCGAACTTCTCACCCAACTCAAACCGTCGCTGATTCTCTATTCCGCAGGCTATGGCCCGTCTCCTGAAAAACTGGACCGAGTCGCGCCCGGTTTAGGTTTTAGCTTTAACGATGGCTCCGGCAAACCGCTGAACGTCGCTCGCAAGTCTCTGACAGAACTGGGCGAAAAGCTCGGGATGCAGCAGGCGGCAGCCGATCACTTGCTGAAGTTCGACCAATTTATCGAGCAGATGAAACCTCGCTTTGCGAATCGCGGTGATAAACCTGTTTTGCTGATGACATTGTTGGATTCCCGCCACGCGCTGGTGATTGGCAAAAGTAGCCTGTTCCAGCAGGTGATGGATTTGCTTGGCGTGAAAAACGCCTGGCAGGGCGAAACCAATTTCTGGGGCAGCGCGGTGGTTGGCCTTGAGCGTTTAGCCGCCGTGAAAGATGCCGACGTTATCTGCTTTGATCACAATAACGATGCCGAGATGGAACGCGTAACCGCGACGCCGCTTTGGAATGCGATGCCTTTCGTACGCCAGAATCGTTTCCAGCGCGTTCCTCCGGTCTGGCTTTATGGCGCAACGCTTTCCGCCATGAACTTTACGATCACGTTGGCGAAAGCCATAGGGAGCCAGGCGTGAAACATCGTCAAGCCCTGTTCCCGGCGATGCTGTTATCGCTGCTGTTTGTGGTCGCCTGCGCGCTGACGCTCCACAACCTGAACGCGCAGTTGCCTTCCGCGCAGTGGCTGGTGGCCTGGTGGCAGCCGAACATTGATGACATCAACCAGATGTTATTCCACTACAGCTTATTGCCGCGCCTGGCGATCTCTTTGCTGGTCGGCGCAGGGCTTGGGCTGGTGGGCGTGCTGTTCCAGCAGGTGCTGCGTAACCCGCTTGCCGAACCGACCACGCTTGGCGTGGCGAGCGGTGCACAGTTGGGCGTTACCGTTGCCACGTTATGGGCGCTGCCCGGTGGATTCGCGACGCAACAATTTGCCGCGTTAGTCGGCGCAGGTGTCGTGGGTTTGCTGGTGTTCGGCGTGGCGTGGGGTAAGCGTTTATCGCCGGTCACGCTGATTCTTGCCGGTCTGGTACTCAGCCTGTATTGCGGCGCAGTAAATCAGTTGCTCGCCATATTCCATCACGACCAGTTGCAGAATATGTTCCTGTGGAGCACCGGTTCGTTGAACCAGCAGGACTGGGATATCGTCAACGGCCTGTGGCCGCGTCTGGTTGGCGGATTGTTATTAACGCTGTTGCTGTTGCGCCCGCTAACGCTGATGGGCCTCGACGACGGCGTGGCGCGAAACCTCGGCCTGGCGCTTTCCATGGTGCGCCTGGCGACGCTGGTGCTGGCGATTGCCATCAGTGCGCTGCTGGTGAACGCGGTCGGGATTATCGGCTTTATCGGTTTGTTCGCTCCATTGCTGGCGAAAATGCTGGGTGCGCGTCGCCTGGTGGCGCGGCTGTTCCTCGCACCGCTGATTGGCGCGTTGATTTTATGGCTGTCTGATCAGTCGGTTATCTGGCTGACCAGCGCCTGGCGTGAAATTTCTACCGGCACGGTGACGGCGCTGATTGGTGCACCGTTGTTGCTGTGGCTGTTGCCGCGCCTGCGAACCGTGGGCACTCCGGCGATGAATCAGGGCGATAACGTGCCGACTGAACGCCAGCATCTGGTGTGGTGGGTGTTAATCGGCAGCGGCGTGTTAGCGCTGGTGATCGTCACCGCCTTGACGCTAGGCCGCGATGCGAATAGCTGGAACTGGGCGATGTTCCACGAGTTATTGCAGTGGCGCTGGCCGCGCGTGCTGGCGGCACTCACTGCGGGCATGATGCTGGCGGTTGCCGGGAGCGTGATTCAGCGTCTGACCGGCAACGCGATGGCGAGCCCTGAAGTGTTGGGGATTAGTTCGGGTGCGGCATTCGGCGTGGTGATGATGCTGTTTATCGTGCCGGGAAATGCCTTCGGTTGGTTGTTCCCAGCGGGAAGCCTCGGTGCGGCGGTCACGCTATTAGTGATTATGGTCACCGCCAGCCGTGGCGGTTTCTCGCCGCAGCGCATGTTGCTGGCAGGGATGGCGCTGAGCACCGCGTTTACAATGTTGTTGATGCTTTTGATGGCGAGCGGCGACCCGCGCATGGCGGGGATCCTCACCTGGATTTCAGGTTCGACGTACAACGTGACCGGCGATCAGGCAGTCAGGACGTTAATCCTGATGGTGATTTTATTCGCGCTGACGCCGCTGTGCCGCCGCTGGCTGATGATTCTGCCATTGGGGGGCGCAACCGCGCGCGCAATTGGCATGGCGCTGACGCCATCGCGCTTTGCATTGCTTTTGCTGGCAGCAACGTTAACCGCAGCCGCAACGATGACCGTCGGCCCGCTGAGTTTTGTCGGCTTAATGGCACCGCACATTGCGCGCATGTTGGGGTTCAGACGTGCGATACCACAGCTAATTATGTCGGCGTTGTTTGGCGGAATGCTGATGGTGGCGGCGGACTGGTGCGGAAGAATGATTTTGTTCCCGGACCAGGTTCCAGCCGGGTTATTGGCGACGTTTATCGGTGCGCCGTATTTTGTCTATTTGCTGCGTAAGCAGACTCGTTAATTAATACGCCCTCACCCTAACCCTCTCCCGCAGGAGAGGGGACGACTCGGTGTTCTCCCTCTCCCGCAGGAGAGGGGACGATTCGGTGTTCTCCCTCTCCTTTGGGAGAGGGGCGGGGTGAGGGGAAAAATATTACAGCTTCGCAAACACCCGACGCGCAGCGTCAATCGTCTTCTGAATATCTTCCTTCGAGTGCGCAACCGACATAAAGCCTGCTTCAAACGCAGACGGTGCCAGGTAAACGCCTTCTTCCAGCATCAGGTGGAAGAACTTCTTAAAGCGCTCAACATCACACGCCATCACATCCTGATAGCACGTCACAGACTCTGCATCGGTAAAGAACAAACCGAACATGCCGCCAACGTTATTCACCACCAGTGGAATATTTTCGGTTTTTGCCGCGTGTAGCAGGCCGTTTGCCAGCATTTCAGTCAGCTCGGTCAACGTCTGGTGAACGCCAGGCTGTGCGACTTCCGTCAGACACGCGAAGCCTGCTGCCATGGCGATTGGGTTGCCGGAAAGCGTACCCGCCTGGTAAACCGGGCCGGTAGGTGCCAGTGCGTCCATGATTTCACGACGACCACCGAATGCGCCGACTGGCATACCGCCACCGATGATTTTACCCAGGCAAGTTAAGTCAGGCTCAACGCCGTAGTAAGACTGCGCGCCCGCCAGTGCAACACGGAAACCAGTCATCACTTCATCGATAATAAACAGCGCGCCAAACTCGTCGCACAGCGCGCGCAGGCCCGGCAGGAAATCGTCGTTTGGTGGAATGCAGTTCATGTTGCCCGCGACCGGCTCAACGATGATACAAGCGATGTCTTGTGGATATTGCTCGAACGCGGCACGCACGGAAGCGAGATCGTTATAAGTGCAGGTGAGGGTGTGTTTGGCGAAATCAGCCGGAACGCCCGGTGAGTTTGGCTGGCCGAGAGTCAACGCGCCGGAACCGGCTTTCACCAGCAGGCAGTCGGCGTGGCCATGGTAGCAGCCTTCGAATTTGATGATTTTGTCGCGGCCAGTGAAGCCACGCGCCAGGCGAATCGCGCTCATGGTAGCTTCAGTGCCGGAGTTCACCATGCGTACCATATCCATGGTAGGAACCAGTTCGGTGACCAGTTCTGCCATTTTCACTTCCATCTCAGTCGGCGCGCCAAAGCTCAGGCCGCGTTCTACCGCTTCAATCACCGCGTTGCGGATGGCCGGGTGATTATGGCCGAGAACCATCGGGCCCCATGAACCGACGTAGTCGATATAGGCTTTGCCGTCAGCGTCAAACAGGTAAGCCCCGTCAGCGCGTTCGATAAACAGCGGCACACCGCCGACTCCGGTAAAAGCACGAACCGGTGAGTTCACCCCGCCAGGGATGACTTTGCGGGCGGCAGCGTACAGGTTTTCAGACTTACTCATGAATCGGCTCCAGAATTCGTAGAAATAAAAGCAACACGCTATTCTAAGGGATTCCGCCGAAGTTATGAAAGTTTTGCCCTAACGCGCCGAGAGAGTAGAATGCCCCCTCGATTTGTATTACCAATAAATGATTAGCCTAATGAATCACTCCCACCCCTCTTTTGAAGCGCAACAGGTAGTGCGCTTACGTAGGGGCGACATGGTGCGTCGCCTAATTCGACAGGATAAAACTCCGGTCGCGATTCTTTTTATGGCCGCGATAGTAGGGACGTTAGCCGGTTTGGTGGGTGTCGCTTTTGAAAAAGCGGTCACCTGGGTTCAACAAAATCGCCTGGCAATGCTGGCGCATGTGGCTGATTACAGTCTCATTGTCTGGCCGTTGGCATTCATCAGTTCAATGCTTTTGGCGATGCTTGGCTATTATCTGGTGCGCAAATATGCACCGGAAGCGGGTGGTTCAGGTATCCCTGAAATTGAAGGTGCGCTGGAGGAGTTACGCCCGGTGCGCTGGTGGCGCGTTATCCCGGTGAAATTTATCGGCGGTATGGGAACACTCGGCGCGGGTATGGTGCTGGGTCGCGAAGGGCCAACCGTGCAATTGGGTGGGAATATCGGCCGCATGGTGCTGGATATTTTCCGTCTGCGCGGTGCCGAAGCACGCCATTCTCTGTTAGCGACCGGTGCCGCAGCGGGTTTATCCGCCGCGTTTAACGCCCCGCTGGCAGGGATTCTGTTCATTATTGAAGAGATGCGCCCGCAGTTCCGCTACAACCTGATTTCGATAAAAGCCGTGTTTATCGGCGTGATTATGTCGAGCGTAGTGTTCCGTATCTTCAACGGCGAAAGCGCGGTGATTGAAGTCGGAAAACTGTCTAATGCGCCGGTCAATACGCTGTGGTTGTATCTGGTTTTGGGCATGGTGTTCGGCATCGTCGGCGTGTTCTTTAATGCGATGGTGTTCCGTACTCAGGATATGTTCCAGCGTTTCCACGGCGGCAATCTCAAAAAATGGGTGATTATTGGCGGCCTGCTGGGCGGCGTTTGTGGCGTGTTAGGGTTGATTCAGCCCGCAGCCGCAGGTGGTGGTTTTAACCTGATCCCGATCGCTGCTGCCGGAAACTACACCCTCGGTATGCTGCTGTTTATCTTTGTTGCCCGTGTGATTACTACGCTGCTGTGTTTTTCTTCTGGCGCGCCTGGCGGGATTTTTGCCCCAATGCTGGCGCTCGGCACATTGCTGGGCACGGCGTTTGGCATGGCAAGTGCGGCCTGGTTCCCGGCGTATCACCTTGAAGTGGGGACATTTGCTATCGCTGGAATGGGGGCATTGTTTGCCGCCTCGGTGCGTGCGCCACTGACCGGGATTGTGCTGGTTCTGGAAATGACTGACAATTATCAGCTCATTCTGCCAATGATTATTACCTGCCTTGGCGCGACACTATTGGCACAATTCCTCGGCGGAAAGCCGCTATACTCCTCGATTCTTGAGCGTACGTTAGCAAAACAAGAAGCCGAGCAGCGAGCGAAAGAACAGCAAACCCCAGCCGGGGAGAATACTTGAACGATTTACTCGGGTATTAGATAATGACCCCAAATGTCGGCTATACCCGACTTCTTATTTCGTTGGGAGCAAATGATGAGTGATGACGTAGCAGTGCTGCCGTTGCAGTTTACCGAAGCAGCAGCCAATAAAGTAAAAACCCTGATCGCGGATGAAGAGAACCCGAATCTGAAACTGCGCGTTTACATCACCGGTGGTGGTTGCAGCGGCTTCCAGTATGGTTTTACCTTTGACGATCAGATTAACGACGGCGATATGACTATCGAGAAGCAAGGTGTTGCTCTGGTGGTTGACCCGATGAGCCTGCAATATCTGGTAGGCGGCGCGGTGGACTACACCGAAGGTCTGGAAGGTTCACGCTTTGTGGTGACTAACCCGAATGCGAAGAGTACCTGTGGTTGTGGTTCTTCCTTCAGCGTTTAAACCTGCATACTTCAAGCTGCAGGTGCGTTGACTGCACCCGTTCACCCCAGTCACATAGTTATCTATGCTCCTGGGGATTTACGGCTTTGTCGCCTTCCTGCAGCTCGAATTATTTGGTTTAAATAGTAAAAGATTATGTAGGCCGGATAAGCGTAAGCGTCATCCGGCTTTTTTATTGTCTATTGTCGGTCATCCAACGCAAACGTCGGCAATTTAAGATGCCAGCGAATCGCCGCCAGACGAATTGCCAGCGTCACGACCATGCCAATCATACTCGCCTGTTCCAGTGGGACGTGGAAAGTGTAATACGCCGTGGCGTGAACAATACCGCCAGCAATACAGGCGGTGGCGTAGATTTCGGTCCGCAGAATCATTGGGATTTCACGCGCTAAAACATCACGAATGATCCCGCCGCCCACACCCGTTAACACACCCATGCAGATGGCAACCAACGGGCTGGCTCCGGCCAGAAATGCTTTATTCACCCCAATTCCGACAAACACCGCCAGACCAACAGCATCGAGCACCGGCAAAATCCATTTTGGCAGGCGACGCGGCTGGCGCACCAGCACAATAGTCAGCATACAAGTGACCATCGCCACCACTAAATCGGTGGGATCTTTAACCCAAAACACCGGGCCATTATCGAGCGCCATATCGCGAATCGTACCGCCGCCCACTGCTGTCACCACGCCCAGCACCAGCACGCCGAACGGGTCCATACGGAGTTTTCCTGCCAGCAGCACGCCGGATATGGCAAAGACGGCTGTGCCAATGATGTCCAGCCAATAAACGAGCATCTCGCTACCCTCATCATCTAAATATTATTTTTCTGCCAGCTCCTCACAGAGCTGTTTTGCGGCGAGGATAATACGTGGGCTTGAACGACTAAACCAGTCATCATTCACTGCAATAACCGGAATTTTTAGCTGGGTATTCCAGAACTGTTCAATGGGAGGAATTTTGCTGTCATCGCCAGTGATAATAATAGCTTGTGGACGGCGGCTAAGCACCTGTTCGCGGCTCACCTGCGGCCAGGGAACGCGGCTATCAGCAAAGATATTTTGCCCGCCACACACTTCCAGAATTTCGTTCTGAATCGAACCGCGGCCGGTAGTAAACAGCGGCTGCTGGCCAAATTGCAAAAAGACCTTTTTCGGCGTTCGTTGGGAATATTGCGCTTTTAATGCGGCAAACTGCTTAGCGAGTTGGTCTGCGGCCTGGTTGGCAGTTTCGGGCGTCGGGCTGTACTGGCCTAATTGACGCAGGGCGGCAATCACTTCTTCGACCGTTGTCGGATCCAGCCAGACGACTTTGATCCCTAATGCTTTCAATTGGTTGATCTGGCGTTCTGCATTCCCCCCGCGCCAAGCCAGCACCACATCGGGCTTTAACGCGACAATGCGCTCGAGATTCATTCCCTGCCAGTTCGAGACTTGCTCAAGTTTTTTGGCGGCTTCTGGGTAATCCGACCAGGCGCTGACGGCTATTGGCGTGATGCCCGCCGCAAAGGCCAGTTCGGTATTGCTCGGTGAAAGTGAAATAACGCGCGGCGCCGCAATCAGCAGCGCCGGGATGCAAAAAAGTAGCGCGGTAATACCGCGCCAGAATGTCTTATTAACCACGGGCCAGTTTCTGTACTAGGTTTTCAACCATCAGCGTGGACTGCTTCGCTGCAACCGCCAGGAACTCTTCAAAGCTCAGGTGCGATTGCTGGTCAGCCACGTCAGAAATTGCACGAACCACCACAAACGGCGTGCCGAAGTTATGGCAAACGTGCGCAACGGCAGTCGCTTCCATTTCTACAGCAACAGCCTGCGGGAAGTTATGGCGAATTTTTGCCAGCGCCACAGAACCGTTAATAAAGGCATCACCACTAACCACTAAACCGCGAACAGCATTCAGGTTCAGCTCGGCAATGCACTCTTGTGCAGCGGCAATCAGTTTTGCATCAGCAGCAAAACCGGCCGGGCAGCCAGGCAGTTGGCCGAACTCATAACCGAAAGCGGTGACGTCCGCGTCGTGATAACGCACTTCATCAGAAACCACGATATCGCCGACTTTCAGCGTCGGTGCGAGGCCGCCCGCAGAACCGGTGTTGATAATCACATCAGGTTTGTAGTGTTCGAGCAAAAGCGTTGCGCCCATCGCTGCCGCCACTTTACCGATGCCTGATTTCAACAGCGCCACTTCAACGCCATTCAGCGTGCCGGTGTAAATTTCACACCCGGCCAGGGTCAGAGTTTGACGGTTTTCAATTTTGTCACGCAGCAGCGTAACTTCTTCTTCCATTGCACCAATAATGCCTGCTTTCATAGTGATACTCGCTAAAGTGTTAGATTACCTTCATAGTCTATCATGTCAGGCATGAAGGATTAATCCGCTCTTAATCTGGGCGAAGGAGAAGGCATGAGTGAAATAGATTTCCGTAAGAAAATTAACTGGCACCGCCGTTTCCGTTCGCCTGAAGGGCCAAAGAATGAACATGAGATCCTGCGTATTTTTGAAAGTGACCGTGGGCGTATCGTTAATTCTCCGGCCATTCGCCGTTTGCAGCAGAAAACTCAGGTCTTTCCCTTAGAGCGTAATGCCTCTGTTCGCACGCGTTTAACGCATTCCATGGAAGTCCAGCAAGTCGGGCGTTACATCGCCAAAGAAGTGTTGAGCCGCCTGAAAGAGCAGCAAGACCTCGAACGCTATGGCCTGCATGAACTTACTGGCCCGTTTGAAAGCATCGTCGAAATGGCGTGCCTGATGCACGACATCGGTAATCCACCGTTTGGTCATTTTGGCGAGTCAGCAATTAATGACTGGTTCCGTCAGCGCCTGTTTCCAGGGGATGCCGGAAGCCAGCCATGCAGTGACGATCGCTGCAAAGTGGCGGCGCTGTGTTTGCGCGAAGGTGAAGATCAATTGAATGGCTTGCGCCGAAAAGTGCGCCAGGATCTTTGCCAGTTTGAAGGCAATGCGCAGGGTATTCGCCTGGTGCACAGCCTGTTGCGGATGAATCTGACCTGGGCGCAGGTGGGCTGCATTCTTAAATACACCCGTCCAGCCTGGTTTGTTGGTGAACCGCCAGAAAGCCACGCTTACCTGATGAAGAAGCCTGGCTACTATCTTTCTGAAGAATCTTACATTGCGCGTTTGCGTGCGGAGCTGGAACTCGGCGAGTACAGCCGTTTCCCGCTGACCTGGATTATGGAAGCGGCAGACGATATTTCTTACTGCGTGGCGGATCTGGAAGACGCCGTTGAGAAACGCATTTTCAGCGTCGAGCAGCTTTATCAGCATTTGTGTGAAGCGTGGGGCGAGCGTGTTGAAGGCGATCTTTTTGAACGCGTGGTGCACGAAGCGTGGGAAAAATCCCGTACTAATCAAATGCGCCGCAGCACGGAGGATCAGTTCTTTATGTATTTGCGCGTTAATACGCTAAACCAACTGGTGCCTTACGCTGCCCAGCGTTTTATCGATAATATTAACGAGATTTACAGCGGCGAGTTCAATCACGCCTTGCTGGAAGACGACAGCCCGTTTGCGCGCCTGCTGGAATTGTATAAACAAGTCGCATTTAAGCATGTCTTCAGCCACCCGGAAGTCGAACAGCTCGAATTACAGGGTTATCGCGTGATAAGCGGCTTACTTGATATTTACAGTCCCTTACTCCATATATCCGTTGAGGATTTTGCTGAACTGGTGGAAAAAGAAAGTTTGCGCCGTCTGCCGATTGAGACGCGTTTGTTCCACAAATTGTCGACAAAACATCGGCTTGCTTACATTGAAGCGGTCAGTGATCTGGATAAGTCTGCCAGTGATTTCGGCGTGTGGGAGTATTATTACCGCTGCCGCCTGATTCAGGATTATATCAGTGGAATGACGGACTTATATGCATGGGATGAGTACCGACGCCTGATGGCGGTGGAATAAGTGACTCGTTGAGTTTTGTAAAGACGGACAATAAATTTTTACTTTTTCCAGTGACTTATCGGCGGAACTTAGCGCCTCAATTGTCACTCTATATTGGCCTACACAGCAATTTTGCGTGACTTATTAACTTGAGACTTAAATCGATGAAAAAAACAACTTTAGCAATGAGCGCGCTGGCTCTTAGCCTAGGTTTGGCGCTGGGTCCTGTATCTGCAATCGCTGCTGAAACAGCTTCTTCTGCATCGGCCGCGCAACCGCTGCCAAGCCTTGCACCGATGCTGGAAAAAGTGATGCCTTCTGTAGTGAGTATTAATGTTGAAGGCAGCACCACGGTGAACACGCCGCGTATGGGGCGTAACTTCCAGCAGTTCTTTGGCGATAATTCACCGTTCTGCCAGGAAGGTTCTCCATTCCAGAGCTCTCCGTTCTGCCAGGGCGGCGGCGGGGCTGATGACGGCTCTCAGGGCGGCGGTAGCCAACAGCAAAAATTTGCTGCACTCGGTTCCGGCGTCATTATTGATGCAGCAAAAGGCTACGTGGTGACCAACAACCACGTTGTTGATAATGCGACTAAAATTCAGGTTTCCCTGAGCGACGGCCGTAAGTTCGATGCGAAAGTGGTGGGTAAAGATCCACGCTCTGACATCGCGCTGTTGCAGTTGCAGGATCCGAAAAATCTGACTGCGATTAAAATGGCTGACTCTGACGCACTGCGCGTCGGTGATTACACCGTGGCAATCGGTAACCCGTATGGCCTGGGCGAAACCGTGACTTCTGGTATCGTTTCGGCGTTGGGTCGTAGCGGCCTGAACATTGAAAACTACGAAAACTTTATCCAGACCGATGCGGCAATCAACCGTGGTAACTCCGGTGGCGCACTGGTTAACCTTAACGGTGAGCTGATTGGTATTAACACCGCGATTCTGGCACCAGACGGCGGCAACATTGGTATCGGCTTTGCCATCCCGAGCAACATGGTGAAAAACCTTACCGCGCAAATGGTGGAATTCGGCCAGGTTAAGCGTGGCGAATTGGGCATCATGGGGACTGAGCTGAACTCTGAGCTGGCGAAAGCGATGAAGGTTGATGCACAACGCGGGGCATTCGTAAGCCAGGTGATGCCGAACTCTTCAGCGGCGAAAGCGGGGATTAAAGCTGGCGACGTTGTGGTTTCCATGAACGGTAAAGCCATCAGCAGCTTTGCGGCTCTGCGTGCCGAAGTGGGCTCTATGCCGGTTGGCAGCAAACTGACTCTTGGCCTGCTGCGCGACGGCAAGCCGGTATCGGTGAATCTGGAACTGCAACAAAGCAGCCAGACTCAGGTTGATTCTGCGAGCATCTTTACCGGTATTGAAGGGGCTGAAATGAGCAACCGCAGCGGTAAAGATGAGAAGGGCGTTATCGTCAATAACGTGAAAGGGAATACCCCGGCTGCGCGTATTGGCCTGAAAAAAGGTGACATCATTATTGGTGTTAACCAGCAGGCGGTGAATAACATCGCCGAACTGCGCAAGATTCTCGATGCGAAACCGTCAGTGATGGCGCTGAACATTCAGCGTGGTGATACCACTATCTACCTGCTGATGCAGTAATCGTTACCGAGTTCATCTCAACACTATCAGGGCCGCTTATTGCGGCCCTTTTTTGTGAGCCTTTCCACAACTCCACATTCTTCACCCGCGCTTTGTGCATTCGCACAATGCTGAGGGGATTCATCTCGCCTATGCTAGGCCATTAGCACGATTCAGGAGGAAGCATGGCTGGCTGGCATCTTGACACCAAAATGGCGCAGGACATTGTGGCGCGGACCATGACCATCATTGATACCAACATCAACGTGATGGATGCGCGTGGGCGGATTATTGGTAGCGGTGATAAAGAACGTATTGGTGAATTGCACGAAGGTGCGCTGCTGGTGCTCTCTCAGGGACGTGTTGTCGATATTGATGACGCGGTGGCGCGTCATCTTCACGGTGTGCGCCAGGGGATTAACCTGCCGCTGCGCATTGAAGGGGAAATTGTTGGCGTTATTGGTTTGACCGGCGAGCCGGGATCGCTGCGTAAATACGGCGAGCTGGTGTGTATGACGGCTGAAATGATGCTTGAGCAATCACGCCTGATGCACTTACTGGCCCAGGACACGCGTCTGCGTGAAGAGCTGGTGATGAACCTGATTCAGGCGGAAGAACAAACGCCTGCATTGAGCGAATGGGCGCAGCGTTTGGGTATCGACCTCAACCAGCCGCGTGTTGTTGCAGTGGTGGAAGTGGATAGCGGGCAGCTTGGCGTAGACAGCGCCATGGAAGAGTTGCAGCAGCTGCAAACCGCGCTGACGACGCCTGAGCGTAATAACCTGATAGCGATTATCTCGTTAACGGAAATGGTGGTGCTGAAACCCGCGCTGAATCAGTTTGGCCGCTGGGACGCCGAAGATCATCGCAAACGTGTAGAGCAGCTAATTCAGCGCATGAAGGAGAATGGCCAGCTGCGTTTTCGCGTGGCGCTGGGCAACTATTTTACCGGCCCTGGCAGTATTGCGCGTTCGTACCGAACCGCTCGCACCACCATGATGGTCGGCAAACAACGTATGCCGGAAAGCCGGGGTTATTTCTACCAGGATTTGATGTTGCCGGTGTTGCTGGATAGTTTACGTGGCGGCTGGCAGGCGAACGAACTGGCACGCCCGTTGGCGCGTTTAAAAGCCATGGATAACAACGGATTACTGCGCCGAACATTGAGCGCCTGGTTTCGCCATAATGTGCAGCCACTGGCAACCTCTAAGGCGTTGTTTATTCATCGCAATACGCTTGAATACCGTCTGAACCGTATTTCAGAATTAACGGGTTTAGATTTGGGGAATTTTGACGATAGATTGCTGCTGTATGTGGCGTTGCAATTAGACGAGCAGAGATAAGAAAAGGGCCGGAGATTCCGGCCCTTTGGCATTATTTGTTGCGGGTAAGCTTTTCCAGATCGGACTCAATTTCTGCGATCTTATTGGTCACCACGGATTCCAGATGACGTAAATCATCGAGGATCTTGCGTTTCAGATCGACTTCAGTGCGATCGCGCTGACACAGTTGATCAAGTTCATCAATTACATAGCGCAGGTTCGGGCTGATTTCCTGCACTTCTTTGTAACCCTGGCCTACGCCATCGGCAACGACAGTTTTGCGCTGGCGTGGATATTTAAACTTCACGCTCTTGGCAAAAAACTCGCCTTTATCCTTCTGGAAATAGATTTTCAGGATATCGTTGTTGGCTTCCTGCCGGAGGCTATAACGATCGATTTCATCAGGATTGGTAATACCCAGACTTTTCAAGTTATCGTACATAGTGTTACCTTTTGCGATATCAGTATCATTAACCATTAGATAATTAACGGAAAAGTCCATTCCCGCTAGCCCGAAATGCTAAAAAGGCGGGTGAACCCGCCTTTTACACATTTAATTAATCGATTGTGCGAAGCAGTTCGTTGATTCCAACTTTGCCGCGAGTTTTCGCATCGACTTTTTTCACGATAACTGCGCAGTACAGGCTGTACTTACCATCTTTAGATGGCAGGTTACCCGAAACAACCACGGAGCCTGCTGGCACACGTCCGTAATGCACTTCACCGGTTTCGCGGTCATAAATACGCGTGCTCTGGCCGATGTAAACGCCCATGGAAATCACAGAACCTTCTTCAACGATAACGCCTTCAACCACTTCTGAACGTGCGCCGATGAAGCAGTTATCTTCGATGATAGTAGGGTTTGCCTGTAATGGCTCCAGAACACCGCCGATGCCTACGCCGCCAGACAGGTGAACGTTTTTACCAATCTGCGCGCAAGAACCGACTGTTGCCCAGGTATCAACCATTGAGCCTTCATCAACGTATGCGCCGATGTTGACGTAAGAAGGCATCAGCACGGTGTTACGTGCGATGTATGCGCCCTGACGGACTGCCGCTGGTGGCACCACGCGGAAACCTTCTTTCTGGAAACGTGCTTCGTCGTAGTTAGCGAATTTCATCGGCACTTTGTCGAAGTAACGGCTTTCTGCGCCATCAATAACCTGGTTGTCATTGATACGGAAAGAGAGCAAAACCGCTTTCTTCAGCCACTGGTGAGTCACCCACTGGCCATCAATTTTTTCGGCAACGCGCAGCGCACCGCTGTCGAGCAGGGAGATGACCTGGTTTACCGCTTCACGAGTAACGGTATCAGCATTTGCCGGAGTGATTTCGGCGCGGCGCTCGAAAGCGGTTTCAATTACATTTTGTAGCTGCTGCATTGTTAAAGTTTTCCTGATTGTGACGAAATTAACAGACTGTTATTTATCGTTTGGATTAAGGGCCGCTGTCAACCGTTGCTGTACTTCCTGTTGCAACTCATCATTAAGAGCACGCCGGTCGGCGGTGGCTATTATAAATAAATCTTCTACTCGCTCACCAATTGTCGTAATTCTTGCGCCATAAAGCGAAATTCCAAGATCCGCGAACACTTCCCCGACACGCGCTAATAACCCTGGCTGATCTAACGCAATCAGCTCGAGGAAGTTGCGTCTGTCGGTATGTGTGGGCAGGAAATTCACTTCGGTATCGACGGTAAAGTGGCGCAGTTTAGCCGACTGGCGGCGCGGTTGCGGCGGTTGCCAGGTTGCCTGGGTAATCGCCTGTTCAAGGCTGTGGCGGATGAGATCGTGCCTGTCGGCGGAAAGCGGGCTGCCGTCCGGTTCGAGCACAATAAAGGTGTCCATGGCCATGCCGTCGCGGGTGGTAAAGATTTGCGCGTCGTGAACACTGAGATTGCGTCTGTCGAGTTCAGCACAAACCGCAGCAAACAGGTGTGGCCTGTCGGGGCTCCAGATGAAAATCTCTGTGCCGCCGCGAGTGGCCTGCGGGCTGAGTAAAATCATCGGTTTACTGAGATCGTGTTTCAGCAAATGACGAGCGTGCCAGGCAATTTGGTTCGGCGTATGGCGGACAAAATAATTCGCCCGACAGCGACGCCAGATATGATGCAGCGCCTCTTCGTTGATGTTGTCCATACGCAACAAGGCCAGCGCTTGCAACTGGTGATGGCGCACGCGTTCGCGCATATCCGGGCTGTTTTGCATTCCGCGACGCAGCTGTTTTTCGGTGGCGAAGTACAGCTCGCGCAACAGGCTTTGTTTCCAGCTATTCCACAGGGTTTCGTTGGTGGCGCAGATATCGGCAACGGTCAGGCAAACCAGGTAGCGCAGGCGGTTCTCGGTCTGCACTTCTTCAGCAAATTGCTTGATGACTTCCGGATCCTGAATATCACGGCGCTGGGCGGTCACGGACATCAATAAATGCTGGCGTACCAGCCAGGCGACGAGCTGCGTTTCGCGTGAGTTCAGGCCGTGTAGTTCGGCAAATTTTAAAACGTCCTGCGCGCCGAGCACCGAGTGATCGCCACCGCGACCTTTGGCGATGTCGTGGAACAGGGCGGCAATCAGAATCAGTTCCGGATGCGACAGGCGCGGCCACAAATCGACGCATAAAGGGTGTTTCGGACGCGTTTCTTCTTTGGCGAAACTTTCCAGTTTTTGCAGCACCCGAATCGTGTGTTCATCAACGGTATAGGCGTGGAACAGATCGAACTGCATCTGACCGACAATGTGCGACCACTGCGGCATGTAGGCCCACAACACGCTGTGGCGGTGCATCGGTAGCAGGGCGCGGCTTACGGCTCCAGGATGACGCAATATCGTGAGAAACAGGTCGCGCGCTTCAGGGATGTAGCAAAGCGGCTGCGCAAGATGACGGCGAGCATGGCGCAAATGGCGCAAGGTGGTGGAGTAAATTCCGCTGATATCGCGGTTACGTACCATCATGTAAAACATGCGCAGAATCGCCTGTGGCTCGCGCATAAACAGCGTTTCGTCGCGCAGGTCAATCAAAGTGCCGCGTAGCTGGAAATCATCATCGAGCGGACGCGGTTTTTCGCTGGCATCCAGCGCCAGAATCGCTTCGTCAAACAGCTGCAACAGCATCTGGTTAAGTTCGCCGACGCGGCGGGTCACACGATAGAAATCTTTCATCATGTGTTCGACCGGCTGGTTGCCTTCTCCGCTGTAATTCAGGCGCTGGGCGACGCTAAGCTGGCGGTCGAACAATAAACGGTTGTCGTAGCGGTTCACTTCAAGGTGCAGCGCAAAGCGAATGCGCCACAGCAGATACTGACATTCGTCGAGTTCGTTGCGTTCAGCTTCGGTTAAAAAGCCAAAGCCGACCATTTCGCTCAGGGACGTTGCGCCAAAGTGGCGGCGGGCGACCCATTGCAGCGTGTGAATGTCGCGCAAACCCCCAGGGCTGCTTTTGATGTCCGGCTCGAGGTTGTAACTGGTGCCGTGGTAACGCTGATGGCGCTCGTTTTGCTCATCAATTTTGGCGGCAAAAAATTTGGCTGACGGCCAGAAACCATCGCTAAATATGTGTTTTTGCAGTTCAAGGAAGAGGGCGACATCGCCAATTAACAGGCGCGATTCAATCAGATTGGTGGCGACGGTTAAATCCGACAGGCCTTCGAGCAGACACTCTTCCAACGTGCGCACGCTGTGGCCGACTTCCAGCTTTACGTCCCACAAAAGGGTGAGCAGTTCGCCGATTTTTTGTGCTTGCGTTTCGGTCAGACGTTTGCGACTTAGGATCAGCAAATCAATGTCGGACAATGGATGAAGCTCGCCGCGCCCGTAACCGCCAACGGCAACCAGGGCGGTTTCGGCGACGTCGCCAAAGCCGTAACTGATCCATAGGCGTTGCAAGAGCTGGTCGATGAATTCGGTGCGCGCGTCCATCAGTTTTTCAGCGGAAATGCCGCCATCAAATGCGCGTCCAAGCCATTGCTGGAACAAGTCGATACGGGCTTTTATCTGAGCACAATTAAGCTCCGAATCAGACCAGTTGACGGGGTATTCAGGTTGCCCGGAAATCTCAGGAAGCACCGTGGTCGCATACTGCTCGGGTAAACTCTGTGTCATGTCGCCATCCATAAAAAAAGCCGGCATAGGCCGGCTTCGATTGCTGACTTGCGCCAGGCGAATCACTCGTTATGCGAAATCACATTCGGGATGGTGTCATCTTTACGCAATGTGAGAATTTCGCAGCCGTTATCAGTCACCACAATAGTATGCTCGTATTGTGCAGACAAGCTGCGATCTTTGGTTTTCACCGTCCAACCGTCTTTCATGGTGCGAATACGGTAATCACCCGAGTTCACCATCGGCTCGATGGTGAAAGTCATGCCAGGTTGCAGCACTACGCCGCTGTCGTCCGCGTCATAATGCAGAACTTGTGGCTCTTCATGGAATACGCGACCGATGCCGTGCCCGCAGTACTCGCGAACCACAGAAAAACCTTCAGCTTCGACGAATTTCTGAATAGCCGCGCCGAGGGTACGCAGACGAATGCCTGGTTTAACCATGCGCAGTGACAAATACAGGCTTTCTTGAGTCACACGGCACAGACGCTCACCAAGAATGGTCGGTTTGCCCACGAGGAACATTTTTGAGGTGTCGCCGTGATATTCGTCTTTGATAACGGTAACGTCAATGTTGACGATATCGCCATCTTTCAGAAGCTTAGCGTCGTCAGGAATGCCATGACAAACCACTTCGTTAATGGAGATGCACACGGATTTTGGGAAACCGTGGTAGCCCAGACACGCAGAAATTGCCTGCTGTTGGTTAACGATATAATCGTTACAAATACGGTCGAGTTCGCCAGTGCTGACGCCCGGTTTCACGTGGGGTTCGATCATTTCCAGCACTTCAGCGGCAAGTCGGCCCGCAACGCGCATTTTTTCGATTTCTTCAGGTGTTTTAATTGAGATAGCCATTAATTCTGTCCGCAGGTGTCGTCATAATCGACAATAATTGAGCAGTTAGTGGGGCAATGTTATCAGGGCGTACGATCGGTGCCAAATCGAGAATCAATGTCCGCACAATCTACCAACAACTATTGGAGTCCTGGTCTGTTTTATGGTATAAAGCGCGCCGGACTTGTATTCCGATTTTTCGGATACAGCCAACACTCTCACTTTGTGTAAATAACACACACGTATCGACACATATTCCGGGGTGCCCTTTGGGGTCGGTAATATGGGATACGTGGAGGCTTAACCCCATACTTTTATATAGAGGTTTTAATCATGGCAACTGTTTCCATGCGCGACATGCTCAAGGCTGGTGTTCACTTTGGTCACCAAACCCGTTACTGGAACCCGAAAATGAAGCCTTTCATCTTCGGCGCACGTAACAAAGTTCACATCATCAACCTTGAAAAAACTGTACCTATGTTCAACGAAGCTTTGGCTGAACTGAGCAAGATTTCTTCTCGTAAAGGCAAAATCCTTTTCGTTGGTACTAAGCGCGCAGCAAGCGAACCAGTAAAAGACGCTGCTCTGAGCTGCGATCAGTTCTTCGTGAACCATCGCTGGTTGGGCGGTATGCTGACTAACTGGAAAACAGTTCGTCAGTCCATCAAACGTCTGAAAGATCTGGAAATTCAATCTCAAGACGGTACCTTCGAGAAGCTGACCAAGAAAGAAGCACTGATGCGTACCCGTGAGCTGGAGAAGTTGGAAAACAGCCTGGGCGGTATCAAGGATATGGGCGGTCTGCCGGATGCTCTGTTTGTAATCGACGCCGATCACGAACACATTGCAATCAAAGAAGCGAACAACTTGGGTATCCCAGTATTCTCTATCGTTGATACTAACTCCGATCCAGATGGCGTTGATTTCGTTATCCCTGGTAACGACGATGCAATCCGTGCTGTAACCCTGTACCTGGGTGCTGTAGCTGCTACCGTACGTGAAGGCCGTTCTCAGGATCTGGCTTCTCAGGCAGAAGAAAGCTTCGTAGAAGCTGAATAATAAGGTTTGCTCTTATTTGAGCTCTTATTAACCAGGTATTGAATAGTTTGGTTAGGGGGCCTGTCTCAGGCCCCCTTTTTATTTTGAGCCAGGGTTCGTCTGTACCGTGAACCAGGGCTTATCTCTCTCTACGAGATAACCGAGGATTTTAGAATGGCTGATATTACTGCTGCTCTGGTAAAAGAACTGCGTGAACGTACTGGCGCAGGCATGATGGATTGCAAAAAAGCACTGACTGAAGCTAATGGCGACATCGAGCTGGCAATCGAAAACATGCGTAAATCTGGTGCGATCAAAGCAGCTAAGAAAGCAGGCAACGTAGCTGCTGACGGCGTGATCAAAACTAAGATTGCTGACGGCTATGCTGTGATTCTGGAAGTTAACTGCCAGACTGACTTCGTTGCTAAAGATGCTGGTTTCCAGGCATTCGCTGACAAAGTACTGGACGCAGCTGCTGCTGGTAAAGTGACTGACGTTGAAGTTCTGAAAGCACAGTTCGAAGAAGAGCGTGTTGCACTGGTTGCTAAAATCGGTGAGAACATCAACATCCGTCGCGTTTCAGTACTTGAAGGCGACGTTTTGGGTAGCTACCTGCACGGTGCTCGCATCGGTGTTCTGGTTGCAGCTATTGGCGCAGACGAAGAGCTGGTTAAGCAAATTGCAATGCACATTGCTGCAAGCAAGCCAGAATTCGTTAAGCCAGAAGACGTGTCTGCTGAAGTGGTAGAGAAAGAATACCAGGTTCAGCTGGACATCGCTATGCAGTCTGGCAAGCCAAAAGAAATCGCAGAGAAAATGGTTGAAGGCCGTATGAAGAAATTCACCGGTGAAGTTTCTCTGACTGGTCAGCCTTTCGTTATCGACCCAAGCAAAACTGTTGGTCAGATTCTGAAAGAGCACAATGCCGACGTGAATGGCTTCATCCGCTTTGAAGTGGGCGAAGGCATCCAGAAAGTTGAGACTGACTTCGCAGCAGAAGTTGCTGCAATGTCCAAGCAGTCTTAATTTTTAAGGGAGCCGCCAATTGGCGGTTCCTTTTTATCTGGCACTAAAAAATCAGTCTGCTCTGATACAGAACTTGCTGATATGCGGCACCATATCGCTAGAATTAACCATCCCCATTCGTTGACTGTTCCCAGGAAAGAATCATGGCTACCAATGCAAAACCTGTCTACAAACGCATTCTGCTCAAGCTAAGCGGCGAAGCGCTGCAAGGTACCGAAGGCTTCGGTATTGATGCAAGCATCCTTGATCGTATGGCTCAGGAAATTAAAGAGCTGGTTGAATTGGGTATTCAGGTCGGGGTCGTGATTGGTGGTGGCAACTTATTCCGCGGTGCTGGCCTTGCGAAAGCAGGTATGAACCGTGTTGTGGGCGACCACATGGGCATGCTGGCAACCGTCATGAACGGCCTGGCAATGCGTGATGCGCTTCATCGCGCCTATGTGAACGCCCGCTTGATGTCCGCTATTCCATTGAATGGCGTGTGTGATAACTACAGCTGGGCAGAGGCCATCAGCCTGCTGCGTAATAACCGCGTCGTTATCCTGTCAGCTGGCACCGGCAATCCGTTCTTTACCACTGACTCTGCTGCGTGTCTGCGTGGTATTGAGATTGAAGCCGACGTTGTATTGAAAGCCACAAAAGTCGATGGCGTGTTTACTGCTGACCCAGTGAAAGATCCGACGGCCACACTTTGTGAGCAGCTGACTTATACCGAAGTGTTGGAAAAAGAGCTGAAAGTCATGGATCTTGCGGCATTCACCCTTGCTCGTGACCATAAAATTCCGATTCGTGTTTTCAACATGAACAAACCAGGTGCGCTTCGCCGTGTTGTGATGGGCGAAAAAGAAGGCACATTGATCACTGAATAATTTCAGTCGATGCTGAATCAGGGTAAGATTCGTTTTTATTTGCTCTGATTAGTTTGAGTAGCAGGCAACCCTAAAGGGCGCCATGAATAAACAAGGCTATACTTAGCACGCAGCGTCTGCTTCGCGGCGTAAAGTGTGGTCTGGCATAAACCAGTTTTCAAGGACTCGTAACGTGATTAGCGATATCAGAAAAGATGCCGAAGTGCGTATGGAAAAATGCGTAGAAGCATTCAAAAGCCAAATCAGTAAAATCCGTACCGGCCGTGCCTCTCCGTCCCTGCTGGATGGGATCATTGTGGAATATTACGGTACTCCAACTCCACTGCGCCAACTGGCAAGTGTCACGGTTGAAGATTCACGTACGCTGAAAATCAACGTGTTTGACCGTTCTCTGAGCCAGGCTGTTGAGAAGGCCATTATGACTTCCGACCTGGGTCTGAACCCAAGTTCTGCGGGTAGCGACATTCGTGTTCCACTACCAGCGCTGACTGAAGAACGTCGTAAAGACCTGATCAAAATTGTTCGTGGCGAAGCTGAAGGCGCGCGCGTTGCAGTGCGTAACGTTCGCCGTGACGCTAACGACAAAGTTAAAAATCTGCTGAAAGATAAAGAGATCAGCGAAGATGACGATCGTCGTTCCCAGGATGACGTTCAGAAAATGACTGATGCCGCTATCAAAAAAGTGGACTCCGCTCTGGCAGAGAAAGAAGCCGAGTTGATGCAGTTCTAATCCGTTGAAATGACGGATCAAACGCCGTATGCAAGCCGTGACTCACGTCACGTGAATTGTCTACGGCGTTTTTTATTTGATTATTCATACTAAAAACTCCAGAGCGTCCCATGAAGCAACTGACCATTCTTGGCTCTACCGGATCTATCGGTACCAGTACCCTTAGTGTTGTTCGTCATAATCCTGACAAATTCTCCGTCGTGGCATTAGTTGCCGGGAAGAATGTCACGCGAATGGCTGAACAATGCCTGGAGTTCAAGCCACGTTGGGCGGTGATGGATGATGAAGTTTCTGCGAGCCAACTGCGTCGTCTGCTAAAAGAGCATGGGAGTGCAACTGAAGTTCTTTCCGGGCAGCATGCCGCATGTGAGATGGCCGCTCTGGATGAAGTGAACCAAGTAATGGCAGCGATTGTCGGGGCGGCAGGATTGTTACCTACGCTGGCTGCGATTGGCGCAGGCAAGCAAGTTTTGCTGGCCAACAAAGAGTCACTGGTGACATGCGGGCGTTTATTTATGGACGCGGTGCAGCGCAGTAAAGCTCAGTTGCTGCCTATCGACAGTGAACACAACGCTATTTTTCAGAGTTTGCCCGAAACAATCCAACAAAACCTCGGGTACGCTGAACTTGAGAGTAATGGCGTTTCGTCGATTATTCTTACCGGATCAGGTGGCCCATTCCGCGAGACACCATTAGGTGAGCTTGCCGCGATGACGCCGGACCAGGCTTGTAGCCATCCGAACTGGTCGATGGGACGAAAAATTTCTGTCGATTCGGCCACCATGATGAACAAAGGTCTCGAATACATTGAAGCTCGCTGGCTATTCAATGCATCAGCTAAACAAATGGAAGTATTGATCCATCCGCAGTCGGTTATCCATTCGATGGTTCGCTATCGTGATGGTAGCGTGCTGGCGCAGTTAGGCGCGCCAGACATGCGCACTCCAATTGCACACGCTATGGCATTTCCTGAGCGCGTACAGTCGGGGGTTGAACCGCTCGATTTTTGTAAGATTGGGACTTTCACCTTCATGGAACCCGACTATCACCGCTATCCTTGTTTGAAGCTGGCGATGGAAGCGTTCGAGCAAGGGCAGGCCGCGACAACTGTGTTGAATGCGGCCAATGAAGTCGTTGTTGAAGCGTTCTTACAAGAGCAATTGCGGTTTACAGACATTGCTGCCCTAAACCGTGCCGTTCTTGATAGCGTCGAACTGACAGAGCCAAAAAGTGTAGAAGAAGTCCTGGCGGTTGATGCAAAAGCACGCGAAGTCGCCCGAAATCTGGTGACGCGTATCTCAACCCGATGATTATTCATCCGGCTGATGTACCTCCATTTGTTAGCTCTGTGCTTCAGTGATATAGTCTGCGCCATCTTTTAGTCAGGAAAAGCTGGCTGAATGATTGGGAAGCCGTGTTATAGCACGGCTTTTTTATGTTAAAGCTGAAATCATTTTGAGTACCGCTTAATCCATATCTGGGAATAATTACGCGTTATGTTGTCTGCAAACCAACAAAAGAGCGAAACACAATCTGAGCATGGCGCGCGTCATGTTGCCATTATCATGGATGGCAATGGTCGCTGGGCAAAGCTTCAGGGGAAGATGCGAGTTTCCGGCCATAAAGCGGGAGCGAAATCTGTTCGCAGAGCGGTGAGTTTTGCCGCAAATAATGGTATTGATGCGCTGACACTCTATGCTTTCAGTAGTGAAAACTGGAATCGCCCGGCTCAGGAAGTAAGCGCACTGATGGAATTGTTTGTGTGGGCTTTAGATAGCGAAGTCAAAAGCTTGCATCGTCACAATGTCCGTCTGCGCATTATCGGTGATACCAGCCGATTCAATGCACGCCTGCAAGAACGTATTAATAAAGCCGAAGCCTTAACCAGTGCCAATACAGGCTTGACCCTCAATATCGCCGCGAACTATGGC
Organism: Buttiauxella izardii; assembly: GCF_003601925.1. Lineage (GTDB taxonomy): Bacteria > Pseudomonadota > Gammaproteobacteria > Enterobacterales > Enterobacteriaceae > Buttiauxella > Buttiauxella izardii. The sequence goes on from NZ_QZWH01000007.1 coordinate 51,570, forward strand.
GGACGTTGGGATATTATTCAGGGAGTGCGGCATCTTGCCGAGCAGGTGCAGGAAGGTTTGCTGCGCCCTGATCAGATTGATGAAGAGTTGCTGAGTCAGCAAATCTGCATGAATGAACTGGCTCCTGTAGATTTAGTAATTAGGACGGGGGGAGAGCACCGTATTAGTAACTTTCTGATTTGGCAGATTGCCTACGCAGAACTTTATTTTACCGATGTTCTTTGGCCTGATTTCGATGAACAAGACTTTGAAGGTGCGCTAAATGCTTTTGCAAATCGAGAGCGTCGTTTTGGTGGCACGGCACCTGGTGGTGAGTAAGCCTGTTGGGGGTCACTTTTGCTAAAGTATCGCCTGCTTTCTGCGTTTATTTTAATCCCGGTGGTGATAGCCGCGTTATTCTGGCTTCCACCTGTAGGATTTGCCATTACAACCCTCGTGGTCTGTATGCTCGCAGCCTGGGAATGGGGACAATTAGCAGGTTTTAAAGCTCGCTCTCAGCGCGTGTGGCTTGCTGTTTTGTGTGGTCTGGTATTGGCTCTGATGCTATTCGCATTGCCAGAATATCAGCGCACCGTCCATATCCCGCTCATTGAAGCATCGCTCTGGGCTTCCTTAGCCTGGTGGTTTGCGGCATTGCTGCTGGTGCTTTTCTATCCGGGTTCTGCATCCATTTGGCGTAATTCTAAAACGCTACGCCTGATATTCGGTGTATTAACGATTGTGCCATTCTTCTGGGGCATGATTGTGCTGCGCAACTGGCACTACGATATCAATCATTACACCGGCTCAATCTGGTTGTTATACGTGATGGTCTTGGTCTGGGGCGCGGACTCCGGTGCATATATGTTTGGCAAAATGTTTGGCAAACATAAGCTGGCTCCGAAAGTGTCTCCGGGCAAAACCTGGCAGGGCTTCTTTGGTGGGCTGTTCACCTCTGCGGTAATTTCACTGCTGTTTGGCATGTGGGCGAATCTTGATGTGGCACCGGTTATTCTGCTGACTTGCTCAGTGATTGCTGCATTGGCCTCGGTGCTGGGTGATTTAACTGAAAGTATGTTTAAGCGTGAAGCAGGGATTAAAGATAGCGGTCACTTGATCCCCGGTCATGGTGGTATCCTAGACCGCATTGATAGCCTCACAGCAGCAGTACCGGTATTTGCCTGTCTGTTATTGCTGGTATTCAGGACGATTTAACGGAAGGTTATATGCTGAGCTTACTCTGGAATTTGGCTGCATTTATTGTTGCACTGGGCGTATTAATTACCGTGCATGAGTTCGGCCATTTTTGGGTAGCTCGCCGCTGTGGCGTTAAAGTAGAGCGCTTTTCCATTGGTTTTGGTAAAGCGCTCTGGCGCCGTTCTGACCGCCACGGTACAGAATTTGTCATCGCCCTAATCCCCCTGGGCGGTTATGTCAAAATGCTTGATGAACGTGTCGAGGCCGTTGCCCCGGAACTGCGCCATCAAGCCTTCAATAACAAAACCGTTTCTCAACGAGCCGCAATTATTGCGGCTGGTCCGATTGCCAACTTTATCTTCGCTGTGTTTGCCTACTGGCTTGTGTTTATCATTGGTGTCCCTGGCGTTCGTCCTGTTGTTGGTGAAATTACGCCCAACTCGATTGCGGCCGAAGCACAAATTGCACCAGGCATGGAACTTAAAGCGATAGATGGTATCGAAACGCCTGATTGGGAATCAGTTCAACTCGCGTTGATGGCTAAGATTGGCGATGACAGTGTCAAGGTGACAATGGCCCCGCTGGGCTCGAATTTGCGCAGTGAAAAAACGCTGGATTTGCGCCACTGGGAGTTTGAGCCAGAAAAGCAGAATCCGATTACTTCACTGGGTATCGGGCCACGCCGTCCGCAAATTGAAACGACGCTACAAGAAGTGCAGCCAAATTCCGCTGCGAGCAAAGCGGGTTTGCAAGCCGGTGACAGGATCGTTAAAGTCAACGGTGCGGCTCTGACACAGTGGACAGAATTTGTTAGTCAGGTGCGTGACAATCCAGGTCACCCACTGGAGCTAGAAATAGAAAGACAAGGGGCGCTCTTGTCTTTAACGCTGATACCGGATACAAAACCGGGTAATGCGAAGCCTGAAGGGTTTGCGGGTGTGGTTCCAAAGGTTATCCCGCTGCCTGAAGAGTATAAAACAGTACGCCAGTATGGGCCGTTTGCCGCTGTTGCGGAAGCCACGGATAAAACCTGGCAACTGATGAAGCTGACGGTCAACATGCTGGGAAAATTAATAACCGGTGACATCAAGCTCAATAACCTCAGTGGGCCAATCTCCATAGCTCAAGGGGCAGGTATGTCGGCGGAATCGGGGTTGATTTACTACCTGATGTTCCTGGCGCTGATTAGCGTCAATCTGGGGATAATCAACCTGTTTCCGTTACCCGTCCTCGACGGGGGGCATCTGCTCTTTTTGGCGATTGAAAAGCTGAAAGGTGGGCCGGTTTCCGAGCGAGTTCAAGACTTTAGTTACCGCATTGGCTCTATATTGCTGGTGCTGTTGATGGGGCTTGCACTTTTCAATGATTTCTCTCGGTTTTAGAGAGAATAGGTTAGGAAGAACGCATAACAACGATGGCGATGAAAAAGTTGCTCATAGCGTCGCTGCTGTTTAGCAGCGCCACCGTATACGGTGCAGACGGGTTCGTAGTGAAGGATATTCATTTCGAAGGCCTGCAGCGAGTCGCCGTCGGTGCGGCCCTCCTCAGCATGCCGGTTCGCGTAGGCGATACTGTCTCTGACGAGGATATCAGTAATACTATTCGTTCACTTTTTGCTACCGGGAACTTCGAAGATGTCCGGGTACTTCGTGATGGCGAAACGTTAGTTGTTCAGGTGAAAGAGCGCCCGACAATTGCGAGTATTACCTTCTCTGGTAACAAGTCCGTGAAGGACGACATGCTGAAACAGAATCTTGAGGCTTCTGGTGTGCGTGTCGGTGAATCTCTGGACCGCACAACCCTGGCCGATATTGAAAAAGGCCTTGAAGATTTCTACTACAGCGTTGGTAAGTACAGTGCCAGCGTTAAAGCCGTTGTTACGCCTCTACCGCGTAACCGTGTTGACCTGAAACTGGTATTCCAGGAAGGCGTCTCGGCCAAAATTCAGCAAATCAACATCGTCGGCAACCATGCGTTTACCACTGATGAACTGATCTCGCACTTCCAGTTGCGTGATGAAGTGCCGTGGTGGAACGTGGTGGGTGACCGTAAATACCAGAAACAGAAACTGGCGGGCGACTTAGAAACGCTGCGCAGCTACTACCTGGATCGCGGTTATGCACGTTTTAATATCGATTCTACTCAGGTCAGTCTGACGCCTGATAAGAAAAGCATTTACGTGACTATCAACGTGACAGAAGGCGATCAGTACAAGATTGCTGGTGTGACGGTGAACGGTAATTTGGCAGGGCACTCAGCAGAAATTGAAACGCTGACTAAACTGAAACCCGGCGAACTTTATAACGGCACCAAAGTGACCAAGATGGAAGACGACATCAAGAAGTTGTTGGGTCGTTATGGTTACGCCTATCCGCGTGTACAAACGCAGCCTGAAATCAACGATGCAGATAAGACTGTAAAACTGCATGTAAACGTTGATTCCGGTAACCGTTACTACGTGCGTAAAATTCGCTTTGAAGGCAACGACACCAGTAAAGATGCTGTTTTGCGTCGCGAAATGCGTCAGATGGAAGGCACCTGGCTGGGTAGCGACCTGGTTGATTCAGGCAAAGATCGTCTGAACCGTCTTGGCTACTTCGAAACGGTAGACGTTGATACACAGCGCGTGCCAGGTAGCCCTGACCAGGTTGATGTTGTCTACAAAGTTAAAGAACGTAACACCGGTAGCTTCAACTTCGGTATCGGTTACGGTACTGAAAGTGGTATCAGCTTCCAGGTTGGTGTTCAGCAGGATAACTGGTTAGGTACGGGTTATTCTGTCGGCATCAACGGGACGAAAAACGATTATCAGACATATGCTGAATTGTCGTTAACCGACCCGTACTTTACAGTTGATGGTGTGAGCCTCGGCGGTCGTGTCTTCTACAATGACTTTAAAGCAGACGATGCGGACCTTTCTGACTACACCAACACAAGTTACGGTGTGGATGGAACGCTTGGCTTCCCGGTAAACGAGAACAACACGTTACGTTTGGGCTTAGGTTATGTGCACAACGACCTGTCCAACATGCAGCCGCAAGTAGCGATGTGGCGTTATCTGGATTCAGTCGGTCAAACAGCTAGCACATCATCTGATGACAATGGCTTTGCCGCAGATGACTTCACCCTGAACTATGGCTGGACGTACAACAAGCTTGACCGTGGTTACTTCCCAACAGAAGGTTCACGAGTCAACTTGAACGGCAAAGTGACCGTACCAGGCTCTGATAACGAGTTCTATAAAGTCACGTTGGATACCGCGAGCTACTTCCCAATTGATGAAGATCATAACTGGGTAATGTTAGGTCGTACCCGTTGGGGCTACGGTGATGGCTTTGGCGGTAAAGAAATGCCGTTCTATGAGAACTTCTATGCCGGTGGTTCCAGTACCGTTCGTGGCTTCCAGTCCAATAACATCGGTCCGAAAGCGGTCTATATTGGCGGCGCAGGGAACGATAATTGCGACCAGTCTGGTGGCTATTGTTCATCTGATGATGCGGTCGGTGGTAACGCAATGGCAGTGGCAAGTTTAGAACTTATCACGCCAACACCGTTCTTGAGCGAGAAGTATGCGAACTCGGTTCGTACTTCTCTGTTCATGGATGCGGGTACTGTTTGGGATACCAACTGGCAAAATACTGCTGATATGAGAGCGGCTGGGGTGCCTGATTACAGCGACCCAAGCAACATTCGTATGTCCGCAGGTATCGCATTGCAATGGATGTCGCCTCTGGGACCGTTGGTGTTCTCTTACGCCCAACCGTTCAAGAAATACGAAGGCGACAAAGCAGAACAGTTCCAGTTTAACATTGGTAAAACCTGGTAATTGTTCTGTGCGAAGGAATGCGTAAAGCAATGAACGTTGACGCCAGTTCGCGAAATGCAGAACTGGCGCGCGTAAAAAGAGTGTCTTAGGGCACATACGGGATGGTAAGGAGTTTATTGTGAAAAAGTGGTTATTTGCCGCAGGTCTTGGCCTCGCTATGGCTGCATCAGCCAGCGTTCAAGCAGCTGACAGCATTGCTGTAGTAAACATGGGTAATCTGTTCCAACAGGTTGCACAGAGCACCGGTGTGTCTAAAACTCTGGAAAACGAGTTCAAAGGCCGCGCAGGCGAACTGCAAAATATGGAAGGCGATCTGCAATCCAAAATGCAAAAGCTGCAACGTGATGGTTCTACCATGAAAGCTGCTGACCGTAGCAAAATGGAAAAAGATCTGATGGCTCAACGTCAACAGTTCCAGACCAAAGCTCAGGCATTCGAGCAAGACCGTAACCGTCGTTCTGGCGAAGAACGCGCTAAACTGGTTACTCGTATTCAGAGTGCTGTGAAGAAAGTTGCTGACGACAAAGGCTACGACGTAGTTCTGGATGCTAACACCGTTGCTTATGCAGGCAGCAGTGTAAAAGACATCACTTCAGATGTTCTGAAACAGGTTAAATAAGTAATGTCTTCAATTCGACTGGCTGATTTAGCCCAGCAGTTGGATGCAGAATTGCACGGTGATGGCGAACTCGTCATCACCGGCGTTGCATCTATGCAATCGGCCCAGGCTGGCCAAATTACTTTCATGGTAAACCCGCGTTACCGTGAGCAATTGGCTGTTTGCCAGGCTTCTGCCGTCGTAATGACTGAAGCCGATCTTCCATTCGCACATAGCGCAGCACTGGTAGTGAAGAATCCCTACCTGGTTTACGCTCGCATGGCACAAATTCTTGATTCCACGCCGCAACCGGCTCAAAACATCGCACCTACTGCGGTCATTGATGCTGATGCGAAGCTTGGAAATAACGTGGCAATTGGCGCTAATGCAGTTATCGAATCTGGCGTCGTGCTGGGTGATAACGTTGTCATTGGCGCAGGCTGCTTCGTCGGTAAAAACACCAAAATTGGTGCAGGCACTCGCCTGTGGGCGAATGTGTCGATTTACCACGAAATCCAGATTGGTGAACAGTGCCTGGTTCAATCCGGCACCGTCATTGGTTCAGATGGTTTTGGCTATGCTAACGATCGCGGCAATTGGGTGAAGATCCCCCAGCTTGGCCGAGTGATCATTGGCGATCGCGTTGAAATCGGCGCCTGTACCACTATTGACCGTGGTGCGCTGGACGACACGATTATCGGCAATGGTGTTATCATTGATAATCAATGCCAGATTGCACATAACGTTGTGATTGGCGACAATACTGCCGTTGCTGGTGGTGTAATCATGGCGGGTAGCCTGAAAATTGGCCGCTACTGCATGATTGGTGGTGCCAGCGTTATCAATGGTCACATGGAAATCTGCGATAAAGTCACCGTGACTGGAATGGGCATGGTTATGCGCCCTATCACAGAGCCGGGGGTTTATTCTTCAGGCATTCCGTTACAGCCGAACAAAGTGTGGCGTAAAACAGCCGCGTTGGTGATGAATATCGACGAGATCAGCAAACGCTTGAAATCCGTTGAGAAAAAAATCAATCAACAAGACTAAAAGTCACCCGCCCAAGACGCGTTAGTGCTTACTGATTTGCGGCCTGCTAGCTATCCCGAGATAGTCGCAGGCCGTGTTATTATTGTCATTTGGTACATTTAGACAGGAAGAGTATCTTGACTACCGACACTCATACTCTGCACATCGAAGAGATTTTAGAACTTCTGCCGCACCGTTATCCGTTCTTACTGGTTGATCGCGTGCTGGATTTTGAAGAAGGTCGTTTTTTACGTGCAGTAAAAAACGTCACTGTAAACGAGCCGTTTTTCCAGGGCCACTTCCCTGGTAAACCGATTTTCCCGGGTGTGCTGATTCTTGAAGCGATGGCGCAAGCCACCGGTATTCTTGCGTTTAAAAGCGTAGGCAAACTGGAACCTGGTGAGCTTTATTACTTTGCTGGTATCGATGAAGCACGTTTCAAACGTCCCGTCGTGCCAGGCGACCAGATGGTCATGGAAGTCACTTTCGAGAAAACCCGCCGTGGTCTGACGCGCTTCAAAGGCGTGGCAACTGTTGACGGTAAAATTGTCTGCGAAGCAACTATGATGTGTGCCCGCAGCCGGGAGAGCTAATACGTGATTGATAAATCCGCCTTTATTCATCCATCTGCCATTGTGGAAGAAGGTGCCGTTATCGGTGCTAACGTCCATATTGGTCCGTTTTGTATTGTTGGTCCGCATGTCGAGATCGGTGAAGGTACCGTTCTGAAATCTCATGTTGTGGTAAATGGTCACACGACTATTGGCCGTGACAATGAGATTTACCAGTTCGCGTCCATTGGTGAAGTTAACCAGGATCTTAAATATGCTGGTGAACCGACACGTGTGGAAATTGGCGATCGCAACCGCATTCGCGAAAGCGTCACCATCCATCGTGGAACAGAGCAGGGCGGTGGTTTGACGAAGGTGGGTAGTGATAACTTGCTGATGGTCAATGCGCACGTGGCGCATGACTGCACAGTCGGTAATCGCTGTATCCTCGCAAATAACGCAACGCTTGCGGGTCACGTTTCTGTTGATGATTTCGCTATCATCGGCGGCATGACTGCGGTGCACCAGTTCTGCATTATTGGTGCACACGTTATGGTGGGCGGTTGTTCCGGTGTGGCGCAAGACGTTCCACCGTATGTGATTGCGCAGGGCAACCACGCAACGCCGTTTGGGGTCAACATCGAAGGCCTGAAGCGCCGTGGGTTCAGCAGAGAAGCCATTCATGCTGTCCGCAATGCGTATAAGATTCTCTATCGCAGCGGTAAGACCTTCGAAGAAGCCAAGCCAGAAATCGCTCTCATTGCCGAGCAGCACCCTGAAGTGAAAGCTTTTGTTGAATTCTTCGAACGTTCAACACGTGGTCTGATTCGCTAAATGAAGCCTGGTCGTCCGCTTACGATTGCCCTGGTCGCCGGAGAAACTTCCGGCGATATTCTTGGTGCAGGTCTGATTCGTGCTCTCAAAGCCCGGGTTCCTGATGCTCGCTTTGTGGGCGTCGCTGGGCCTTTGATGCAAGCTGAAGGTTGTGAAGCCTGGTATGAAATGGAAGAACTGGCTGTGATGGGCATTGTTGAAGTGCTCGGTCGTCTGCGCCGTTTACTTCACATTCGTGCCGATCTCACCCGTCGCTTCACCGAGTTGCAGCCAGACGTTTTCGTCGGTATTGATGCGCCTGATTTTAATATCACGCTCGAAGGCAGCCTCAAAAAGCAGGGTATTCGTACCATTCATTACGTCAGCCCTTCAGTGTGGGCATGGCGCCAAAAACGCGTTTTCAAAATTGGTAGAGCAACGGATTTAGTGCTCGCCTTTCTGCCTTTTGAAAAGGCGTTTTACGATAGATTCAATGTCCCGTGCCGTTTTATCGGTCATACCATGGCGGATGCCATGCCGCTTGATCCCGATAAAAATGCCGCCCGCGCGACGTTAGGTATTTCCCCTGATGCGAAATGCCTGGCGTTATTGCCCGGTAGCCGTGGCGCAGAAGTTGAAATGCTCAGTGCTGATTTCCTTAAAACAGCTCTTTTGTTGCGTGAGCGTTTCCCCGGACTGGAAATTGTCGTGCCGTTGGTCAATGCCAAACGCCGTGAACAATTTGAGCGCATTAAAGCAGAAGTCGCTCCTGACCTGACAATGCACCTGCTCAATGGGCAAGGGCGCGAAGCGATGGTGGCGAGTGATGCCGCATTGCTTGCATCAGGCACCGCTGCACTTGAGTGCATGCTGGCAAAATGCCCGATGGTCGTTGGCTATCGCATGAAGCCGTTTACTTTCTGGCTGGCGAAACGCCTGGTGAAAACCGATTACGTTTCTCTGCCGAATCTGCTGGCTGGACGCGAACTGGTCAAAGAGTTACTGCAGGAAGAGTGTGAGCCAAATGCACTTGCGAAGGCGCTGGGGCCATTGCTTGAAGATGGCGCGCAAAGCCATCAAATGCATGACACCTTCCGCGATTTGCATCAGCAGATTCGTTGTAATGCCGATGAACAGGCGGCAGACGCCGTGCTGGAGCTTGCTCAATGATTGAATTTATTTACCCGCACACGCATTTGGTTGCGGGTGTTGATGAAGTGGGCCGTGGCCCGTTAGTGGGTGCGGTCGTCACTGCTGCGGTCATTCTTGATCCACTCAATCCGATTGTAGGGCTGGCTGACTCAAAAAAACTCTCCGAAAAGCGCCGTAATGCGCTTTATGAAGAAATCATCGAAAAGGCGCTGTCCTGGAGCCTTGGCCGCGCTGAACCGGAAGAGATTGATCAATTAAACATTCTTCATGCCACTATGCTCGCAATGCAGCGTGCGGTTGCTGGCCTGAGTGTGGTGCCTGAATATGTGTTGATTGATGGCAATCGCTGCCCTGCGTTACCGATGCCTTCGCTGGCGGTGGTAAAAGGCGATAGTCGAGTTGCAGAAATTAGCGCGGCATCAATAATTGCCAAAGTGACGCGCGATCGTGAAATGGCAGAGCTTGATATCTGTTTTCCGCAATATGGTTTTGCCCAACACAAAGGCTACCCTACCGCTTTCCATCTGGAAAAGCTGGCAGAGCATGGTGCGACTGAACATCATCGTCGTAGTTTTGCTCCGGTCAAACGCGCTCTCGGACTGGCGTCCTGATTTGCGGACGTATGTTATACCTCTAAACGGAATGAGAAATGGCTGAACCACGTTTCGTACACCTGCGGGTGCACAGCGACTACTCAATGGTTGATGGCCTGGCAAAAACTGCTCCGCTGGTAAAAAAAGCCGCGGCGATGGGAATGCCAGCCATTGCTATCACCGATTTCACCAACCTTTGTGGGCTGGTGAAATTCTATGGTGCTGCCCATGGCGCGGGCCTCAAGCCGATTATTGGTGCTGACTTTAACGTAGCAAACGAATTGCTGGGCGATGAGCTTAGCCATTTAACCGTGCTCGCCACCGATAATATCGGTTATCAAAATCTCACGTTACTCATCTCCAAAGCCTATCAACGCGGCTATGGCGCGGCGGGTCCGATTATTGACCGCACATGGCTTGCTGAGTTAAACGAAGGGCTGCTCCTGCTTTCTGGCGGGCGCATGGGGGATATTGGCAAAAACTTGTTGCGTGGAAATGCGGCACAGCTCGATTTGTGTCTTGAATTCTACCAGCAGCATTTTGCCGATCGCTTCTATCTGGAACTGATTCGTACCGGTCGTCCGGACGAAGAAACTTATCTCCATGCCGCCGTCGCTTTAGCGGACGAACGCGGCCTGCCAGTTGTGGCGACCAACGACGTCAGATTCATTGAGGCGACAGACTTCGACGCCCATGAAATCCGCGTGGCGATTCACGATGGTTTTACGCTCGACGATCCTAAACGCCCACGAAATTACTCTTCGCAGCAGTATCTGCGTACCGAAGAGGAAATGTGCGAGCTGTTCTCTGATATTCCGGAAGCTCTGGAAAACAGCGTAGAAATCGCCAAACGTTGTAACGTCACGGTGCGCCTCGGCGAATACTTCTTGCCGCAATTCCCGACCGGTGAAATGTCGACCGAAGACTTCCTGGTCATGAAATCAAAGGAAGGCCTCGAAGATCGTCTGGAGTTCCTGTTCAAAGATCCTGAAGAACGTGCGGGAAAAAGAGTGCCGTACGACGAGCGTCTGGACATTGAGCTTAAAGTTATCAACCAGATGGGCTTCCCTGGCTACTTCCTGATCGTAATGGAATTTATCCAGTGGTCGAAGGATAACGGCGTGCCAGTTGGCCCGGGCCGTGGTTCTGGTGCTGGATCTTTAGTGGCTTATGCCCTGAAGATCACCGACCTTGATCCGCTGGAGTTTGATCTGCTGTTCGAACGTTTCCTTAACCCGGAACGTGTTTCGATGCCTGACTTCGATATCGACTTCTGTATGGAAAAACGCGATCGGGTTATCGATCACGTGGCAGAAATGTACGGGCGTGAAGCGGTATCTCAGATTATTACCTTCGGTACGATGGCGGCAAAAGCGGTAATCCGCGATGTGGGCCGTGTACTGGGGCATCCTTACGGCTTTGTCGATCGTATTTCTAAGCTCATTCCGCCCGATCCGGGAATGACGCTGGCAAAAGCATTCGAGGCCGAACCGCAGCTTCCTGAAATCTATGAGGCTGACGAAGAAGTTAAAGCGCTGATCGACATGGCGCGCAAACTTGAAGGCGTAACACGTAACGCCGGTAAACACGCCGGTGGTGTGGTTATCGCACCAACAAAGATTACCGATTTTGCCCCGCTGTATTGCGATGATCAGGGGCAAAACCCAGTCACCCAGTTCGATAAAAACGATGTGGAATATGCGGGCCTGGTGAAGTTTGACTTCCTCGGCTTGCGCACGCTGACCATCATCGACTGGGCGTTGAAGATGATCAACCCGCGTCGGGCGAAGCAGGGATTAGAGCCGATTGATATTGCGGCTATCCCGCTCGAAGACAAGAAAAGCTTCGACATGCTGCAACGCTCGGAAACTACTGCGGTGTTCCAGCTTGAATCCCGCGGCATGAAAGATCTGATCAAGCGTCTGCAGCCTGACTGCTTCGAAGATATGATCGCACTGGTAGCGCTGTTCCGCCCAGGCCCGCTGCAATCGGGCATGGTTGATAACTTTATCGACCGTAAGCATGGGCGTGAAGCTATCTCTTACCCGGATATTCAGTGGCAGCATGAAAGCCTGAAACCGGTGCTGGAACCGACCTACGGCATCATCCTGTATCAAGAACAGGTTATGCAGATTGCACAGGTGCTGGCGGGCTATTCGCTCGGCGGCGCGGACATGTTGCGTCGTGCGATGGGTAAAAAGAACCCGGTCGAGATGGCGAAGCAGCGTGGCGGTTTTGAAGATGGCGCGAAATCCCGTGGTATCGACGGCGAACTGGCGATTAAAATCTTCGATCTGGTAGAGAAATTCGCGGGTTACGGCTTTAACAAATCGCACTCAGCTGCCTATGCACTGGTTTCTTACCAGACGCTGTGGCTAAAAGCGCACTATCCGGCAGAATTTATGGCCGCAGTAATGACTGCGGATATGGATAACACCGAGAAAATTGTCGGCCTGGTCGACGAATGCTGGCGCATGGGGCTGAAAATTTTGCCGCCGGATATTAACTCCGGGCTGTACCATTTCCACGTCAATGACGACGGGGAAATTGTTTATGGTATTGGCGCGATTAAAGGTGTCGGTGAGGGCCCGATTGAAGCGATAATTGAGGCGCGTAACGAAGGCGGTTACTTCCGCGAGCTGTTTGACCTTTGCGCGCGTGCTGACGTTAAAAAGCTCAATAAGCGTATCCTCGAAAAGTTAATTATGTCCGGGGCGTTTGACCGCCTCGGGCCGCACCGCGCTGCGTTGATGAATGCGCTGCCTGATGCGCTTAAAGCGGCTGACCAACACGCCAAAGCCGAAGCTATCGGCCAGGTGGATATGTTCGGTGTGCTGGCCGATGAGCCGGAGCAAGTTGAGCAGTCCTACGCCAGCGTGACTCCGTGGCCTGAACAAGTGGTGCTGGATGGCGAGCGTGAAACGCTAGGTCTATACCTGACAGGCCACCCGATCACGCAGTACCTGAAAGAAATTGAGCGCTATGTCGGTGGCATGCGCCTGAAAGAGATGCACCCGACAGAACGTGGTAAAATGACCACGGCTGCGGGTCTGGTGATTGCTTCGCGGGTGATGGTGACCAAACGTGGCAATCGCATTGGCATCTGTACTCTGGATGACCGTTCTGGTCGCCTGGAAGTGATGCTATTCACAGATGCGTTAGAAAAGTACCAGCATCTGTTGGAAAAAGACCGTATCCTGATCGTCAGTGGACAGGTCAGCTTTGATGACTTCAGCGGTGGCCTTAAAATGACCGCTCGCGAAGTTATGGACATAGACGAAGCCCGCGAAAAGTATGCGCGTGGGCTTGCTATCTCGCTGACGGACAGGCAAATTGATGACCAGCTTTTGAACCGTCTCCGTCAGTCTCTGGAACCCCATCGTTCGGGGACCATTCCAGTACATCTCTACTATCAGAGAGCGGATGCACGAGCACGTTTGCGCTTTGGCGCGGCATGGCGTGTTTCCCCAAGCGATCGTTTGCTCAATGAGCTTCGCTCGCTGATAGGCTCGGAGCAGGTGGAACTGGAGTTTGACTAATACAGGAATATTATGAGTCTGAATTTCCTCGATTTTGAACAGCCGATTGCAGAGCTGGAAGCGAAAATTGATTCCCTGACTGCAGTTAGCCGTCAGGACGAAAAGTTAGATATTAATCTGGACGAAGAAGTGCAGCGTCTGCGTGAAAAAAGCGTAGAACTCACACGTAAGATCTTCGCCGATTTAGGAGCATGGCAGATTGCTCAACTGGCGCGTCACCCGCAGCGCCCGTATACGCTTGATTACCTGCGTCTCGCTTTTGATGAGTTCGATGAACTTGCGGGTGACCGTGCGTATGCTGACGACAAAGCTATTGTTGGTGGGATTGCGCGTCTCGATGGGCGTCCGGTGATGGTTATTGGCCATCAAAAAGGCCGTGAAACCAAAGAGAAGATTCGTCGTAACTTCGGTATGCCAGCACCAGAAGGCTACCGCAAAGCACTGCGTTTGATGGAAATGGCTGAGCGTTTCAACATGCCAATCATTACCTTCATCGACACCCCAGGAGCTTATCCAGGCGTGGGCGCGGAAGAACGCGGTCAGTCAGAAGCTATCGCGCGTAACTTGCGTGAAATGTCTGGCCTGAAAGTTCCGGTCATCTGTACCGTCATTGGTGAAGGTGGCTCCGGTGGTGCGCTGGCAATCGGCGTGGGTGATAAAGTGAATATGCTGCAATACAGCACCTATTCCGTTATCTCCCCGGAAGGCTGCGCGTCAATTCTGTGGAAAAGTGCTGATAAAGCCCCGATCGCCGCAGAAGCCATGGGCATTATCGCGCCGCGCCTGAAAGAGTTGAAACTGATCGATACCGTTATCCCTGAACCACTGGGCGGCGCGCATCGTAATATTGAAACGATGGCGGCTTCACTGAAAGCGCAATTGCTGGCAGATTTAGCCGATCTGGACGTGTTGAATACCGAAGAGCTACTGGCTCGTCGTTATCACCGTCTAATGAGCTACGGCTACGCGTGATATACCCATCATCCTTCAAGCTGCAGGGGCGTTGGCTGCACTCACTTACCCGAATCACTTACTTTAGTAAGCTCATCGGGATAAGCTCCCTGGCCGCCTACCTGCAACTTGAATGCTAACGGGTATATTGAATAAGAAGGTCAGAAGAGATTCTGGCCTTTTTTATTGCCTGGATTCCCGCACTTTAAGAAACCTTACCCTTCTGCGCTTGTTCTGCATCCCTTTTCAATAAACTATGATTACCTGAAGGTTTTTTGCCAGGAGGTGAGCGTTGAATATTATTGCAATCATGGGGCCGCACGGCGTTTTCTACAAAGACGAGCCGATTAAAGAACTGCATCAGGCTCTGGAAACGCAGGGTTTTCGCCTGATTTACCCGACCAACAGCACCGACCTGCTCAAACTCATCGAACATAATCCGCGGATTTGTGGCGTCATTTTTGACTGGGATGAGTACAGCATGGATTTATGCAGCGAAATAAACGCGCTGAATGAATATCTGCCGCTGTATGCATTTATCAATACGCACTCTTCGCTGGATGTCAGTGTCAACGAAATGCGCATGGCGCTGTGGTTCTTTGAATACGCACTCAGTGCTGCCGACGATATCGCCCTGCGCATCCGCCAGTACACTAATGAATATCTGGATAACATCACGCCGCCGCTGACTAAGGCGTTGTTTAATTACATCAAAGAAGGGAAATATACCTTCTGTACCCCAGGGCATATGGCAGGTACGGCGTATCAGAAAAGCCCGGTGGGATGCCTGTTTTATGATTTCTTCGGTGCGAATACGCTTAAAGCTGATGTCTCCATTTCAGTGACGGAGTTGGGATCTTTGCTCGACCACACCGGGCCGCATCTGGAAGCCGAGGAATATATTGCCCGCACTTTTGGTGCCGAGCAAAGTTACATGGTGACTAACGGCACATCGACATCGAATAAAATCGTCGGCATGTACGCCGCGCCATCCGGTAGCACGGTACTTATCGACCGTAACTGCCATAAATCCCTGACGCATTTACTGATGATGACGGATCTGGTTCCCATCTGGCTTAAGCCGACGCGCAACGCATTAGGGATTTTGGGCGGGATTCCCAAGCGCGAGTTCATGCGTGAAAGCATCGAGCAAAAAGTGGCGAACACTGAAAATGCGCAGTGGCCCGTCCATGCGGTAATTACCAACTCGACGTACGACGGTTTGCTCTACAACACCGAGTTTATTAAGCAAACGCTGGATGTACCTTCGATTCACTTTGATTCTGCCTGGGTGCCATACACCAATTTCCACCCGATTTATCAGGGCAAAAGCGGCATGAGCGGTGACCGTGTTCCTGGGAAAATCATCTACGAAACCCAGTCCACGCACAAACTTCTGGCGGCGTTGTCACAGGCTTCGCTAATCCATATCAAAGGGGATTACGACGAAGAAACGTTTAACGAAGCCTACATGATGCACACCACCACGTCGCCAAGCTATCCAATAGTCGCGTCGATTGAAACAGCGGCGGCCATGCTACGTGGTAATCCCGGCAAGCGTTTGATTAACCGTTCCGTTGAGCGTGCGCTGCATTTTCGCCGGGAAGTTCAGCGTCTGCGTGAAGAATCAGAGGATTGGTTCTTCGATATCTGGCAGCCTGAATTTATCGACGAAGCCGCCTGCTGGCCGATTTCTCCTGGCGAAGAAGATTGGCACGGTTTCAAAGATGCTGATGCCGACCATATGTATCTCGACCCGATTAAAGTCACGATTCTGACGCCGGGAATGGATGAATTAGGAACGATGGCGGAAGAGGGAATTCCGGCGGCGCTGGTGGCGAAATTCCTCGATGAACGTGGCGTGGTTGTCGAAAAAACGGGGCCATATAATTTACTGTTCCTGTTCAGTATTGGTATCGACAAAACCAAGGCTTTGAGCTTGCTGCGTGGTTTGACAGAGTTTAAACGCTCATACGATCTCAACCTGCGTGTCAAAAATATGCTGCCGGATTTGTACGCCGAAGATCCTGATTTTTACCGCAACATGCGCATTCAGGATTTAGCGCAGGGTATTCACAAACTGATTAAGCAGCACAATCTCTCTGACCTGATGCTGCGGGCTTTTGATGTGTTGCCGGAAATGAAAATGACGCCGCACAAGGCGTATCAGCAGCAGGTCAAAGGCAATGTCGAAACGGTAGAAATAGAACAATTGTTGAACCGGGTTTCGGCCAACATGATCTTGCCGTATCCACCGGGCGTACCGGTGGTGATGCCGGGCGAGATGATCACCAATGAAAGCCGCGCAGTGCTCGATTTCTTGCTGATGCTCTGTTCCGTGGGCGAGCATTATCCAGGGTTTGAAACGGATATCCACGGTGCCAAATTGGGTGAAGACGGCATCTATCGAGTACGAGTTTTAAAATCGGTGTAACTGCCGTGCCAAAAAAGATAAAGGAGCATTTATGCTGGGTTTAAAGCAGGTTCACCACATCGCGATCATCGCGTCGGATTATCAGATCAGTAAGCATTTTTACTGCGATATTCTCGGCTTCACGTTGCAAGCGGAAGCGTACCGCGAAGAACGAGACTCCTGGAAAGGGGATTTAGCGCTGAACGGGCAGTATGTCATCGAACTGTTCTCATTCCCTTTTCCTCCGGCCCGGCCAAGTCGCCCGGAAGCCTGTGGGCTACGCCATCTGGCATTTAGCGTGGATGACATCGACAGTGCGATTGTTCACCTGGAAAAGCACGGTGTAAAGTGCGAGCCGGTGCGTATCGATCCTTTCACGGATAAGCGTTTTACCTTCTTTAATGACCCTGATGGGCTGCCGTTGGAACTTTACCAGTAGTAACGCTTGCCTCACTTCTTGTTGCCCGGTAACGTTCCGGGCAAATCCTTATTTTAATTACTGACTATGCCACTTCGTTTTCTCAACAAATTACTGCAACCGCACACACATTTGCTGGTGGCGTTTAGTGGTGGCCTGGATTCCACGGTTTTGCTTCATCAACTGGTCACGCTTCGCGATCTTCATGGTGCTAATTTCCAGATTCGTGCGATGCATATTCATCATGGCTTAAGCCCATTTGCTGATGAATGGGCGGTGCATTGCCAGAACGTTTGCTCGCATTGGAACGTGCCGCTTGAAGTCACGCGAGTAAAACTGGCCGATGATGGATTAGGCATTGAAGCCCACGCTCGCGCCGCGCGTTACCAGGCACTGGCTGAAACTATATTGCCGGAAGAAGCGTTGCTGACAGCGCAGCATCTGGATGACCAATGCGAAACTTTCCTGCTTGCATTGAAACGAGGAAGTGGCCCGGCGGGTTTAGCTGCAATGCCAGATCGTTTGCCTTTTGGCGAGACGGAATTAATTCGCCCCTTGCTTGGGCAGACGCGCAAAGAGCTGGAAGTCTGGGCGGAGGAGCATCAGTTAACCTGGATTGAAGATGAAAGTAACCAGGACGATAGCTACGACCGCAACTTCTTGCGGCTGCGTGTTATTCCTGAAATCCAACAGCGTTGGCCGCATTTCCCGCAAAGCGTGGCTCGCAGCGCGCAGTTATGTGGTGAACAAGAGCAACTACTTGATGAGTTGCTGGCCGAACAGCTTGATGCATTAATTCAGGTAGATGGTTCATTGCTCATTGAGCCTATGCTGGCTCTCAGCGATATTCGCCGTGCAGCCTTGCTACGCCGTTGGTTTGCCCGGCATAAAGCGGCTATGCCTTCCCGAGCAGCTTTGAAGCGGTTATGGGAGGAAGTCGCAACCAGCCGTGAGGATGCCAATCCCCGTCTGCAAGTTGGCAATCATGAAGTCCGTCGTTATCAGGGAGCGCTGTACTGGCTGCCAGTCACGCAAGGTTTGGGTGACATAACCCTTTCCTGGCCTGCGCCTTTTGCGCCCTTAACTTTGCCGGATGGCCTGGGAATCTTGCAATGCGTGGCGAATGGGCAGGAGGTTCGAGCGCCGCTTGAAAACGAACCGGTGACGGTGCGCTTTCAAGCCTCCGGGCAGCTTCATATTGTGGGCCGTGAACGGGGACGGAGCCTGAAGAAGATTTGGCAGGAATTCGGTGTTTCGCCATGGCAACGTGAGCGAACGCCGCTGTTATATTATGGCGAACAATTGATTGCCGCTCTGGGGGTTTTTGTGACCCAGGATGGAAAGGCGACGGAAGAATCATGCTGGCGTGTCGACTGGCAAAAGGAGAATAAGTCATGAAGAGAATCATAATTTTAGCGGGTGTTTTATTGTGCGCTCAGCCGGTATTTGCCAAAGGTGATGCCGCTGCGGGTGAGCAAAAAGCCATGATGTGTGTCGCGTGCCACGGTGCTACTGGAAAAGTGTCTGTTCCAATGTATCCAAACCTGGCAGGGCAAAATGCAGGGTATCTGGAACATTCATTGCAGGCGTATAAGAAGGGCGAACGCAGCGGTGGGCAGGCGGAGATCATGAAAGCCTACGTCAGCGGTTTGTCAGATGAAGATATCAGTAACCTGGCGGCTTATTACGCTTCGATAAAGCCGTAAATAAAAAAGGGCAGCCCTGGGCTGCCCACGCATGCGGATACTTTGCGTATCAGGATTCGCTAACTACGACAGTACCAATTTCAGGATGGCTGAAGCTGGTAATTTTATCGAGACGAACTTCGCGAGTGGTACCGGCATCATCGAGAATCAAGTATTCGATGTTTTTACGAGACACCAGGTCACTGGCTTTCGCCTTGAAAACTTCTCCGCTCTTCAACTCCAGCGTCAGTATTAAGTTCTGCTGGCAGGCGAGCTCGAGATTGTCATAATCATCACAATTGATGGGTTGATAGGCATCATTCATTGACATAATCGCTCACCAGTAAGTTCGCGGCAGCATACGCCGCCTGTTCCCTGATAGATTCTGGTTGTGCTTCGTTGGAAGCCACTTCGTTCAGCACTTTCAAGACGCAACCCAGTGCATCCGGAATGTAACCCAAATCTCCGCTGGCTATTTCCGCATAGCGCTTTCGTACTAATTCACAATACTTTTCCACACGCCCTCCTTTCAGAGTCCCGACCTCAGACTTAACCGTGGGATGCAAGTTAAGCCTACGAAGATAAACTCTGTTTAGCAAGGTGACTATAACACAGGCATGAAACCGATATCAGCAGCGCATCTCTCTAGATTCATGAATACATAACAGCGTTTTAGCGAGGTTTTCGTTACAATGAGCGCCTGATTAGTGCGGAGAAGTATGATGGCGTTAAAAGCGACAATTTATAAAGCGATGGTGAATGTTGCCGATCTCGATCGCAATCAATTCCTGGATAGCAACCTGACGCTTGCGCGCCATCCTTCGGAAACTCAAGAACGTATGATGCTGCGTTTGCTGGCGTGGATTAAATACGCCAACGAGCGTCTGCAATTTAGCCGTGGTTTAAGCGCGGAAGATGAGCCGGAAATCTGGCAACGTAATGACCACATGGGTATCGACTTGTGGATTGAGCTCGGCTTGCCGGATGAAAAACGCCTGAAAAAAGCCTGTAGCCAGTCAGGTGAAGTGGCGCTGTTTACCTATAACAGCCGCGCGGCTGAAATCTGGTGGCAACAGCATCAAAACAAACTCAAGCAGTATCAAAACTTGTCCATCTGGTATCTCGATGACGAACAGTTAGCGAAACTGTGTGAGTTCGGCACGCGTTCTATGAACTTGCAGGCCACCATTCAGGATGGCGCGATCTGGTTGTCAGACGCTGAGAATAATCTCGAAATTCACTTCACGGCCTGGCAGCATCATTAATGATTGTTGTGTCCCGATCGGTAGCAATACCGGACAGTGAGGTAACCATTACCGCTATTCGCGCGCAAGGCGCGGGCGGCCAACATGTGAATAAAACCTCAACGGCTATCCATTTGCGCTTTGACATACGCGCCTCCAGCCTGCCAGAGTATTATAAAGAACGCCTGTTGGCGGCGAGCCATCACCTGATTACGCCTGATGGCGTAGTGATAATCAAAGCGCAAGAATATCGCAGCCAGGAAATGAATCGCGAAGCGGCTGTCGCAAGGTTAGTGTCGTTGATTCAGGAATTAACCGTTGAGCAGAAAAACCGACGGGCGACCCGGCCAACGCGAGCGTCAAAAGAGCGCCGTCTGGCCTCTAAATCCCAAAAATCTACGACCAAATCACTACGTGGAAAAGTCCGTCGCCCTGAATAACGAATGGCAAAGAAATTGACCAGCAGAAGGAAGAGATGGTGAAAAAGACTCTATTGTCAGCAATAGCCGTGTGCAGCTTGTTTGCACTTTTTGGCTGTAATAACCGTGCTGAAGTTCAAACTTTACAACCAACCCAAGCCGCCGAACTGCAACCGATGCAGCAAAGCTATAAAGGGGTTTTGCCTTGTGCAGATTGTTCAGGCATTGAAACCTCGCTGTTTTTGGAGAAAGACGGTACGTGGGTGATGAATCAGCGTTATCAGGGTGCGAAAGAGCCTGCGGTATTTGCTTCATATGGCAGTTGGGCGCGCACGGCGGATAAATTAGTATTGACCGAAAGTGATGGTGAAAAACTTTATTTCCGCCCGAAAGGCGATAGTCTGGAAATGCTGGACCGCACAGGGAATTCGATTGAGTCTCAACTCAATTATACGTTGAAGCCAAGTAAAGAAGCTCTGCCTGCGACACCGATGGCTATGAAAGGCATGTATAAGTACATGGCTGATGCAGCGATTTTCCAGGATTGTGCCACCGGTAAGACATTTGATGTTGCCAGCAATGCGGAGCTTGAGCGTGGTTACGCTGCGGCGCGCGGCCAGGATTATGAGCCAGTGTTGCTGGTGGTTGATGCTCACTTTACGTTACAGGCCTCCCCAGATAGCGGTGAATTAAGAAAAACGGTGGTTGCTGACAGGGCAGCTAAGTTCGAGCCGAAGAAAACCTGCAACGATTGATAAAATCTTTATAAAAAAAGCCCCGCTAATTGCTTAGCGGGGCTTTTTTACATCGTGCGTTCAAGTCTTAGCGTTTGATCTGTGACAACAGGAAATCAATGATTTCGTTGGTTTTGATCATCTGCTTTTCACCTTCACGGCGGTTTTTGTATTCCACTTCTTCGCTATCGAGATTGCGGTCACCGATAACAACGGTGTGTGGAATACCAATCAGTTCCATATCGGCAAACATCACACCTGGACGCTCTTTACGGTCGTCCATCAGCACTTCAATGCCTTTGGCACGCAGAGTTGAATACAGCTCTTCAGCCAGCTCTTTCACGCGGAAAGACTTGTGCATGTTCATTGGCAGAATCGCAACCTGGAATGGTGCGATGGCATCTGGCCACAGAATGCCGCGCTCATCGTTGTTCTGCTCAATAGCAGCTGCGACTACGCGAGTCACACCGATACCATAGCAACCCATAGTCAGCGTCTGGTTACGGCCATCTTCGCCCTGAACAGAGGCTTTCATCGCTTCAGAGTATTTGGTGCCAAGCTGGAAGATGTGGCCGACTTCGATTCCGCGCTTAATCAGCAACGTACCTTTGCCATCTGGGCTTGGGTCGCCTTCAACGACGTTACGGATATCAGCAACTTCTGGCAGCGCCAAATCGCGTTCCCAGTTAATGCCAACGAAGTGTTTGCCGTCGATGTTTGCGCCAGCGGCGAAATCGCTCATTGCGGCGACAGAACGGTCAACAACAACCGGGATTGGCAGATTGATTGGGCCAAGTGAACCTGGGCCTGCTTTCGCTACCGCACGAATTTCTTCTTCGGTTGCGAAGGTCAGCGGGCTGGCAACCTGTGGCAGTTTTTCTGCTTTAACTTCGTTCAGCTCGTGATCGCCACGAACCAGCAGAGCAACCAGCGGATAAGCGCTGCCTTCGGTTGCTTTAACCATCAGGGTCTTAACGGTTTTTTCGATTGGCAGATTGAATTGTTCAACCAGCTCGGCGATGGTTTTCGCGTTCGGTGTGTCAATCTGCGTCATTTCAACGGTTGGTGCCGCACGACCGCCAGCCGGAGCAACCGCTTCAGCAAATTCGATGTTCGCTGCGTAATCAGAATCAGTTGAGAAGATGACATCATCTTCGCCACTTTGCGCCAGCACCTGGAATTCATGAGATGCGCTACCGCCAATAGAACCGGTATCCGCTTCTACCGCACGGAAATCCAGACCCATACGGCTGAAGATTTTGCTGTAGGCCTGATACATCGCATCGTAAGTTTCCTGCAAGGATTCCTGAGAAGTATGGAAAGAGTAAGCATCTTTCATCAGGAATTCGCGAGAACGCATAACGCCGAAACGTGGGCGAACTTCGTCACGGAACTTAGTCTGGATCTGGAAGAAGTTCAGTGGCAGCTGTTTGTAAGAGCTGAGTTCATTACGAATCAGGTCAGTAATGACTTCTTCGTGAGTCGGGCCGAGGACAAATGGGCGATCGCCACGATCAACAAAACGCAGCAATTCTGGGCCGTATTGTTCCCAACGACCACTTTCCTGCCATAAGTCAGCGGGCTGAACCACAGGCATACACACCTCGATTGCACCGGCGTTGTTCATTTCTTCACGCACGATGTTTTCGACTTTTTTCAGAACGCGCAAACCGGTCGGCAACCAGGTATATAAACCGGAAGCGAGTTTGCGGATCATCCCGGCGCGCAGCATCAGTTGGTGACTGATGACTTCGGCGTCGGCTGGTGTCTCCTTCAGTGTGGAGAGCAGATATTGGCTAGTACGCATGTTGTTACGGTTCCATTTGAACGGCAGATAACTGGCTACCTGAGTAGCCTGATGCAAAATAAGTGAATTAGTTTACCAGTGTGGCAGAGATGTCAAAAGAGAAGGGCGATAAATTAACGGTTCTCAACAGCAAACACTTCTGAACCCAACTCGGTGACACGCCAGCGAACGTTAAAATCCAGCAATAAAACGGCGTAGGTTTTACCGGGGTCTTCATCTTTACGATAGGCCGGGCGTGGGTCTTGTGCCAGCACCTGGCGGATGAAGCGCTCAATATGCGGGTAGCGTTTATCCAGTAAAGATAACTGCTGTTGCACTTCTGGCGTGAAATAAACCGGCATATCGGCGTCCGGGGCATTCTGTGCATATCCCGCATTGGCTTCTGGCACAGCTTCGGCAAACGGTAAATAAGGTTTGATATCAACGACTGGAGTGCCATCCACCAAATCCAGACTTCCCAACTGCAAAATGACCTGGTCTTTCTGGCAGCGAATGCCGTTGAGTTCAACCAAAGACATGCCAATCGGGTTCGGTCGGAATGTGGAACGCGTGGCAAACACGCCCATTCGCGCATTTCCACCTAAGCGAGGTGGCCGAACGGTAGGCCGCCAGCCACCTTCCATCGTTTGGTGGAAGACAAATAGCAGCCATAGATGACTAAAACCTTCCAGACCACGAACAGCATCCGCCACATTATAAGGTGGAACTAGATGTAATTCGCCACCGCCATCAGTGACTAAACCTGGTTGGCGGGGGACAGCAAACTTCTCTTTATAGGGAGAACGGATAACACCAATTTGCTCGAAACTAAAGGCTGTCATTTTGCAGAGACGTTTAACGCTGAGCCAACACAAACGGCCTGACGATAGCAACCCGGTGTGCCGCTCGTGACATCACAGCTATGCAATAACACCGCGTTTGCTTTCATTTTTGATGCATTAATTTGCATGCGTTTGCGGGCTGTCGGGATATTCGGTGGAGAATCCTGATTGCTGACCTGACATGAATCGCCACTCACTTCGCCGAGATCGCGGAATGGTTTGCCAACCAACTCTTCAGCATTGGTATAGATTTTTACTGGCGCAGGTTTTACAGCCTTAGGTTTTGCAGGCTCGACTTTCGGCGGTGTTGCAGTGCTTTTGATGGGTTCAACGGGGGATCTGCTTAGCATCGTACAGCCGCTGAGCATGACTGCTAATAAGCAGATCGGTAAAGCACGCATAATTTTTCCTCAATGAATGATAAAACGCGATTATTGAATCAAGCTATCGCACAAATAACAAGACGGGCTTTCGCCCGTCTTAGATTATTTACGCAAAAATAGAAGAATGGAAACTTACCAACCTTTTACTGCGCCACCATTGAAGACTTTATTTGCTGCTTCATAAACTTCGTCAGACTGGTACGCCTGAACGAATTTCTTCACGTTTTCAGCGTCTTTGTTGTCTTCGCGGGAAACGATCAGGTTTACGTATGGAGAGTCTTTATCTTCAACGAAGATACCGTCTTTCGCTGGAGTCAGGCCAATCTGGCTTGCGTAGGTGGTGTTGATGATAGCCAGAGCAATCTGAGCATCGTCCAGTGAACGTGGCAGTTGTGGTGCTTCCAGCTCAACCAGTTTCAGGTTTTTAGGGTTCTCAGTTACATCCAGAACGGTTGGCAGCAGACCAACACCGTCTTTCAGTTTGATCAAACCTTGTTTCTGCAACAGCAGCAGGGAACGGCCAAGGTTAGTTGGATCGTTTGGCAGAGCAATCTGTGCGCCAGTTTGCAGCTCGTCCAGAGATTTGATCTTCTTGGAGTAGCCCGCAATTGGGTAAACAAAGGTGCTACCTACAGAAACCAGTTTGTAGCCACGGTCTTTGATCTGCTGGTCGAGATAAGGTTTGTGCTGGAAGGCGTTAGCGTCGATGTCGCCTTTGCTCAGCGCTTCGTTAGGCAGAACGTAATCGTTGAAGGTCACCAGCTCAACATCCAGGCCGTATTTTTCTTTTGCGACTTTCTGCGCAACTTCGGCAACTTGTTGTTCAGCACCAACAATCACGCCGACTTTAATATGGTTTGGATCTTTCTCGTCTTGACCACAACCCACGAGTGCCAGAGAACCAATCAGAGCACCAACTGCTGCAAAGGTTTTAAATTTAAAAGACATATCCCTTCCTTACTATGTGTAAAAAACGATGTTGTGTTGAACGTATTATTTGTGAGTTACAGCCCGGACGATGCGATCGCCTGAGAATTGAATTAAATACACTAATACGACTAATAACACTAATACCGTATTCATCACGGTAGCGTTATAACCGATATAACCGTATTGATAACCAATCTGACCTAAACCGCCAGCGCCAACAGCACCGCCCATTGCAGAATAGCCAACCAGCGTAATCAGCGTGATGGTTGCCGCATTCACCAGACCCGGCAGAGCTTCTGGCAGCAGCACTTTGCGAATGATCTGCATTGGCGTTGCGCCCATAGCTCTTGAAGCTTCAATCAGACCTGATGGAATTTCCAGCAGGGCGTTTTCCACCATACGAGCGATAAACGGCGCGGCACCTACGGTCAATGGTACGATTGCCGCTTGCAGGCCAATCGACGTCCCGACAATCATGCGAGTGAATGGAATCATCCATACCAGCAAAATAATGAACGGAATAGAACGGAAGATATTCACCAGCGCTGACAGGCTGTTATACAGCTTTGCATTCGCGCTGATTTGCCCTGGACGGGTAATATAAAGAAGCACACCGACAGGCAGGCCAAGAACAAAGCCAAAGAAGCCAGACACAAAAGTCATCGCCAGCGTTTCATACACTCCTTTAAGGAGTAACCACATCATTGGCTCAGACATAACCCAGCACCTCTACTTTTACATGTTGCTGCTGCAAGTATGCGATAGCAGCGTCCATATCCTGATGTTCTCCATGCAACTCGCACAGCATAATCCCGAACTTCACTCCACCGGCGTAGTCCATCTGCGCACTGATAATGTTGCTGTTCACATTAAAGCGGCGGGCAGTTTCGGAAAGTAACGGTGCATCCACTGACTGGCCGGTAAATTCCAGACGCAGCAACGGAACGGTTGTTATGCTTTTATCAGTGCTTAAACGCTGTGCGTAATCTTCTGGAATATCCAGATGCAGCGTAGATTGAATAAACTGCTGCGCAAGTGGCGTTTTAGGATGTGAGAACACTTCGCTCACGGTGTCTTGTTCAATTAACTCGCCGTCGCTGATAACCGCGACGCAATCACAGATGCGTTTCACGACATCCATTTCATGAGTGATCAGGAGAATTGTCAGGCCAAGACGGCGGTTGATATCTTTCAACAGTTCGAGAATCGAACGTGTCGTTGCTGGATCAAGTGCGCTGGTGGCTTCATCGCACAACAGTACTTTAGGGTTGCTTGCTAACGCACGAGCAATCGCTACGCGCTGCTTTTGCCCGCCAGACAAGTTGGCCGGATATGCATCATGCTTTTCGCTCAGACCAACGAGATCGAGTAATTCGGTTACCCGGCGTTTAATTTCTTCACGCGGAGTGTTGTCCAGCTCTAATGGCAATGCAACGTTGCCATAAACTGTGCGGGATGAAAGCAAATTAAAGTGCTGGAAAATCATGCCAATCTGACGGCGTGCTTTGGTGAGATGGCTTTCAGAAAGCGTTGTTAGCTCCTGACCATCAACCAATACAGAGCCTTCGGTTGGGCGTTCGAGCAGGTTTACGCAACGGATAAGTGTGCTTTTCCCGGCACCTGATGCGCCAATCACGCCATAAATTTGCCCAGCAGGCACATGCAGGCTGACGTTATTCAACGCCTGTATGCTGCGGTTTCCTTGCTGGAACACTTTGGTGATATTCGAAAGTTTAATCATTAGGTTATTTATTATCGTATGAGTGTAAGCCGTGGCATTTTCTGCTGCCGATGGCGGGCGATGACCGTCATCGATATGGATGTTAAGGCATCCAGACGTCTAAATCAATCAGCGAATGATTGTCTATTCCCGCCCAAATAGCAATTCATGCGATACTACAGCAAATCCCAAGTATCAGGAGTTTCCAAGTGGCACAGTCTGTTCCCGCTATTTTTCTCGATCGTGATGGCACCATTAATGTCGATCATGGCTATGTTCATGAAGTTGACCAGTTCGAGTTCATTGATGGTGTGATTGACGCAATGCGTGAGTTAAAAGCAATGGGCTATGCGTTAGTGCTTGTCACCAACCAGTCTGGTATTGCCCGTGGCATGTTTACGGAAGCTGATTTTGAAAACCTGACGGAATGGATGGACTGGTCTTTGGCTGACCGTGGCGTTGACCTTGATGGTATCTATTACTGTCCGCATCATCCCGAGGCAATAGTAGAAGAGTTTCGCCAATCTTGCGATTGCCGCAAACCCCAGCCGGGCATGCTGCTCTCTGCGCAAGAGTTTCTACATATAGATATGGCTTCTTCTTATATGGTAGGGGACAAATTTGAAGACATGCAGGCGGCAACTGCTGCGCAAGTAGGGACCAAAGTATTGGTTCGTACCGGTAAGCCGGTGACTGAGCAAGGCGAAGCAGCGGCTGATTTTGTCATTAATAGCCTCGCAGATCTGCCAAAAGCGATAAAAGCGCGTCAAAAACAGGCGTAATGTTTAAAAAGTGAGCGCTTGGTAATTATTTTGAAAATAGGGGTTGTCAGCCTCCGGAAAATCCCTATACTGCGCCTCCACTGACACGGCACAACGGCTTACAAACCGGCTCGTCAGCCAGATGAAAAGCGAAAATAAA